>JAJYUA010000036.1 GCA_021792755.1 Pseudomonadota bacterium
CAAGGCCCGCGGGTACGGCCGCTTCCGCACTATCCGCACGGTCATCTTCATGATCGCCGGCAAACTCGACTTCTCCCGCATCAACCCCTACGTCACCGCATAGCCCACTCGTTTTTCAACAGAGCCCTTCTTCATGAGTGTTCGGTATTGCCGTTTGTTGATCACGGTCGCTGAGGGCGTGGGGGGTTGGAGCTTGGGACAGGCGTTCGTGGAGCAGATCGTTCCAGTTGAGCCTGCACCCGGTGAAGGCTGCGCTGCAGCGGCTGAACGCCGAGCTCGCGCGCCGGCGGCGGTGCCGGCCGATCCAGGGCAAGCACCTGGTACAGCGGGCGCCGGTAGGCGAGCAGACCGACGCCGATCAAATCCCGGCGCGCCCCCTTGGCCGCTCGCCGGCACTCGGGCTTGCCGCAGTACTTTTGCCGGCCGCGGTTGCGGACATCGGCGGTGAACGCCTCGTTGCACGACAGGCATTTGCTCGTGTTCTTCTTGGCCATGGCCCCCCTCACGGGGGCCATTTTGCCAACCCACTGGCGGCGGCCGGTCGGCCACCGCGCCGTCCGCCGTCAGGCGCTCAAGGGCGGCGGCGACAAAGAGAACAAGACGTTTGAGATAATGGCGCCGAAGAAGACGGACCCGAAGCCCGGAAGAAGATCACCCCACCGGCCAGTCCCGTGTCGATGTTTTTATTGTCGTCGGTGTCGAAGAATTAATTGTCGTCAAGCGGCACTCCCCAAGAACATCTCCGACATCGTGGGTGCGTCGATCATTTAGTCCCGCCGCGTTATCCTGCTTGCGCAACATCCCCGTCGATGAGGCGCTGAGCCTGCTCGCAATCGACTTCAAGGCCGATCCCACGTACCGGCCCCTCAAAGATCCAGGCAGCCGTCGCTGGCACGTACGCACCGCCTACGGGGAGTTCGAGATCCTCACGACAGGCCCCGCCAAGTGGTACGACACCTGTGTGCACAGAGGCGGTGGCGGCGCCATCGATCTGGCCATGCACCTGCTGCATGTTCCCTTCGTCAATGCGGTCACGCTGCTCGCCGAGGCTCGGGGGTCGGCTCCTTGATCCTTCTCGGGGAGCAGTCCTTGCACCCCAATGACACCGACTCCTCTCCACAGTCTGCTTCCCGGAGACTACTCGCCTCATATCGAGGCGAGGGCTGCTCGATCAGAAAGAACCGGAGTCTTGCGCGCAACCCTGTAACCCGCCTGGACTACTTCTACCGAGCAAAGCCGGGCTGATTTTGCCGAGCGCCGCAGTAGGTGGCTGATGGACAGTGGATTACGGGGAGAGGTCACGTATACACAAAGCGAGGCTGTGCGACCCCACGCCCGTCGGCATCTGCTCTGGTCCTGTAGCCGCAGTTGCACACATGTCGGCCGCCGCCTGCCTGGTTCGGGCGCCTGTAATAGGTGGCGAGAATCACGCCGTCTTCTTCCGCCACGAACGTCTTCTTATCGGTCGACATCCAATAGGCGAGTGGGTCGATTGCGCTCACGGACGGATCGAGCGCATAGGCCGCTCCCTCGCGAATCGTCGGCACGATGATGGCGGTGATTTCCGCGGCATCACGCGGCTCGGCTCTGCGCACGGTGATCATCTGCGGAATTTGAAAATAAGGTTGCCCGATTGCGCCGATCACGTTCCTGCCGGCAGCGCGGCGGGCACCGTTGCCGTTCCGCCCCGCGCATGCCCGAGGCGAGCCCCGCGATCTCAGGGCAGCGGCCTGGAGCAGAGTTCGTGGGCGGCAGATCTTGCGCAGTGTCCTCGCGAGGAATCGCCGGGATTCCGTTGCCGTGCTCCGGCTGGAGATTTTTGCGGACAGCGGCGGCACACAACCGCACTCTGCGCCGCGGCGTCCTAGGTGCCGTCGCGGATTTCAACGTAGTCCTCGTCATTTCGGTTGACGATGACCCAAATCGCCACCGCTGGCTCGTTGCCGATCGTCCACAGGCGATGGGGTTGATCGGCGCCGTAGGAAACGGAGTCGCCGGCCTTCAGCTCATATTTTGAGAATCCGATCTGCAGTCCGAGCTTGCCGGAGATGACATAGGCGTATTCCTTGCCTCCGTGGCGGAACAGGGAGTCCTCGGGGCAGGACTCTGCACCGACCGCATAGGTCACTTTCAGGAATTCCACCTTCTCGTCCGGGCGGACGGTGAGGCGTTCCCAGACTACCCCCGCCGCCAGACGCAGTCGCTCACGGTTCGTGCCGCGCTGAATCGGGCTCTCGGCGCCTGAGGTGGTCTGCTCCTTGGCGCGGGTCTGATTACGCGCCGGCGTGGCATGATTGAACAGCTCGTCGATCTGCATTCCGAGAATCGTCGTCAGCGACCAGAGCGTGCTGACGGAGGGCATGACGCGACCGTTCTCGATCTGCGAGATCATGCTCGGCGAAATCTTGGCGCGGCGCGCGACCTCGCGAAGACTCAATCCTCTTCGATTGCGCTCCTCGCGAAGCTGCTTGCCGAGGTAGGAGAGGTCTGGAGCATTCACGGTTGAGGCGCGGCGAGTGTCCGCTCGGCCGCTCAAGCGTGCCCCCTTTGCCGCACCCCGTCGCCGACCGGTAGTCGGGCGCGTTTCAAACGCCGCCGAGATTCGCATTTGCCCACCGGAGTTCGATCGCGCTGCATGCAAGGAATCGGTCTTAAATTCTCACCTTATGTGGCGGATTATCTTACGCGAATTTGATAAAAATTGCAGCAAGCCGGAGACATTGGTGAGCCAGGCAAGCGCGATCCGGCCGTTGCGTCACGCGGTGCCGCGGCGAGCTGTTCAGACACCTCGGTTTGCTGCAGCTCTTGAGGCGGGCGGCGGTGCGCGCCGAAAGCGATGCTGTACTCGAGCGGCGCGCGCGAGCGGGTGCGCAGCCTGCATTCTTGGAGGCGCCCGCCCTTGCCCGACAGCGGCCGTGCCGGCAGAGATCCGGCAGAACATTGCGGTGCGCTCTCACTTGATGCGGCCTTCGCCGTGCGCCCATTGCCCGGGAGGGGTGATGACCGAGCCGGTGCCGCGAAACACCAATGGCTGCAGCTCCGGGGCCGCTCCCGGCCGGACCATCGGCTTGGCTCGCCCGGTGCAGGAGGGGGAACTCGTGATCTCAGCGTGTGCAGAGGACCGCGGCGCCACGGCGGCCTGCAAGCCGGGCCGGCATGAGACGGGGCCCCTGGAATCAAAATGATCCGAGGGGCCCGAAGCTAGATTTCCCTTTTTTCCTTTTTTCAGATGACCCCATCAGGCCGGCGCAAGCCTGCCGCCGCGGAAGTTAAACCCGCGCCGCGATCCGTCAGCTGCGCGCGCTATTCCGCGGCATTTCGCGCTCAGAAGCGGTACTCGAAACTCACGCCGTACCGGCGCGGCAGAGCCCGCCAGAGGAATCCGCCGGGCGAAAACTCGGCGTTGTAGATGGTGTTCGTGAGGTTCTTCGACCACAGAGCGAACGACCATCTGCCGGCTTCCAGTCCGAACCGCAGGTTGACCAGGGAAACGGGGTTGCGTGAGGTCACGTTGTAGGGATCCCACCACGTGCGTCCGAGCTCGTGGAAGTCCAGGCGCACAGTTCCCACGAGCCCTTCCTCGATAGGCTGGCGGTACATTCCACCGGCGTTGATCGTATCGCGGGTGACGAGCGGTGCCTGGTTGCCGAGGACGGTCGGGTCTGCCATGGCGGTGATCCTGCTGTCGGTGTAGCCGTAGCCCGCATACAGTTCCAGGCGGTTGGTCGGACGCGCAGTCAGTTGAATTTCTGCCCCCTTGTAGGTGGCGTTCAGGTTGCCGAGATTCTGCGTGGAGTTCGCGGCGATATAGACGAAGAAATAGCCGTTCCTGGAGTGCGTGTGAAACACGTCGGCATCGACGCTCAGGCGGTGATGGAACATATCGCCCTTTACACCGAGCTCGTACGTATCGGCGATCTCCGCCTTGAACGTGTCGCCGACGCCAAGGATGTGATTCGCCTTCGCCACCGACGCCACTCCAGTTTGATTGAAACCGCCGCTGCGAAAGCCTTGGCTCCAGTCCGCGTAAATCGTCCAGTCGGCGTTCGGCTGATAACGCAGGGTGAATTTCGGCTGCCAGGCGGCCCAGGTGTGCGTGCGCACCTCGCCCGTGTACGCCGTCGGATCGGGCAAAAACCGTTGCGGTGTGCGGGTGGTGTCACTTTCGGTATCGGAGTCGTAGCGTAGCGCGGCATCGGCCTGCCATTTCTTCGAAAGCGTGTATGTGGCGTCTCCGTACCACGCCCAGGCGTTGCTGTTCTGAAAGTCAGCGAGAAACGTCACGTTCGTATTGGTTGCGTACGGATTGGCGGGATTGACGATCGGGGTTTCGTACACCGCCGGAACGCCGAGCCCCCGGTCGACGATGTTGTCGGTCGAGATGAAGCGTTCCTTGTGCAGGAAGTAGAAGCCGGTTATCCAGCGAAACGCATTCTGCGACGGCGAGGTGAAACGCACGTCCTGGCTCCACGAGCGCACGCGCACGAACTGGCTCTGACTTTCGTCGAACGGGCCGCCGAGGGAGGCCGGAACTCCCGCCGTCAGCGCGTACTCCAGGGAAGAAGTGATCGGGCGGAAGTCATAGGCATCGCCGGTGTCGATCTCCTTGGTCTGGTCGTAGTCCGTGATCGAGCGGAATGTCCCATAACCCGGGTCGTAATCGAGCTTCAGCGCGGTATCCATTATGTCGCGATGATCCATTCCCAGGTTGTTGGTCTGAATCGGGCTCGTGACATCGTTGGCGTTCGGCGGTGTGGTGAAATCAGAGAACGGATTGGACGGGTTGGCGCGCGGAATGACGAAGTAGTACGCGGTCGTCTGGACCCGGTCGTAAAAGAAGCGCCAATCCGCGGTGAGCTTGCTGTTCGGCGTCCACAGCAGTCGCAGCCTGCCGGAGTAATCGCGGTACGGATCGGCCTTGCGATGCAGATAGACATTCTCCAGGTAGCCGCCGGTGTTATAGACGTCGAGCCCGACCCGGTACAGCAGCGTGCGGCGGGAATTGACAGGGCCCGTCACGGTAGAGTCCAGACGCTCTGAGGGACCGTTGCCGATGCCTACCCGAACCCGTCCCCCGAAGTGCTTCTGAGGCGGCACTGTGTGGATGATGATGGCGCCAGCAATCGCATCGCGTCCGTAGAGGGCACCCTGAGGGCCCTTCAGTACCTGGATCTGGTCGACGTTGTAGAGCTGGGTGGCGAACTCCTCCGGGTCGGTTTCCTGCACGCCGTCGACGATTACGGCGACGGACGGCTCGCTGTTGCGAGCCTGCGAGATTCCGCGCAAAGTGACGAAAGCGTTGCCGACGTTCTGGGTTTCGACCAGCGTCATGTTCGGCACCATCGCTATGAAACTGCTGGGGCTGTCGATCCCTGCGGACCTGATCGTCTGCCGAGTGAAGACGCTTTCGCTGATGGGCACGTTGTGGACAAGCTCTTTACGCTCGCGGGCCGTCACCACGATCTCGCGCAGCGTGACGGTTTTGGCGAGGGCCGCAGTGGCGATCAAGTCCGGCAGCGCCAGTGCCGCTGCTAATACCCATGCATTCGAGTTGCGCACGTTAAATCCCCCTTGTATGAACGGAATCGTCGGTTGTCGGCGTTTCAATGTAATTGCGCGCCGGGCAAGCCGGCGCTCGCGCGCGTGCGTGGGCGCATCACGAAGTCGGCGGCTTTCGCCTCGCGCAGTCGTACTGCGATTGGTGCGGTTATTCGATGCGATCCGGGCGGGCGGCGTAGCGGACATGGCGGGCCGACTTGCCGGTCGGGCGATCCATGTGCAACGCGCTTGCAGCTGCTAACACGCATGGCGAAGTGGCGGCAGAGGGTGCCGTGTGGCGGTTCAGTCGTCTGTGCCCAACCACAAGGCGATCAGAATGGCCGCGGCAAAGAGCCGAAAGGCATCCTGCAGCACGTTGAGCTTCGTGCTCTGCCACATCAGAAAGTATTCCTGGGCGATGACCAGAAAAACGATGAAATACAGGCACGCGGCCGCGCCGAGTCCCGAGTAGGCGGCCGATTTCGCGGCGACGAACCGCTCCTTGTGTCCGCGGCTTCGCCACAGCGTGACGGTTGCAGCCCAGCAGAGCGCCGCACTCGTCGCCTCTGAAAGGATGATCAGCCCGAACGCCGCCCAGATCAGCAGCGGATTTTGGATCGCCCGCCACATGGCGTGCGGATTGCGGTACGTGGTCTGCATGCCCATGGCAGTGCTGACGGCGGCGAAGCCGGTGTGCGGCATGGTGAGGTTGCCGAGGACCGCCAGAGTCAGCACCAGCGCCATTGCGGCGACCAGCAGTGTCTTTAGTGTTCTGATCACAGGATCCCCGGCTCGTTGAGAGTTCTGAGATTTGCTTGCGACCGCGCTGCCTCGGGGGTAAGCCGCCGAGGGTCCGCCGGAGCTTTGCCGGCGGGCGGTCAGGTCGCGCCGCCGCGCGCGCAAGGGGTGGGGATGATCGTGAGTTTCGTGTGGCAATCGTCGCAGAGCTGAACCATATTGCGCAGGCCCTCGCCCCCCCCAAAAAAAAAGTCTGCCGAACAAAGACGGTCGCTCTGTGATCCGAGCGTTCCGGATGCGATAGCGAGGGCCGTGTCCGTCATGTCAATCACCTCGAAGGAGGAGACGTTCTCCCTCGGGCGGCTTCGCTGGCTGACGGGCGGCGGCCGATCGCGGTGTTTAGTGGTACTGAAACTGTTTATAAAAGATTAACGATAGGCTGTCAAGACGTGCAGCAGGGGAGGAGGGTCAGGTGCACCGCCGGCAGGCGCTGCGCAGGGTGCCGATGGGGTGTGCTTTGCGCGATCAGTCGCAGTCCGTGCGGATGCGCAGCCGCGCGCGGGGCGGTGAGTGCAGCGCAGAGGCGCACGAGGAGAGCGTGGAGGCGAGGTTCACCGTACTCGTGGCGGTGCGAAGTCCTTTAGAGGAACCGCGATGCGCAGGGCGAGGTGGCACGGCGATGCCATCGAGGAATGCAGTGGGGGTGGGCTGCCTATGCTGTCCGGCCGGTAGCGGCGGACTTAAGAGTGGGGTAAGCGAGGCGTGAGCGCGCTTGCCGGTGCGCATCTGCGGCGCTCCTGATCGCGCCGCAGGGGGCGACTCGCGCAACAGTGTGGACGGGAACGCAGCGCAACCACGCGCCGATTCTGCAGCGGCTCGGTCACTGCGACCGGCGCTCAACTTGCGCGGCGAGCCTGCTCGGCGCCGCGAGACTTGCCGCGATATTTCGACCGAACAGAGCGGCGAGCGGACCGTGTTGCACGCAAACGGCAGTGTGAGCGCTTGACGGCCCGCTGTTCGGACGCTATAAACTGTTCAGTAAAAGTAAACGCCACTTCAGAGAGAGGAACCGCCTAGTGTCGCATCACGTTGCGCGAGCCAGTCAGATCAGGCCGTTGCCGGCCTACGGGCAGCACAGCCAAGGATTTCGCCGCAGCTCGGTCGTTGGCAGGGCATGCCACGCCGTGCACACCGATCTTGGATTCTGCGAGCTCGATGCGGGCGGACGGGTCGACGTGCATGTGCAATCGTTCGAGGAGCTCTTTTACGTGACCGAGGGCAGCCCCGTCTTGATCCTCGATGGTCGCGGTTACCCGATGTGTCCCGGCGCCTGCGGCGTGATTCCGATCGGTACGCCACACGCCTGGCGCGGAGCGGACGAGGGCACCGCGAGGTGGATCGACATGCTGACGCCGATTCCACGCGACGGCAGCGGTCCCGGCGACTTGTTCTTCCTCGGTCGACCTGAAGGCGTGCGGATCGAGCCACTCGATATCCGCGATCCGCGCACGCTGCATTTCTTTCGCATGACCGATGACGACATCACGCTCGAGAAGCTCAAGGTGGGCGCGCGGGTGGATGCTCCGACCGTCTCCGCCAGCATGGCGACCGCGTTGCTCGCCTACAGCGGCATCGCGGTGAAGATGTTGGTGGACCAGAGAATGTCCGCGGCGCTGGCCACGATGTTCATGGTCGAGTACCAGCCGGGCGGTGTGGCGCACGAGCACGACCATCCGCTGGAGGAGAGCTACACCATCTTGAAAGGGCAGGTCGAGGCGGTCGCCGACGGCGTCACCTATGTGCTGAAGGAGGGCGATGTGCTGTGGAGCGCGGTGGGTTGCGTGCATGCATTCCGCAACCCGAGCAAGTCCACAGTCCGGTGGCTCGAGACGCAGTCGCCGCAGCCTCCGGCGCGCCATTCTTACCGCTTCAATCGTGACTGGGAATACCTGGAAAATAAGATCAGGCGGAAATAGACATGACCGGCAGCGCAATCGTCATTGGGGGCACGCAGGGCATCGGCTTGCAGATCGCGAGCCGGATGTCGATGCGGGGCGAACAGGTGATCATAGCCGGCCGCGACGGACAGCGGTGCGCGGACGTCGCCCGGGAACTGGGGCGCGGTGCGAGTGGACTCGCCGTGGATCTGGCCAGGCCGCGTGAAATAGCCTCGGCACTGGAGCGGGTGCCGACGGTCCGGCACGTAGTCATAAGCGCCATTCAACGCGACGCCAATTCCGTGCGCGACTACGACGTCGATCGCGCGCTCAATCTCGTGACGCTCAAGCTGGTGGGCTATACGCAGGCCGTTCACGCCTTGCTGCCGAAGCTGGCGCCCGGTGCCTCGATTGTTCTGTTTGGCGGCCTCGCAAAGGAGCGTCCTTATCCGGGGTCGACGACGGTCACGACCGTCAATGGCGCAGTCGCCACGCTCGTGCACACCCTGGCGGTGGAGCTTGCGCCGGTGCGTGTCAACGCGATCCACCCGGGGATCATAGGCGACAGCCCCGCCTGGTCGGGGAAGAACCTCGATGCCGTGATCAGCCGCACGCCCACGAAACGCCTGGCTACCATGGGCGATGTCGCGGACGCGGCGCTGTTTCTGCTGGACAACCAGTCGATCAATGGAGTGAACCTCAACATCGATAACGGCTGGTTGCTCACCTGAGCGGCGCTGCGGAGAAACGCGAATGACGGCGGTACGAGGAGATAATTCCGCGGCTCGAGCGATTCCGGTCGACTGCGGTGAGGCAGGCCGGCGCGTGCTGATCAAGGGCGGCACGGTGCTCAGCATGGATCCGAAGGTCGGCGATTTCCCCGAGGCTGACGTGCTGATCGAAGGCGGCACGGTGCTCGCCGTCGGGCCGCACCTCGATGCGACAGACGCGGTGGTCATCGATGCGAGCGGCATGATTGTCATGCCGGGCTTCATCGACACACATCATCATCAGTTCGAAACTGCGCTGCGCAGCTTTCTTGCCGATGGCATCCTGATCAACGACGGCCATCTGCACGGCGCAGTCAACTATTATGAGCACATTCTGCAGAGATTTTCCCTGGCATACCGGCCGCAGGACGTCCATATCAGCGTGCTGTTCGGCTCCCTCGCGCAGCTCGATACGGGCGTGACCACGGTCATGGATGTCTCGCAGATCCATCACACTCCGGAGCACTCCGACGCCGTCGTGCAGGGGCTGCGGGATGCCGGCCGCCGCTCGGTGTTCGGCTATTTCGAGGGCTGGGGAGACGGCACGCAGTATCCGCAGGACGCGCGGCGGCTGAAGAAGGAGCATTTCTCTTCCGCCGACCAGCTGCTGACGATGGTGATGGGCGGAGAGATCTATATTCCAGGCTATGAAAAGTCATGGAGTATCGGGCGCGATCTGGCCGTTGCGGTGGCCCTGCACGTCGTCGGGACCTTCGGAATGGCCCCGACCTTCGACGAACTGGCGAGGGCTGGGCGGTTCGGTGCGGACAACATCTTCATTCATATGACTGGGATGAGCGACTTTGCGTGGAAAGTCGCCGCCGACGTGGGGGCGCACGTGTCCCTTGCGGTGCCTATCGAGATGACGATGCGGCACGGGATGCCGCCGTTGCAGAAGGCGCTCGACCTTGGCATGCAGCCGTCGCTCTCGAGTGACGTGGAATGCACCATGACGGCCGATCCGTTTACGCTGATGCGCAGCGCATTTACGGTGCAGCGGGCTTTTGTCAACGAGGCGGCGCTCGCAGGCAAGGAGCGGCTTGCGGAACTGCTGAGCTGTCACGATGTGATCCGCTTTGCGACACATGAGGGCGCGAAGGGCCTTGGACTGGACCACAAAACGGGCTCTCTGAGCCCAGGCAAGCAGGCCGATGTCGTCCTGCTCGACGCATCCGCGCTCAATGTCGCGCCGCTCAATCATGCGGCCGGCGCCGTTGTGACGCTCATGGATCGCAGCAATGTCGATACCGTGATGGTCGCGGGCAGGATCCGCAAGTGGCAAGGCAAGCTGCTGGGCGCCGACCTCGGCAAGCTCAGGCGTGAGCTCGAAGCGAGCCGCGACTACCTCTTCGGTGCTGCGGGCATCGAGCGTGACCTGTTCCGTGGCTGCTCCCACGCTGCAGCGGGGTGCGGCAAAGGCACATGATGCGCGCGCTCGCTCGATTGGCGGTGGCGCCGCGGGGCCGGTCTCGGCGGTGTGCGGATGCGATCTGATGCGGCGGGGATTCACGTGATCAGGGATCGGGTTTGCGGGGGAAACTGATGGACATCAAGGTAGGGCTCATCGGCGCCGGCCGCATGGGCTCGGCAATCGTGCGTCGCTTACTGGCTGCCGGCTGCGATGTGCTCGTGTACAACCGCACGCCGCAGAAAGCGTCGGCGCTTGTGCAGTCGGGTGCACGTGTCGCAAGTTCCATTGAAGCGGCTTGCAGGGGGCGCGAGCTGGTCATCACCATGGTCGCGGACGACGCGGCTCTGCAGGATGTGCTGCTACGGTCCGGCGGACTGCGCGACAGCCTCCCCGCAGGGGCAACGCATGTGGCGATGGGTACGCACAGCGTTGCGGCCATCGGTGCCGCCGAATCGGCCCATCGCGCGGCACGGCAGAATTTCGCGGCGGCACCGGTGCTCGGTCGGCCCGAGGCCGTGGACGCCGGGCAAGCGGGCATCGTTGTCGGCGGCTCGGCTGCGGCGCTCGCAGCCTGCCGGCAGACGCTGGCGGTCATCGGCCGGCGCCTGTTCGAGGCGGGAGACGAGGCCGAGAGGGCCGCGGCGCTGAAGCTGACGAACAATTTCGTGTTGGCCGGCTGCATCGAGGTGCTGAGCGAGGCATTCGCGCTCGTCCGCAAGTACGGCGTGGCGCCCTCCGTGTGTTTCGAAATGCTGACCGAGGGCCTGTTTTCAGCTCCGGCGTACCGCACCTACGGACGCATCATCGCCGAGCAGAGCTACGACCAGGTGAGCTTTACAGCGCGACTCGGCTTGAAGGACTTGAATCTGGTGCTCGCTGCGGCCGACGCTGCGTGCGTGCCGCTGCCGAGCGCCAATGTGGTCCGTGATCGCTTGCTCAGCGCCATTGCGCGCGGTGACAGCGATCGCGATTGGTCGGTGATCGCCCGTGAGCAGGCCCGCGCGAGTGGGCTCGATTGATTCGGAGATAACGCCATGAAATACAATCGTCCACACGCCACGGCCCCCTGGGGCACGATGGCCAAAGACTGGGAACTCGGGGTCGACTACCCAAAGATGGTGCGCCAGCGCTTCGAGCGCGCGCAGAACGCGGTCAAAGCCGCGGGGTTGGGGGCTGTCCTGTGTTTCAACGTCGACAACGTGCGCTACGTCACCGGGACACATATCGGTGAGTGGGCGCGCGACAAGTTTGACCGCTACTGTCTCTGCCCGCGCGACGGGGAGCCGTACTTGTGGGATCCGGCGCCGCCGGCCAAGCGCATCAGCTCTCCCTGGATCGCCGATCGGGTCGCCGCGCCGGTGAGCAACCTGCAGGGCGCCTTGCCGCCGAGGACCGGCGCGCAGAAGGATTTTGCGAGACAAATCAAGAAGATGCTCGTCCATTATGGGATCGAGCGTGAGCCGCTCGGAATCGACCTGCTCGAGTTGCCGATGCTGCGCGCGCTCGAGAAGGAAGGCGTCGAGGTCGTCGACGGCCAGCAGGCGATGCTCGATGCCCGCGAGACCAAGACGCCCGAGGAGATCCAGTGCCTGAAGGTCGCCGCCGCGATGGTCGATGCGACCTACTACGATATCTGCAAGGCGATCCGGCCGGGCATGCGCGAGAACGAGCTGGTGGCGATCGCGAACGACCGCCTCTTCCGCCTCGGGTCCGAGCGCGTCGAGTGCGTCAATTCCGTCGCAGGTCCGCGCGGCACGCCGCACTGTCACACCTTCTCCGACCGCATCATCCAGCCGGGCGACATGGTGTACCTGGACATCATGCATTCGTTCAACGGCTATCGCACCTGCTACTACCGCACTTTCGTCTGCGGTGAGCCGAACAAGCACCAGATCGAGGCATACGATCTGGCCTCCAAGTGGATCAGCGCCTCGATCGATGCGATTCGCCCGGGCGCGACGGTCGATGACATCGCCCGCGCCTGGCCTGCCGCCGAGGAATTCGGCTACCGCGACGAGGAGGAGGCTTTTCTCCTGCAGTACGGCCACGGCATTGGTCTGAGCCTGTGGGAGCGCCCGATCATCACCCGGCGCTTCACCGGCCAGGGCTCGGTGCTGAAGGAGGGCATGGTGTTTGCGGTCGAGACCTGGAAGGGTGCGGCCGACGGTTCCGGTGCTGCGCGCATCGAGGAGGAAGTGGTCGTCACGCGCGATGGCTGCGAGGTGATCACGAACTTCCCCTCGCACCGGTTGATCTCCTGCGGCCTACCCGGCTGCGACGTCTTCTAGAGAGCAAGTTCGACCGGCGGGCGCTTGGAGACGCAGCACCGCTGCCGGATCCTCAGGCGTGAGGCGCTCGTTTCACGAACAATGATCGGGTGACTTAACACCATGACGGAAAAGACACGGCCGAGTGCCGGCGAGACGGCACCAGCGGGGCAGATTTCCCCCGAGAAGCGTCTGGAGATGTACCGGCTGCAGGTTCTGCTGCGTCAGGCGGAGCAGCGCGCCTACGACTTGTTCCTGCAGAACAAGATCAAGGGCACGAGCCATCTGTCGCTCGGGCAGGAGGCGGTGGCGGCGGGCGCGGCGGCGGCGATGCGCCCGGGGGATCTTTCCTTCTGTACCTACCGCGGACACGCGCACACGCTCGCGCGCGGTGTGCCGGTCGAGAAGGTGCTCGGGGAACTGATGGGGCGGGACAACGGATTGATGCGGGGCAAGGGCGGCTCGATGCACCTCACCTCCCTCGAGCACGGCGTGATGGGCTCGTACGCGATCGTCGGGGCGCACCTGCCCATCGCGTGCGGAGCCGCTTGGCGCGCGCAGTACAAGGGGGACAGTGATGTGTCGGTGTGCTTCTTCGGCGATGGCGCCACCAATATCGGCGCCTTCCATGAGGCACTGAACTTCGCCGCGTGCCGCAAGCTCCCGGTCGTGTTCGTCTGCGAGAACAACCTTTATATGGAATACACGCCGATCGCGGAGGTCACGGCGGTGAAGCATCCCGGTGCGGACCGTGCCGGCGCATACGGGCTCGAGCGCATCGTCATCGACGGCAACGACGCGGACGTCGTGTACCTCACGATGTCCAAGGCATTCGCTCGCGCGCGTGCGGGCGAGGGCCCGTCGCTGATCGAATGTCTGACCTACCGCCACAGCGGACACAGCCGCGCGGATCCGGCGAAGTATCGGCTGCCCGGTGAGCTCGACAGGTGGAAGGAGCGCGATCCGGTGTCAATCTATCGCAAGCGCCTCGAGGCCGAGGGTGTCCCGGGCGCAACGCTCGATGCGATCGATGGCGAGGTCCGCCGCGTCGTCGACGACGCCACCCAGGCCTGCGAGGCGGCCCCGTCGACCTCGGAAGATATTTTGTTCACAGACGTCTATGCCGACGGGGGCTGTTCATGGCGCAACTGACGTACCGCGAGGCGGTGGCACGAGGTATCGCGCAGGAAATGGCTCGCGACGAGAACGTCGTGCTGCTCGGGGAAGATGTCGCCAAGGCCGGCGGGGTGTTCAAGGCCACCGTGGGCCTGTTCGAGCAGTTCGGGCCGAAGCGCGTGCTCGACACGCCGATTTCCGAGCAGGCCATTCTCGGGGCGGCCATGGGCGCGGCCATGACCGGTCTTAAGCCGATCGCGGAGATCATGTTCGCCGACTTCCTGGGCGTCTGCTACGACTACATCGCCAACGAGTTTCCGAAGACCCGGTACATGACCAATGGCCAGGTCAGCTGTCCGCTGGTCGTGCGCTGCGGAAACGGCGGCGGTGCGCGCTTCGGCGCCCAGCACAGCCAGAGTGTCGAGAACTGGTGCATGCAGTTTCCGGGGCTGAAAGTAGTCTCGCCGTCTTCCCCGGTGGACGTCATCGGGCTGCTGGCGGCCGCGGTGCGTGACCCCGATCCGGTCGTGTTCCTGGAGCACAAGTCGTTGTATGCGGTCAGAGGCGAAGTGCCCGATGGGGAAATCCTCGACACGCTCGGGACGGCCAAGATCCTGCGGCCCGGAGGCGATGCGAGCATCCTTGCGCTTGGGATGATGGTGCCGCGCTCGCTGCAGGCGGCCGAGGCGCTTCAGGAGAGACACGGCATCAGCTGCGAGGTGATCGACGTGCGCTCGCTGGTGCCGCTCGACACGCAGTGCATCCTGGGCTCGGTTGCGCGCACGGGCAGAGTATTCACCGTGGAGGAGAATCCACGCCAGCTGGGCTGGGGGAGCGAGCTCGTCTCGATCATCGCGGACGAGGCATTCTATGACCTCGACGGGCCGGCGGTGCGCATCACGACTCCGAACATCCCGCTGCCCGCGGCCGATGCGCTCGAGGATCTCGCCATTCCATCCGTCGATCGCATCGTCGAGATGATCCGGCGGTCCTTGACGGCCTGATGTCATGACAACAGATTACGCGAGTTTGCTCGCCGGCGTGCACACGGACCTGTGGATCGACGGCAACTGGTGCCTCCCGCACTCCGGGGAGCGTTTCGAGGTCATCGATCCGGCCACGGAGCGCCCGATCACGACCGTTGCGAGCGCCTCATCCGAGGACTGCCGGGCTGCGCTCGATGCCGCCGAGCGTGGGCTCGAGACGTGGTCACGGAAGAGCCCGCGCGAGCGTGGCGAGGCGCTGCGCAAGGCCTGGGAGCTCATGATGCGCGAGCACGAGCGGCTCGCGCGCATCATCACGCTCGAGAACGGCAAGAGCCTGAGCGATGCGCGCGGGGAGGTCGCTTACGCGGCGGAGTTCTTCCGCTGGAACGCAGAGGAGGCCGTGCGCATCTGCGGGCGGATTTCGCACGCTCCGCAGTCCGGTGCGCGGATCATGGTACACCACAAGCCGGCCGGAATCGCGCTGCTGGTCACGCCGTGGAACTTTCCGGCCGCGATGGCGACCCGCAAGATCGGACCGGCGCTGGCGGCCGGCTGCAGCGTCGTGATCAAGCCGGCGAGCGCCACGCCGTTGACGATGCTCGCTCTCGTGCCGCTGCTGGCGGAGGCCGGCGTGCCACCGGGTGTGGTGAACGTGGTGCCGTCGCGGCGCTCGCGGCAGGTCGTTGCCGATATGCTGGCGGATCTGCGCGTGCGCGTGGTCTCCTTTACCGGCTCGACGGAGGTCGGGCGCGCCCTGATCAGCGAGGCGGCGCACAATGTGGTGAGACCCTGCATGGAGCTCGGCGGCAATGCGCCGTTCATCGTGCTTGACGATGCCGATCTCGATGCCGCGGTCGAAGGGGCAATGATCGCGAAGATGCGCAATATGGGCGAGGCGTGCACGGCGGCCAATCGCTTCTACGTGCATCAGTCGCTCCTTGCCGAATTCTCGGAAAAGTTCGCCGCACGCATGGGTGCGCTGAAGACCGGCAACGGGCTGAGCGAAGGCGTCAGCGTCGGCCCGCTCATCGATGCCGCAGCGCGCGAGCGGGTCGCGAGCCTCGTTGCCGATGCAGTGCGCCGCGGGGCGCGGCTCTTGACGGGCGGGAGAGCCCCCACGGGTCCCGGTTTTTTCTACCTTCCGACGGTGCTGACGGATGTTGCGGCGGATGCCGCCGTGGTACGTGATGAGATCTTCGGGCCGGTTGCGGCAATCCAGGCTTTCCGCACGGACGAAGAGGTCGTGCGGCTCGCGAATGCATGCGAGTTCGGCCTCACCGCCTATGTATTCAGCCGCGACCTCTCGCGCGGTCTGCAATTGTCCGAGCGGCTCGAGGTCGGGATGGTCGGCCTGAATCGCGGCCTGGTATCCGATCCCGCGGCGCCTTTTGGCGGGGTGAAGCTGAGCGGCCTCGGCCGCGAAGGAGGGAGCGAGGGAATCCAGGAGTACCTTGAGACACAGTACATCGCGGTCCGATGGTGAGGAGCTGACTGATGCAGATCCTGATGCCGCAGCTCGGTGAGACCGTCACAGAGGGCACGATCAGCAAGTGGCACAAGGCGGTAGGGGAGCCCGTGGCCGCAGGCGATCCGCTGTTTGAGATTGAAACCGACAAGACATCGATGGAGGTGCCGGCGGTCGTGGCGGGGGTGCTCGGAGAGATCCTCGTGCGCGCCGGCGATACTGTGCCAGTCGGCACTGTGGTGGGCGTGGTAGCCGAATCGGCGAGCGCGCCGCCTGGCGCAGCCGAGCGGGCGCAGAGGAGAGCGCGGCCGGCAAACGGTGCGCAGGGCCGGGCGGCCGCTGTGGCGGGCGAATCGCGCAATTGCGTTGCGGGGGCGCCGCTCGGCGCTTCGGTCGGTGCGTCGCAGCCGATTGATCCGTTCCATGGGCTGCGTACCCCGCAGCGCAACTTCGGCAAGGCGCGGCTGGCGAGCGGCGTGAAGGCGAGTCCGCGCGCGCGGCGTCTTGCGGCGGAGGCTGCTGTCGATCTCGCGCAGATCCGGGGCACCGGGCCGCGCGGCTGCATCGTCGCAGCGGACATCCAGCGCGTCCGCCAGCGGGTGCACGCGCAACCGGCCGGCGCAGCCGAGCAGGTCAAGGCGCTCTATGCGGGCACGAGCTATCGCGAGGTGCCGCTCGACAGCATGCGCAAGACAATCGCCCGGCGGCTGTCGGACTCGACGCAGCAGGTGCCGCACTTTTACCTGAGCGGCGATCTCAATGTGGAGGCGGTGCTGGCGCTGCGCAAGCAGATCAACGCGACGGCTTCGGTGCGCGTGTCGGTCAACGACTTTCTGCTCAAGGCCTTCGCGCTGGCGCTGCAGCGCGTGCCCGCGGCGAACGTCGCGTGGGCGGGGGACTGCCTGCTGCAATTCGAGCGCTCCGATATCGGAGTGGCTGTGGCCGTGCCCGGAGGGCTCGTGACGCCGGTCGTGCGCAGCGCCGATACGAAGGGCCTGCTGGGGCTTGCTCGCGAGGTCGGGGCGCTCGCAAGCCGCGCCCGCGAACGCAAGCTGCAGCCGGCCGAGTACGCGGGCGGCGCGGCCACCGTCAGCAACCTCGGCATGTATGGGGTGCGCAGCTTTCAGGCGATCGTCAACCCTCCCCAAGCCACCATTCTCGCGGTCGGGGCCGCAGAGCGGCGGGTGATCGAAGCATCGGACGGAACGCTGCGTGCGGCGACACTGCTTACGGTGTGCATCTCGGCCGATCATCGGGCCGTCGATGGCGTCGTCGCCGCGGAGCTGTTCGCCGCCCTGCGCCAGATCGTCGAGACCCGGATCAGCGACGTTCTCTAGCCGAGGTCGCCGGGCGCGAGCGACTTCCCCGAGTAGAACTGGCCCGGGGAGCGAAAGTACCCATGATCGGCCGCTTCACCAGGCCGGTTGTGAGGGGGGGCGCGCTCGTGCTGGCGCACGGGCGGGCCCGCCTTGGACAGCTTCGGAGCGCGAAGGGCGGGGGCGGCAGGACGGGGTCCCCGAGGCGGAATGGCCGCGTCCCCGGGGACCCGTCGGCCGGCGGCAAGAGCCGAGAGCTCACTAGGAGTCGATCCGGATGTGCTTGACGTCTTGCACTTCTCGCGCCGTCTTCGGCAAAGTCACGGTAAGGACACCCTTATGGAACGAAGCGGTGACCTTGTCACCCTCGACCTCGGCCGGTAGCGCGATCCGACGCTCGAACTGTCCGTAGTACCGCTCACTCACGCGGCGGTGTCTGTCGTCGCTCGAGCTTTGCCGCTCCCCACGGAGCGTGAGGATCCCGTTGTGTAGCGTTATGTCGACGTCATTCTCCCCTATTCCGGGGAGCTCTGCCTCGACCTTCACCTCTCCTTCGGTCTCGATGACCTCGACTCGCGGAAAGCCCGAGGAGGGCATCAGTGAGCTGCCGATCCCATCGAAGTCGCGCCAGAAGTCATCGAAGAGACGGTTCATCTCCTCGTGCAAGGCGGCGAGCGGATTGATGCTCTCGCTGCGCGTGATCGGCATGCGCCAGCGCATCCTCGGAATCAGATCTCTGACAGCCATCGAACATCACCTCCTAATAGTCGGATTCGGTACGAGTGTCGGCGGCGCCCGCTTGCGCAGCCTCGCCGCCAGCTAGCAAAGTAGGAGCGGCCGTGTGGACTTCAAGGGCAGAGTGCGCGCCGACTCGTGCGCCGAGATTGCGCTGCCGCCACGCCCGAGCGCCTCGCGTCTTTCACCGGCGCCCTTGAACGGGATGCCGAGACTTGTGCAAGCAGGGTGCGACTGGTCATGTCAAAGGGCAGCAGCGGCAAGCTGGCGGCATGGAACCGTCAGCGCTCCAGGCGGTCCATGTGCATATCCAAACAGAGCATTGCCGGATCGAGAGATGACAAGGCAATTGCGGACTATTGCGGTGGCTGCGGGAGCGTTCACTCTCTGTGGCCTCTGGGCGAGCGCACGTTCGGCCACGGTCTCAAACACCTCGTCCGACCATTCGGTTGCACACCACCTGGCGCAGCGCAGCAGGGCGGCGGGGCAGCCCGCCTTCTGGCGGACCTATGACATTCTGGTTCGCTTGAAGAATCTGCCACGCACCTATAGTTGCGATCAACTCTGGTACGAATTTCACGGCATCTTGTTGCGCCTCGGGGCGCGGCCCGCAAGCATCAATATCCTGCCGTATGACTGTAGTCCGACGGGGATAGGTTACGCGAGCTCGCCCCGTGTGGAGGTCGGATTTCAGTTTCCATCCTTCGTCCTCCCGGGGGTAAAAGGGGCGCCGATGAAGGCCGTCGAGCGCACCATCAGGCTTGTGCCCGGGAAACCCAAAACGTTGAGAGTCTCGGACTGTCGGCTGCTTCGCCAAATCGAGCAGACGCTATTGTCGACGCTGCGTGTCAAAGTGGATGCCTCCCATTTCGACTGCTCCGCGCCCGCGTCCGAATCCGGCAATTTTGCCTTGACGGTGACTTTGCCGGCCGTTGCGAAGACAGCGAGTCTCGCCGCAGCCGGGCCGCCCGGCGCGGGAGCGGCGCCCGAGTGATCCCCGCCGGCGACGAGAAAGCAGCCGCTCGGTCTTGGCCGCCCGTGTCGATAAAACGGCCTGCCGGCGATGGAATCCGCTTGACCGCCGCAAATCGCCCTGACCCCATGGTTGAGGCAGGAGCTTCACCGCGGCGGGTGGACCCCGGCTTCGCCGGGTAGTCATCCGCGGTGCGAAGCTGCTTGGGCGGGCCGGCAGCAGGGGCGAATGCACGCCGCGCCGTCCACCCCCTGCGGGTAACCAGTCCTTTGATCGATCGGCATCAGGCACGTCGCGGCCGCGAACGCCGGCAGGCCAATCGCTGCCAGCGCAAGAGAAAGCTGACGAAATGGGCAGGCCACGGTAGCGGCGCCGACCCGGGAGGCGAGGGCCAGACCGTCGTTGAAGCGCCAGGGATACTTGAGCACGTGTATGAGGGGTGCAAACGGCATCATGGTGCCGGCGGCCGGCCTCGCATTGCCCGTCTGCTCGAGCAGCGGCCCGAACGCCCCTCGTGCCCAAAGAGCGCCCGCGAGCGTTCTTGCGCCGTGCACCGGGTGAGGTGAGTCGCGACGGGCCGATCTGGCACCGGGTGCGCAATGTTCCGGCGCCACGGCCGGCTGCGCGGAATCCGCTCGCGATGTGTTCGCCAGGCGGAACAGTCGCATTGCGCGGCCTGTGTCGGTAAGCGGCGGGCTTGCGCGCCGCCCACGCCGTGTAGAGCATGTCTCTGGCATGGGTCCATGGGCGCCGCTCCTCTGCCGGGAACTCCGATCCCACCTGCACGTTAAGTCTCGCATGCGCAGCTTCGCTTCGGTGCAACCCGGTGCTCGGCGCATCTTGCCGGCCGAGGGACGCATGGGCCGTCGGCGCTTTCCGGCACGCGCGCGAGCGGCCGGCAGCCGTGGCGGGCGCCCTCCGGATCGAGCGCTGCGGGCCCGAGACTGCGGTGGGGCGCGCCTGCGGCGTCAACGGCCGGCGGCGCGCAGCACCCGCTCCTCGACTGCAGGCCCGTCGTTGCGCAGCATGTCCCGAGTGCCCCGCCGCCTCTGCGATACGCATCCTGTGCGCGCCAGGGGCTGCGCTGCGGAGCTCTTGCGCAGCCGGTTCGCCTGGTTGACGGCATACCTACGGTAGAACTCGATATTTCAACGGGGGGGAGTCCACGATGAGTGCTCAGTTGGTCCAATTTCCGGCGTCGGTCTTCGTGCCGCTCGGTCTGGCATTCTTCGGCCTGGGTACCGGATATCTCATCTTCGGCCCGCAGGAGCTTCTCGGCTACCCCGCACGCGACGCCAATGTCGATCTCGCCAACGGCGTGTGGGGGTTCTGGATGCCGGGATTCTGTCAGTTCGTGAACGGCATGCTGCTGCTGATCGGCTTGAGTTGGTTTCCCGTATTCAAGGGTTCGCCGCTCTATGCCGCCGGCATCATCACCTCGGTGTTCGGCATTCACTGGTTCGCGATGGGCTATATCCGGATGAGGGGCGGTGATCCGCGCCCGGGCGGGTTCATGGCCATCGCGTTCTTGCTGGTCTCGCTGCTCGGATTCATCGTATTCCTGCGCGCGGGCGACTGGCCGGTGTGGCTGCTGTTCATCGGTCTGATGGCGGTATACGTGGCGGACTTCTTCGTGAGCTTCGGCTGGGGATTGCCGGTAAGCCTGAGGGCGATGGGATTGCTGCACACCCTCACCGGGCTGTGGCTGATGTACCTCACGTTCGCGATCGTGCTCAACCTCGCGAGCGGGACGCATCTTCCGCTTTGATGCCCTAGAGCGCTACCCCGGGATGAGCCGGGCGCCGCGCCGGCCTTTCATTGGCAGCGTTTCGCCGCGTCGCGCCCGCGCGGTGCCCTCAGGTGCCGCCGGCGCGGAGGCGCACGCGAGGGAGGAGGGCGCGCGGGTCTGTCGGCCCTCGGAGGGCACTGCGCCGATCCGGCGGCTTTCGCAGGCATCGCCTCTGCGGTCCGCCGCATCGCATCCGGCTAGGTAATCTCCGCGACCTGGCGCGGCAACTGCGAATCGCTCGAGCCGGTCAGCTCTCCGGAGGGATGAAGCAGAAGCTCGGCCTGACCTGCGCGCTGGTGCACGCCCCGAAGGTCGTGCTGCTCGATGAGCCGACCACCGGCGTCGACCCGGTCTCGCGGCGCGAATTCTGGCAGATCCTCTACGGACTGCGTGCCGAGGGCGCCGTCATCGTCCTCTCGACCGCGTACCTCGACGAGGCGGACCGTTGGGATCGGCTCGCGCTGCTGCATGACGGCCGCCTGTCCTACTGCGAGGCGCCGGATGCGCTGCGGGCACGCATGCCGGGGGCGATGGCGCAGATCCCGACCCCGAACGTCCGCGCCGCCCGTGACGTCCTTGGCTCCGTGCCCGGCGTGCGAAGCGTGTTGATGGTGGGCGACGGCGTTCGCGATCGTGCGCGAGCGGGAGGTCGGTACGCTCGAGCAGATCCTGGTGACGCCGATCCGGCCCTTCGAGCTCATGGCCGGCAAGATGATTCCATTTTTCGGGGTGGGGCTGGCGCTCGTCGCGGTGATCACGCTCTTCGGGAGCCTGTGGTTTCAGCTGCCGTTTAGGGCCAATCCGCTCGTTCTGCTGCTCGGAACGTCTCTGTATCTGCTCAGCACTCTGGCGATAGGGTTGGTGATCTCGACGGTCTGCAAGACCCAGCAGCAGGCCTTCGCCACCAACTTCTTCTTCGTCAATCCGCTCTTTACACTGTCGGGCTTTGCCTTCCCGATCGCGCGCATGCCGAAGGTCCTGCAGTGGCTCACGTATCTCGACCCGGTGCGTTGCGACCTCATCATCATCCGCGCCACCCTCCTGAAGGGGGTGGGGCTCTGGGTCCTCTGGCCGCAGCTGCTCGCGCTGTCTGGGATCGCCGCCCTCCTCGCCGTGGCGGTGCTGCGCTTTCGAAGATCGATGGAGTGAGCGCAGGCGCTGCACCTTGCACGATCTGCT
The DNA here is from genome assembly GCA_021792755.1 of Pseudomonadota bacterium. Classification (GTDB taxonomy): domain Bacteria; phylum Pseudomonadota; class Gammaproteobacteria; order Steroidobacterales; family Steroidobacteraceae; genus 13-2-20CM-66-19. The sequence goes on from JAJYUA010000036.1 coordinate 22,221, forward strand.
TGCCGCGTGCCGGAAGCGGTCGCAGCGGCGCGGCGTGCGGTGCTTGCTGCGCGTCCTCTGCGAGAGCGGGCGGGCGGGGCGTCGGCTGCTCGAGGCCGGGGCGGAGAAAGCCTACCCTCCGGCGGGCGCCATCCAGGCGTGGAAGGAGGCGGGCGTGCCGCTCACGCGCCTCGAGCCGGCCGGCGGCCGGGCAGATCACGGTCATCTTTGAGCCGGCGAGCGCACTCGTCATTTTTTGCCCCTTCCGGCCGATGAGCAAAACGCCCGGGCGCCCGCCCCGCCGCCGTTGCCGTGCGGTACGATAGCGGCCGGGCCGCGTGCCCGGTGCCTGAGATTCGCCCCCGACGATGGATGAAGAAAAATCGGCGACCTGCCAGCCCTTCCTTGCCCTGAGTCTCCTCGCGGCGGATGTTTGGGGGCTTGAGCGTGCGATCGTCCGCTTCTGGCCCCGCTGGCGCAGGCCGTTGCCCGCGCCGCACGCATGCCGGGGGCACAGGCACTGAGGGGACTCGCATGCTCGCCAAGATCCTCTCATCGGTTATCGCCTTCGCGAGCACCCACCACGACTCCGCCTATGGGCTGATTTTGGTGGTCTCGCTGTTGGAGGCGCTTCCGGTGATCGGCGCCGTCGTGCCCGGGGATGCCATCATTCTCGGCGTCAGCGCTCTGGTGCCGACGGGCGCGCTCGGACTCTGGCCGTTGATCGTCGCGTCATTCGTGGGGGCGGTGCTCGGGGATGGGATCTCCTTCTGGCTCGGCGCGCATTACCGGCAGACCATCGTCAACCGCTGGCCGCTGAAGCGCAATCCGGGGCTGATCGCGCGCGGGGAGACGTTTCTGCGCAGTCACGGCGGCAAGAGCGTGTTCGTGGCCCGCTTCACCCCGGGTGTGCGGGCGATCGTGCCGGTGCTCGCGGGTATCCTGCAGATGGGGGTCGTGCGGTTCCTGGTGATGAACGTGCTCTCTGCGCTCGTGTGGGCGCCGGCGCACATTCTGGCGGGCGCAGCGATCGGGGCTTCCTTCGTGCTGCTCGGGGCGGTCGCCGGCCGGCTGGCGCTCATCGTGGCGCTGCTGCTGGTGTTGCTCGGTCTGTTGATCTGGGGGACCCGTGCCGCGGTACGGCGGCTGCCCTCGCGGGCGGCGCGGGCGCAGGAGCGGTTGTGGCTGTGGGCGCGCGGGCGCGATGCCTGGTATACGCGCCCGCTGCTCTCGATCCTCGACCCGCAGCGCAGGGAGCTCCCGGGCCTCGTGCTGCTCGGGGCGCTGCTCGCGGCGAGCCTGTGGCTGTTCTTCGGCGTGCTGCAGGACATGCTGGCCGGTACCGCGCTCGTGCGCACCAACGAGGCGGTCTTTCATTTCATGCAGTCGCTGCGAACCGATTGGATCGATCAGGTCATGGTCGCGATCTCCGAGCTCGGCGATGCGACGGTGGTGACGGCCACGGCCTTCGCGGCAATGCTGTGGTTCGCCTGGCGGCGCAACTGGCGGGCCGCGGCGCACGCCCTGGCCGCCGTGGTGGCGGCAAGCCTCTTTACCCTGGTCTTCAAGCTCGCGCTGCACGTCCCGCAGCCTCAGACCCCGAGCAGCGGGTGGACTGTGTTTTCCTTCCCGAGCGGCCACTCGGTCGCGAGCGCCGCGCTCTATGGGTTTCTCGCGATCGTGTCGGTCTGGGAGATCGGCGCGCGCTGGAAGCTGCTCGTCACGACCGCGGCCGCGGTGCTGATCGGGACGATCGCATTCTCTCGAGTGTACCTGGGCGCGTATTGGCTGTCGGACGTGCTGGCGGGCGTGGCCTTCGGCCTCGCCTGGGCGAGTCTGTTGGCCATCGGGTATCTGCGGCACAATCCGCCGCCGGTCGGGGCGGCGGGCCTGTGGGCCACGGCCGGCCTGACGTTCATCGTGGTTGGCGCGGTGCACGTCGCCCACCGGCACTCGGCCGATATGGCCCGGTATACGGTCCATGTTCGCGAACACGTCGTGCCCTGGGATGCGTGGTGGCGGCGCGAGTGGTCCACACTTCCCGCACGCCGGATCGACCTCGCCGGCGGCGTCAAGGAGCCTTTGACCTTTCAGTGGGCGGGGGGTCCGAAGAGCCTTGAGGCCGAGCTCGCTTCCCAGGGCTGGAGCCGGCCCGTTCCCTGGACGCTGCGCTCGGCACTCACGTGGCTGGACCCGCACGTGCCGATCGCGGCTCTTCCGGTCCTGCCGCATCTTGAGAACGGCGATCCCACGGTGCTCGTGATGGTGCGCCGGCTTGGCCGAGCGGCCCCTCGAGAGAGGCTGGTCTTGCGCCTGTGGCTCTCAGACCTGCGGGTGAGCGGGCTCGCTCGCACTGTGAAGCCGGTGCTCATCGGCACCGTGGCCGAGGAGCGCGCAAATCGCCTGGCGCTCATCGGCACGATCACCCGGGAGCTGCCCCATTATGACCGGCCGCGCGATACGCTCGCCGCGGCGCTCGCGGCAATCGCCCATCGGCTGGCCGAGCGGCCGCTGAAGCGGCCGCAGCGCGGCTGGGACGGCGGCGTGTTGCTCGCGCGGTCCGCCGGATAGGCGGCGGCGGGGGCGCACGCCGCGCCGCCATGGGATTTCGCAAAGGAGAGCGAACAGGCAGCCCGCTCAGCTGTGCTTGGATTTGAAGATGCGCACCTGTTTGTTGAACTTCGCGGTGACCCGCTGCAGCCGCTCGACTGCCGCATTGTGCAGGCTCAGCACGCTCTCGGAGCTCAGCTGGTTCTGGCGCGCCTCGAAATCGAGACACTTGAGGTAAGTCTCGACGTCGTGGTTGTATTCCTTGACGGTCTGCATCGCGCTCACCATCGCCTGCATGCTCGCGGTGGAGCCGTCGGGAATCTTGCTCGGGGCGCTCGGCAGGCCGCAGCTGGCGAACGCGGCCGGCGCGCTCAGCAGGCAGCCGATGGTGAGGGCGGCGAGAAAATGCTTCGAAGCTTTCATCGGGATGTCTCGTTGCGGGCGTTGACGGGGAATTTATCCCGCCCATTCTAGAGTCTTGCCCAGACGATGCCGTGACGGCGGTCACGACTTCATGCAGGTCATCCGCGCAATGTCAAATGATCCTGACATAAGCCGCAGCCATATGACATAGGCCGCCGCGGCGCGCGCATCGGGCAACTACCAGGGGCGGGTGCGTCCGTCGTAGTTGAAGAATCTGCCCGTATCGGCCCGGCGGATCGAGTCAAACACCCGCCGCATGGCTGCCACGCTCTGATCGGCTGTCAGGGTCGCGTGCGGCCCGCCCATGTCGGTGCGCACCCAGCCCGGGTTGATCACGATGCAGGTTATGTGGCGCGGCGCGAGGCTGATGGCAGCGCATTTCACCACCATGTTCAGTGCGGCCTTCGAGCTGCGGTAGGCGATCCAGCCGCCGGAATTGTTGTCCTCGATCGAGCCCATGCCGCTCGTGAGAGAGGCGATCAGCTTGCGGGCGCCGCGCTCGAGCTGCCCGGCGAACGCCTCGATCACCCGCAGCGGCCCCAGGCTGTTCACTGCGAGCACCCGGGCCCAGTCCTCGTAATCGAGGTGGCCGAGCGTCTGATGCTCGGCTCCCATGACCCCCGCGCAGTTGATGAGCACATCGACGGGCTCCTCCCGCAGCTGCCGTGCCGCGTGCGCCACGCTGTCGGCGCTCGTCACATCGAGCGCGACCGTGAGCAGGCCGGCCGCGGCCGTGTTCGCGAGCTGCCCGAGCTCTTGCGCCGCGGAGGGGTTGCGGCAGGCGGCGAGCACCCGCCAGCCCTCGGCGAGGTACTGGCGGGCGAATTCCAGGCCGAGGCCGCGGTTGGCCCCTGTGACGAGGACCGTGCTCATATGGGCTTCTCCTGCCTCTGGCCCCGTGTGGGGGGGGCGGTGGGGCGACCGTCATGGTAGCGCCGCCTGCGCGCTTGCGCCATCGCGAGGGCGCTCTTCGAACGAGGGGCGCGCGGATGGCTGGCGGGTGGGTCTGCGCAGCGCTTTGCAACCTCAGCTGAGATCAACCTCGTGTTGCCGCTTCGGCAGGAGGCGCATCCGAGCATCAACATGCCGAAGCTGTGCGAGCGGATGAACGCCCCGGAGCGCGGCTGTGCGCCGGCGGCGCCGCTCGCCCGGCAGCTGCGCAGGCACGCAAGCACAGTGGTTGCGGCGCGGATCGATCAGGGGCGGGGGATCACTTGCCTCTCGCCGGCGCGCGACCCTCGCGACGGGCGGTCAGCCGATTGGCATGGCATTTCAATCCTGGACGCTATATTTGATACAAAGTATCATCTGCGCCATGCTGCGCCGCTCGCTCATTCCCGCGCTGGGGTTCTTGCTCGCCGCCCTGATCGCGGGCTGTGCCGGCCGCTCGGGCGGGGGTCTTAGGGCGATCGGCATCGAGAGCCAGTACGCCGATGTCATCTCGCAGATCGCCGGCCCCTATGCCGCGGTGCGGGCGATCGAGACCAACCCGAACACCGACCCGCACGAGTTCGAGGCAAGTCCTTCGGTTGCGCGCGCGATCGCCTCCGCCTCGCTCGTCGTGGAGAACGGCCTGGGATATGACTCTTGGGCCGGCAGGATCATGGCCGCCGCGCCGAACCCCCGGCGCAAGGTCATCGACGTGCAGCGCCTGCTCGGCTTGCCGGCCACCGCCAATCCTCACCTGTGGTACGAGCCCGGGACCATGCCCGCGGTGGCCTCGGCGGTGGCGGCGGCGCTCTCGAGGCTGAGGCCGGCGCAGGCCGCCTATTTCCACGCCAATGTGCGCAAGTTCGACGCCTCGCTCGAGCCTTGGAGGCAGGCGCTCGCCGCATTCAAGCGCCGTTATGCGAGCACGCCCGTCGCGGTGACCGAGCCGGTTGCGGACGCGCTGCTCGAGGCCGCCGGCTGCACGATCCTGACACCGCATTCCCTGCAGATCGCCATCATGAACGGCCTTGATCCGGCGCCCCAGGACGTGGCGGCGCAGCAAGCGCTGCTGAGGGAGCACCGCGTGAAGGTACTGGTGTACAACCGCCAGGTCACCAATGCGCTCACCACCTCGTTCCTGGATCTGGCCCGGCGCAACGGCATTCCCGTGGTCGGCGTCTATGAGACCCTGCCCGCCGGCTATCACTACCAGTCCTGGATGCAGGCTGAACTCGCCGCGCTTCAGCGCGCAGTCTCGCGCGGCATCTCGACCGAGAGCCTGGGGCAGGGCGCAACGCACCCATGACGGACACCGCGGCGCTTTCGGTCCACGGTCTTCGGGTGTCCTTTTCCGGTCGTCCGGTCCTGAAGGACGTGCAGTTCGAGGTGGCGGCGGGGGAGTTTTGCGCACTGATCGGCGCCAACGGCTCGGGCAAAACAACGTTGTTGAAAGCCATTCTCGGGCTGCTGCGGCCGCAGTCGGGCGAGGTGAGGATCGAGCCGGGCGCAGCCGGCGCACGCATCGGCTATGTGCCGCAGAAGATCTCGATCGATCCGTATCTGCCGTTGCGCTCCCGGGACGTGGTGGCACTCGGACTCGACGGCGCCCGCTGGGGATGGCCCCGGCGCTCCAGGGCGGACGATGCCCGGGTGCAGGAGATGCTCGAGGCGGTCGGAGCGATCGAGTTCGCCGAACGGCGGGTCGGTCAGCTCTCCGGCGGGCAGCAACAGAGAGTCCTCATCGCGCACGCGCTGGTGCGACGTCCGCGGCTGCTGCTGCTCGATGAGCCGCTCGCCAACCTCGATGTGCGCAGCACCGCGGAGATCGTCGCGCTGCTGCGCCGCCTGTCGGCGCAGTACCGGACGGCGGTCCTGCTCTCGGCTCATGACATGAATCCGTTGCTGGCGGTGATCGACCGCATCGTGTATCTCGCCAGCTGCTGCGCCGTCTCCGGGAAGGCCGACGAGGTGATCCGGACCGAGGTCTTGAGCCGCCTCTACGGCTACCATGTCGATGTGGTCCGCGTCCACGGCCGGGTCGTCGTGATCGCCGCGCACGAGCCGGAGGAGATCCGGGCCGCCCTCGCGCGCGATCCCGTGCACACCGCCCAGGTTCCCTGAGCGCCCATGCATCTGCTCGAGCTCATCGTGCCGCCCGGGTTCCTTGCCAACGGTCCGGTGCACACCGCGCTCATCGTCGGGGCGGGGGCCGCCGTCGTCTCGGCGATCGTCGGCGTATTCACCGTCATGCGGGGTCAGTCCTTCGCCGGCCATGCCCTGGCGGACGTGAGCAGCGCCGGGGGCTCGGCCGCCTTTCTGCTCGGCCTCAACCCCTTGCTCGGCTTTCTCGGCGTCGCGGCTTTGGCCGCCGGCGGGATGGAGTGGGCCGATGTGCGTGATGCGCGCGAGCGGGATCTCGTGACTGGCGTCATGTTGGGAGTGGGGCTCGGGCTCACGGCGCTGCTCCTGTACCTTGGCACGATCCGAGGCAGCACGAGCGGGGCGGCGATCGCGATCCTCTTTGGATCGATGTTCACGATCCCGGCCTCCCTCATTCCTCTGGCGCTCACCGTCGCCGGGGTCGCGCTCGTGGCGATCGCGGCGATCTACCGGCCGCTGCTGCTCAGCTCGCTCTCGGCGGACCTTGCGCAGGCGCAGGGCGCGCGGGTGCGGCGTATGGGGCTGGTGCATGCGCTTGCGCTCGCGCTTGCGGTGTCACTGGCGGCCATGACGGTCGGGGCCATTCTCTCCACGGCGCTGCTGATCGGGCCGGCCGCCGCGGCATTGCGCTTTGCCGACCGGCCCGGCCGGGCGCTCGGCTGGGCGGTGGCAATCGGGTGGGCGGCGACCTGGGGCGGCATTCTGCTCGCCTATGACAGCTTCTACTGGACGCCGGGCCACGGCTGGCCGGTGAGCTTCTTCATCGTCGTGCTCATCTTCATCGGCTACTTGCTCGCTGGCCTTGCGGGGCGGCGACCGGCGCGCCAGGGTCTGGAGCGGCCGGCGTAACGGGCCGGGCCAGGCGAGGAGGAGCATGTTCACGGGCTTCATGAGCAACACCTGGATCGTCGCCACCCTGGTGGGCGTCGTCGCCGGCATGGTCGGTTTTTTCGTCGTTCTGCGGCGCGCAGCCTTCGCCGCACACGTGCTGCCGCTAGGGGCCTTTCCGGGGGCGGCCGCGGCGAGCGTGCTCGGGGTGAGCGAGCTGGCCGGCATCGGGGTGTTCTGCGGCCTGGGGGTGCTCGGCATCAGTCAGCTGCAACGCTGGGATCGCCGGGAGGTGGCCACGGCGCTGTGGCTCGCCGTGGCGCTCGCGCTTGGCACCCTGTTTCTCAGCATGACGAGCGAGTACTCCCAGGGCGTGTATGCGCTGCTGTTCGGAGAGGTGCTCGGGGTGAGCTCGCATGCGCTTGCCCCGGTCGCCGTGTCGAGCGCGGTGGCGATCGGCATGACCGCGCTGCTGTTTCGCCCACTGCTGCTCGACTCGCTCTCGCCCGAGCTTGCCGAGGCGGCAGGGGCGCCCAGCCGGCGCTTGGAGCTCGCCTTTCTCACCGTGCTGGCGCTCGCCACCGCGATGACGCTACCGGTGGTCGGGGCGCTGATGGTGTTCAGCCTGATGGTGGGTCCGGCCTCGGCGGCGCGCCTGCTCACCGATCGGCCGCGCGTGGCGCTCGCGCTCACGATCGGACTGGCGCTCGCCACGGTGTGGGGCTCGATCGCGCTCTCCTATCTCACCGATTGGCCGGTGGGCTTTTTCATCGGCGCGCTGGCCGCGCTGTCCTACGCGGGGGGCCGAATGCGCGCCGCCCGCCAGGCTCGTTAGGGACAGGCCGCATGCGAAAGGCGCGCAACGTGAGCCCGACACCCGCACGCGAGCGGGCGTTGCGCCGGCTGGAGGATCTGTGCCGCGAGCACGGTGAGCGCCTGACCCGGCCACGGCGGGCGGTGCTCGCGACGCTGCTCTCGGCGCGCCGGCCGCTCTCGGCGTACGAGCTTCTCGACCTGCTGCGTGCCGAGGACGGCAAGTCTACCGCCGCGAGCGTCTATCGGACGCTCGATTTCCTGAGAGCCCTCGGCATCGTGCACCGGCTCGAGAGTACGCGCTCCTTCGTGCTGTGCGAGCACCTCGAGGGGCCGCACTGGGTGCAGTTTCTCATCTGCCGCCGCTGTGGACAGGTGGTGGAGGCCGAGGATGAGCGCATCGCGGCCGCCACCGAGAGGCTCGGACAACGGTTAGGGTTCGCGCTCGATCAGCGCATCGTCGAGCTCACCGGCGTGTGCGAGGGCTGCCGGGCGAGCGCGGCGTGTCACTGGCGTCCGGGAGCTCGGTGACGGTTGGTATCCTGGAGCGTGGCGGGCAGCCTTCGGATGGTCCATCCCCGGGCGTACCGGAAGGCACAAGGGCTAGCGGCCCCGTACGGGGCTGGCCTCGGGCATCAGCACCTCGGCGCTCAGGTGGGTGCCGAGGGTGAGCTGATGCGGAATGCAGCTCGATTGGTAGCGGATCTTTCGGGTGGTGAACAGCGGCAGGAACGTCTCCTTGAACTGCTCGATCAGCTCGCAGTTGCCTTCCTCCTCAATGCCGGCGTTGATCGGCATGAGTACGACCTTCTGCCAATGAGCCTCAACTGCCGCCGCCGCCTTGCCGTGCTCCGATGAGGCCGGAACGAGCACCTGCATGCTCACCCGCACACCGGGGAAGGGCTCGACGCCGCCCGCCCGGATACATCCCTGCTCGCGGATCTTGAGGTCGCGGGCGCCGAGCTTCGAGAGCATCTCCCGGATCTTGTCGCGCAGGCCGCCGCAGGAGTAGTGGGTCGTGAAGCCCTGATACACGAACGTCACCCGGCGGAGCGCCCAGACGGCCTCGACGCTGTTCGGTGCCGCCGCGAGGGCCGGCAGCACACCGAGCAGGAGAGCCGCCACCGCGGCGATCGCCAGCCGAGAAAACATGTTGATGCGCATGGGCTCACCTCTGCAGTGTTCGCCGGGCAGCGGCTCCTCCGCCCTCCGCCCGCGCGCAGTCACGCCTGACAGGCTGCGCTTCGTTTCGTCGCAGGGCAAACTCGCGCTTGTCACACCCCTGCAGCTCGGACGGCGCTGCTTCCCCCGCAAGGCTTCGGCAGCCTCGAAGTCGCGATTGAAGTGTCGCGCGGTTCGGCTCGACAGGCAACGGCGAATTTGCCATCCTAAGGCCCGATGGGTTCCGGCGGATACCAGTCCGCCGGTGAAATGGGAACACGGTAGGGCGCCTGCGCCTGATCCGTGGCTGCCCCCGCAACTGTGAGCGGCGAGTCTCGCGTCCTGCAGATGGCCACTGGGAAACCGGGAAGGCCGGAGGCGAAGACACCGACCCGCGAGCCAGGAGACCTGCCCATCGTGTCGTTGTGCGATCGGCTGCGGCGGGCGGTCCGGGCTCGATGCTCTGGACGCTTCCTACCCGCGGCGTATGCCCCGCACGTGGGTGCGGAAGGAGACCTCGGTGTCGCGGCTAAAGCTCGGCGCATCCGACGGCTTGCGCGGGCGGATCACGCTCGTGGCCGTTGCGCTGATCGCCTGCAATGTTCTCGTCTGGCTCTGGGCGCTCGTGGCGTTTCGCCATCATTCCCTGTTGCTCGGCACCGGACTGCTCGCCTACGGTTTTGGCCTTCGCCACGCGGTGGATGCCGATCACATCGCAGCGATCGACAACGTCACCCGCAAGCTCATGCAGGAAGGCAAGCGCCCGATCGCCGTGGGACTGTTTTTCTCGCTCGGGCACTCGACGGTCGTTGCGGTGCTCACTTTGGCGGTGGCTGTGGCGGCATCGGTGCTGCAGGGGCGCCTCGGGGATCTGAAGATCATCGGCGGTCTGATCGGCACCGGCGTTTCCGCCTTCTTCCTGTTTGCGATCGCCGGGGCGAACCTCGCCATCCTCGCCGGCACCTGGCGCAGCTTCCGGCAGGCCCGCGAGGGCGCGTTGCAGCAGGAGGAGGGCCAGGCGATCTTCCCCGGGGGCGGCTTGATGGCGCGCCTGTTCCGGGGACTGTTTCGCCTCATCGAGCACAGCTGGCAGATGTACGGACTCGGCCTGCTCTTTGGCCTGGGCTTCGACACCGCCACCCAGGTGGGATTGCTCGGGGTGTCGGCGGCGGGCGCCTCGAAGGGCCTCTCGCCCTGGGCCATCATGGTGTTCCCGGCGCTGTTTTCCGCCGGAATGGCGCTCGTTGATACCGCCGACGGCATGCTGATGCTGGGCGCTTACGGCTGGGCGTTCGTCAAGCCGATCCGCAAGCTCTATTACAACCTGACCATCACCTCGCTCTCGGTGCTGGTCGCCTTGCTCGTCGGCAGCATAGAGACCCTGGGACTGATCGCCGGCTACTTCAAGCCCGCAGGGGCGTTCTGGAGACTTGCCGGCGCCGTCAATGACAACTTCGGCGTGCTCGGCTACGGCATCATCTCGCTCTTCGTGCTCGGCTGGGTCGTATCCCTCATCATCTACAAGGTCAAGCGCTACGAGGCGAATTGAGGCGCCATCGTCGCGCCCCGCCAGAGGGGGGGGGGATGGGGGCGCTCGTCTCGAGGCTTGCGCGGCTCGATGAGCCCCCTGGGGGAGGGGCTTCGCGCAGACCGGCCTTCTTGAGTCAGCGGCCTCTTCTGCGGGCCGGCGCGGACAGTCGTCGAATCAACCGCTGGGGAAGCAGCGTGCCAAAGGGCGCCGCGGCAACAGCAGAACGGCGGTCAGGTCACCGCCGGGCACCCGCGGCTACAAATCAGCTTCTGGCGTTGAACGAAGCGCACCAGCCGTTGGCGTTCACGGCGTAGCCGGGGAAGATCTGACAGCCGGCGAAGCCGGAGGTCTGTCCGGCCTTGCCGAGAAAGAAACGGCACAGAGCGCAGCGCTCGCCCGGCTTGTACGCCGGGAACTTGGCGCTATCGACCTGGTTGTGGTTGGCGCGGTAGCCCAGGGACTTGGCAAGCGGGTCGCCCTCCGAGAGGTGCGGCAGGGCGGCATGGGCCGTACGCGGCCGCAAGCCGATCACCGCAGCGGACGCCGCCACGGCGGCGGTCGCAAGAAAAGCTCGGCGAGAGGGATCGGGACGTTTCTTGGAGTCGGACACAGCACTACCTCCTGCGGGTGAGGGCAACAGTATCGGACAGCGCCGATCGGCCTGGCAACCGCCGCGGCCCGCGAGATGTACGTACGGCTCGTGCACCACGCTCGGCCGCCGCGCGCCCGTCCACAGGGCCCCGCGCCGCGGCCCCGGGGGAGGCGGCAAAGCGAGCCGTGCACTCGTGCGGCCGGATGACCCTCGCACAAGCGCCTGAATGCACGGCTGGAATTTGGCGCATCTGCCGCACCGGTCTTCAGCCTCCGCCGCCCGGGCGGGTCCCGGCAGCCCCGTCTGGTGCGGCCGGCGCGGTGCTGTGAGACCTGATCACCCGTCCGTCGGTGATCTCGCCCTTGGAGTCCCGGGAGAGCTCGACGAGCCCCTGATCCTCCCACCTCCGAAAGAGCGCCGTCAGGACCCGGTTGTACCGCTGCGCCTGGTCCCGCTGCCGGGCCATGTCCCGGACCGCCTTGCGGGCATAGACATGCGTGATGAGCCAGGCGAGCAGCGCGCCGACCACGATCCCCGAAAGAGTGCTGGCGAGCTCTTCAATCCACAGAAGATCAGTGTTCATGGTGCTCCTCCCCGCTGCGTGATGAAACCCCGGGTCATGCGCGAGACACCCGTGGCAACGGCACGAGTGTAGCTACTTGCACGCGGGCACCGGCTCGAGCCGGTGGCCCCGGCGGTATTCGGGGCCGTCCGTGCCGGCGGACCCCGACCCGCTGCGCTGGCTCGAAAAAAGCGCACAACTGTCGGCAAGTCAGGCTAGCACGTTCCGCGCCCTTTTCGGATGCCAAGCGGCCGGTCCCGGCGCTCTTTTGGTGACGCGAGAGGAAAAGACGCACCGCATCGCCCGGCAGGCAGGCGGTGTTGAGGCGGTGTGCCTCGGGTCGCCGAGAGTGTCCATGCTCGTACCATGCCCGTATGAATCGCCGAAAGTAGCCGCGAGCAGCGGCGACACTCCTCCCTGCGGGGTCCTCGCTTTCGGTCGCGCGCCTCCGGCGTTCGCAGCACCGTGCCTGCGGTTGCGCTCCCGCACCGGTCTCGTCCGCCACGGCTGACTCCCGACAGAACCCGTGCAAAGCTTCTGCTGCAGGTCACCCAGCCGGACCCTGGCGCGAGGGCGATTGGCCCCTCCGGCATCGGCCAGGATCAGAAGCTCGGCCGCATCGGGATGGCGTTTCCGGCCGCCGCTGCGCCGCCTATGGGCGCAGCGCCCGGACCCGGAACGTACCTGCGCCCCGCACCCTCGTCAGGCGCTCGACCTCTCGCCAGCTGCGCCCCGTGCGCAGCAGCGTTTCCAAGGGCCCGCGATGGCCACGCGAAAATCCGCAGGCTCAGTGAGATAAGACGCTGAGACGTCCTGGCACGCGCACCTCTCGGAACATCCGGTGATAATTCGAGTGCCGATCTGAGTCAACCCAGACCTTGCATACCGGGACGCTCTCATGGCGCCACAGCGCTGCAATTGCTGGGTCGAGGTCCGATTTTTTGGCATGCGACCATGTTCACATTTTGTGAACTTCTCGAAACGGGCGCGGCATGCTTCCTGGGCCGGATTTACAGGCACTTCAGCGCCTGAGCCACGAAATTTATGCATCTGACGGGTAGAGATACCGAAGAAGAACGGAGGAGTCAGAATCTTAGGAGTGCCCACAGTTGCTGACCGGAGCGCGCAACAGGTAGCAGTCACGAGGATCGGCGGAGACCTCTTTGGGGTCTTTCACCCGGACTCGCACGGGTATCAGCTTGGAAAATCGGCCGTAGATGCGGTAGCCAATACCCGCAAGCGATGCTGGGAGTACGACTGGGTTGTCGAATTTGACATCT
>JAJYUA010000037.1 GCA_021792755.1 Pseudomonadota bacterium
AAGGCCCGCGGGTACGGCCGCTTCCGCACTATCCGCACGGTCATCTTCATGATCGCCGGCAAACTCGACTTCTCCCGCATCAACCCCTACGTCACCGCATAGCCCACTCGTTTTTCAACAGAGCCAGAAGATCGGATGGGTCCAGCCGAAACGGTATCTCATCCGCGCAGAATCCCCGCCGTCGCGGTAGATGGGCGAAGGGCTCACCGACTGGCGCACGCCGGTCAGCCGGTTGTAGCGCTGCATGATCGTGTAGTAGTCGCTGCCGTAGGTCACATGGCGGCTGCCCGGCTTCGGGGCCACGAAAGAGCTCTCGCCGAGCGCGACCGAATGCCATGCGGACACCGGTATCGCGCCTCCCGGCATCGCGCTGGGGCCTTCGAACGAGCCCTCGTCCTGCTGCGCGCCGAACACGTCGAACGGGAACTCGCCGTCGATCGCGACATGGTAGAACTGGCCGGTCGGTTGGTTGTGCTCGCCGCTCCAGGTCTTGCCGCCGTCGGTCGACACCGTGGCGCCGCCGTCATTGCCTTCAAGCAGAATCTTCGGGTTGGTCGGGTTGATCCAGACGATGTGATTGTCGCCATGGGGGGTGTGAAGCTCGGAGAAGACCTTGCCGCCGTCGTGCGACACCCACAGCGCGTCCACGTTGGGGGCGTAAACGGTATCGGGATTCGTCGGATCGGTGTAGATGGTGGTGTAATAGAAGGGGCGTTGACGCAGGCTCCAGCTGCGGTTCACGCGTTTCCAGGTATCGCCGCCGTTGGCGGAGCGGAACACGCCGCCGTGTTTCGCCTCGATGATGGCATAGACGATGCTCGGATCGCTGGCGGCGATGGAGACGCCGATGCGGCCGAGGAGGCCGTGCGGCATGCCGGGATTGCGCGAGATGTTGCTCCAGTGCGCGCCGCCGTCGGTGCTTTTGTACAGCCCGCTGCCCGGTCCGCCGTCGATCAGCTTCCACGGCAGGCGCCGCGCCTGCCACATGGCCGCGTACAGTATTTGCGGATTGCGCGGATCGATGACCACATCGATGGCGCCCGTCCCTGCGTTGACATACAGAACCTTGTGCCAGGTCTTGCCGCCGTCGGTGGATTTGAACACGCCCCGGCCGGCATTCGGCTTGAATACGTGGCCCATGGAGGCGACGTACACGATATCCGGATTGCGCGGATCTATGGCGATCGCGCTCGTGGTGCGTGTGTTGCGCAAGCCCGCGTATTTCCACGTCTTGCCCGCGTCGGTGGATTTGAATACACCGTCGCCGGTAACCATGTCCCCACGGATGTCCGCCTCGCCGGTGCCGACATAGAGTACATCGGCATTTGAGGGAGCGACCGCGATGGCGCCGACGCTGTCACTCGCCGATTTCCACTTGCCATGGGTGATGTTGTGCCAGCGGATACCGTAATCGGTGCTCTTCCACACTCCGCCGTCGACCGCGCCCATATAGAAGAGATCCGGGCTGCCCGGCACGCCGGCTACCGCGACCACGCGCCCGCCGATGTCCGGTCCGATGCAGCGCCATGTGAGCTTGCCGTTCAGTAACTTCTGCAGGGGAGCCGCATGGGTGGTGAACGGCACGCTGAAGAGCGCTGCAATCGCCACTGCCAGGCGCCTGCCGCGGATGCGCCGCATATCGGGACGGACATTGGACATTCAAGCTCCCCTTTTCGCCGATTGCACACGGAACGTAGGGCGATATGTATCGCTCGAGCTTAACCGAGGTCGCTTCAGCCCTGCAATGAAGGCAATGGCCGTGATTGGCGCGAAAGGGTCGCTTGCGGCATCGAGCGTGCACGCGCTCTCGGACGCGAACCCGCGTATCCGTCGCAGCGCTTTGCAATGGCCGAGCAGCGCGTGCGCGCCGCGGTTTCGTGGCAAGGCGGATGCTGTCCGTGTGCGCAACACCCGCCTGGAGCGATGCCGGATCGCTGGCGAAAAATGTGCCCAGGCTTCTGCCGATGATTCTGGCCTGCTTTGCCGCCATGCTCATCCCGACGCTCTTCGGCGATCAGCCGATCTACGATGTGCTGCGGGAGCGACTCGTTCCTCGCCGGGCAATTGCGGCCGGAGAGACCGACTGACCCGCGTCGTCGGCGAGTCGGGCCGCGGCCGCGCCGCTTACGGCAAGGATGTCCCCGCTGTCGCCCGCGCAGTTCCGCTGACTTCCCGTAATGCTTCGATGAACGCCTCCACGGTGGGCGAGGGCCGGCACGGCGGAGGTACCGCATGGCCGAGCTGCCGCGGTATCCGCGGCAGAGTGGCAATCAGGCTCACCCCGGCGGGACCGTGGGAAAGGCCACCTTCGGGACGATCGAAATCCCGAGGCCCTCGCGAACCATGCTGACGAGCGGGCCCGGTTCTGGACCTCGAAGCGCACGGCCGGTGCAATGCTCTCACGGGCATATGCGAACTCGTCTGTTACGGACCTGTGCGCAGCTCCGGGGTGGTCTGCCAGTCGCTGAATCTCATCGGCAGCGTTCTTTTGCTCCTCAGCACCGCATGGCACGGCGCCTGGCCATCTTCGGCTCTGAACCTCATTTGGGCCGCCCGCGCGATCGCAGGCCTGAGCGCGAATTGCGATCGCCGTTCCGCTCAGAGCTGTCGATACATCACGAACGCATCGACATAGCCCGCCGAGGGGTGTCTGAAAGCGCCCGGCAGGCGGCCGACAATCTCGAACCCAAGCGATTGCCAGAGCCTCACGGCGCGCTCATTGGTGCTCACGACGAAGTTGAACTGCATGGCTCGATAGCCCGTCGACCGCGCATGCTCCAGCGAGTGCTCGCACATGCGACGCGCGATTCCTCGGCCTCTGGCCTCCGATTTCGTCATGTAGCCGCAATTGCAGACATGGCTCCCACCGCCGGCCTGGTTCGGACGCATGTAATAGGTGCCGAGAACGACACCGTCCGCTTCGGCCACGAACGTCTCCTTGTCGGGGGCCATCCAGTAGGCCAGGGATGCCGCTTCGCTCATGTGCGGGTCGAGCGTGTAGGTCTCGCCCGTGCGAATGGTCGGGAGAATGACGGCGGCGATCGCCCCGGCGTCCCGTGGCTGCGCCTGTCGAATAGGGAGCATGCCCGAGCCGGTCATGACTCCGGCCAGGCCTTGCGCCGCACTTCGAGCGCGAGGAAGTCTTCCGGTGTGTCGAGATCGAACGCCGCGCTTTCCATCGGCACGCGCACGACACGCTCGGCGTGGCGCTTGAGAAGCGCCCGGGCGCCGACGTCGCCCTTGAGCTGGCTGAGATCACCGAAAAGAAAAGAAGGAAAGATCGCCGGTACCCCGACCGTCGCATCGTACTGGGCGGCGACGAGCGAGTGCGGCTGCCGCCGCCACGCCCCGGCCAGCCTGCCCAGATCCTCCGCCGTCACGGCCGCCTGGTCGGCCAGAACCAACATGGCGCCGGTGCAGGAGGCGGGCAACCGCGCGATCCCGGCGCGGATCGAGCTGGCGAGCCCCTCGCGCCAGCCGCGGTTGATCACCACCGAGGCCGGCGAGTGCTGAAGCATCGGAGTGAGCTGCGCAGCGTTTGCGCCGAGGACCACGAGCACGCCTTGGCCCACGATTTCGACGACGCGGCCGATCACCGCACTGAGCAAGGGCCGATCTGCGACGCGCGCCAGTTGCTTCGGCGAGCCGAAGCGGCTCGACGCACCGGCCGCCAGGATGATGGCGTACAGGCCCTGAGGCGCGAGTGCGGACTCATCGCTCATGAGCCGCTCGCCGCGCCGCGCACGGCGGGGATGTTCGCCGCACGCATCCGACTGGCGCCGGTCCCGGGTCGCCTCACCCGCCTCTCGCTCACGGAAGAATCCTTTTCTCGCGTTGCGCGGTGCCGCATAGGAACGCATGAACCTCCGCTACGATTGCGAGCGCTATTGATTCCGGCGTGCGGCCGCCCAGGTCAAAGCCCACCGGCGCCCACAGCCGCCCGCTGAGCGTCTTGGCCTGAGGCCCCAGCTCGCCGAGCAGCTTGTCCCGGCGCGCGGGCGGCCCGAGCAGCCCGACGTACCGGGGCGTGGGATTGGCAGCCAAGGCTCGCAGATACTCGAGATCGGAGGGCAGGTGGTGGCTCATCACGACCGCGGCCGAGAAGTCGGCGAGATGCACCGCGTGCGCAAGCGCCTCCGGACGGGACAGCAGCACGCGCTCGGCCAAGGGAAAATGCGACGGTTGCGCATAGGCGGGCCGGTGATCGACCAGGGTCACTTTCCAGTGTTGGCGTGCCGCAAGGTCCGCCACCGGCAAGGCGTCCGGCCCGGCGCCGAGCAGCAGCAGCCGTGGAGGCAGCGACAGCGGCAGAAGGAACAGCTTCCAATCGGGAGACGATTCCTCGAACCAGCCGACTGCGGCGGTGCGGCGTGCCGACTCCAATGCGGCGGCGACACTCGGGCCGGTCAGCCGGGTCTTCACCCGCCCGGGAAGCGACTGCGGCCGCGGTTGAGGACTGGCGGGACCGGGCAGCACGAGTGCGCCGATGGGGAGCTCTGCGTCGGCCGATTCCGTGACGATGCCCACGGCGGCCGGTGAGTGCGCGGCGAGTGCCGAGGCGAGGTGCGCCAGCGGCTCCCAGTGCTCCTCGGGTCCGGTGCGCAGCAGCAGAATGCGCATCTCTCCCTCGCAGCCGAGTCCGAGGCCCCAGACGAGATCCCGCTCGTCCCGCAGGTCGTAGGTGACGAAGCGTGCGCGCCCGGTCTCGATCACCTCCCGCGCGCGCTGCGCGAGGTCACCCTCGAGGCAGCCGCCCGAGAGCAGCCCTGCGTACTCGCCGCTTTGGGCGATCAGCAGCAGCGCGCCAGGCTTGCGATAGGTCGAGCCGGCGGTGTGGACGAGTACCGCGAGCGCGAGCGCGCGACCGGCGGCCCGCTCGCGCTCGAGCAGCGGAAACAGAGGACCCAGGGACGATTCCATTTCCGCCCATTATGCGATGCCTCGGCGCGCCGCGGGCAACTTCGCGCGACGGCCCGGTGTGCGCCGGGAGAGGCGGTGATGCTCTACCGCTCGCGATGCATGCGCGGCCGCCTCACCGGGGCGGCGCTCGCAATCCGGATAGCGCGCGGGTCGGGGCCGGCGACGGACGCGGCAGCCGTTCATCGCGCCGGCATCTTGCCTGCAGATCGCGCCGTCGGATATTTGCATCGCTGCGAGGCAGCGTCGCGTCCGGCGCGCCTGTCGCGCCGAAGCGCCATCCCGCCCCTTCGAGAGAGATCGGATGCTCCCATACGGACGGTATGTGCGACGCCGGAACGATCCAGCCGGCAGGGCTTCCTCTTGTGAAACGCCGCTGCCACCAACGATGCGTTGTCGCCATCAATGCCGACCCGTAGATTATGCTTCGCAATGAAGCATTATTGCGTTGATGCAACGGATCGGAAGGAGAACTTGATGAACGCGAGAATCACCACGTTGGGACTTGCGATGCTGGCTGCAGCAGCGGTGCAGAGTGCGCCTGCGCTCGCCCAGATTCGTCCCGGTACGCAGGATGTGCAGATTTATGCCGGTGAGCTGTCCGGCGACCGCTTGACGAATACACGCTTGTCCGGGCGGTTCCCGATGCTCGACGATAATCCCACCTTCGGTGGGCGGTATACCTACGATTTCGCGCGCCAGTGGGGAGTGCAGCTCTCCGCGGGGTACAGCCCGGGTCGCGCCGCCGACGTCGCTGGCGGGGACAGCAATCTTGGGCTGACGACAACGGACCTCGATATGGTGTGGTACGTCACGCCAGGGCTCGATCTCGGCGGGCACACGCTGTTGCCGTACACGCAGCTCGGTGTCGGCTATGCCTGGGCTCATCTCGATCACCCGCTGAGGGGCATGGTCGGGGCGACTCCGGTGGCGCTGCGGGGCAGCAATGGATATACGGCCAACATCGGGTTCGGCGCGAGGTACTACGTGATGCACAGCCTCTTCGTGGACTTCGATGCCCGGTACCGCTATCTCAGCAGGCTGGTCAACCGTCACGGACAGGGATTGAACACCGCTCAGACGACGCTCAGCCTGGGGTATCAATTCTAGCGACCGCTGTGGTGGGCCGGCGGGGCGCAGGGAAGGGCGCCGCCGGCTCCTTGACTGGGAGTGACACCATGAGCGAGGCTTTCTCCTCGAGAGCGCCATTGTGGATGAGTGCCGCCCGGCCCTGGCATCCGCCCGCGCCTGCGGGCCTGGCGCTGTACGAGGCGCTCCACATGCGGAAATTGTCGCTCCCGCGAGCGGAGCGCGCGGCCCGGCCGATGGCCATTTCCCGGCCCCCGGGGTACCCTCTGCCGCCCGCCGTGCGCGACCTCGCCATAAGGGCGCTGTACGGTGTGCTTCGCGCGCCGCCTCCTCCGGACGCCCAGAGTCGCTTGTTGCGCACAATGGCGGACATGTAAGGACGACACTCCGGTGCTCCCGGAGACTTTGGGCGAACGGTCCGGGCAGCCCCTGCCGGGATGGCCCAATGTTCTGCCGCGGAGCGCTCGCCGCCCTCGAATCCGGACAATGTCCGCCGCAGATGCAGGAGAATGTCCCATCCTGCGGCACATCGGGTGGCGGACATGAGCGGCAAAGTGGAAGCGTTCGAGCACTGGATCCGGACCTCTTTCGTCCAGATCAACACCGAGCTCGAGAACCTGTACTTCGCCCGCGCCAACCGGGCGGAGGTGATGGGCCACGGAGAGCCGCTGAAGCGAGTCTTGCGGGAGGAAGGACATACCTTCGTGACCGCGCTCCTGGCCGAGGGCAACACGGGCGACGGCTTTCAGAGCGCCTTCGGCGTATTGGGCAACGTCGGCATGTACCTTGCGGCCCTGCGTCGTCACGAGCTCACCAA
Source organism: Pseudomonadota bacterium (assembly GCA_021792755.1). Classification (GTDB taxonomy): domain Bacteria; phylum Pseudomonadota; class Gammaproteobacteria; order Steroidobacterales; family Steroidobacteraceae; genus 13-2-20CM-66-19. The sequence continues at coordinate 6,824 of JAJYUA010000037.1, forward strand.
TCCCGCGCGCGAAGAGCGCTCGCCATTCCCTGAAGCCTCGGCGCTCGCGCTGCATGTCGGCGCATCTCTCGGCATGGCGCCCAGATTCGCGACCAGCCATCTCGCCACCCACAATCGGGCGCGCGAGGGAGTCCGCAAGAGCTTCACCAGCCTGCGTGATGAATTTCTCTTCATCGACGAGAACACCCGCGGCATCCTCTCTTTGCAGCTCGCGGCGAATGCTTTGACGAGCGTCGTCCATCTGGGCGTCTCCAGTCCCGTTGCGGACGTCATGTTCGAGGCTGCCAAGAGGTCGCTCGAGGAAGTGATCCGCTGCAATGCACGGCTGATGGAGCGGTTGGATGTCGAGCGCTTCTTCCACTCCGTGCGTCCGTACTACAAGCCGTACCGGGTTGGTCGCCAGGAGTATAGGGGCGCCAACGCGGGCGATTTTTCCGGCGTCAACGAGCTCGATCTGCTGCTCGGGCTGTGCCGCGCCAACGATCCTTACTACGCGCAGCTGCTGGTCGACAAGATGCTCTTCATGCTGCCGGCGGATCAGGCGCGGTTGCGCGAGTGCATGACCTTCAAGAGCCTGCTCGATGAGCTGCTCGCCCTCTCGGGCGGGCATCGCCATGCCGACTGGTTCAGGCGCAGCGCCCGCGCCTACCTCGAGGTATGCGACCTTTTCGGACGCTACGCGGTGCAGCATCATGACGGCCTGGTCAAACGCTTCATCGTCGAGCCGGCGTCTCGTCTCGATGCGCAGGACCTGCAGGGTATCACCGCCAGCGGACCGCCGCTGCCGGTGCTGCTGCGCTCTCTGGAGGCGCTGCGCGACATGCGTACGGCCGCAGCTCGGGTGGATGGAGCCACGCGTGCCGAGGATATTGCCCGCCTCCGGGACGCGGTAGCCGAATGACGACGCTCGAGAGCGCTGCCAGGGCGTCCGAACGGGCGTGATCGGGCGGAATCTGCTCCTCGTGCCGTCCGGGCGGCACCCCGGCTGCCTCAAAGGTCGCGCCCGTGGCGCCTTGCCCGCACTCATCGATGGGGAAGCGGGCCGTGTGGGCGACGGGTGGTCGGGTTCGGGCGGTTTTCGTCTCCGCCATCGAGCGACACCGGGTCACCGGGATCGCCATCATCATGGGCCCGGCGCGTCTCGCCGCCGTAAACGTGAAGGTCGATTGACGGGCTGTGCCATTGCGATGGGCTTCGCTGCCCCGCAGGCCGGCGCCCGCTGGCCGTCCGGCGGCGGGTGTGGTACCTTGTCTTTTACTTTAAGTATTAAATAAATTCGACGGCGAGCGGCCGCGTCCACGGAGGGGCTGAGCGCGACCGATGCAAGCCGCCGTCGGGGCACGAGGGGCATAGTCTGACTTCGCGAGCGGACGGCCATGGCCACGCGATCGACGCAACAGCGCATTCTTCAAGCCGCCCTCGAGCTGTTCAATGCCGAAGGCACCGCGACGGTGTCGGCGAGCCGCATCGCCGAGCGCTGCGGCATCAGCAAGGGCAACCTGCAGTATCACTTTCCCAACAAGCGCGACGTCATCTTCGCGCTCTTCCAAAGCGCAGTCGATGAGATGAACGCCGGCTGGTACCGGGATCACCTGGCGCCGACCCTCGAGCACATGGCGGCGATGTTCGTCCGCCAGCTGCAGCTGATCGTCAAGTACCGGTTCTTCTACCGCGAGCTCGCCGGCCTGCTGCGCCAGGATCCGGAGCTGCGCCGCCGCTACGCCGAGAACCGGGAGCGGCGGCTGCGGGTCATCGAGCAGTTCATGCGCGCGCTCGCCCAACGCGGGCTCATGCGTCTGCCGTCCGATCCCCGGCGGCTGCGCTCGATCATCGAGGTCACGTGGATTCTCTCTGAGAACTGGGTGAACTACACCGAGTGTCAGGACCGCGAGCTGTGCGCCGCGACCGTCCAGGAAGGCTATCACGGCATTCTCGAGGTGCTGCGCCCGTGCCTTTGCGACGACCCCCAGCGCATCACCCAGCAGTCCTCCTGTACCATAGAACAGTTGGTGCCCCAGCCTGCCTCGGAGCAACCCTGGCGCACTGAGCCCGATCCGGTATTGCCCGCGCGCACATTAGGCCTGTCAGCCTAAAGCGCATCTGTACAAGGGCGGAGTCGTTGGCGACAGTATCGGCGCCATGGACTCGCCCGTCGTTGCCCAACCCAAACCGTACCTCGTCAAGCTGGAGTGCGGCCGGGCGTACTTCTGGTGCGCCTGCGGTCGCTCGCGCCGGCAGCCGTTTTGCGACGGCTCCCACACGGATACGGGCATCGAGCCGCGCCGCTTCGTCGCTCCCCGCACCGAAGAGGCGCTGCTCTGCGGCTGCAAACACACCCGCGGTGGACCGTTCTGCGACGGCGCACATACCAATCTGCCCGGCGGCTCGCCGCTCGACGATCCGGACAGCCCCGCCAATCGAGCGATCCCGCTGGTGACGGAGAAGGACGGCCCGCGGCGCTGGCTCGACGGCGGCTGCTTCATCGTCTGCCCGAAGTCAGCGGCGAGCGCGTGGCGAGGCAATCTGCGCCACCGCCGCATCGTCGGAGCCGAGCTCGGCGCCCGATACCAAACCCAGTTCCTGCTCGAGGCCGAGGGTGCGCGCACGCCGCCGGTTTCGCTCGGCGCGAGCGACGCGGTCCTGCTCGTGAGCTCGGGCGGCGGCGAGGTCGTCATCTCGGGCCGCGCCTTCCCGGTCCAGGCCACGGATGGGGTGTATTTGCGTCCGGCAGAAACGCTCGAGCTCGTGCCGCGGAGCGGCGAGTCGCTTCAGGCCTTCCTGCTGGCCTCGCCCCCGGCCGCGCTCGAGTGGCCGGCCGGCGCCGGCGATAACTTCGATCGCAGGTTCCCGCAGCGGGTAATCGCCGTCGACGCGGCGCGGCGCACCGCAATGGGGTCGCGCTTCTTTCAAATCCTGGTCGACGAGCGCGTCGGCTCGCGCGTCATCACCCAGTTCATCGGCCACATTCCCCGCTCGAAAGCCGCGCCCCACCGGCATCTCTATGAGGAGACGCTCATCGTGCTCTCGGGCCGCGGCTGCATGTGGACCGAGACGCGCAAGGCGACGGTCGCCGCCGGCGAGGTGATCTTCCTGCCGCGCAAGCAGCTGCATTCTCTCGAGGCGACCTGCGCCGAGGGGCTCTGCGTCGCCGGGGTCATCTGTCCGGGCGACAACCCCAGCATCACCTATTACGACTGAAACCGACAACGGCCCATAGAACAACCACCCACGGGGGTTCCATCGTGTCGACATCCGTCCGCAGTCCGCTCGCCTTTTCGATGTCCTCGCTCCTCGCGCTGGCGGCCCTCGCGGCGCTGCCGGCCGCGTCCGCGGCGCACGCTTCCACCAACGCCGCCGCCGCGCCCGCCGGCAGCGCACTCGACGGCAATTCCGTGGTCCGGACCGGTGAGCTGAGCGAGGTCGTGGTCACCGCGACGAAGCTCGGCGCCGCGGACGTCATCGACGTGCCGGCGTCCATCCAGGCCATCACCGGCGCCACCCTGCAGCGCGAGGACGCCTCGGGCATCATGAGCGTCGCCGGGCAGATTCCCGGCCTCGCCATTCAAACCCTCGGGCCGGGCGACCGCAGATACATCATCCGCGGCATCGCTTCCACCGGCTCATCGACCGTAGGCGTCTACTATGGTCAGGCGGTCATCACCCAGGGCAACGGCGATGACGGCGGCGGCTTTCAACCCGATATCCGCCTCTATGACATGAACCGCATCGAGGTGCTGCGCGGCCCGCAGGGAACTCTGTACGGCGCGAGCTCGATGAGCGGCACCATCCGCTTCATACCGAACAAGCCGAAGCTCGACCGCACCTATGGGTACGTGACGCTCGAGGGGTCGAATACTCAGCACGGCGGCAACAATTACAACGTCAACGGCATGCTCAACCTGCCGATCGTGAACAATGTCCTGGCGCTGCGCCTGGTCGGCTGGAAGCTCTACAACAGCGGATACGTCAATCAGATTCGCGTCGGTAGCGGAGTGACCTCGCTCGTCAACGGTGTCGCCGTCCCCGTGCAGCCGCTTGGGTTCCTCAAGGGCGTCAATTACGAAAGAGTCGGCGGCGGGCGGGCGATCCTGCGCTATCGGCCAAGCCGAAATCTCACCATCGACCTGAATTACACCGCTCAAAGCGGCAGCTCCGGCGGATCGTCACGCTGGACTCCGCCGGGCGTGAAGGCCTTCTCCGGCGGCACGATAGAGCCGGTCACGGGCTGCGATCTGTGCAATACCGACGTGACGCAAAGTCCCTGGCAGGACAACCTCAAAGTCTATGGGCTGACGGTGCGGTGGCGGACGCAACTCGGAAAATTGACCGCAACCACCAATCAGTTCAACCGCAACACCGGGTTCACCTTCGACTCGACGCCGATCCTGGCGTCCTTCGCCGTGCCGGTGCCGGCCGAGACGCTCGAGCCCCGTGAGCGCAAATCGAATTCGACGGAAGTGCGCTTTGCCACCACGCTCGATTCGCCCGTCAACTTCGTGGTTGGCGCGTTCCGCCAGCAAACCAGCATGAATCTCGCCGTGGACGTCATCACGACCAACGCCCTCGGCCTGATCACCGGCCCGTTCAGCAGCGCGAACAGCGCCGATGCCCTGAGCTATCCGGGTGTGGGCGACACGTTCTTCGGGCGCACCGATCACCGGGAGACCGTGCAATGGGCGGGCTTCGGCCAGGCTACCTGGAAGATCACCCATCGGTGGACCGCCGTCGCCGGCGCACGCTACTTCACGGAGAATCTTTCCGGTTTTCAGGTGCAGACGCACCCGTTCGGCGGCTTCCCGCCGGGCACCCCGAGCGACGTGCCGATCTTCGACCCCAATGAGTCGTTCAACAAGGTCACCTGGATGGGCAATCTCAGCTACAGATTCGGGCCGGCGGCGCTGCTCTACGCCACCGTCGCGACCGGGTTCCGCAGCGGTGGCCTGAACGCGCTCAGTGAGCCGTTCGAGCCCGTGCCGAAGGCCTATGCGCCCGATTCGCTCACCAATTACGAGCTCGGCCTGAAGGGGCGCCTGTTGAGCGGCTATCTGCAGTACCAGCTCGACGGGTACCTGATTCACTGGAACAACATCCAGGTGCAGCTCACCACCCCGGACGGAGCGTTCGTGTATCAGGGCAATGCCGGTACGGCCGAGGTGAAGGGCGCGGAATTCGAGGTCAAGGCCCGGCCGGTTCGCTACCTCACCGCCTCGCTCGCCGGGTCCTACCAGAACGCCTATCTCACGCAGGGCGCGACCGCGCTTCAGAAGCAGCTCAATCCCACTCTGGGCGTGACCGGCGATAAGATCCCGGACGTGCCGGACTTCCAGTTCAACGTGATGCTCGATTACACGCGCCCGCTGGTCGGGAACTGGATTGGATCTGTGGGGATGAACCTGAGCTACCGCGGCGCCGTGAATTCCTACTTCGCCTCCAATCCGTTCAACCTGCCATTGAAGGCCTATACGTTGACGAACCTGCGGGCCGGAGTCATCTACCGCCGCTGGTCGGTGACGCTGTTTGCGCATAACGTGACCAACGAGCGTGCGCAGGTATCGGCCATAAACTCGACGCAAGACCCGCATGCGCTCCTGACCGTCCAACCCCGTACCGTGGGAATCACCGTGACGCGGCGCTTCTGAGGGCCTGTGGACAATCCAAGCCAGGAGGTTCTCGGTCAACGCGAAGGCGGCTTGCACCGCGGGCTGAGCAAGGCGCAGGTGGTGATGATCGGGCTCGGCGGTGCGATCGGCACCGGGCTGTTCATGGGCAGCGGACTTGCGGTCGGCTACGCGGGCCCGGCGGTGATCGTGAGCTATATCCTTGCCGGATTCGTCGCGCTGGTGATGGTCCTGAGCCTGTCGGAAATGGCGGTCGTGCATCCGACCGCCGGCTCGTTCGGCATCTACGCCGAGACTTACCTCAATCGCTGGTCGGGTTTCGTGGTCCGTTACACGTACTGGATCTCGCAGGTCATTGCCATCGGCGGTGAGGCCGTCGCGGCCGGTCTGTACATGCAGTACTGGTTTGCGGGCGTGCCGGTATGGACATGGGCGCTCGGGTTCTGTCTGGTGATGCTGTATTTCAACTCCCGCTCCGTGGGAAACTTCGGCACCCTGGAGTCCTGGCTGGCACTGATCAAGGTGGTGGCGATCGTCCTGTTCATCATCCTCGGCGCCGCGGCCGTCACCGGAATCGGCCGGCCGGCGGTCGGGTTGCACAACCTGGTCGGCCTGCCCGGCGGCTTCCTGCCCAAGGGGATCAGCGGACTGTGGATGGCGGTAACGGTAGGCATCTTCTCCTTCAACGGCATCGAGGTCATCGCGGTCACCTCGGGTGAGACGAAGGATCCCAAAGTGGCCATCCCCGCGGCACTGCGCACCATGGGGCTGCGGCTGTTCCTCTTCTACGTGCTGGCGATGACCGTGATCGTCACTGTCATCCCGTGGACCGATACCGGGGTTGCCGTCGTCGCGCAAAGCCCTTTCGTCACGGTGTTCCAGCATTCCGGCATCCGCGATGCCGCCGGCATCATGAATTTCGTGGTGATCAGCGCCGCGCTGTCGAGCATGAACACCAACGTCTATCTGTGCGCCCGCATGCTGTTCTCGCTCTCACGCGGCGGCTATGCGCCCCGCCGGCTCGGTATGCTGTCACGGCGCGGCAGCCCGGTCCCGGCGATCGTCATCTCCGGCACCTGTGTGCTGATCTCCGCGGCGGTATCGGCGTTTACGCCGAACGCGTACGCCGACTTGTTCGGCGTGGCACTGTTCGCGGCCATCCTGGTGTGGATGTTCATTCTCGTCTGCCACCTGAGCTTCCGGCGCCGCAATGCCACGGCCAATCTGCCGGTTCGCATGCCGTTGTTCCCTTGGATGCAATATGCGGGGCTCATCATGCTGGGCGCGATCCTCGTCACCATGGCGTTCATGCCCACGCTCGATCTGTCCTGGGTCTACGGCGTGCCCTGGATGATCTTTATCTCGATCGCGTATTTCGTGTGGCGCGCCCGCGCGGCATCCTGCGCTGCCGAGGCACAGGCGTGAGCAGCGGCCACCCGATCCACTCGACATGAACGGATAGCCGGACGAGGCAAAGAATGAGCACAGATTTTGCGGCGCTGCGGCGCAGATTCCCGCTGCTCGAGCAAAAGACCTACCTGAACAGCGGTTCGTACTGCGCGCTTGCCGAGAGCGTGCGTGACGCGATCAATGCCTACATGGACGATCGTCTCGCGGTCGGAGCGAACTGGGACGTGTGGATCAACAAAAACGAGTCGGTGCGCGCGCTCATGGCGCGGGTGCTCGGAGTGACGGCGGACGAAATAGCGGTGACCGCCTCGGCTTCGGCGGGCATCAATGCCCTGGCCAGCGCCTTCGATTACACCGGGCCGCGCGACAAGATCGTGGTCAGCGACTTCGAGTTCCCGACCAGCGCGCAGATCTGGCATGCGCAGGAGCGCCGCGGCGCGCGCGTCGTGCACGTGCCGCGCGCCGCCGATGGCTATATTCCGCTCGAGCACTTCGAACGGCTGATCGACGAGCGCACCGGCCTGGTCGCGGTGACGCATGTATGCTTTCGCAACGGCGCACGGCTGGACATCCCGGGCATCGTTCGCTTGGCGCACGCCAAGGGCGCGCGGGTGCTGCTCGATACCTATCAGGCGGTCGGTGCGCTTGCGGTGGACGCCCGCTCGCTCGACGTCGACTTCATGGTCGGCGGTATGCTCAAGTACCTGCTCGGCACGGCCGGTATCGGCTTTCTTTACGTGCGTCAGTCGCTGATCGAGGGGCTGGTGCCGACCAATTCCGGCTGGTTCGCCCAGCAGGACATTTCCGCCATGGACATCACCGCGAACCGGCCGTCGGCGAGCGCACGTCGCTTCGAGGCGGGCACCCCGCCGGTCGTGAATTGCTACGCCGCGGAGGCGGGGCTGAAGATCATTCTGGAGGCCGATCCGGTGCAGATAGAGACACGCGTGCGGACGCTGACGCGCCGCTGCATGGAGCGGTTGCGTGAGATCGGGTGGCCCGCGGTGACGCCGTCCGACGATGCGCGACGCGGTCCGATGGTGGCCGTGCCCTCGCGCGATGCAGCGGGCCTGTTCGGGCGGCTCATGCAGCAGAGCATCGTAACCTCCTTCCGTGACGACAATATCCGCGCGACGTGCCACTTCTACAACACCGATGAGGATATCGACCGGTTGGTGTCGGCGCTCGCAGCCCATCGGCCGCGATTCGGCCCCGAAGGTTGAGCAGCAGGCCTGCGCGCGGCCAGTGGCGGCCGGCCAAGAGCCAAGCTGCCCTCGGCGCGCGCCCACCGAAACAGTCGCCAGGAACGCAAACATGGCAATTCACCCACATGACCCGTGCGCCTTCCCCGTCGATGCATTGCGGGCGCAATTTCCTGCGTTGCGCCGCGCCGGCAAGTTCGTGTTTTTCGACAATGCCGCCGGCGCGCAGATCCCGCAGCGGGTCCTTGACGCCGTGAACCTTCACCTGCTCGAGCACAACGTCCAGCGCGGCGGCCGTTACCGTCAGAGCATTGCAGTGGAGCAGACGATTGCGCGCGCTCGCGAGCGCGTTGCGGCCCTGGTCAATGCGCAGCGCAGCGAAGAGGTCGCCTTCGGCATGAACGCCACGTCGTTCATCCGCCAGGTGAGCCTCGCGATCGGGCAGATGCTCGGCGGACGCGAGGAAATCATCGTGACCGACCTCGATCACGAGGCGAACGTGGCGACCTGGCTGGCGCTCGAGCGCATGGGTGCGGTCATACGATGGTGGCATGCACGTGAGGACGGCCGGCTGTATACGGACGACCTGCAACCGCTGCTCGGAGCGCGTACCCGCCTGGTGGCATGCACGCTCGCTTCCAATGCCATCGGCAGCATCGTCGACGTCCGCAGCGTCTCCGCCCTGACGCACGCGGCTGGCGGGGAACTGTTCGTCGACGCCGTTCATTATGGGCCGCATGGTCCGATCGACGTGCAGGCGCTCGGCTGCGATTACCTGGTCTGTTCGGGCTACAAGATCTTCTCACCGCACATGGGTTTTCTGTGGGGTCGGCATGCGGCACTGCGCGCATTGCCGACGTTTCGCGAGCAGTTCATCCCGGACGAGCCGCCGGGAAAGCTCGAAGCCGGCACGTTCATTTACGAGAACGTCGCCGGCATGGCCGCCGCTGTCGATTACCTCGCTTCGGTCGGCCGCCGGATCGGCGGGAGTGACGGCGATGTCGATCCTGAGACTCTGCGCAGGGATTGCCGGGAGGCGATGCTCGGCATCCAGGCCTATGAGCGCACCCTGTCTGCGGCGCTGCTCGAGCGGCTGAAGCCGCTCGGCGCGCGGATCTATGGGATCGCGGATCCCGGGCGGGTTCACGATCGTGTCCCTACCGTGTGCTTCACCCTTCCGGGCCGCTCGCCGGCGCAGATCGTGGCGGCGGCAGCGCAGGCCGATATCGGAATCCGAGACGGGCACATGTATGCGCCGCGGCTGATGCAGCGCCTGGGGCTGGCGGCCGATACAGGCGCGGTGCGCGTTTCGCTTGCGCACTACAACACCCATGCGGAAATCGACCGGCTGGCTCAGGTGCTCGAGCGGCTGTGCGCTCGCTGACCCGGTCTGGTGCCGGCGCTCAACTGAGCACCCCGTCCGGCCCGCGCCGAAGACGGTGCTGGTGGGTCGGCAGCGGCGCGCCCGGTTCCTCGGCAAGCGTCACCCCGAGCGGCCACTGCGGTGGAGCGATGGCGACGTAGCGGGCAAACCCGCCGGTTCCACCGGCGAATTTCGCAAAACCAATGGTGATGAGTGCGCCGCTTTCGGGAACCTGGTCGAGATTTGCGATGCCTTCGGCTTGGGCGAAGTTGTGCTTCAGCAGCCAGCTCTCCCCGAGAAATTTCGGCGCCGTATTGTCGGTGTCCAGCGGCTCGTGCCCGTGCATCAGGATGTGCCGCTTCAGATGCAGAAACTTCAGGGCCGCCAGCTCCACCCCGGGAAAGGGCTGGCGGGTGAAGCGCTGCGGGTGATGCCACTGCTTGTACCAGTCGGAGCGGAACATCACCACCGAACCGGCGGGGATTCGCCCGTGACGGCGCTCCCACGATTCCACGTCGCTCACCTTGGCCTGGTAGCCGGGATCGGCCCGCACCTGCGCCGCACAATCGATCACCACCAGAGGACGCAGCGAGACGGTCGGCGGGATGTCGCTGATGGTCGCGCCGTGATCGTTCATGTGCGCCGGCGGCCCGTACTGCGTGCCGATGTGGTCCATCGGCAGATCGTAGGCCGTGATCGCCGCGCCTACGGTCGCGTAGGTAAATGGCTCGCCCTTGCGCACGAGTCCCGGCACGCTGACGCCGGCCACCGCCGCGCCCACGGTGAAGTCCTTGAAGCCCTCGCCGAGCGGACCTCCGGGCGCGAGCGCGTGAGTGAGGTCGATGTACTTGGCTCGCTTGAGCATCGACTCGTAAAAGCCCCAGAGCGAGGCTGCACCCGAGCCGGTTTGCGCGGCGAGCGCGGCCGGGACTGCGGCCAGTGTCAGCGCTGAACACAACATGTGCCGTCTGGAGATCGTGCGCGGCTTTTCTGACATGGCGGATTCGACTCCGTGTTGATATGAGTGTGACCGAAGACTAACAGTAACCGCCGGCTCGTGTCATGCGAATCGTCCCGCGGCGAATGCTGCGCACGGCGGGCGGCCGCCTGTCGCCCCGGGGAATTGCATGCCGGTTGCCCGCCAGCGGCGCCGCCCGGTACAATCGCAGCTGTCCGGCGGCATCATGGAGCGCGCGTGGTCGCGCGCAGTGAGCTGCCGAAATCCCGGAGGCGGATCGCAGCATCCGATCGAGCTTTGGTAACCGCGATGATCCTGATCAATGTCGAGCCGTCACGCACCGTTTCGGCGGCCGAGGCCTTGAGCGAAATGCGTGGCATATCCGAGGTCTACTCGGTGGCCGGAAATTTCGATCTGGTCGCCATGGTGCGCGTGAAGGAAAACGAGGCGCTCGCGGAGCTGGTGGCGCAGCGTATTCGCGGCATCGAGGGCGTGACGCGCACCGAAACGCTGATTGCCTTCCGTGCCTATTCCCGCTACGACCTGGCGAGCCTGTTCAGTCTCGATTGAGCGGCGCTGTTCCGGCCGGCGCGACCTTGAAGGCGGGTTCCCCCTCGGCCGCCCGGAGTGCGGGCCATCCTCCAGATGCGCCGCGGAAACGACACCCTCGCGCAACGCGATTGCACGGGCGGGGAGGCTTCGCCCGCCGCTGTGGCACACGAAAAGGCGCGGGATGCCCGCCGCGCAGGTCCGCCGGCGAGCGCTTCGAGCTCCCCGAGCGAGATGTCTGCTGTAGAACTCGCGCGGCGAAAGCGTCGCCGCGCACCCTGCGCGCAGGGTGCAGATCGCATGCACGGCGCCGGTCGCGCCGGCGCCTTGTCGTCTCAGATGCCGGCTACGCTGCAAACACCAGGCTGCAGCAGCTGACACCGCCTTCCGCTTTTTCCGTTTCCGACATGTCGAGGGCGTGCACACGGATCCCATACCTTCGCAGACGCTCCGCGGTGCGGGGATGGGAAGCGGGGTAGATTGCGCGGTTGCCGATCGCGAGGGCGTTGGCGCCGAAGGGCTCCGCTTCATCCACCTCGATGAAGTGCATGCCGGCGAAGCTCCTGCGGTCTACCCACCGGGGGTTGATCAGCAGCGCCTCGTCGGTGATCCGCGTGACCGCGGTCTTGAGGTGCAGGCAGCCGTGCACCGCCACGGGCTGCACGCGGTAGCCCAGGGGTGGCAGCAGGGCGCTCAGCTGTTCGATGGCGCCGCGATTGCTGCGGCCCGAGACCCCGACGTACAGCGCGCGGCCCACGCGCAACACATCGCCGCCGTCCAGTGTTCCGGGGGCTTCGATGCGAACGAGCTTGCGGTATCTGGCCAGCGCACGGGCGACTGAAGATGTTTCCGCTCTGCGCGATACGGCCCCGGGCCTGGTGATGACCGCAAGCTCATCGAGGACGATGGCGGTGTCTTCAACGAACACCGAGTCGGGAAGCTCCGGCTCCTCGGGAAGGGCTTCGACGCGGCAGCCGAGCGCGCGCAGCACCTGCTCGTAAGCGCCGTGCTGCTTTCTCGCCCGGCCGATGTCGATGGGCACCCGCTGCAGGTGAGTCAGCTCGCAACGTTCCATGGCCGGACTCACCTGTCTCGTCACGGCAATGAGCACACCGACCGGCGGTCCGGGCATGGGAGCTCCGCGTTTGCACCGTACTCACGGGCGAGGATATCAGGTAGTGTACGCGCTCCGAAACCGCCGGAACACCAGAAAAAGCCGCTCATGCAAACCGGTGCCGAACCCCGCCGCAGTCTCGGCCTCGCCACCACCACTTCCATGGTGATCGGCAACATGGTCGGCTCCGGCGTGTTTCTGCTGCCCGCCTCGCTCGCAATGTACGGCATCTACAGCCTTTGGGGCTGGCTGTTCAGCACCGCCGGCGCGCTGCTGCTGGCCTGGGTGTTCAGCAGCTTGTCGCGGCGCACCCCCCGGGCGGGCGGTCCCTATGCCTACCCGCGCGAGGTCTTCGGCGATTTCGCGGGCTTTCTCATCGCCTGGATGTATTGGATCAGCATCGCGGCCTCCATCGCGGCCATCGCCGTGGCGTTTGCGAGTTACATGACAGTTCTCGTGCCCGCGCTTGGAGTCCGCCCGCTTGCCGGCGCAGGCGCCGCGCTCGGGGCCAGCTGGCTGCTGACCGGAGTCAACATCTGGGGCGTGCGCGCGGCCGGGCGGGTGCAGCTTGTCACGGTGGTTTTGAAGCTCTCCCCGCTCCTGGCGCTCGCCGTGTTCGGTATCTTCTACTTCAACCCCGACATGCTCGCCTCGGGACACGGGGGCCGATCGCCGCTGGCGGCCCTCAATTCGAGCGCGGCGCTCACGATGTGGGCATTCGTGGGCCTGGAGTGCGCGACGGTTCCGGCCGACCGGGTGAAAGATCCGCACAAGACCATTCCCCGCGCGACCCTGCTCGGCACCGGTATCGCGGCCGCTTTCTATATCCTGTGCACCATGGCGGTGATGGGCGTGACCCCGGCCGCTTCGCTGGCGCATTCCAATGCGCCGTTCGCCGACGCGGCGAAGATCCTGTGGGGCGGCTGGGCCGGCGATCTCATCGCGCTCGCCGCCGTCATCTCCTGCTTCGGCGCGCTCAACGGCTGGATCCTGATGGCAGGACAGTTTCCCCGGGCGGTGGCGGCGGACGGTCTGTTCCCGAGAGTCTTTGCCCGGGAGCTCGCCCGCGGCACGCCGGCCTTGGGCCTGGTGTTCTCCAGCCTCATCGCTACGCTCCTCATCCTGATGAACTACAGCCACGGACTGGTGGGCATGTTCAAGGTCATCATCCTGATCGCGACATTCTTCACGCTGGTGCCCTACATGTTGTGCTCCCTGGCGGAAGTGCTGCTCAGCCGCGGTGTGAAACGGCACGCCCGCAATGCCCTGCTGGGATCCCTGGCCTTTCTGTTCGCGCTCTGGGCCGCCGCGGGCACCGGCAGGGACTCGCTTTACTGGGGTACGCTGGTGATGCTGGCCGGCCTGCCGATCTATGTCTGGCAGAAGCGCGATCAGTACCCCCAATCGGCCGGTCGGTAGAGCCGCTGCGTCCGCCGGACGCGGGCGAGCGGGAGCCCGGTGCGGCTTCACGACTCTGCCGCAATCGCACGGCCTCGTCCTGCATCGGCGGATGGGGACGGATCGGCCGGCGGCGCGGGCGTGAGGAATTGTAGGGAATCGCTGCGCAGGGACCTGGCCGAGAACCCGTTCAGCTGGCGGTCAGGTGACTCGCGAGAAGCTTTACCCCGCGGCTCGAAGCCGTACGATGGGAGGACCCTCATGAAGCGCACGATCATCGCGGCCCTGACCCTGTCGCTGCTGGCGAGCTCGCTGGCGCTCGCCGATCCGCCCGCTTGGGCGAGGCACGGGCGGGAGGGCGATCATCACGAGTGGCGTCACGAGGACCATCACCGCCGCGACCGCGACCGCGGCCGCTGGCATCGTGGCGATGACCGCCGCCGTCGCGACGACCGTGGCGAGTACCGAGGCTGGGAGCGCTTCGATGCGGACAGATACCGGCCGCCGCCGGGCTACTACTATCGCATCTGGGTACGGGGCGACCGTTTGCCCATCGCGTACCGGGCCCGCCAGTACATCGTTCCCGATTGGGCCATGTACCATCTGGCGCCGCCGCCGCCGGGGTTCTGCTGGGTCCGTGTCGATAACAGAGCGGTGCTGGCGGCCATCGCCACCGGTGTCATCCTCGAGGTCGTGAACGGCGCATTCCGTTGACCGCCCGGCTGTGAAGGCAGCGGGGAAGGCCCGCGGCCCGTGGGGGCGGCGACGCACGCGCCTCGCCTGCCGGGGCGGCCCCCGCGCAGCCGCCAACGGCTGACGGTGCCGCCCGACGGCGCTGTGCGCGCGGCGGAGCACTCGCCCTCGAGGCTCCCGAAGTCCACGAGGCGCGGGATGTCTCGGGAGCCTGGCCTTACTCGCGCGTCTTCAATCGCAAGCTTTCCCAGCCCGCATCGGCAATCCACCCGCCATCGACGGGCAGGCTGATGCCGTTCACGAATGCGCTGCGCTCGCCGTCGGCGAGAAACGCGATCGCCTCCGCCACGTCCTCTGGACGGGCAAAGCGGCCCATGGGGATGCGATTGATGATATCGGCGTCGGTGTATGCGCCGCTGCCCTGGTCGCTCGCATCCATCTCGGTCTTGATCCAGCCGGGACAGACGGCGTTGACCCGTACCCCGCGCCCGCCCCATTCCGCCGCGAGCGTCCGGGTGAGTCCGATCAGGCCATGTTTGGAGGCATTGTAAGCGCTGCGGTGACCGATGCCGGCGAGCCCCGCAATCGACGCGACGTTGACAATGCTGCCGCGGCGGCGTTCGAGCATCTGCAGCCCGAGCGCCTGCGACAGCAAAAACGGCCCGAGCAGGTTCACGTCGAGCACGCGCCGCCAATCGGCCGCGGTCGTCTGTTCGGCCGGACGAATCAGACTGACGCCGGCGTTGTTCACGAGCACCTCGGCCGGGCCGTCATGGGCTTCGACCCAGGAGGCGACCACTTGTGCGAACGCTTCCGAGGCAACGTCGCCGCAGAGAGCTTGCGCCCTCGCGCCTTCGGCGCGCAACTGCGCCAGCGCCGCTGCCGGATCCTGCCGATCGAGCAGCAGCAATCGAAAGCCGCGTCGCGCAAGAAGGGCGCTCGTGCGCAGGCCGAGGCCCTGAGCCGCGCCGGTGACCACGGCGAGTTTCATCGGAGTCTCTCCTCGAATGCAGCGTGTTAAGGGCGGCAGTCTAGCAGCGCGCGGCGCAGCGGACCTCATGCCGCCTCCGCGGTGCAGCCGCTTGCGCAAGCCGAAGCCGGCGGCGGCGGTGCCCGAGCCGCACCCGAGGCGGCCCGGCGCCGCCAAGCGGGCGCGTGCCGGTTGCGGGATAATGACGCCTTGTTTCACTGCAGGGCCGTTCCATGAAAGCAATCAACTGGCGAAGCCTCGCATGCCTCGGGCTTGCACTGGTCGCCCCGGTGGCGCTCGCCGATCGGTACACGGACACGATCGCCTTGTTCAGACATGCGGGCCCGGCCGCGGAGTTTTTCAAAACCAGCTACGGCTATGCCGTCTTCCCGACGATCGGCAAAGGCGGTTTCGTCGTCGGAGCGGCGCATGGCGAGGGCCGGGTCTACCGGCAGGGCCGCTACATCGGCAATACCTCGATGACTCAGGTGAGTTTCGGCTTCCAGTTCGGCGGCCAAGCCTACAGCGAGATGGTGTTCTTCCGCGATCAGGCTGCGCTCGAGCGCTTCGAGTCCGGCAATTTCTCGTTGAGCGCGGATGTCAGCGCCGTGGCGCTCACGGCCTCCGCCTCGGCGAGCGCGGGCACCGCCGGTACGGAGGCGGGAGCGAGCGGCACCGAGTCGCATGCGATTGCGGCCGGCCGCTACCAAAACGGGGTGGCCGTGTTCACGATCGCCAAGGGCGGCCTGATGTACCAGGCCGCGGTGGCCGGGCAGAAGTTCTCGTTCACCCCGGTGCGCTGACCTCGATGCGCCGAACTGCGCCTGCGCTCTGCGGCCGTGAAGGCGTGCGGATCGTTGCAGTCGGCGTCTGAGGCGCATCGTTCCTCGCTCCGCGCCGGCGTTCAGCGGGTACCCCGGGCGGAACCTCGATTATTCCCGCACGCTGCGCGCCCAGACTGCCGATGGCGCTGCGAGCCGGCGTGCTGTCCGGTTGGCAGGCGATCCAGAGGCTCGCCATTCCGTGCCGCCCCGGCAGAGGGGCCGTCATGCGGTACGCCATCTCAGCGCAGCGATGTCCACGGTGCGCCCGGGCTGCGGTGCAATTCAAGCCCGGACACAGGTCTCATGCCGGGCAAGGCGGCGCTGATTCCGCCGGCCGCGGCCGGCGGCAAGAGCACTCAGTGGTCGAACTGCCCACGCCCCTCGTGGTAGCCCTTCTCCCACTCCAGCCCGTTGAACGGCGTGACCGTCACCGCCTCGATCGTCCCAGGATCCAGGCAGCGGACGTTGACGCTGTAGCCGTCCGGGTGGGACCGCGGCACGTAGAACGACTTGACGCCGCACACCGAGCAGAACAGATGCTTCGCGGCGCCGGTGTTGAAGGTATAGGTCGTGAGCGCCTCCCGGCCCGAGAGCAGCTTGAAGTGCTCGGCCCGCACGATCAGGTGCAGCAGGCCCCCTTTGCTGCAGATCGAGCAATTGCACTCCAACGCGCGGCTCCGCGCCGGGGCCAGCACTTCGAAGCGTACACGGCCGCAGTGACAGCCGCCGCGGTGGGTCACCAGGGCTCCAGTCGGCATGGGCATTCCCGGAAATTTCGTGAAGTATAGCCGGCATTGATATCCTTGGCCACGCGGCGCGGGGGTGGCGGCGCGGTCGCCGGGGCGGCCGGCGCGGTGCGCCCCTGCCGGGCAACGACTCATCGCGGCAGGGGCTCGGCTCGCCGTGCGGGAACGGCGCGGGACGAGCAAAAAGTCCGGCCACCCGTTAGATTCAACCGTTTGTCGCGGCAGGTGTCCGGGTGTGGCTCGAACGCTTGCGCGCGGCGTTCCCGACCTTGTCCGTACCTCGTGGGAGGCTTCCGGTGCGATACGCTGCTGCTGCATTGCTCGTCCTCGGAACGGCCGCTGCCTTGATGGCTCAGGCCGATTCTTCCCCGGCCGTTTCTCATGCGCTCGCGCCTGCCGCCTCGATCGCGCCCGCCGCGGTGAGCCCCGCGGACTACCAGGCGCTGCGATGGCGACTGATCGGTCCGTTCCGCGGCGGGCGCGCCCTCGCGGTGACGGGCATTCCCGGTGACAGCCGACATTTCTACTTCGGCGCCGTCGACGGCGGCGTGTGGGAAACCGGGGATGCCGGCCGGACATGGCGGCCGCTCTTCGATCACGAGCCGGTGGGCTCGATCGGCGCGATCGCCATCGCGCCCTCGCGGCCGAGCACGATCTACGTCGGCACCGGCGAGGCCGATATGCGCTCGGACATCGCCCAAGGCGATGGCATGTACGAGTCGAGCGACGGCGGCGCCCATTGGCAGCACATCGGTCTCACCGATACCCGCCAGATCGCGAGCATCATCGTCGATCCCCAGAACCCCGAGCGGGTGTTCGTCGCCGCGCTGGGCCACCCTTACGGTCCCAACGCAGAGCGCGGCGTGTTCCGCACGCTCGACGGCGGGCGGCACTGGACCAAGGTGCTTTATCTGAACCCCAACACCGGCGCGGCGGATCTGGCGTTCAAGCCCGGCGATCCAAACACGATCTACGCCGCCATGTGGCAGACACGGCGTCCGCCCTGGAGCGTCTACCCGCCCTCCGACGGGCCGGACAGCGGACTGTACGTGTCCCACGACGGCGGCAGCCATTGGACACACATCCTCGGCAACGGCTTCCCCGCCCATCCGGGACGGATCGGCATCGCGGTCGCGCCGACACGCCCCGACCGGGTCTATGCGCTCGTCGCCGGCACCTGGAGGACAGGCGGGCTGTACCGCTCGGATGACGGCGGCGTTCACTGGCGGCACGTCTCGCGGGACTGGCGGATCTTCCGCCGTTGCTGGTACTTCTGCGCGCTCACCGTCGACCCGAGTAACGCCAACCGGGTATACGTGATGAACACCATCGTGCTGAGATCCGATGATGGCGGAAAGCACTTCATCGCGCTCAAAGGCGATCCGACCGGCGATGATTTCCACCAGCTGTGGATCGATCCGACCGACACCAACCGCATGATCCTCGGCAGCGACCAGGGCGTGCAGGTCACGCTCGACGGCGGCAAGACCTGGAGCAGTTGGTACAACCAGCCGACCGCGCAGGTCTATCACATCAGCACCGACGACCGCTTCCCGTTCCGGGTGTACGGCACGCAGCAGGACTCGGGGGCCTTTGCGTTGCCGAGCCGCACCATCGGCTCCGACGGCATCACGATGGAGCAGTTCCGCGAGATCACTCCCGGCGGGGAGAACGGCTACGTCGTCCCTGATCCCAAGAACCCCAATATCATCTACGGCGATGGCACGGGCAACACCACCACCGTGTTGAAGCTCAACGTGCGCACTGGACAGGTGCGTGACGTCGACCCGACACTGGCCTATCCAAACGCTCACTACCGCAGCGCCTGGACGCTGCCGCTGGTGTTCTCGCCGTACGATCACAAGACGCTGTATTTCGCCAATCAATATCTGTTCAGCACCGACGACGGCGGGCTGCGCTGGCGTCGGATCAGTCCGGACTTGAGCCGCAAGAATCCCGGCGTGCCGCCGAATCTCGGGCCGGTGACCGCGGCCGACACCATCGATGTCGGCCCGCGCCGCGGGGTGATCTATTCGATCGCGCCCTCGCCGTTCACCGACAAGGCGATCTGGGTGGGCACGGACGACGGCCTGGTGTGGCGTACCGAGGATGGCGGGGCGCACTGGATCAATGTCACGCCCAAGGCGTTGACGCCCTGGTCGAAGGTGGCGTGCATCGAGCTGTCGCACTTCCATCGCGGTACGGCCTACCTGGCGATCGATCGGCACCGCCTGGATGACGAGACGCCGTACGTCTACGTGACGCGCAATGACGGCAGGAGCTGGACTCTGATCACCAACGGCATCCCGCGCCACGATTTCGTCAACGTGGTGCGAGAAGACCCGGTTAAGCCCGGCCTGCTCTACGCGGGCACCGAGTACGGAGTGTTCGTGTCGTTCGACGACGGGGCGCACTGGCAGTCGCTGCAGCAGAACCTGCCCATCTCATCGGTGCGCGACATCAAGATCCGCGACGACGATCTGGTGCTCGCTACGCACGGGCGGAGCGTCTGGATCATGGATGACATCACCGCGCTGCGGCAGATGAGCGCCGTGCGCCCCGGCTCCGTCATGCTGTTCAAGCCCGCGTCCGCCTTCAGGCTGCGACCCGCCGGATTCACCGGCACGCCGTTGCCGAAGTCCGAGCCGACGGCGGCCAATCCGCCAAACGGAGCATATATCGATTATGTGCTGCCTCGGGACGTCAAGGGACCCGTCACGGTGAGCATCCTGAATGCGCGCAACGCAGTTGTGCGCCGCTACAGCAGCGCCGACTACGTGCCCCCGCCCAACCCGGCCACACTCAAATATGCGCCGGAGTGGGTGGCACCGCCGGCGATCCCCTCGACGACGCCGGGCATGCACCGCCTGGTGTGGGATCTGCACTACGCCAAGCCCGTCGCGGCGGGTGCCAAGGGGCCCGAGCAGCCCGGCGTGTGGGCGCCTCCCGGCCTTTACACGGTCGAGCTGACCGTGGACGGAAGAACCTATCGCCAGCGGCTCATTGTGAAACCGGACCCGCGCGTCAAAGTGTCGCAGGCCGCCTTGATGAGCCAGTTCCATCTGGCGCGCAAGGTCGAGGGCGCAGAGTTCCACGCCTCTCAGGCCGAGTCCCAGGCGGTGAAGCTGCTCGATGCCCTCGATAGCCGGATGAAGCAGGGGGGCGCGGAGCGTGGCGCGCTCGCTGCGCTGTATGCGCGGGCGCGTCACCTCTGCGGGGAGCAGCCGTTCCCGGCGCATCATCGGGGCTTCGGAAGCCCTCCTCCGCGCAACCTCCAGAGTCTCGCGATGCTGTCACAGGCCCTGGTTCGCCTCGAGCGGGCGGTCGACGGAGCCGATGCCGCCCCCAGCCCGGATGCGGTGCGCGGCTACGCGATCTTGTCGCGGGAATTGAAGGCGACGCTCGCGAAGTGGGAACACCTGCAAAATGCGAGCGTTCCGAAAATCGATCGGCAGTTGAAGAAGGCGGGCGGACCGCCTCTTTCGGACTGATCCGGAGGCGCCGGGCCCGGTGCAAGGGTCCGGCGCGTTCCTGCTCAGCGCCGCAACATGAGCGCCACCCGCGCCGGATCGGCGGGTGTCATTCATCCCGTGAGCTCGAAATCTTCCTTGCCCACGCCGCACAGGGGACGGCGCCAGCTGTCGGGAATGTCCTCGAAGCGCGTGCCCTCGATGCCGAGTCCGCGCGAGCTGCGCCGTGGGGGATCCAGGCGAATAACCGGCGCGATCCGGCGAACGCCGGTGCGGAACACGCACTATGCCCAGAGCGTCCCTTGCCCGGAATGATCCTCTCTCGTGCCGGGCAGCGCGTTCTCGAGCGCAAGCAAAGCCCGCTTGATCGGCAGGCCACCGCCGAAGCCGGTGAGCGAGCCATTCGCCCCGATCACGCGGTGGCAGGGCACGATGATCGGCAAGGGATTGGCGCCGTTCGCGAGCCCTACCGCGCGCGAGGCGCGCGGATTGCCGATGCGATGCGCCAATTCGCCGTAGCTCATCGTCTTGCCGTAGGGGATGGCGGCGAGGGCGCGCCAGACTCGCCGCTGGAAGTCGGTGCCGGCGGGCGCGAGCGGCAATTCGAATCTGCGGCGCCGGCCCTGGAAGTACTCGCGCAGTTGCGCGATCGCCGTCTCGAACGGTTCCCTCGAGGTCGCCCAATCGGCATCCGGGCGCATCGGATGCAGTCCCGACTGGAAACAAAGGCGCGTCAGATGCAGGCCGTCCCCGGCAAGCAGCAGCTTGCCGACGGGTGAGTCGATCTCGTACCAGTACGTCATCGCCGATGGTGTCATGACTTGTGCTTCCGAACCCGCGCAGCGTCTTTCGCGCAAGATGCGCCGCAGGCGCTGCGCGGCGTAGCCGCCTCTTGCGCCCGCGGCTCGCCGGCCGCGCACCACAAATGCATCACCGCGTAGCTGCGCCACGGGCGCCAGAGATCGGCCCGCCGTTCCATCTCCTTCGTCGACAACGGGCCCTTTCCGTTGCCGGCCATGCGCCGCAGCACCAAATCGGCGCCCGGCAGCGCATCCGGTTCCCCGAGCGAGCGCAGCGCGATGTACTGTGCCGTCCACTCTCCGAAGCCCGGCAGCCCCTTGAGGCTCTCCATCACCGCGCCTGCGGGGCGGTCAAAGGCGATCCGGCCCTCGGCGACCGCGCCTGCCAGCGCCTTGAGCGCGCGGATCCGGGCGCCGGTGAGGCCCAGGCCGTCGAGATTCCCGGCCGCGAGCGCCTGCGGCGCGGGGAAGAGGTGGGTCAGGCCTTGCGTGCCTGCCGCGGGCCGGCCGAGCCGCTGCACCAGTCGCGCCGCCAGGGTGCGCGCCGCCGCAACCGTGATCTGTTGGCCCAACACGGCGCGCACCGCGCACTCGAACGGGTCCCATGCCCCGGGGATGCGCAGTCCCGGACGCCGTTCGACCAGAGGGCGCAGCAGCCGGTCGGCGCCCAGGGTCTGCGCGACCCTGTCCGGGTCGCCCGACAGGTCGAAGACACGGCGGGCGGCCGAGGCGATCTGGAACAGCGCGCCCGCCGGCGCGCCGTGTACGCGCAGCTCGAGCGCACTGCGCCCGGGGAGCGGCCGAATGCCGATCTCGGCATGACCGTCGGCCGTGCGGATGAGGCGTGTGTAACTGAGCGCATCGACCTTCTCCACGCCGGCAATCGCGCGCTGGCCGAGGAACTCCCGCAGGTGGTCCCAATCGTAGGGCGCTCGATAGGCGAGGGTGAGACGCACCTCGCCGGCCGCACCGCCAGTGGGCTGCTCGTCACGCCGCTTGCGAAGCTCGCGCGGCGGCATTCCATAGGTCTTGCGGAGCACGTCGTTGAATCGGCGCAGGCTGCCGAATCCGGCCGCCAGCGCGACTTCGGTCATCGGCAGATCGCTCTCGTCGATCAGCCGCTTGGCGAAGTGCAGCCGCCGCGTCTGCGCGATGGCCAGCGGTGACGCTCCCACGTGTTGGGCGAACAGCCGGTCAAGATGCCGAGGTCCGAGTCCCAGATGCGCGGCGAATTCGCTCACCGTCTGCTCATCGAGCGCCCCGTCCTCGATCAGCCGCAACGCGCGCCGTACCACCGCCGAAGTGCCGGTCCATGCCGGGGTCCCGGGAGCGGCTTCGGGCCTGCAGCGCAGGCAGGGCCGAAAGCCCGCCTCGTGCGCCGCGGCGGCGCTGGCGAAATAGCGGGTGTGGCCGGTCGTGGCGCTCGGGGCGGCCGGGCAGACGGGCCGGCAATAGATGCCGGTCGAGGTGACTGCGATGAAGAACTTGCCGTCAAAGCGTGAATCGCGGCTGAGGCGCGCCCGTTCCAGCACCGACAGGTCAAATGGCAAGCCGCTGTCCATGAGCATGACCTTACGCCGCGCATGCACCCGGAACCAGCCATTTTCGGACGCGGACGCGAGGCTCGCCGGCAATGGCCCCCTCACGCCGAGGGGCGCCGAGCCCGATCGCCGTGCTTGCGCTCCTGTAGGGCAGCTCCCGCGGCGCGAATCGCGACTGCCGCTGCCCCGGGGAGGCTCGTTGAGCGTCCGGTTCACCCGAGGAGGGGTTTGATCGGCGGCTGTCAGACGTTGGCCGAGTGCGGGCGGGACCCGGGCCGAAGCCGCGGCGGGCGGTCCGCGATCTGCGTGCGCCTGGCCCCCCTTCGTGCTCACCACCGGGGAGCCGCCCGAATGCGGGTACTCGCAGCCGGCGGGGGGAATAATGATGAGGAATCGTCCTCGGAGGAGGACTCACCGCGCGCAGCGCCTGCTGAGCAGGCCTACAACGCCCGAGCGACGGTGCTGTAGGTTTCCATCATCAGGCCCGTGCCGCCGCGCGAGACGTGCGCCACGACGGCGGTGCGCCGATGCAGCTTGGTGATGGCGCCCAGGTTGATTGCAAAGGACAGCACCACCTGTTGGCCTTTGCGCAGGCCCAGATTGTTGGTTTCGATGAAAACGCCGGACGCGCTGAGGTTGATCGCTCTGCAGAGCCTGCGGCAGCCGCCGGGAATGCTGACATAGACGGTGGTTCGGGCACGATGCCGGGTATGCAGCCGACGTTCCACGTAGCTTCTCTGGGCGGTGATCGGTTTGGGGTTGCTTCTTGCAGAGATTATGCCTCCGTTCCGCCCGGCCCACGGCGCGATTGAACTTATCTTGATCGGCGCAAATCGCTCCCGGCGATTTGCGCAAGACCCCATACCTTTGCCGCGGGCCCGGGCCCGGCCCTTCGCCCGCTGCGCAGTCAGCGGCGATTCGTGTCGGAATCCAGCTGCCGCCGCCGGGGGAGCGCTTCCTGGTTTGAGAGAAACGCCCCAATCTCGCGCCCGAAGCGTTCGATGTCGATGAGGAACGCGTCATGGCCTTCGATGCAGGGCAGCGGGGCGAGACGGGTCGCGGTCCCCGCAGCCTCGAGCGCCCGGGCGAGCGAGCGCTGCTCGTCGATCGGAAACAGCAGGTCCGATTCGACGCCGATCACCAGGGCGCGCTGCAGGTTCGCCTTGCGCAGCACCGCCTCGGGCTCACCGTGGGCGGCCAGATCGAAACGGTCGATCGCTCGGGACAGGTACAGGTAACAGTTGGCGTCGAAGCCGCTCACGAAGCGGTTGGCCTGCGCCGTAAGGTAGCCCTGGACGGCGAATTCCGAGGTGAACGGTGAGTCGCCCCGGAGGTCGGCGCGGATGGGCTGGCGATCGAAACGCTGTTGCCATTCGGCGGCCGAGCGATAGGTGAGGGTACCGAGCTTGCGCGCGAGGCGCATGCCGCTGATCGGCGGCCGATCGGCGCTGTACTGGCCGTTGCGCCAGTCGGGATCGGAAGTGATCGCATCGCGCTGGACGGATCGCAGCGCGATCGCAAACGGCGAAGCGGCCGCCGTTCCGGAGATGCTCACCAGGCGGCGGGCGGCACCCGGGAATAGGGCCGCATACGCCAGCACCACCATACCGCCGAGCGAGGGACCCATCACGGTATCCAGGCGCAGGATGCCGAATGAGCGCACCACCTCGTGGCCGGCGCGGGCGATGTCCTCGACCGACAGATCCGGGAACTGCAGGCGGTAGGGGACCCCGGTTGCCGGATTGATGGACGCCGGACCCGTCGAGCCGAAGCAGCTGCCGAGGGAGTTGACGCAGATGACGAAGTATCGATCGGTGTCGATGGCGGCTCCCGGCCCGATCATGCGCTGCCACCAGCCGTTCCTCGGGTCCTGGGCCGAGGAGGCCGCATGGGCCGACGGCGAAAGACCGGTAAAGAGCAGCAATGCGTTGTCCCGGGCCCGGGTGAGCTTGCCCCAGGTCTCGTATGCAATCTGCGCCCCGTGCAGTGCTCCGCCCCGCCACATAGGGAAGGGATCCGGAAGTTTCACGAAGCGCCGGGCATCCGGTTCGTCGTGCTCGGTCTGCGGGGCGGGTGTGGCCATCATTGCGGTGTGTCTCAGGGCTCCGGGTCGCTGCCTTCGGCAATGCCTTCGAACAGCGGTGTGGACAGGTAGCGCTCGCCCGTGTCCGGCAGCATGGCGAGGATGACGGAGCCTGCCTCGGCCTCGGCGGCGACCTTGAGGGCTGCCGCGAACGTTCCGCCCGAGGAGATGCCGCAGAATATGCCTTCGCTGCGTCCCAGCGCACGGGCCGACTCGATCGCCTCCTGGTCCGTCACGGTTACGATGCGGTGGGCGACCTTGCGGTCGAGCACCTCGGGAATGAAGTCCGGGGTCCACCCCTGGATCTTGTGGGGTGAGAAGGCCTGACCCGAGAGCAACGCCGCGGCGGCGGGCTCGCTGGCGATGATCCGCACTTCCGGCCGAGCGAGGCGGATCATCTGGCCCGCGCCGGTCAGGGTGCCGCCCGTGCCCCAGCCGCTGACGAAATAGTCGAGTCGGGCTCCGGCGAAGTCTTTGAGAATCTCAGGCCCGGTGGTGCTGCGGTGATAGGCCGGATTGGCCGGGTTTTCGAACTGTCGAGGGAGGAACCAGCCGTGCTTGCGGGCGAGCTCCTCGGCCTTGCGGACCATGCCTGTGCCCCGTTCCGCCGCCGGGGTCAGCATCACCCGTGCGCCGAGCAGGCGCATGATCTTGCGCCGCTCGACCGAGAAGCTCTCGGTCATCACCGCGACGAAAGGGTACCCCTTGGCCGCGCAGACCATCGCGAGCGCGATTCCGGTGTTGCCCGAGGTGGCCTCGACGACCGTCTGTCCGGGCTTGAGCGTGCCTTTCTGCTCGGCATCCTCGATGACCGCGATTGCGAGGCGATCCTTGACCGAGCCGAGCGGATTGAAGAACTCGCACTTGACGTACATCGTCACGGTGCTCGGAGCGAGCCGTCCGATGCGCACGATGGGTGTGCCGCCGATCGTGTCGAGGATGCTGTCGTAAATCACGGGATATCCTCCTGCCAGGGATCTCTTCTACCCTCGCATGGGTCGGTGCCACAAACAATGGTCGGCTATCTCCTGATATCCGCGGGTTATCATGAGCAGCCCCTTCTCCTGGACCCGGCCGCACCCATGATCCGCCTGCAAAGACTACTCGCCTCCGCCGGGGTCGGCTCTCGGCGCCAGGTGGAGCAGTGGATCCGCGAGGGGCGGCTCACGGTGGGCGGGCGCCTCGCGCAGCTCGGTGATCGGGCCAGCGCCGGGGAGGACATTCGCCTCGACGGCCGCCGGCTCGACCTTGAGCTTGCGCAGGCGGGGCCCGGGCAGGCACTCCTCTACTACAAGCCGGTCGGCGAGGTGACCACCCGGCGTGATCCCCAGGGCCGGCCCAAGGTCTTCGACCGCCTGCCGATTCCGCCGCACGGCCGGTGGATCGTGGTTGGGCGCCTGGACGTCAATACGGCGGGGCTGCTGCTCTTTACCACTGACGGGGAGCTGGCGCACCGGCTGATGCACCCGTCCAGCCGGATCGAGCGCGAATACCTCGTCCGGGTCAGGGGTCGGCCGCGGCCGGAGACAGTACGGCGGCTGCTGCGAGGGGTGGAGCTGGACGATGGTCCGGCCTCGTTCGACCGTATCGAGCCTTGTTCACCGCAAGCTGTGCCGTGGGCCGACGACGTCCGCAATGCAGTCTACCGGGTGGTGCTCCACGAGGGGCGCAATCGCGAAGTGCGCCGCCTCTGGGAGGCGGTTGGCCACGAGGTGAGCCGCCTGCTACGCTTGCGCTATGGCCCTATCGAGCTGCCCCGGGACCTCAAACCGGGGGGCTGGCGGTATGTGGATGAGCGCCTGAGCCGAGCCTTGGCAGAAGCGAGCGTCTCGGGTGGGAAGCTCGACCGAGGTCCCATCCAGCGTAGTGCAAATATTGCGCCAAAAACGCATTGACACCAGCACGCCCCGAAATCAGAATACGCGGCTCGTTTTCGCGGAGGGGTACCCAAGCGGTCAACGGGAGCAGACTGTAAATCTGCCGGCTTACGCCTTCGAAGGTTCGAATCCTTCCCCCTCCACCAGGTGAAGTCCGTGGGACGGGTGCGGTGGAACCTTCCGGGCGCGGGCGGGCGGACTCGGCGACATCAGCGGGTGTAGTTCAATGGTAGAACCTCAGCCTTCCAAGCTGATGACGTGGGTTCGATTCCCATCACCCGCTCCAGGCTCACGTCGTTCCGATGCAGCACGCCCGGCCCACGTAGCTCAGTTGGTAGAGCACGTCCTTGGTAAGGACGAGGTCACCGGTTCAATCCCGGTCGTGGGCTCCATCGCATGGCGGTGAAGGCCAAGGTCGTTGCAAGGTTGATTGCCAAGATTGATTGATCTCGCGGGGCGCAGCCCCCAAGAAGTCTTTGAGGAACATTTCATGTCCAAAGAGAAATTTGAGCGCAGCAAGCCGCATGTGAACGTAGGGACGATCGGGCACGTGGACCACGGGAAGACGACGCTGACTGCGGCGCTGACGAAGGTGATGGCCGAGACGAACGGCGGG
>JAJYUA010000009.1 GCA_021792755.1 Pseudomonadota bacterium
GCCGCCGGCGCCGGCGTGCAATGGAGTTTCGGCAACTGGGCGGTGCGCGGGGAATACGAGCGTTTCGATGCCCTCGGCGAGCATCCGGACCTGCTGTCGGTGGGCATGACCTGGACGATCCTGTAGGACCGGATCATCGCCCCTCTGCGAGCGTGGGCGTGTCCAGGACCAGCGCATCAACCACTCTCAACGCTACGGTAGCTGTGAAGAAAGGACTTCACCATGATAGAGTCCCCCGGACATCGGTTTCGACAACGGGGAAACGCGGGTCTGGTGTCGAAAGGGGAACACTGCGGGTGAGCTGGCGCTGCGGCGTTTCCCGAAAGATCAGCACGAGGCCCGGGGCTCAGCGGCCTCGGGCGGGCCTGATGTCGGGCATCAGAACTTCGGCACTCAGGTGGGTGCCGAGGGTGAGCTGATGAGGAACGCAGTTCGACCCGTAGCTGATGCGGCGGGTGGTGAACAGCGGCAGGAAAGTTACCTTGAACTGCTCGATCAGCTCGCAGTTGCCTTGCTCCTCGAAACCGGCGTTGCTCGGCATGAGCACGATTCTTTGCCAGTGCGCCAGAATCACCGGACCGGCCTTGTCACCGTGTTCCGAGGAGACAGGAACGAGCACCTGCATGACCACCCTCACGCCAGGGAAAGGGTCGACGCCGACGGGCTTGCTGCACCCATACTCGCGGACCTCGAGATGGCGAGCGCCTGCCTTCCGAAGCATGTGCCGGATCTGGTCACGCAGTCCGCCGCAGGAGTAGCGGGTGGTGAAGCCCTGATAGAAAAAGGTGACGCGACGAAGCGCCCAGACGGCCTCGATACCACCGTGCGCCGCTGCTGCTGCAGGCAGCGTGCCAAGCACAGCCCCTGCCACTGCGGCGGTGATCGCCAGAGAAAGCGCCTTGAAACGCATGGGGGGCATCCTCTTGGGCTGCCTGATGTACGCGATCCGCTCGACTAGCAACGCACCCGGGAGGTCGCGGTTGACGCGCTGAGCTCCGCCTCGGCGCAGGGCGAAGGCCCACTTGGCGCAATCACGGAACCGAGCGGCCCTGCTACCACACAGGGAAGCCTCCGCAGCGCTCGCGATTGCTCTTGCCGTTCCCGTCGCGAGCGTGAGCCAAGCCCGGGCGAAGTACCCGACCGGCCGACAGCGCAAGTGACACGGTCGCTGCCGTATAGACGGCGAGGGCCATCAGCCGCCGGGCAAGGAAAGACCTGCGTCAAATATCGAGACTGGCCGGGGCGAGGTCCGGAGGTACACGCGGGCTCGCGAATAGTCGAGCACCAGGGAATCCACTGCGCTCAGCACATCCATGCCGATGATCACCGCCGGGCGTGAATTGAGGTGCCATTCCGTGAAGATGGGAACATCGGAATACACGATGGGAACGTGCTCGATCTTGGCTGGCCCGAGAATCATCGGCGGCGCGAAAGCTCTGGTGCCGGCGGAAACCTGTTGTGTGACACCGTATATCGGTGTTGTCGCAGCCACGTCGCGCCGGGCAAGCAATGCTTTGCGCAGTGCCGGGTTGCCCAAGGTTTCGGGCGATCCGGTGTCGATGACGGCCTCGACCTCGACTCCCCCGACGGTTGCTCGGACCATCAGCAGTCCGCCGGGAGTGCGCGTGGCGTGGATGTCGAGAAAGCCCCAGAGCATTCCCGGGCTCGACCGGACGATCGATACGCGATGATGACGAAAATCGACCACGATCCGCACCGGACCGAAGCCGGCCATGCCGAGAATGCCGTCGAGATGGGCCATGATGGGACTCGTACAGATGGGCATGCGTACATCAGTCTTGACGATCCGCCCCACCTGCAGCCGCCGGATCAGCACCCAGGGCAGAGGCTCCGTGCCGGTAACCCCCTCGACCCGCTCCACCACGCCCTGACCCAGAGCAAGCCCAAGCGCCTTCACCAGCCGCGGGGAGATCATCGAGCCATTCGCCCCCGTGTCGACCAGAAACTGGAACGGCCCCTTGCCGTCGATCATGACCGGCACGAGGACCTGGTCAGCCCGGTCGATCCGGGTCGGAGCAGACGATAGCAGACCCGGCGAGCGCGGCGCCGAAGCTGTGGCGGGCCGGACCGCCGCTCCCGCGACTGCGGGCAATAATGCCGCAATCAACAGAATCTGCATGCGGGCATGCATACGGAACCCCCGGTCGTTTCACTCGAGCTCCGCCGCAGACTATACGCCCGATGCGCACGGCCGGCGCAACCGGGTCGAGCGCACAGAAAAAAGCCCTGCGCGAGACAGGGCTTCAAGTCAACCTCTAGCGTGATCGCATCCACGTAGCACCGGGCCGCCGACCGGATGAGACCACGGCTCTGCGCCGCAGAAGCCGGGTATCCGCGCAACGGCGGATACCCGGCGAACGCACGCAAATTACCGCAGCATCAGAGGAACTTGTACTTCAGATTGAGATAAAAGTCCCGCAATATGGGGTTCGCAAAGAGCGCATCGTAGCCTGCCGCAAAGTTATTTTGCGATGCGTTGGTGAACGGCGGACTCGTGTTGAACAGATTGCGAATGCCAAACAGCACCGTCAGACCGTGAACCGGCTTGTAGGAGGTGTAGGCATCCCAGGTCGAGAGGCTTCCCACCTTCCTCTGCGGGCCAGAGTTGGTCGGGCCAATACCGAACTCGTCGATGTAGGACGAGTAGAAGCGGTTGGAGAGTCCCGCGCCCCACTTGCCCTGCGGACTGGTCCAGTCGACCCTCAGCATGTGTTCCCATCTCATCGCCGGCTGATACAGATTCCCTCCCTGGTACCAACCCACTAGGTTGAGAGTGGGACCGCCGTTGTACTCCTGCAGCCGGAACTGCGTGACCGCGGTCCCTTCCAGGTCCTCGCGGAACACCCCGAACCGGGTCTGTTGCATGTACTTGATGCTGACATCGAATCCGTCGGTCGTGATGTGTCCCGTATTCTGATCGGTCAGCACGATGTACCCGCAGGTCGGTTGCGTGTAAGGATTGCAGTACGTGGCCTCCTCGATCGACGGAGTGAGCGTCCCGCTGTTGTTCGTCACGATGCTACTCGTGAATCCGCTCGGATTGCCGTAGATGGCCGTCGCCGGAATCGCCCCAATGGTGTTCTTCAGGAGGATCCTGTAATAGTCCAGCGTAATTCCCAGATTCCGGACCGGCTCGACGATGACGCCGAGATCGAAATTCTCCGATGTTTCGGGCGTCAGCTTCCTGTTTCCGCCGAACAGTCCCAGTCCCTGCGTGTTGCAAACCGGTTGACTCCACTCGCTGTTGTAGTTGCCAGCTGAGCAGAACGGGTTTCCATTCCCCATTTGACCGCTGGTCGAGGCAGCCATGAAATTCGGCTGGTACAGGTCGAAGAGCGGAGGCGCGCGGAATCCGGTGGATGCCGCCCCTCGAAAGGTCAGGTAGCGGAACGGTTGATAGCGCACCGTCAGCTTCCCGTTGTTGGTCTTGCCGAAATCGCTGTACCGGTCCTCACGATCCGATATGTCGACATCGAGCTGTTTTGACATCGGCACGTTTAGCTCGACGAAGACCGCCTGTGCGGTGCGACTCCCTTGGACTGCGGAACTCGAAAGTCCAGTTGCGGCGCTTACCAGGTTGTTATAGGGGGTGGTGGCGCTTTCGAAGCTGTCCCCGCGCACATCGAAGCCGACCGCCAAGACCGCATCATGACCCGCGTCGAAGGCGTCGCCCAGCCGGTGGCTGGCGTGGCCGCTGACGCTCCATCGCCTCATCTTGCCGGCTTCATATACGCCGTTGATATAACTGCTGTTGATCAAAGCCTGTCCGGCCGCGGTCTGCGGGCCGAAGGGATTGATCAGGTTGCTGATGATCGGAACGCCGGTCACGGGGTCGGTGGTGGGCGCAAGCACCGACTCATTGGGATAGCCCGCGACATTGCCGTCCGTGTTCAGATTCTGGCTCCAGTTGAGATTGAGCGTGTAGTTCCAACCCTCGTTGTCTCCCGAGAACGTCAACAGAGCCCTTTGTTCGGTATTGATGTTGTCATTGTAGCGGTTGTTGTTGGGATCGGTCCAAACCGCATCGATGGGGCCGCCCAGAACCGGCGGCTGACTGCAGGTCGTGTAGTATGACTCGCACGTCAGCCCGGCGCCCGTCGGGTAGTAGTTCGGATCGGCCTGGGGCGTCATCTCGAAGAAATAGAACATGGGACCGGACCAGGCGGTCAATTTGGAGCGGGTGTAGAAGTACTGCAGGCGCAGGGTGTTATTTTCGGGCAGCGCCTTGGTGAAGGACACCAGCGCAGACGCTTCGTACGACTTCGGGATCAGGTCTGTCGCGGCGGAATATCGGTAGGCGCAGTTGCCGAAATAGGTGGTCAGCTCCGGATTGCCCGTGCAGGCTGGAAAGTCGGGCTGCCAGTACTGGGGGCCACCAGCGGACGTAGGTAGGCCATCTTCAATGGTCGCCGGCCACGTTCCGGGATTGTTCGTACTGGCGACGCCCAGCGCCGGATAAAAGCCCTCGGCGGTAAACGACCGCTGCGACGCCTTCAGCTCCTGCTGCCCGGTGTAACTTCCCGTGATCATGAAGTTGTAGCCATCGCGGACCAGATCGCCATGGCCGAAGGTGAAGTCGATGTCGCCCGAGCCGCCGCCCGCTTCCTGCGGGTGGTCGAGAGTGGCATCGATTTCGGCCCCCTGGTAATTTTTCTTGGTGATGAAGTTGATGACACCCGCGATGGCGTCCGAGCCGTACAGCGCCGAGGCGCCTTCCCGCAGCACCTGGACGCTCTGGATCGCCGAGAACGGGATGCCGCTCAAGTCAACCGCATCGCCCGTAAAAGCATTGGCGGCCAGCCGATGGCCGTCCAGGAGGACCAGCGTGCGGCCCTGGCCGAGGCCGCGCAGGTTGGCGTAAGTGCCACCTCCCGAGAACGACCCTACGGCTGAGGCGATGTTTGTCGTCGGGTTGTTCGCGGTAACCGTATCCAGCGCCTGCTCCACATTGACGATTCCCATGTTCCTGAGAGACGACGTCTTGAGAATCGTGATGGCCTGTGCGGTTTCGGCCTCCGTCCTCGGGATCATGGTGCCGGTGACCACGATGGTCTGCAGCTGCGGTGCCGCCGACTGCCGACTAGCGGTCGGAGCGGGAACCGCCTGCGGTTGTGGCTTCGGCTTTGGCGTCGGGGCCGGCTTCGCGCTCGCGAGCCCCCCCGCGCCGAACACGGCGATTGCGCCCACCGCGAGCGCACGCCTCACAGCATGTCTAATAGTGTGATTCACGGTCATGAATGTACTCCGCGGCGTCCCCGGAGGTCGCCTTCGTGATCGGTTGTTGTTGGCCCAAGGCCGTTGGGCAAGTTTCCCTGTTTCAATACCTTCTCCCAGGAGCAAAGATGCCTTTGCCCCTCGGATCATGTGGCGGAGAATACACGCGCATGGCTCGAACTGCAAAGATCTGACGCCAGGGGTCGCCGGGCCGCTGCGCCGGGCCGCTCACGACATCTCGTTGATTAATCAGGCGGTATTACCAGGATTTCCGGAACGGCTCCGCGCGTTGTTCTTGCGCAACACCTGAACGGAAGTATTGTTGTACCAGCGCAATTTTGTTTTATATCAGGAATGAGGGCGGGCCGACTCGAGAGGAATCGTGCGGCACGACGCGCCGGCTGCGCCCCAGGGAGCGCCCGGCACACGACGAAACGAGTGAAACGGCCGACGAGCCGACTATTTGGGCTCGATCGGGCGCCAGCGGACGCGCGAGCCGACCGTGATGCCGAGCTTGCGCGCTTCCCCGCCGCGGATCTCGACGACGGCCTCCACCGGTGCGCCCGAGGAGAGCACCGCGAGGGAGAACGGCTTGGCATTGGCGATGATCTTCTCGATCCGCCCGTCGGGGGCGACGAACAGCATATCGAGCGGGATATAGGTGTTCTTCATCCAGAACTGCGCGACCTCGGGGGGACTCATCGGGAAAATCATCCCCTCATCGGCCGGCAGGTCGCGCACGAACATCAGCCCCTGCGCCTGGCGCGCGAGGGTATCGGCGATCCACACCCGGAAGCGATCCACGCGGCCGGCCGCGCTGATCGCCAGGGCGGCGCGCGGGAAGTGCGACAGCTTCTCGATGGGCATGATCTGCGCGCGCCCCGCCGCCGGCCCGAGCGAAATGGCGAGCAGCGCCGTACCGGCGAGCGCCGTGGACAATCGGCTCTTGCAGCGCATTCCCATCATGGCGGCCCCCTGGATCCGGAATGATTTTGCGGACGAGCGTGAAGTGTACCCGCTGTGCGCCAGCCCGCGCGAGCCGCCGGCCGGAGCACGGGAAGCGGCGCAGAGTGCGGGATTGATCGGGACGCCGCCGCCGCCGAGCGGCTAGACTTCACGCACCGATTCCGGTCCCACTCCTGGTTCCATGCGCAACACCCTGCTCGAAATCACCCCGTCCGCGCCCGAAGCGCTCTCGCGCCTGCGCGAGCTCGCCAGCAACCTTTTTTTCAGCTGGCACCGGCCGATCCGCGCCCTGTTCGAGGACCTCGACCCCGAGCTCTGGAGCCAATGCGGTGGCAATCCGCGGATGATGCTGCGCACGCTCGAGCAGGCGGCGCTCGATCGGGCCGCCCAGAATCCCGTTTACCTCGCCCGCTACCACGAGGCCCTGGCGACGCTCGACGGGTACCTGGCCGCGCGGCCGCACAGTGACGAGCCGCTCACGGCGTATTTCTGCGCCGAGTACGGCTTCCACGAGAGCTTCCCGATCTACTCCGGCGGGCTCGGGGTGCTGGCGGGGGATTACTGCAAGGCCGCGAGCGACGCCGGCGCCCCGTTCGTGGCGGTGGGGCTGCTCTACGAGCAGGGCTATTTCACGCAGACGGTCGATGACGATGGGGTGCAGCAGGCCGAGTACCGCGCGCACGATCCTCGCGATCTGCCCGTGGAGCCGGTGCACACCGCCGGCGGCGAATGGGTCAGGGTCGGCGTGCGCATCGCCGGGCGCGACGTGGTCTCGCGCATCTGGAAGGCGCAGGCCGGCCGGATCACGGTCTACCTGCTCGACACCAACACGCCGGAGAACGCCCCCTCGGACCGCGACATCACCCGGCGGCTCTATGGCGGGGACGAGGCGACCCGCATCCGCCAGGAGATGATCCTCGGCATCGGCGGGGTGCGCGCGCTGCGCGTGCTGGGGCTGTCGCCCTCGGTCTGGCACCTGAACGAGGGCCACGCCGCCTTCCTCATTCTGGAGCTGCTGCGCGAGCACGTGGCCAACGGCCTGCCCTTCGATGCGGCGCTCGAGGCCACCGCCGCCGCCTGCGTGTTCACCACGCACACGCCGGTCGCGGCGGGCCACGACACCTTCGGCCATGGGCTCATCCTCGATCACTTCCACGACTTCATCCGCGAGCTCGGCGTGCCGATCGAGCGCTTCCTCGAGCTCGGGCACTCGCCCTCGGCGCCGGGCTATTTCAACATGACTCATCTGGCGCTCAATGGCGCGCGGCAGATCAACGGCGTCAGCCGCATCCACGGCGGCGTCTCCCAGCGCCTCTGCGCCAGCCGCTGGCCGGAGATCCGCCCGGAGGACAACCCCGTCGGCTTCGTGACCAATGGCGTGCACCTGCCGACCTTCCTGCACAAGCTCTGGGCGGAGTTCTTCGACCGCGAGCTCGGCGAGGCCTGGCGCGCGCGCATGAACGACATTGCATTCTGGCAGAAGCTGCACGGACTGCCCGACGAGCGCTTCTGGGGCACCGGGCAGGAGGTCAAGTCGCGGATGCTGCAGGCGGTCCGAGACCGCCTGCAGCGCGAGTACGCCCGCAAGGGATCGAGCCTTGCGCAGCTGCGCCACGTCACGCGCTTTCTCGATCCCGCCAGGCCCGATGTGCTCACCCTCGGCTTCGCGCGCCGCTTCGCCACCTACAAGCGCGCGACGCTGCTGCTGCGCGACCGCGCGCGCCTGGCACGCCTGCTGAAGAATCCCGAGCGGCCGGTGGTGCTGCTCTTCGCCGGCAAGGCGCACCCGGCGGACGAGCCCGGAAAGCAGGTGCTGCGCGAGATCCGCCAGCTCATGACCTCCCCGGAGTTCATCGGCCGCATCGTCTTTCTCGAGGACTATGACCTGCAGCTCGCCCGCTCGCTCGTCTCGGGCGTGGACGTTTGGCTCAACAATCCCGTCTACCCGCTGGAGGCGAGCGGCACCTCCGGGATGAAGGCAGCCATCAACGGCAGGCTGAACCTGAGCGTTCTCGACGGCTGGTGGGCCGAGGGCTGCATGCAGGACAACGGCTGGGGCATCCCTCCGGCGCGCGTGCAGGACCCGGAGCGGCGCGACACGCTCGAGTCGGCGCTGATCCTCGACACCCTGGAGGAGGAAGTGATTCCGCTTTACTACGAGCGCTGCGCGGAGGGCTATTCGCGCGAGTGGGTGATGCGCTGCAAGCGCGCCATGAGCACCGTCATCCCGCGCTTCAACATGGAGCGGATGCTGCGGGACTATTCGCGCAATCTGTACCGAACGGCGGACCGCCACTACCGCCGGCTCGCGCAGGAGGATTTCGCCGGCGCCCGGCGCCTCGCGGAGTGGAAACAGCGGGTCCGCCAGGCCTGGAGCCGGGTCAGCCTGCGGATGCTCACCGACACGGCGACCGAGCTCACCGACACGGCGATCGAGCTCACCCGCGGCGAGTGGCTGCGCCTGCGCGTGGCGGTGAGCTTGAACGGCCTCCAGCCGCAGGACGTGCGGGTGGAGTTCGTGGCGCGCCGGCTGCTGCCCGCCGCCAATCTCGAGGCGCCGCCGCTGTGCTCGTATGGACAGACCGAGCACGAGGGGGTGTGGAAGGCGATATTGCAGCCCACAGGCGAGTGGGAGGGGGATGGGGCGGCGGTCTTTGCCCTCGATGCAGAGCCGCCGGGCTGCGGCCAGTTCGCCACCGAGATACGCATCCATCCCTGGCACGAGATGCTCACCCACGGGCACGACCTCGGGCAGATGAAATGGCTTTGAATCGCCTTTGAGGCTGATACGATAGGACACGGACCAGCCAGCCGGCCTCGGGGGGCCCTTGATGCGACAACCTGCGCGCGCCTCATCCGGACGGTATGTCAGCCGCCTGACCGGCGGCACGCTGGCGGTGATCATGGCCGGCGGCCGCGGGGAGCGGCTGAGGGATCTCACGGCCAATCGCTGCAAGCCCGCCACGCCCTTCGGCGGAAAGTTTCGCATCATCGACTTCGTGCTCTCGAACTGCGTCAATTCCGGCATCCGCCAGATCTCCATCCTCACCCAGTACAAGGCGCAATCGCTCATCGCGCACGCGCAGCGCGGCTGGAGCTACCTGCGGGGCGAGTTCGGGGAGTTCGTGGAGGTGGTCCCCGCCCAGCAACAGTGCGGCCCCGACTGGTACCGGGGCACGGCCGATGCGGTCTACCAGAACATCGAGCTCATCCTCTCGCACCGGCCCAAGCACGTGCTGCTGCTCGCCGGGGACCACATCTACAAGATGGACTACGGCCCGATGATCGCCTACCACGTGGAGAAAGGCGCGGACATCACGATGGGCGTGGTCGCGGTGCCGGCGGGCGATTCGCGCCACTTCGGCGTGCTCAGCGCCACGGAATGGAACCGGGTGATGAAGTTCACCGAGAAGCCGGCCGTGCCCGACACCCTGCCGGGCAGGCCGGAGGCGATCCTCGCCTCGATGGGCATCTACGTCTTCAACACGCGCCTGCTGGAGGTGATGCTGAGGGAGGACGCGGCCAATCCCGACTCCTCGCACGATTTCGGCAAGGACATCCTGCCGAAGGCGATCGCCGGCTCGCTGCAGGTGTTCGCCTATCCCTTCCAGGACGTCAAGACCCGGGCTCAGAGCTACTGGCGCGACGTCGGCACGCTCGATGCCTATTACGAGGCCAACCTGGAGCTGGTGCACGTCGCCCCCGAGCTCAACATCTACGACGAGGACTGGCCCATCTGGACCTACCAGGTACACCAGCCCCCGGCCAAGTTCATCCTGAACGAGGACGGCCGGCGGGGCCTGGCGATCAATTCCATGGTCTCCGGCGGCTGCATCATCTCCGGCGCCCACGTGAGCCAGTCGCTGCTGTTCTCCAACGTGCGCGTGGAGGAGCGCAGCACCATCGAGCGCGCCGTGGTCCTGCCCAACGTGCACGTCGGGGCCGGCTGCCACATCCGCGGCGCCATCATCGACGAGGGCAGCGAGATCCCGGACGGCATGAGCATCGGCATCGACCGCGAAGCCGACGCCGGGCGGTTCCTGGTCACCGAGAAAGGCGTCGTGCTGGTGACGGCCGAGATGCTGCGCCAGCTCTCGCCCTGAGATAGCCATGACATCCGATGCACGCCTGCCGGTCGTCCTGCTGTGGCACATGCACCAGCCGCAGTATCGGGATGCGCTCACCGGTCAGTACGTGCTGCCCTGGACGTACCTGCACGCGATCAAGGACTACACCGACATGGCCGCGCATCTGGAGGCCAACCCGCAAGCGCGCGCGGTCTTCAACTTCACGCCGGTGCTGCTCGAGCAGATCGAGTCCCTCGCGCAGGCCGTCGCGGAGCACTTGCGCTCGGGGCAGCCCCTGCCGGACCCCGTGCTGTCGCTCCTCGGCCCCGATCCGGTGCCGGCCGAGCCGGCCGCGCGGCTCGCGAGCCTGCGTGCGTGCCTGCGCGCGCAGCGCAAGCAGGTGATCGAGCGCTTCGGCCCGTATCTGGAGCTGGCATCGATCGCCGAAACGCTCGCCACGCCCGAGCGGGTGAGCTACGCCTCGGACCAGTTCATCCACGACCTCGCGGTCTGGTACCACCTTGCCTGGGTGGGGGAAACCGTGCGCCGGACGGATGCGCTGGTCAGCCGCCTGACCGAGCAGGGCCGTGGCTTCACGGGCGAGCAGCGCCGCGAGCTGCTGACCCTGATCGGCAGCCTGCTCTCCTCCATCGTGCCGCGCTATCGGCGCCTGAGCGAGCGCGGCCAGTGTGAGCTGTCGGTCACTCCCTACGGCCATCCCATCGTGCCGCTGCTGCTCGATTTTCAATCGGCGCGGGAAGCCATGCCGAACCTGCCGCTGCCGCGCCCCGGCGCCTACCCCGGCGGCGCCGAGCGCGCCGATTGGCACGTGCGGGAGGGGCTGCGCCTGTTCACGCAGATTTTCGGGGTGCAGCCCTGCGGCTGCTGGCCCTCGGAAGGGGCGGTCAGCCGTGCAACACTCGATCTGCTCGATCGCGCCGGGTTCAAGTGGGTGGCGAGCAGCGCGAACGTGCTGCATGGCTCCCTGCAACGCACCGGCGGACAGGCGAGCCAGGCCGCCCGGGACCCGCAAGCCTTCAACCGCCCCTATCGCCTCGCCAACGCCTCGCTCAGGCAGTTCTTCCGTGAAGACACGTTGTCCGACCTGATCGGCTTCACCTACGCCACCTGGCACGGCGATGACGCCGCACACAACCTCGTCGAGGCGCTGGCGCAGCTCGCCCGCCAGTACGCGGACTCTCCCGGCCACGTCGTGCTGATCGCCCTCGACGGGGAAAACGCCTGGGAGCATTATCCGTTCAACGGCTACTACTTCCTGCGCGCGCTGTACTCGCTCCTCGGCTCGCACCCGCTGCTGCAGCTGACGACCCTCGGCGAGTGCGTGAGCCGGGGCCTGCAGCCCGCGACGCTGCCGCAGGTGACGGCGGGCAGCTGGGTGCACGGGACGCTCACGACCTGGATGGGCGATGCCTCCAAGAACCGGGCCTGGGAGCTGCTGTGCGAGGCCAAGCTCGCCTTCGATGCGGCGGTGCCCGGGCTCGACCCGGCGGGCCGGCAGGCCGCCGAGCGGCAGCTCGCGCTGTGCGAAAGCTCCGACTGGTTCTGGTGGTTCGGCGATTACAACCCCGCGGAGGCCGTCAGCCAGTTCGATGCGCTCTACCGGCGCCAGCTCTCGCGCCTGTACGACCGGCTCGGCATGGCCGCTCCGGCGAGCCTCGCGCAGCCGATCGCCACCGGCCGCGGCAGTCCCGAGCACGGCGGGGTCATGCGCCGCTCCTACGCCAGCTGACCGCGCCCGCCGATGAGGCAACTGCGCTTCCTGCCGATGCTGTGGACCCTGGCGGCGCTCGCCGGCTGCGCCCTGTTCGTCTCCGGGCTCGTGCCTCCACGGGTCTCCATCGTCAACGTGCACGTTCGGCGCGCCGATTTCTGGCAACAGCGCCTGCGGGTGCGGGTGCGGGTGAGCAATCCCAACGATCTCGACCTGGGCGTGAAGAGGGTGAGCTACGTGCTCGACATCGACGGGCAGCGCATCGCCACCGGCATCTGTGCCCAGGGCTTCACGGTGCCGGCCCACGGCACGGCGGAATTCGACACGCAGGTCACCGCCAACATGGCCGGCGCCCTGCTCACCGTCCTCGCCCAGGGCCACAACCGCCCGATGCACTATCGCCTGAGGGGCCGGGTGGAGCTCTCCCGCGGCTGGTTGCGCTCGCTGCCCTTCGACGAGCGCGGCTCGCTCACCCTGCGCTAAGTCCGCTACTCCTCCTCCGAGCGCGGCCGATACGCCTGCACCAGCTCCTGCTGGCGGCGCGGCGGCACCGGATCGTAGTGGCTGAGCGCCATGACATAACTCCCCTGGCCGCCGGTGAGCGCTTTGAGCCGCGACTGATAGTCGCTGATCTCGGAAAGCGGCACCAGCGCCGAGACCGTCGCCCGTTGCCCCGGAAGGGTCCGGTTGCCGTTGATGCGGGCGCGCTTGGTGGCGAGGTCGCCGGTGATGTCGCCGATGGCGCTCGCCGGAGCGGTGATCGTAAGCAGCACGATGGGCTCGAGCACGATGGGGTGGGCCTTGTGGATCGCCTCGAGAAGCGCCTTGCGGCCCGCCGACACGAACGCGACCTCCTTCGAGTCGACCGGATGATGCTTGCCGTCATACACGGTGACGCGAAGATCCTGCAGCGGGAAGCCCGCCAGCGCGCCCTCCGCGAGCACCTGCCGCACCCCCTTCTCCACGGCCGGGATGAACTGGCCCGGAATGGCCCCGCCGACCACCTCGTCCACGAATTGGAAGCCCGCGCCTCGCTCGAGCGCCTCGACGCGCAGGAACACCTCGCCGAACTGGCCCGCCCCGCCGGTCTGCTTCTTGTGGCGGCAGTGACCTGCCGCGGCGCGGGTGACCGTCTCGCGGTAGGGAATGCTGGGCGGGTGGGTGCTGATTTGTACGCAGTAGCGCTGGCTCATGCGCTCGAGCAGCACCCGCAAGTGCAGCTCGCCGGCCCCGTAGAGCACCGTCTCGTTGACCGTGGCGTGCTGCTCGATGCGCACGCACGGGTCTTCCGCGACCAGCTTGTGCAGCGCGTCGGCCAGGCGCTGCTCGTCCCCGCGGCGCTGCGGCTCGATGGCGAGTCCCAGCATCGGCGGCGGCAGGGCGGCGGGCTTCAAGTGATACTGATCCTCGTCATGGGAATCGTGCAGCACCGCATCACGATGCAGCTCCTCCACCTTGGCGATGGCGCAGATGTCGCCGGGGCCGGCCTGCGGGATCTGCACGGTCTCCTTGCCGAAGAGCCGATACAGGTGCGCCACCTTGAAGGGCTTGCGCGCATCCCCGACGAACAGCTGCGATCCGGCGCGCACCGTGCCCTGATGCACACGTACCGCGCCAAGCCTGCCGACATATGGGTCGATCGCAACCTTGAAGACATGTGCCACGACGTGCTTGTCAGGATCGGGCGAGACCGTCACCCGCCGCGCCGACTCCCCCGCGCCCTTCAGGAACGGCGGCGGGTTG
Source organism: Pseudomonadota bacterium (assembly GCA_021792755.1). GTDB lineage: Bacteria > Pseudomonadota > Gammaproteobacteria > Steroidobacterales > Steroidobacteraceae > 13-2-20CM-66-19. The sequence continues at coordinate 13,744 of JAJYUA010000009.1, forward strand.
CCTTCGGCCGGATTCGGCATCAGCCGCGTGACGATCTCGAGCAGTTCCGCCACGCCGGCCCCGGTCTCGGCCGAGGCGAAGCATACGGGCACCAGGTGTCCCTCGCGCAGCGCCCGCTCGAACGGCTCGTGCAGCTGCTCGGGCGTCAGTGCCTCGCCCTGCTCGAGGTAGAGCGCCATGAGCGGCTCGTCGAGCTCCACGACCTGATCGACGATGTGCGTGTGCGCCGCCGCCACCGTGGAGAAATCGACCGGCACGTCCCGGGGCTGAAAAAAGCAGTCGGCCACCGCCGCGCCGTCACCGCACGGCAGGTTGATCGGCAGGCATTCCGGTCCGAACTGCTCGCGCAACTGCTCGAGCAGGTCGGCGCTCTTGGCGTCGCGGCTGTCGATCTTGTTGACGACGAGCAGACGGCCGAGGCCTCGATCGCGCGCAAAGTCCATCAGCCTCTGTGTGACGGTGTCCGGGCCGCTCACGGCGCTCACGACCACCGCCACCGCCTCCACGGCCTCGAGCACCGAGAGCGTGCGGCCGAGGAAATCGGGGTAGCCGGGCGTATCGATGAGATGGATACGGGTGGATCGGTGCTCGAAGGTCACGATGGCCGGATCGAGGGAGTGCTGCAGCGTGCGCTCCTGGGGATCGAAGTCCGAGACCGTCGTGCCGCGCTCGAGACTGCCCTTGCCGCGCAGAGCGCCCGCGGCGAGCAGCAGGCTCTCGAGGAGCAGGGTCTTGCCCGCGCCGGCCGCACCGGCGAGCGCGATGTTTCGGATGTTCGAGTGGCTCATGCGATTCACCCACCGCGCCTCCGAGGACTGCGGCAGGGTACTCCGGCGCATCCTGTCTCGCAAAAGGCCGGCTACGGCGCGGACAGCTCCAGAACGAGTCCAGCCTGATTGACCGTGGTCAGCAGCACCGGCCGGCGCCAGACCTGCTGCAGATAGTCGAGCACCCTGCGGCTGCGCTCCAGGTCGAGGCCGCGGCCGTCGAGGGAGTGATCGTGCGCCAGCTCGAGCGTGCCGTCGGCGCGCAGGTGCTGCGCCACCACCGTGGGCGCGCCGAAGTTGTATTTGGGCGCGAGAATCGCCTCGTGCAGCGCGTTCAGGTCCGGCTCGAGCACCCTGATCTGCCCATCGCGGGCGCGGTAGCGAAACAGCTCGAGCTCCTCGGCCAGCTCGCGTGTCAGGTGATTGCGGATGAAGCCGAAGTCATCGTCCTGCGCGCGGATGGCGAGCGCCCCGTCCATCCCTTCTTCCTCGACGATTTTCTCCCACATCGCAAACCCGAGATGGTACGGATTGAGGTTGAGCGCCACCTGGCTGTCGGCGGCCACCGGCCGGACCACGTCCGAGTGGCACTTCACCGCATCGAGGTAAGCCTGCTGCGGGATGAAGGCCGCCTCGCGCAGCAAGCGCGCATGCCAGTACGAGGCCCAGCCCTCGTTCATGATCTGGGTCGCGAACACCGGGTAGAAGTAAAACGACTCCTCGCGCACGGCGAGAAAGATGTCCCGCTCCCAGCTGTCCATCTCGGGGGCGTACTGGGCCACGAACCAGAGCAGGTCACGCTCGGGGTGCGGCGGCACGGGCGCGCGCTTTCTGGTTTCCGCGCCGGCGGCCGCGGCCGCCGGCTCGAGCGCCGCAAAGCGCTTGCGGAACCGGTCATCGGCGACGGTCTTGACCGCCTCGATGTACTGCGGATAGCGCGGCCGGCGCAGCTCCTGATCGATGTCGATGTGCTGCTCGAGCGCCAACGCCGCATCGAGCACGGTCTCCACCCGTTCCAGACCGTGCGTCTCGATCGCCTGTTGGATCTGGCGCGCGTGGTTGGCGGCGTGCTCGACGATGTGCTCGCTCACCTGCCTTTGACAGCGCTGGAAGAGCAGGTTGTTTCGGGAAAAATCGGCGTGGCCCAGCACATGCGCCGTCACCAGAACGTTCTCGGCCAATCCGTTGCCGGAAGCGAGGTAGGCGTGTCCCGGGTTGCCGGGGAAAACCACCTCGAAGAGGCGCGAATGGCCCATGTGCCGCTGAATGAGCTGGTAGATGTACCGCAGGCCGAACGACCAGTGCGGCATGCGCACCGGCAGGCCGTAGACGGCGATCTCCATCATGAAAGAGTCCGGCACCGCCTCGAATTCGACCGGGTCGAACGATAATCCCGAGCGGGAAGCGAGCTCCTCGATGCGCTGCACGTAGTCCTGCCAAGCCGCCTCGCTCATGCACCCTCCGCCGCGCGACTCTCCGCCGAGAAGAAATGCCGCACGGCATCCCAGACGTCCTCGAAGTCGTTGAGCGCGTAGCTGCCCGTAGCGGCCCCGGCCGCCGCGAGCTGCGCGAACAGCCGTCCGGTCTCGGTATCGAGCTGGCGTGACAGGCCGGAGGACACCTCCACGTACCCGGCGAAGCAGGCATCGGCGGCAATGGCCGCGAGGCCCTCGCCGGCCTGGGTGCAATCGCTCGCCGAGTTGTCGCCGTCGGAGGCATAGAACAGATAGATGTTGCAGGCCGCGGGGTTGTAGCGATCGTCGATGATCTCTTGCACCTTGGCGAAGCCGGTGGACGCCACGGTGCCGCCCGAGCCGCTGACCTGGAAGAACTCCGGCTCGGAGAACTCCCAGGCCTCGGTGGTATGAGCCACGAACACGGTCTCGAGCGAGCGGTATTCGCGCCGCAAGCCCTGCACCGTCCAGAAGAAGAAGGTCTTGGCAAGCTTGCGGTCCCGGTCGGACATGCTGCCGGAGACATCGAGAAGGAAGAACACCGCGGCACGCACGGCCGGCCGTCGCCGGCGCGCGAGCTGGCGATAGCGCAGGTCCTCGTCGGTGAAGGTCGGGATCGCCCCCGGTGCGCCGCGCCGCTTCACCAGCTCTTTGAAGGAGCGGCGCCGGTCGAGCCTCGAGCGGGCGCCGCGGCGGTCCCAGCCCTCGCGCACCCATTCGGACTCCTCCGAAGGTCCGACCCGGGTCTTGAGGTTCGGCAGCTGCATCTCCTCCCACAGCCAGTCCACGATGTCATCGATCTTCAGCTCGAGCAGCAGCTGTACCTCGCCCTCTTCGCGGCCGCCGGGGCCCTTCTCACCCGGTCCGCCGGCCTGGGCGGGGTCCGCGAATACATCGCCGGGCTTGACCTTGCCCTGGCCCGCGCCCTGGCTTTCCTGCGCCTTGCGCAGGCGAAAATGATAGTGCTCGAGCATTTTCACCGGCACCCGCACCGTGCGCGCCCCGCCGGTGATCAGATCGCCGCCCGCGACGATCTGCGGCAGGTGCTTGCGCACGGACTCGCGCACCTTCTCGTCGTGGCGCAGCCAATCGCGCGCGCCGCGGGAGAACAGGTCGTACCATCTGGCGGCATCGAGCGGCCGGCGGGTATCGGTGGGCGTATTCATGATCGGCCGTCACTCCTGCGCGAGCAATGTCGTGACGTAACTCAGGACTTCCTTCGCACTATACTCGTCGTAGCCGTATTCGTTGATCAAGCGCTGCTGCACGACCGAGATCTTCTGCCGTGCGTCCTCGTCCGGCCGGGCGGCAGAGGTGACCAGCCTCAGCACGTCGCGCCGCTCCTCGAACAAGTACTGCTCGATGGCCTCGCGCATGCGCGCGTGGCTCGCGAGCTTGAACTTCTCCCCCGCCTTGAAGGCGACCATCGCCTTGCGCACGACCTCCTGGCGGAAAGACAGCTTGCCGGAGTCGGACACCTTGATTTTCTCCTCGACCGAGCGCAGGAACCGCTCATCGGCGGGCCGTGTTTCCCCGGTGATCGGATCGGTGACCTGACGGTGATCGAGCGAGGCCTCGACCTCGTCGAGGTATTTCTCGAGCAGCTGCTGCGCCTCCTCCTCGAACGAGGCGAACATCGCGCGGTGCACGTCCTCCTTGACCCAGCGGTTGTAGAACTCCTTGCGCGCCGTGACCAGGTGATCGATCCATGCCTTCTTCTGCTTCGCCTCCATGCGCGCGTCGCTCTCGATGGCGTCCTTCAGCGCAAGCAGCAGCTCCATGCTGGTGAGGCTGTGGGCGGTGCCGCGGGTGATGGCGGTGGAGATGGCGTTGATCACGAACCGCGGACTCACTCCGGTCATGCCTTCGTCGGGCGACTCGCTGCGCAACCGCGCCGCCTCGGTCTCGGGCACCCCTTCGATGGCCTCGCCGGCGTACAGGCGCAGCTTCTTCGCCAGATCGAGTCCTTCACGCTCGGGCTTGGTGAGGCGAGTCAGGATCGCGAACACCGCCGACAGGTTGAGCACGTGCGGGTCGAGATGCACGTTGCGGAAGGCGGAAGCGCCCGAGACGAGCTTCTGGTAGATGCGCGATTCATCCTTGTACGAGAGCGCATAGGGCACCTTGATGATCACCATGCGATCGAGCAGCGCCTCGTTCTCCTTCTCCTGGAGAAATTTGTGGAATTCGGCGAGGTTGGTATGCGCAAGCACCGTCTCGTCGAGGTGAATGAGCGGGAAGCGCGAAACCTTGACGTTCTTCTCCTGCGTCAGGGTCAGCAGCAGGTACAGGAACTCCCGCTTCACCTTGAGGATCTCGATCATCTCCAGCACGCCACGGCTGGCCGAGTAAACCGCCCCGGACCACGACCAGGCGCGCGGATCGCCCTCATCGCCGATCTGCGCGACCTTGGCGAGGTCCACCGAGCCGACCAGGTCCGCGATGTCAGCCGTCGTCGGGTCGTGCGGCGCGTAGGTGCCGATGCCGAACCGGGAAGCCTCGGAGAGGAAGATGCGCTCGACCGGCACTCTCACGAAGTCCCCTTCGAACTCCCGCTCGACGTAGTCGCGGGCCCAGGGGGAGAGCTCGCCTTGGATGGCCACGCCATAGCGCTCGCGGAACTCGGCGCGCAGGCTCGCCGGAACGAGGTTGAGCGGATTCTCGTGCAGCGGCGAGCCTTTGATGGCGTAGAGCGCGCCCTCTTCCGTGCGGCTGTACTCCTCGATGCCGCGCTTGAGCAGAATGGCGAGGGTCGACTTGCCGCCCGAGGGCGGCCCGAGCAGCAGAAGCAGCCGGCGCCCGACATCCGAGCCGCCCGCGGCCGCCTTGAAGTACTCGACCACCCTGCAGAGCGGCTCGTCGATGCCGAACAGCTCGCGCTTGAACAACTCGCGGGCGCGCTCGCTCTCGGTGGCCTCGCTGCGGGCGAGTTGCCCGTGCCAGCGCAGCATGTCCCAGATGTACTCGTGGCTGGTGCGCGCCAGGGCCGAGGGATTGGCCGGCAGCACACCGGCCAGGAACTCGCCGAAAGTTCCTTCCCAGCGCTGCGCGCGATGCGCCCGGCTGAAAGAGCTCAGGGATTCGATGAAAGCTGAATGCTCGATGAACGTACCCGAGCGTCCCCCGGGATCAGTGGCAAGTGATCGCATGGCCCATACCTCCCGTTTCACAACGGCAGTGAGGATCGCGCCTGGTGCCCTCGCCTTACGATCGGATCCGACGCCTCGCACGGCGTCACGGCTGCTCAACTCCCGATCCCGCTGCCCTGCCTCATTTAAGACGACCGCCGTGAGGAATCGTTCCGGCGCGGCTGCGGTGCACCGCTTTGCCCGCTCGCCGGGCCCGCCGTTGCTCGAGTCGCCCTCCTCGGCGCCGCCGGCCCGGCCAGGCGCGCGCCGCCGGCGCGGCTCACCTTCACCGTGCCTGCGATCATCGGCCTCGCCGCCCCGGAAGTCGAGATCCCCCCGCGCGTGGCTTTGCGATAAGCTTCACCGGATTCGCGCCGGCGCCGCTGCTCAAAAGCGAGCACCGTTTCCGGTTTCGGCGCGCCGGCCCCACGGTCCGATCGAAATGTGAACGGCGACACTGCGCGCCACGACCACGGCCTGCTAAAAAAAACACACCGTGCCAATGACATGCCCGCGGCGGGAGGGTACCGGCGACGGGTACGCCGCAGGACGAATGCGCGCGAGCGCCTCTGCGAAGAACATGGAGACCGGTTGTGGCCCATCCAGCATCGAGAGCCCCTACAGACCTCGCCGGCGCACCGGCGTCCCCGGGCGCACCGTCTCCCGTCCAACATCCGGCCGATCTCGCCGCGCTCACCGGGCGCGATGACTTTCTGCTCGAGCTCGGCGAGCTGCTCGGCGGACGGGCGAGCGTGCATCCGGCCGACTCCATCGAGGCGGCGCTCGAGCGTCTGAGCGAGGCGCGGGGCAGCCGGGTGCTCGCGATCGACACCCGCGACACCGGCGAGGTGCGCGCCAACGTCGCACGGGCGGCGCAACAGACCCCCGAGGCCGTCATCCTGGTGTTCACCGAGGCGCAGTCGGAGAGGGAAATCGCCGCGGCGCTGAAGGGCACCAAGGTGTTTGCCGTCCTGCCCGTTCCGCTGCAAGCTGACAAAACCTCGGCGGTCCTGGAAGCGGCGCTGGCCCACGCCGGCCGCAGCGCTCAGGGTGCGCATCCGGCGGCCCGTGAGGCAACTCACGACATGACATGGAGGCCGGCCGCGGCGGACCCGCAGGAGCCGCCGGCCCGGCGCGCGATGCTCTGGGCCGGCATGGGCGCGGCCCTCGTGGCGCTTGCCGCGGGCGCGGGCTGGCACCTGCTGCGCGGCCGGACACCGGCCCCGGCGGGCGCCCGCGGCCGCATCGCCCGTTCCCATGCGATCGGCCGGCACTCGGCCGCGCTTGCCCAGCCCCCGGTGGACACCTCGATCGTACGGGGGCGGATCGACGTGCTGTTGGACAAGGCCAGTCGCGCCATGTTCGAGAGGCATTTCACCACGCCCAGGGGAGCCAGCGCCCTGGTGTATTACCGCTCCGTGCTGGCCGTCGACCCGGCCAACGGCGAAGCCCGCAACGGTCTGCAGCGAGTGGGCAACGTGCTGATCTCACGGTTCGATGACACGATGAGCCGCGCGCAGTACCCTCAGGCCGCGCTGGCGCTCGCCACCCTGAAGGTGGCCGAGCCGACCGACCCGCACATCGCATCGTTCCAACGCAGGCTCTACGCGGCCGAGATCTCCCGGGCGGTCGCGAGCGGGCATCCCGGCCGGGCGGCGGCGCTGTTGGCCGAGGCCGCGCATGCGGGCGTACCGGTCGCGCAGCTGCGCGCCTGGCGGGCGCAGCTGGCGCGGATGAGACAGCAGCGGAAACTCGACAGCCTCGCCGCGGCGATCACCGCCGATATCGGCGCCGATGATTTCAACGGCCCGAGCGGAGCTCTGGCGCAGCTCGCGCAGCTGCGCACGGCGGCGCCGGCGGCGGCGGGCACGCGGCGCGCCGGGCGGGCGCTGGTCAAGGCCCTGCTCGCGAAAGCCGGCGAGGATGCGCTCGCCGGCAACACCACCGAGGAGACCGCCTGGCTGAATGAGGCCCGATCGATCGGCGCATCCGCGCGCGACATGGACGCGTTCGAGCAGGGCCTGGTCGCAGCACGGGCGCAGGCGGCCCAGACCAGGGCGGATCGGCTGCTGGCGCTCGCTCGCGAGCGCCTCGGCAGCGGCGCGCTCACCCGGCCGCAGGGCGACAGCGCGGCGCATTACCTGACGGTCCTCGAGCAGTCCCATCCGACCGGTGCCGCCTTGGCGGCCGAGCAGCAGGTGCGGGGCGAGCTCGCCGCAAGGCTCCTGGCCCGCGCCGAGACCCAGGCCGCCGCCGGCAAAGGCGCCGCGGCACGGGCCGATCTGTCCCGGGCCCGGCTCTGGGGCGCGAGCGCGGCCGCCAGCCGCTCGGCCATGGAGGCGATCACAGCCTCGCTGCGGCGGGCGCAGGAGCCCACCGCCGCCGAGCTCGGGCAGCTCGCCGCCGAGCTCGTTCGGACCCGCTACGCGCCGCCTTCGTACCCGCAGCTTGCGCTTGCAAACCGGATCGCCGGGCAGGTGATCGTGCAGTTCGTGGTCGACAACAGGGGCATCCCCCGGGATGTGCGCGTGATTTCGGCGCGGCCCGCCGGCGTATTCAACCGCGCCACGCTCGCTGCGATCCGCAGCTGGCGCTACCGGCCGGTGACATTCCGCGGCCACCCGGTCTCCATACCGGTGCGCACTCTCATCCGGTTCGTGCTGCCGCCGAACTAGCTCGGAACCCAAGGCAACACCGGGACAAGGCCTGTCATGCAATTCTCACGCTCAGATCGAAACGGCAGACTCCTCATTGCCGGCGCCGCCGCGGCCATCGCCGCGGTCATGGTCCTGGTGCTCATCGCCGGGTTCCGCCTGGCGACCGAAATCCGCGCCAGCGTCGCTGCGCTGCAGGGAACGAGCGTGCTGCAGACCTATCCGGCGGTGATCTCCCAGCAGTTGACGGCCCTGCGCCAGCGGCTGCAGACCCTGGAGTACACCGGCCACGTGCACCGGGAGTTGACCCGCACCGTGCGCAACTTCAACCTGCGTCTGGCCGCAGTCGAGCGCCGCAACCTCGACCCGGCGGCGATCCGGCACGCCGAGAGCCTGTGGCGACACTATGCTCCGCAGCTTGCGCCCGTGCTCGCCTTCTCCGGGGAGCCCTATGACGATACCGACACCGGCAGCTCGCTGTCCGCGCGCGGCCGCAAGTACTACGACCAGGTGCGCCAGGCGGGGATCTTCGCGCAGACGAGCGCCCCGGTGCTGCACGGCGCGCTCGCCGCCGTCTCGGCCGCGCTGCAAGCGCGCACCTCCGCGGCGGCCGCGCGGCTGCGCACGCTGCTGCTCGCCGGCGTGCTGGCGGTTGTGCTGCTGGCGCTGGCGGCCGCCTACCTGCAGCTCTCCCGCGCGCGGCAGCAGCGGGCGGCGCGCGAGGCCCAGGACCAGACCCGCGACATCCTGAAGACCGTGCGCGAAGGCTTCTTTCTCCTCGATGCCGACTACCGCATCGGCGCGGTGTGGTCGCAAGCCCTGACGCACCTGTTCGGGCGCAGCGATTTCAAGGGCCTCGCCTTCGAGGAGCTGCTGCGGGACAAGGTGCCCGCCGACACGCTGGCCACCGCGGTGAAGTACATCAAGCTTCTCTGGGGCGAGCGGGCGCGCGAGAACCTGATGAAGAGCATCAACCCGCTGGGGCAGCTCGAGGTCAGCGTGGACAACGGGCGCGGCGGCAAGGAGAGCCGCTTTCTGCAGTTCGATTTTCATCGCGTGATGGGCCCGAAGGGCGTCAAGCACGTGCTGTGCGCGGTCGGCGATATCACCTCCAGCGTGCTGCTCGCCAGAGAGCTGCAGGAGGCGCAGGAAAACGCCCATTCTCAGCTCGACATGATGATCGGCATGCTGCGCGCCGATCCTCTGCAGGTGAGCGCCTTCCTCGACAGCGCAGCGGCGGGCCTGAAGCACGTCAACACCATCATGAAGGAGCCGGCGCGCACCGATGCCGAGTTCCGCAAGAAGCTCGCCGGACTCTCGCGCGAGCTGCACTCGATCAAGGGAGAGGCCGCCGCGCTCAGCCTGATGAGCGTCGCCGAGCGCGTCCACCGCCTGGAGGATATGGTGGCGGAGCTCACGGCCAAGAGCGAGCTCACGGGCAACGACTTCCTGCCCGTGGTGCTGAAGCTCGATGAGCTGCTGGCGCATCTGCGCGGCGTCCGAGAGATGACCGCGCGCCTGGTGTCGCTCAAGGAAGGTCCCGCCGGGGCAGGCACGGCAAGCCTGCCGCAGCTGAGGATCGGCGAGGCGCGCGAGCCGCAGGCCGAGCGGCCCGGCCGATCCTGCGCCGACCTTGGCGCATTGCTCGAGCAGCTCGCCGGCAAGCTGGCGCTCGATCACGGCAAGCGGTTCGCGCTGAAGCTGACCGGTCTCACCGAGGTGCCCGCGGGCTATCTCGAGACCGTGAAGGACTGCGCCATTCAGATGTTGCGCAATGCCGCGGTGCACGGCATAGAGCCGTGCGAGGCCAGGCGCGCCGCCGCCAAGCCCGAGATCGGGGAGGTGTGCCTGCAGTTCCGCCGCCTGGACCCCGGATACGAGCTCGTTTTCCAGGACGACGGTGCGGGGCTCTCGCCCGAGGCCTTGAAGGAGGCGGCGGTGCGCAAGAATGTCCTCACCGCAGAGGAGGCCGCGGCGCTCGACAACCGCGCGGCGCTGGCGCTGATCTTCCGCCCCGGCTTCTCGACCCGCGAAAGCGTCTCGATGGATGCCGGCCGCGGCACCGGCATGGATCTGGTGGCGCGCTCGGTGTACGGGCTCGGCGGCAAGATCGGCGTGAGCACCAATCCGGGCCGCTTCACCCGCTTCAAGATCACCTTGCCGGCGGCCGGCGCGGCCGCCGCGGTGGCTTGAGCTCGCCGCGAAGCTTCAGGCAATGAGCGCGGCAGAGAGCATCGGCAGGCGGCAATTTCGGCTGCTGATCGTCGATGACTCCAACATCATGCGGCGGCGCATCGAGCGCTCGCAGCGGTTCGAGGAGCTCGCGGTGGTCGGCACGGCGGGCGACGGGCTCGAGGCGCTCGAGCTGGCCCGCCGCACCGATCCGGACCTGGTCACCATGGACCTGACCATGCCGCAGATGGACGGGATAGAGTGCATCTCCAGGCTGATCGCCATGAAGCCCTCGCTGCGCATCCTCGTGATCTCGGCGCTCTCCGACAAGGCGACGGCGGTGCAGGCCATGGAGCAGGGCGCCAATGGCTTCCTGCACAAGCCGTTCACGGACCGGCAGTTGAACGACGCGATCGCCGAGCTGATATCCTGACGGGCATGCCTCGAGAGCCCAAGAGCGCTTCAGATGCTGCGCGAAGAAGAACTGAAGACCTTCGTTGACGGCACCACCCGGTACTTCGAGGTGGCCGCGCAGCAACCTGCCACCATCGGCTCGCCTTACCTGCTCGAGGGTGACGTGACGGTGCACGATTACACCGGCGTCATCAGCATCTCGGGCAAACGGGAGGGCGTGGTGTATTTCACCGCGCCGCGGGCCATGCTGACGGTGCTGCTGATGAAGATGCAGGAAAGCGATTTCAGCCACGAGAACATGCGCGACCTGGTCGGCGAGGTGACCAACACCATCTCCGGCAACGCCCGCAAGGATTTCGGCCACGACTTCGTGATCTCGGTGCCGAGCGTGCTCACGGGCGAGAAGCTGCAGATCCCGCACAAGGCCGGCATGCGCTCGTTCGTCATCCCCATCAACTGGCGCAGCCACTCGGCCAAGCTGGTGGTGTCGTTGACGTAGACCCGCTGCGGTCGCCGAATCGCTCCCTCGAGCGGATTTTTCCGGGACGCGCGCGCTGGCGCGCCGCAAGGCGCCTGCCGCAGCACGGCCGCAAGCGGAACAGCCCCCGCCTACGGCTCATCGGCGCGCAGGCGGTAGCCGAGGCCCGCCTCCGTCACCAGATAGCGCGGCTTGTGCGGATTGGGCTCGATCTTCGCGCGCAGGCTCTTGATGCAGACCCGCAGCCCCCTCGAGTCCCCGAGCCGCTCCGGGCCCCAGACCTCGCGGATGAGCTGATTCTGGGTGACGATGGCCCCGAGGTGCCGCGCCAGGCACTCCAGCACCCGGTACTCCAGAGGCGTCAGGTGAATCTCCGCCGCAGGACTGCGTGCCTCGCGCTTCGCCAGGTCGATCTCGAGCGTGTCGAGCTTCAGGACCGAGGTCTGCTCCGGGCCGCGCACGTTGCGTCTGAGCGCCGCGCGCACCCGGGCGAGCAGCTCCGGGGCGCTGAAGGGCTTGGTCACGTAATCGTCCGCGCCGCCGTCCAGCGCGGCGATCTTCTGTTCTTCCATCGCGCGGGCGGACAGCACGATGATGGGCACGGGCGACCAGGCTCGCACGCGCCGGATGATCGCCTGGCCGTCCCCGTCCGGCAGACCGAGGTCGAGGATCAGCAGATCGGGCTTGTGGCTGCGGGTCTCGATCTCGGCGCGCAGCGCCGAATCGGCCTCGATGACCCGGTAGCGCTCGGCCTCCAGCAGCACCTTCAGCACGTTGCGGATCGCGGGCTCGTCCTCGATCACCAGGATCTGGTGCATCGCCTCCGTCACGGAGGCTCCCCGGTCGGCAGCGTGAACTCGAAGCGCGCGCCCCCGCCCTCGCGCCCGCGCGCTTCGATCTCCCCGCCGTGGGCGCGCACGATGGCGCGGCAGATCGCCAGGCCCAGCCCGGCCCCCGCCACGGCGCTCTCACCGCTGCCCCGCTGGAACTTCTCGAAGAGCCGCTCGGGGTCCCCCGGCGGAAACCCCGGCCCCTCGTCCTCGACCACCACGCGCACGAGGTGGCCCTCGACGGCCGCGGTCACGCGGCCATGGGTGCCGGCCGGAGTGTACTTGGCGATGTTATCGAGCAGATTCGCGAACACCTGCACGATGAGGCCGGCGTCGACGTACACCGGCGGCAGATCCGGCGGCAGATTGATCTCCACGACGTGGTCCTTCAGGCGCTCCTCGAGCCGCTCGAGCGCCGCGCCCGCGAGGTCCTCGAGCCACTGCCAGTCGCGAAGCAGCGCCACCTGACCGGACTGGAAACGCGTCAGATCGAGCACGTTGGACACGAGTTCCGACATCTCGCGGGCCTTGCGCTCGATGGAGGCGGCAAGCGTCGTGCGCAGATGCGCATCGAGCGCCTCGCCCCGCTCGGCAAGCGTGCTCGCCGCGCCGGCCATGACCGCGAGCGGCGTGCGCAGGTCGTGTGAGATCGAGGCGAGCAGCGTGTTGCGCAGGCTCTCGCGCTCCGCGGCGAGGCTGGAGGTCTGCGCGACCTCCGCCAGGCGTGCCCGCTCGATGGCGAGGCCGATCTGGCCGGCGAAGGTATCGAGCAGGTGGCTTTGCTCGGGCAACAGCACGCGCCGCGGGTTGGCGGGCAGAACCGCAAGCACGCCGCTGTGGCGTAGCTCGTCGCCGAGCGGCACGTACAGCGCCGGGGCGGCGGGCAGCGTGTCCGAGCCCAGACCGGCCCGGCGGCCGTGATCGCCCACCCATTGCGCCACGGCGAGATCGGCGCCGCGGAAGGAGCGTTCCGTAGGAGCGCCGGAGGGACGGCGGAGCTTGCCTTTCTCATCGGGCAGCAGCACCGCCGCAGAGCACTGGAAGACCTCGGCGACGTGGCGTACCGCCACGCGGGCGATTTCCTCGATGCCGCGGGTGACGGCCAGCTCCCTGCTCATGGCATAGAGCATCGCCGTGCGCCGCTCGCGAGCGCCGGCAACACTGGTCTGCCGGCGCACGTTGGCCGTCAGGGTGGAGATCACCAGGCCTATGGTCAGCATGGCGGCGAAGGTGATGACGTATTGCACGTCTGAGACCGCGAAGGTGAATCGCGGCGGCACGAAGAAGAAGGCGAATGCCGTGACATTGACCACGGCGGTCAGCGCCGACGGCCCGCGCCCGAGCCGCAGCCCCGCGACGGTCACGCCCAGCAGGTAGACCATGGCAAGGTTGGAGAGCTCGAAGTGCGGATACATCGCGAACGCCAGCACAGTGCACATCGCGCTCACGCCGAGCGCCCAGCCATAGCGCTCCCACCGTACGGTCTGCGGGACGCTCTGCAGGCCCGGCCGCGCCGTCAACGAGGGCGGCGTGGGACCGCCCGCCGGCGCGATGACCACCACATCGAAACCGCGCGCTTGCCGGACGAGCTGAGTCGACGTGGACGGCCGAATCCACGCTTTCCAAGCCCGCCGCTTGGGCGCACCGACCACCAGACGCGTGGCTCCGCGTGTCTGGGCGTACTCGAGCAGCGCCGCGGCGGCCGAAGGACCGTCCAGCGTCACGGTCTCCGCGCCCAGCGATTCCGCCAGGCGCAGCACGTCGATGCGGCGATTGCGGTCGGCGTCGGACAGGTGCAGCAGCGCCGGGGTCTCGACATACACCACCGTCCAGCGTGCCGCCATCGCATCGGCCATGCGTTTGCCGGCGCGCACCAGCTGCTCGGCCTGATCGTCGGGCCCGACCGCCACCAGGATGCGCTCGCCGGCGATGCGCGAGCGGGCGCGCTCCGGATGCAGTGCGCGCGAGGCGGCCTCGACGCGCTCGGCGACGCGGCGCAACGCGATCTCGCGCAGCGCCATGAGATTGGGCTTGCGGAAGAATCGCTCGACGGCGGTGGTGGCGGCATCCGCGACGTAGACCTTGCCGGCCTGAAGCCGCGCCAGCAGGTCGTCCGCCGGCAGATCGATCAGCTCGATGTTGTCGGCCTCGTCGAAGACTCTGTCGGGCAAGGTCTCGCTCTGGCGCACGCCCGTGGTCTGGTAGACCAGATCGTTGAGGCTCTCGAGGTGCTGGACGTTGACCGTCGTCCACACGTTGATGCCGGCTTCGAGCAGTTCCTCGATGTCCTGCCAGCGCTTGGGGTGGCGCGGCTGCGGGACACCGCCGGTGAGATTGGAGTGGGCAAGCTCGTCGACCAGCAGGATGCCCGGGCGCCGGGCGAGCGCCGCGTCCAGGTCGAACTCCTGGCGCACGATGCCCCGGTAGCTGACGGCGAGCGCCGGCAGCCGCTCGAGCCCCTCGGCCAGACGCTCGGTGTCCACCCGGCCGTGCGGCTCGAGGTAGCCGATCACGACGTCGGTGCCCGCCGCCTTGGCGACGCGCGCCGCCTCCAACATCGAGAAGGTCTTGCCGACGCCGGCGGAGGCGCCGAAGAAGATCCGCAGCTTGCCGCGGTTTGCGCGCGCCTCCTCGGCCTGGACGTGGGCGAGGAGCCGGTCCGGATCAGGCCGGGACTCCCCCATCGGGCTGGTGCGGCTCATGCGCGAACCGCGGCGTGCAGCGGCGAGCGCCCGCGGCCGCTCCCGCTTTGCGGGAAAAGCGTAGCGCGAGCGCAGATCCGCTCAGTGAATCTGATCGAGAGCCAAGTTGAGTTCAAGGACGTCGACGCGCGGTTCCCCCAGCACACCGAGCAACCTACCCTTTGCGTGCGCGGCAATCAATGCCCGCACGCGGCTCGGCTCAAGCCCCCTGGCGCGGGCCACCCGGCCGGCCTGGTAGTAGGCCGCCGCCAGGCTGATGTCCGGGTCGAGGCCGCTCCCCGAGGAGGTCACCAGATCCACGGGTATGGGGGCGTCATTGCCCGGATCGGCGGCCCGCAGCGCCGCGATGCGCCTCTTGACGGCCGCGATGAGCGCCGGGTTCAGCGGGCCGAGGTTCGAGCCGCCGGAAGCCAGGCCGTTATAGGGCTGGGGGCTGGTGGCCGACGGCCGGCTCCAGAAGTCGCCCGGAGCGCTGAACGGCTGGCCGATCAGGCGCGAGCCCACGGTCACGCCGTTGCGCACGATGAGGCTGCCCGCGGCTTGCGCGGGGAACAGCACTTGCGCGATGCCGGTGACGATGAGCGGATAGGCGATGCCGGTGATCGCCGTCATGACGAGCAGCAGCGTGACCGCGGGGCGGAGGATTGGTTTCATCGCGCGAGCCCTTCAGACCAGATGCAGAAACGACAGGCACATGTCGATCAGCTTGATGCCGATGAACGGCACGATGATGCCGCCCAGACCGTAGACCAGCAGATTGCGCCGCAGCAGCTGCGCGGCGCCAAGCGGCCGGTAGCGCACGCCTTTCAGGGCGAGCGGGATGAGCGCGACGATGACCAGGGCGTTGAAGATCACCGCCGAGAGGATCGCCGAGAACGGGCTCGCCAGGTGCATGATGTTGAGCGCATTCAGCTGCGGATAGGTGGTGGCGAAGGCCGCCGGGATGATGGCGAAGTACTTGGCCACGTCGTTGGCGATGCTGAAGGTCGTGAGCGAGCCGCGCGTCATCAGCATCTGCTTGCCGGTCTCCACCACTTCGATGAGCTTGGTGGGGTTGGAGTCGAGATCGACCATGTTGCCGGCCTCCTTGGCCGCCTGGGTGCCGGTGTTCATCGCCACCGCCACATCCGCCTGCGCCAGCGCCGGCGCGTCGTTCGTCCCATCGCCGGTCATCGCCACCAGGCGTCCCTCGGCCTGGTGGCTGCGGATGAGATTCAGCTTCGCCTCCGGGGTCGCCTCGGCGAGGAAGTCATCGACGCCCGCCTCCGCCGCGATCGCCGCGGCCGTGAGCGGATTGTCGCCGGTGATCATGATGGTCTTGATGCCCATCCGGCGCAGCTCGCCGAAGCGCTCCTTGATGCCCCCCTTCACGATGTCCTTCAGCTCGATCACCCCGAGCACCCGCGGGCCGTCGCTCACCAGCAGCGGCGTGCTGCCTCGGCGCGCCACCTCCTGCACCGTGGCGAGCACCGCGCGCGGAAACACCTGGCCGAGGGATTCCACCTGCCTCTGGATGGCATCGGCGGCGCCCTTGCGGATCTGGCGCCCGGCGATGTCCACTCCGCTCATGCGCGTATGGGCGGAGAACGGCACGAACGTGCCGTGCAGCGAGGTCAGATCACGCTCGCGCAGCTGGAAGCGCTGCTTGGCGAGCACCACGATGCTGCGGCCCTCGGGCGTCTCGTCGGCGAGCGAGGCGAGCTGCGCCGCCCCGGCGAGCTCCTCCTCGGTGACGCCGGCGGCCGGCGTGAACGCGGCGGCCTGGCGGTTGCCGAGCGTGATCGTGCCGGTCTTGTCGAGCAGCAGCACATCCACATCGCCCGCCGCCTCCACCGCCCGGCCCGACATCGCAATCACGTTGGCCTGCATCATGCGGCTCATGCCCGCGACCCCGATCGCCGACAGCAGCCCTCCGATGGTGGTCGGGATGAGGCATACGAGCAGCGCGATCAGCGCCGTGATCGTGACCGGGGTGCCCAGCCTGGTGACCGCCACGCTGTAAAGCGAAAACGGCAGCAGGGTGGCCGTGGCGAACACGAACACCAGCGTGAGGGCAACCAGCAAGATGGTGAGGGCGATCTCGTTCGGCGTCTTCTGCCGCTTGGCGCTCTCGACCATCGCGATCATGCGGTCGATGAAGGTCTCGCCCGGGTTGGCGGTGATGCGCACGACGATCCAATCGGACAGCACGCGCGTGCCGCCGGTGACCGAGGAGAAATCCCCGCCCGACTCGCGGATGACGGGCGCCGACTCCCCGGTGACGGCGCTTTCGTCGACCGAGGCGGCGCCCTCGATGACCTCGCCGTCGCCGGGGATGAAATCGCCCGCCTCCACCAGCACGATCTCGCCCTTGCGCAGCCGGTCGGCCCTGACGCGGGTCACGCGCGAGCGGTCCTTGGCATCGGCCAGGCGCTTCGCCTCCACGGTCTGCTTCAGGCCCTTGAGGCTCGCCGCCTGCGCCTTGCTGCGGCCCTCGGCCAGCGCCTCGGCAAAGTTGGCAAACAGCACCGTGAACCACAGCCAGATCGCGACGGTGAAGATGAACCACGCCGGGGCCTCGCCATAGCCGAGCAGGGCCTGGACCCACAGCGCCGTGGTGAGAATGCTGCCGATATAAACGACGAACATCACCGGATTGCGCCACTGCACGCGCGGATCGAGCTTGCGCAGCGAATCGGCGATCGCCGGCCCGATCAGCGTGCGGTCGAACATGGAGAGCTTGCGCCGCATGTCAATGACTCCAGAGCATCAGGTGCTCGACGATGGGCCCGAGCGCGAGCGCCGGCACGAAGGTCAGCGCGCCGACCAGCACCACCGTGCCGATCAGCAGAATGACGAAAGTCGGGCCGTGCGTGGGCAGGGTGCCCTCCGTGACCGGGATACGCTTCTTGGCCGCGAGCGAGCCGGCGACCGCGAGCACCGCCGCGATCGGCCAGAAGCGGCCGATCCATATGGCCAGGCCGAGAGCGGTGTTGTAGAAAGGCGTGTCGGCGCTGAGGCCGGCGAAAGCGCTGCCGTTGTTGTTGCTCGCCGAGGTGAAGGCGTACAGGATCTCGCTGAAGCCGTGCGCGCCCGGGTTGGCGACGCCCGCCTGGCCGGCTTTCACGCTCACCGCCACGGCCGTGCCGACCAGGACGATGAGGGGCATCACGAGGATGGCGATCGAGCTCATCTTCATCTCGAACGCCTCGATCTTCTTGCCGATGTATTCCGGCGTTCTACCGACCATCAATCCGGCGATGAACACCCCGATGATGGCGAAGATCAGCATCGAGTACAGGCCCGCGCCCACCCCGCCGAAGACGACCTCCCCGAGCATCATGTCAAAGAGCGGCACCAGCCCCCCGAGCGGCATGTACGAGTCGTACATCGAGTTCGCGGCGCCGGTGGAGGTCGTGGTGGCGAGCGTCGCGAACAGCGTCGAGCCGGCGATCCCGAAGCGCACCTCCTTGCCTTCCATGTTGCCGCCGCTTTGCAGCGCGCTCGCGGTCTGGCTCACCCCGAGCGCGGCAATGCGCGGATTGCCGGCCTGCTCGCTGGAGGTGCAGAGGGCGTAGAGGCCGACGAACAGGATCGCCATCGCGGCGAGCACGGCCCAGCCCTGGCGCGTGTCGCCGACCATGTGCCCGAAGGTATAGGTGAGGGCGGCCGGAATCACGATGATCGCCAGCATCTCTAGCAGGTTGGTGAACGCGTTCGGGTTCTCGTAGGGGTGCGCGGAATTGGCGTTGAAGAACCCGCCGCCGTTGGTGCCGAGCTCCTTGATGGCCTCCTGCGAGGCGACAGGGCCCATGGGCAGGGTCTGGGTGCGCTTGGTCACGGTCTGCATCACCGGGTTGCCGGCGGCGTCCGTGACCGGCGCGCCGGCGGCGTTCACTTTCTGCTGCTGATAGGTGACGGGCTGCAGCATCGTCACCGTCTTGTAGGCGCTGAAGTTCTGGATCACGCCCTGGCTCACGAGCACCAGGGCGAGCACGAAGGCGATCGGCAGCAGCACGTACAGGGTCACGCGCGTCAGATCCGTCCAGAAATTGCCGATGACCTTGACGCTGTGCCGCGCCAGCCCCCGGATCAGGGCTATCGCGACCACGATGCCCGTGGCCGCGGAGAGGAAGTTCTGCACCGCGAGACCGGCCATCTGCGTGAGATAGCTCATGGTGGTCTCGGGCGTGTAGCTCTGCCAGTTGGTGTTGGTGATGAAGCTCACCGCGGTGTTGAACGCGGAGTCCGGCGAGGGGGCCGGGAGGTGCTGCGGGTTGAGCGGCAGGAAGTACTGCAGCCTCTGCAGCCCGTACAGGAGCAGCGCTCCGAGGGCGTTGAACACGAGCAGCGCGACGGCGTAGCGCTTCCAGCCCATCTCCTGCGCAGGATCGATCCCGCAGAGGCGGTAGATCCCCGCCTCCAGGCGCCGTCCTGCGCGCAGCGGCCAGATGGGTGCGCCTGCCATCACATTGGCGATGTACAGGCCGAGCGGCTTCACGCACAGGAGCGCGACGCCGAGGAAAAGGCCGAGCAGCCCCCAGGATTCAACGGTCATCAGAATTTCTCCGGCTTGAACAGCGCGTAGAGCAGATAGACGGTCAGTCCCAGGGCGAGCAGCCCGCTGATCACGTAAGCTGCGCTCATTCGATGCCTCCGAGGCGTGCGATCGCCCAGATGATCCAGCGGGTCACGGCGTAGAGCGCCGCGAGGATGAGAAGAAAAGCGATGTCCACGTCCGTTCCTCCTCGGCAATGCCTCTTCGTCGGGGGTGCCGGGGCAAGCTACCCGGCCGGGCGTGAGGACGGGGTTAAAAATTGTCCGCCCCTTTCCCGGCCGCGCCCGCGCCCGTGACGGGCCCGGGCGTGCGCGCCCCGTGAATCGGTCCTCGCAATTCACTCGGGCCGCTGGCGGCGGGGCTGCCGCTGGCGGACAATCGGGCGCAGGCAATCCGTCCCTTCGTTGCATGTCCCAGTTGCCATTCCGCGCCTTTCCGGCTCTGCACCCCGGCGACCGGGTGGCCGCCGTCGCGCCGGCGGGCCCGTTCGACCGGGCGGCATTCGAGTCCGGGGTGGCGGTGATCGCGCAACGCTACCGCGTGCAGTTCGACCCTGGAATACTGGCCCGGCACCGCTACCTGGCCGGCGATGACCTGCGGCGGCTCGCGGAGCTCTCGGCCGCTCTGGCCGATCCGCGGATCAAGGCCGTTTTCTGCGCACGCGGCGGCTACGGGGCTCTGCGGCTGCTGGCGGGCCTGGACGGCGTATCGTGCTCGCCGAAACCGTTGATCGGCTTCTCGGACATCGGCGCGCTGCATGCCTGGCTGCAGCGCGAAGGTCAGATCAGCGTCCACGGCCCCGTGCTCACCCAGCTCGGCAAGCTGGGTGCGTCGACTCGCGAGCGCCTGTTCACCCTGCTGGAGAGCCCTTTGCCGGCCGCGCCCCTGCAGGGCGTCGAGCCTTACGTTGCCGGCGCTGCGGAAGGGCCTCTGCTTGGCGGCAACCTCGCGGTGCTCACCCGGCTGCTCGGGACGCCCTTCCTGCCGCCGCTCGAGGGAGCGATCCTGCTGCTCGAGGACGTCGGCGAGCGCCCCTACCGGCTGGACCGCATGTGGACCCACCTCGCCCTGGCGGGGGTCTTTCGCCGGATCCGCGGCATCGTCCTCGGCTCGTTCACCGCCTGCGAGGAGCGGGATGCCGATTACACGAGCAGCGACGTGCTCAAGGAGCTCGCCTGCGCCACCGGCCTGCCGTGCGCGGCGGGCTTTCCCATCGGACACGGCGATGTCAACGAGCCCGTCCCCCTCGGGGCGCGGGTGAGGCTGGACGCCGGCTCTGCCACCCTCACCTTCCTGGAAAGCGCTGCGCGCTGACGACTATCGCGCCGCTTCGGTTTGCTGCACGATACGGACCGCTGCCTGCCTCAAGCGAGTCGGAGCCATGCACTCCAGAGCGGACATCGAGCGGATCCTGAAACTCTCCCCGGTCATGCCGGTGGTGGTCATCGACGAGGCGGACATCGCGCCCGAGCTGGCGCGCGCGTTCATCCGGGGCGGCATCCGCGTGCTGGAGGTCACTTTGCGCACCGCCGCGGCGCTGCGCGCCATCGAGCTCATCGCACGCGAGGTACCGGAGATCTCCGTCGGTGCCGGCACGGTGCTGTCGGCGCAGGACTTGCGCGCCGCCGCCGACGCCGGCGCGGCGTTCGCGATTTCGCCGGGCGCCACGGGCGCCCTGCTCGAAGCGGGTCTGAACGCCCCCATTCCGTATCTCCCGGCCATCGCCACCGCCTCGGAGCTCATGGCCGGCCTCACCCATGGCTATCACTGCTTCAAATTCTTTCCCGCCGGGCCCGCGGGCGGCACCGCGATGCTCCAATCCTTCGCCGGCCCCTTTCCCCGGGCGCGCTTCTGTCCCACCGGCGGCATCACGCGGGAAACCGCCGGCTCCTATCTGGCCCTGCCCAACGTCCTGTGCGCGGGGGGCTCCTGGCTGTCGCCGGCGCACGCCCTGGCGGCACGCGATTGGAAACGGATCGAAACCCTGGCGGCCGAGGCCGCCGCCTGCAGAACTTGAGCCGCGCTTGAGCGTCGAATCGCGATTCCTCCCCCCTAGGCGACCCCACTCCCCTGCGCGCGTGGCGGGACCTTCGCTCAACTGACGCGCTTGTGACCATACGGTGGCGAACGCGATGCCGATCCGAGCCCGACTCCTTCCCTTGTGCGCCGCGGTGCTGGCCATAACCGCGGGGTGCGCCGCGCACCGGCTGCTCGCCACGGCTCCCGCGGGCCTGCGGCTCGGCGGCGACTGGGTGCTCGACCCGGCCGCCAGCGAAAATACCGCCCAGGCGGTCGCGCATCTGCAGGCCGAGATCTCAAATGCCATGCAACTGCGGCCGCAGCGGGCGAGCGGATCCGCCGAGGCCGGCGCAAGGCGCCGGCGCATGGGCGCAGGCCCCGCGGCGCCGCGGGGCGATGCGGGCCGGACCGGGCCGCAGCCATCGGCCGCAGCGCGAGCGCAGCCGGCTCCGGGCGCGGCATTGATCCAGGAATTCCTCTCCAACATCCCCGGCAACAACCTTGCGATCACGGTCACCGCCGGCTCGGTCACCGTCGCCTCCGACGACTCGTCGCAGCAATACGCGCCCGGCGTGCAGACGGCGGTGGAGTGGGGCCGGATCGGCGCGCAGCAGATCTCCGGCTGGCAGGGCCGGCGCTACGTGATCGACACCCGGCCCGAGTGGGGACCTGCGATCACGCAAAGCTACGGCTTGGCGCCCGATGGCATGCTGGTGGTGACACTGAGACTCGAGGGCAGCGGGATCGACGCCACCCTGACACGGCGGTATCGGCGCACGAAGCACGCCCCCCGCGCGCTGCTTCCCACCAACAACTAACGCCACCACAGCGCAAATCCCCAGGCCACCGTCATGATGGCCACCGCCGCGAGCCCCGCCAGCCACTGCCGCACCCGGGGAAGGCGCCGCTCCATGGCCGGCCGGGCGGCCGCCCACCCGAGCACCACGCCGAAGCCGAAGCCCAACAGATGCGCCATCACATCGGTGTGCTTGCCGGCGGTGCCCAGCCAGGCGAGCAGGATCACTCCGGCGCCGAGCGGCCCCCAGCGCCGCAGCCAGCCCTGCGCGCCCGCCTTTTCGCGCCGCCACGTGTGCGCCGCCATCAAGCCGAGCGCGGTGAACACCGCGGTCGAGGCGCCGGCGGAGCGATACCAGGGAGGGGCGATGAAACCTTCCAACAGGTTGGCCAGCCCCGCGCCCACGACGATGAGCAACCAGGCGGTGCCGGCCCCGAGCTGGCGGGCGGCGAGGTACCCGAACCAGATGCCCGCGATGAGGTTGCCGGCGAGGTGCGGGCCGCTCAGGTGCAGCGTGAGCGAGGTCCACGCGCGCCACCACTGGCCGCTCCGTACGCCCGCCCCGTACATATCGCCCCTCGCAAAGGCGTCCAGGCGCACCAGGCCGTTGGAGATCATGTAGGCGACGCCAAACAGCCATGCCGCGTAGAGCAGGCACCCCACCCACGCGTTGCGATAGAGTGATCGGACCGGCGCGGGCGGCTCCGGCCCGGCGTTCTCGGCCTCGTACTCGCGCAGCTCTGCCGCCGCCCGGGACACGTCCGCCTCGCCCACCTGCACCAGAAACTGTCCGTCGTATTCGAGCACCCGGCTCGCGATGCCGACGGCCGCGAGCACGAAGGAGCGCTCCTCGCAGCCCGCACGGCCGCGGGAACGGTAGACCTCAACCTCGGGCTCCCTCACCGGACCATGCCTCGCAGATGCAGCGCCATCGGCGTCGCGCCGACCTGCCGCGCCACGATCTCGCCGATCGCGGCACACGAGGGCCGCGGGCCGCTGGCAGGCGGCAGGCAATGCGGGATACCGTGCTCGCGCGCCCCCCCGGACACCGGCCGGCAGCGCCGTGGCAGCCGCAGCCCGGTGAATCCCGGCAGCGCCAGGCACGCTGGCGGCGGAGGGAGCGTGCGGATGAGGGCCCTTGACTGACACAGCATGCTTGCCGATCGATCATACCTGTGTAAAGTACGTATGTCCCACGGCGTACTGCCCGTGGGACGCTGACTTAACGCAGCACAGCGCCGGACCCGGCGCACTTCCATGAACGATACCCTTGCATTCGACCGCGAGCTCCTGCGCCGCTATGACCGGCCCGGACCGCGCTACACCTCCTATCCGACGGCGCCGCAGTTTCAGCCGTCCTTCGGCGCCGGGCAGCTGCGCGGGCACATCCGGCTGAGCAACGCCGGCGCCCGGGCGCTGTCGATCTACGCACACATGCCATTCTGCCTCGGCCCGTGCTTCTACTGCGGCTGCAACCGGGTCATCACGCGCGATGCGGCCCGGGGCGAGCGCTATCTCGAGCGGCTGCTCTCGGAGGTGGCGCTGGTCGGACCGCTGTTCGACCACGGCCGCGAGGTGCTGCAGGTGCATCTCGGCGGCGGCACGCCCAATTTCTTCACCCCGGCGCAGATCGGCCGGCTGCTCGATGCCCTGGCGCGGCAGTTTCACTTGAGTTCCCGTGCGCAGCGGGATTTCTCCATCGAGCTCGATCCGCGCACGGTGCGTGACGGCGATATCGCCGCGCTCGCCGGACTCGGATTCAACCGCGCCAGTCTCGGCGTGCAGGACTTTGACCCGCAGGTGCAGCGGGCGGTCAATCGCATTCAGACGGTGGAGCAGACTCTGGCCGTCATCGAGGCGTGCCGCGCGAACGGCATGCGCTCGGTCAACGTCGATCTGATCTACGGCCTGCCGCTGCAGACTCCCGAGGGATTCGGCGAGACCCTGCGCACCGTCACCGAGGCCCGGCCCGACCGGCTGGCGGTCTACGGCTACGCGCACCTGCCGGAGATCTTCAAGCCCCAGCGCCAGCTCGATACCACCTTCCTGCCCCACCCGGGGACGCGCATCGCGCTGCTGAAGCTGGCCATCGAGCGGCTCTCGGGCGCAGGCTACCGCTACATCGGCATGGACCACTTCGCGCTGCCGCAGGACGATCTCGCCCGCGCCCAGGATGCCGGCGGACTGCATCGCAACTTCATGGGCTATACCACCCATGCCGACTGCGACCTGCTCGGCCTCGGCGTCAGCGCCATCAGCCACATCGGCGCGAGCTTCAGCCAGAACCACCGAGACCTGCCGGGCTGGGAGGCTGCGATCGACGCGGGCCGGCTGCCCGTGTGGCGCGGCCTCGCCCTCGATGAGGACGACCTTGTGCGGGCCGATGTCATCCAGGGGCTGATGTGCCGCGCGACGGTCGACATTGCGGCAGTCGAGTCGCGCCACCGCATCGCATTCGCCCGCTACTTCTCGCAGGCGCTCGCCCGGCTCCGCCCGCTCGAGGCCGACGGTCTGGTCACGATCACACCCGCGGCGATCGAAGCGACTGCGCGCGGGCGGCTGCTGCTGCGCCTCATCGCCATGTGCTTCGATCGCTACCTGGAGCCGGCGGGCGGGCCGGCCGAAGCGCCGCGGTATTCCAAGGTCGTCTGAACGCGCTGGATCCGGGCATCGTGCCTTCCGATCCCGGCGGCACGCGATTGACAGCGCTGACACATCCTTTATCGTACTGCCATGAGCAAAGAGATGGGACCGGGGCGGGAGTCCGCCACGATCGAGCGGGTGGCGGATCGTGCGGGCGTGTCCTCGAAGACGGTCTCGCGCGTCATCAACAACGAGCGCAGCGTGCGCGCCGAAACCCGCACGCGGGTTCTGGAGGCGATCAAACAGCTCGACTACCAACCCAATCTGAACGCGCGCGGCCTCGCGGGCGACCGCTCGTTCCTGGTCGGGCTCTTCTATGACAAGCCCGGGGATTATCTCAGCGAGTTCCAGACCGGCGCCGTGCAGCGCTGCCGGGAAGCGGGCCTGCACCTGATGGTCGAGCCGCTGGAGGTCGCGAGCGCCGACATCGCCCGCGACGTGAGCGCGCTCATCCGGCAGCTGCGGCTGGAGGGGGTCATTCTCGTGCCGCCCCTCAGCGATCATGCGCTCGTCCGCGACACCTTGGCGGCGGCCGCAATCCCGGCGGTGCACATCGCGCCCCTGCACGCGCCGGCCGACTCACCCTCCGTGGACACGGATGACCGCGCCGCGGCCCGCAAGCTCACTGCGCAATTGATCGGGCACGGACATCGCCGGATCGCCTTCATGCTCGGCCGCCCCGACCACCGCGCCACCGAGCAGCGCTACCGCGGGTTCGCGGACGTCATGCACGCGCACGGACTCGCCATCGACCCGCGGCTGGTGCAGACCGGCAATTTCGAATTCACCGACGGACTCGAATGCGCCCGACGTCTCCTCGAGACCCCTCCGCGCCCCACGGCCATCTTCGCCAGCAACGATGACATGGCGGCGGCGGCCGTGTCCGTTGGACGCCAGATGGGGCTTGCTTTGCCGCAGCAGCTCTCGATCGTCGGATTCGACGATGCGCCGGTCGCCACCATGATCTGGCCGCAGCTGAGCACCGTGCGCCAGCCGGTCAGAGCCATCGCCCGGATCGCCGCCGACCTCATCATCCAGCACAGGCCGCACCAGCACGGCTGGCCGCGGCCCGTGCCGCGACCCAGGCTCGATCTGGAGCTCGTGCTGCGCGGCTCGATTGCCCCACCTGCAGCCGCGCTTTGACAGTTACCGCGTGCATGGGGCGAGTCCACCGCGATGATCGCTCAATGATTTCACCGGGTTACGCGCCGGCGGCGCTCTCTCGTGTGCTTCAGCCCCCGGCAAGCCGAGCGGCAGGCACGCCATCGAACGGAAGTGCTGAAAGAGCTCGCCGTCGAGATCGAGACCCCTGCGCAGGCCTCGCCGCAAGTTCCTAATTTAACCCGGGCGGATTCGCATTCATGTCTCCAGCAACTGTCAAACTCGGATTCGTCCGAGCCCGGAAATTGGACGGCTCCTCGCCCTCAAAAATCCGCCGTCACTTCCACGCCGTATGTGCGCGGCTCGGCCAAGGAGCCGATGTCGTAGGGCAATCCGGTGAATTTGGCCGGATTGTAGTCCTCGTAATACCGCTCGTTGGTGAGATTCCTGCTCCAGAGGTAGACCCCCCAAGGCGCAAACTCGACGCCGGCCCGGGCATTCAGCAGATCGAGGGGCTTTTGCACCGCGCGATTGTCGACCTGCCAGTATTCCCTGCCATCGTGGGTGTAATCCACCCGCAGCGTGCCCTTGTAGCCATTGCCCAGCGGCCGGTCATACTGGAACCCCGCCTTGAGGTTCCAGGGAATGGTTTTCGGCGTGTGATTGCCGTCGATCCCCGGAAAGGCGTTGCTCACCGATGAGCTGTCGATGATGTCCGTGTGGGTAGTGCCCAGCCCGGCGAAGACCTGCAATCCGTCGGTCACGACCGCCTGCACGCTCAGCTCGAGCCCGCGGATGTGCACACGATTCAGGTTCTGGATGATCTGCGAACCGTTGGTCGCATTGACGAAGAAAAACTGATAGTTGTGATCGACGTCGTAATAATAGTCGCCATTGACGATGAGCCGCCGATCGAGCCAACTGGTCTTGAAACCTGCCTCGTAATTGGTGAGTGTCTCGGGATGGAAATACTCGGAAAAAGGCGCCGAGATACCCGGCGAGTTGAAGCCGCCGCCGCGAAATCCCGTCGAATAGGTGAGGTATCCGAGCGCCCTCCTCGTGAAATCATACGTCAGGGTCGCTTTGGGCTCCGGATCCGTCTCGGTCTTGCGCACCACATCTCCAAAGCCCGGATTGGCCAGGTTCGTCTGAGCGACGGTGTTTGAATCGTAGCGCAGGCCGACGGTGGCCGTGACCCGGCGCGTCAGGTCATAGTCCACTTGTCCGTAAAGCGCCCAGGAGTGGTTGTGATCATCCTCGTTGCGGTTGATGATCACGTCGGCCGGGTTGTAGAACTGATCCGATCCGATTGGAGTCTCGAAGAACGCCCGGGTCAGCAGGGATTTCGTCGTTTGCTCGAAATAGGCTCCGACGATCCAGCGCAGCCGCTGCGCGTTCGGCGAGGCGAGATGGATCTCCTGGCTCGTGATCGCGGTCGACAGGTTCTGCCCCTGCCCCACCGGCCCCAGAAAGCCGAACAGACCGCCGGGATTGATGATCGGATTGGTGAAGTCCAGAGAGCCGCGATAGTCCTCGGCGAGATTGGTGTATCCCGTCACGGCTGTCAGGGTCGCAAAGCCCATATCGGCCTCGATCTTGAATGCCAGGTCGCTCACGTGACCGGAGCTGCCGCCGGGATAGTCGCTCTGGGGCGGCCGGATGTCATTCGGATTGCCGCTGAAGACCACGCTGTCCCACGTCGCGCCTCCCTTGAAGCCGTTGTAGTCCCCGCGCAGATCGAGCGTTAGCCAGCTCGTCGGCAAAGCAAGCAGCCGCGCCCGGATGGTATCGTCGTGATTGACCGCATCGACGTTCCGGCGTAGGTAGGGATTTCTGATGAGCCCGCCGCTGCCGCGGGCGTTGCCGTCGATGCTGAAGAGCAGCTTGTCCTTGATGAGCGGTCCGGAAACGCTGCCCGTCGCACTATATGCATCGCCGTTGCCGTATTTCAGGTCGAGATGCGAATGAAACTGGTTGGTGGGTCCGCGCGTGGTGATGATCATCACGCCGCCGATGGCGTTCTGGCCATACAAGCCGCCCTGGGGCCCCATCAGCACCTGCACCTGCTTCACGTTGAACAAGTCCATCAGAAGCTGCTTCTGGCTGTTTTGCGCCACGCCATCGACCACCACTAACATGGGCGGATCGGCGTTGTTGATCTCGGAGACGCCGCGGATCGTCACGAAGGAATTTAGGAACGTGAATGAGTGCGCCACCGTCACGTTCGGGATCAGATTGAGCGCCTGCTGGGTGTTCGTGACGCCGGCCGCCGCCAGCTGCCGTCCCGAGAGCGCCATCATCTGTATGGGCACGGACTGGATGTTCTGGGCGCGTCTTTGCGCGGTGACGATCACCGGCTTGAGCTGCTGGGTCGCAGCGGGCTGCGCGCTGACGGCGATGCCGCTGCACGCGGTGAAAGCAAGGGCCATCAGGCCTGCGACGACGCGATTCATGTCTGCCCCCCGGGCTTCTTCGGTGCCATGGTCGGAATGGTTCAAGTGTCGGCTCTGCTCGATCGAGGTCATGGTGTTGCGGCTAGGGTCTCGATGGGCACGAACGGGTGATCGAGCCTGAAGGCCTGCGGTCCGAACACCGCCAGGGCCTCGCGCGTGCGCATCGCAGGCGGCGCGCTCACCCCGAGCACGCTCACGCGCTGGCCATAGCGCAGGGTCTCCGTCGTGATCGGCTCGGCGGTCTCCCGATCGATCACGACGATGAGATCGGGGACGATGGCGATCACGCGCCCGTCCCGTAGCGCGCAGAGATTCTCGTTCTGGAAGCGGATCTCGAGGCGCGCCCCCCGGTCCTCGAGCGCCTCGAGCACGCACCGCCCGAGCACCCAGCCTCGCGTCGTCTCGCGCTCAACGTCGACGATCTTTCCCTCGAAGAGCAGGTGGGCATGACGGTAATAGGCGGTGGTGCGCAGGTAGGCGAGCAACGCCGCGACCGGCTGGCCGACGCCCCGGCCGGTGGCGATCGCCCGGCCGATCCCGTAGGCCACCGACTGCGTCGCCGCCACGGCGGTGCGCTTCGCCTCGGCACCGGTCATGGGATAGCACGAGAGCATGGCCGAGGCGCCCATGTGCACCACGAGCGAGCGTCCGATCTGCTCGGCCGCGATCGCCGAGCCTGTCTCGATGATGACGCTCTCGCCGTGCTCATTGGCGATCACCATCGGCGTGCAGGCGACGCCGTAGACGTTGAAGGACGCCATCTGGATCGACGGGAAGGCGCGGCCCATTCCATCCGCATCGACGACAGGCAATCCCCGCATGGCCGCATAGGCGACCGGCAGCGTCGCGTTGA
Source organism: Pseudomonadota bacterium (assembly GCA_021792755.1). Classification (GTDB taxonomy): domain Bacteria; phylum Pseudomonadota; class Gammaproteobacteria; order Steroidobacterales; family Steroidobacteraceae; genus 13-2-20CM-66-19. Next base: position 42,745 of record JAJYUA010000009.1, read on the forward strand.
TGCCGCCGCACTCGGCCGCGATGATGGCATCCGCACGGCGACCCAGGAATCGCTCGAGCTTGGAAACCGCCAGATGCGCCTCCTCGAGCGAGAACAGCTTCTCCACGAGGACGGTGGGTGCACCCATGCCGGCGACCGAAAACACCTTGGCATCATCCGCCAGGGCCTCGAGCGGCAGCAGCTCCGGCGCACCGTGCATCTCGATCGCGTGCGCGCAGCAGAGCCGCCCGATGTACGGATCACCCCCGCCGCCGGTGCCGAGGAAAGCCGCCCCGCGCGCAAAGTCCTCGAGCATTGCGCTCTCGATCTTCATGCGCTCACCTCTGCAGTCGCCGTCCCCTGCGGTCGCGCCAATGCAAGATCGCCCGTGACTTTGACCCGCAGGCGCACCGCCCCGCCCGGCACATAGGCAAGCGGCAATTCCTCCATCTCCACCACTTTCAGGGAATCGGCGATTGCGCCGGCCGCCATCGCGACGCGCTGCGCCTCCTGGGTCGCCGCCGCGATCGCCCCTTCCCGCCCGAGCTGCTGGTAGGAGTACACGCGATCGACCTCGCCGCCGGCCTGTGCAATCGAGGCGCCGATCGCATTGGCGACACCCGCCGCCTCAGGAACGATCACCTCCGAGACGCCGGGAATGTCCCGGTGGATCAACACCGCGCCGCCCCCCACCAACACCAGGGGGATGGCCGCGGCCGAGGTTTTCATGCGGTCCAGGCCCTCGGCGAACAGCCGATGGATCTCGGCAACGCCAGCCTGCACGAGCGCCGGATCAAGCCCGGCGACCCGCGCGGCATCGCCCATCCGGGCGTAGCCGGCGGCGACGGCGATGTCGCTCGCCGTCAGGCTGTCCCCGCCGAAGACCCGGGACTCCTGCGCCAGGCGATAGCCGAGCGAGCGCGGGCCGACGCGCACTGTCTGCGCCTGCGCGTGCACGAGACTGCCGCCACCAAGCCCGATCGATAGTAGGTCGGGCATACGGAAATTGGTGCGTACTCCCCCTACATCGGCGCTGATCGCGGACTCGCGCGGGAAACCGCCCACCAGCATGCCGATGTCGGTCGTGGTGCCGCCGATGTCCGCGACCAGCGCATCGCTCAGCCCGGAAAGGTATGCCGCGCCCCGCATCGAGTTGGTCGGTCCCGAAGCGAAGGTCAGCACCGGATACTGCGCGACCCGCTCGGCGCTCATCAGCGTGCCGTCGTTTTGACTGATGAAGAACGGCGCTTCGATCCCGAGGGCACGCAGCGCCGAGGCGAACGCCTCCACGACCTCGCGAGCCATGCCCACGAGCGAGGCATTCATGATGGCCGCGTTTTCCCGCTCGATGATCCCGATCCGTCCGATCCGGCTGGACAGCGTGACGGCGATCTGCGGGGCCTCCTGCGCGATGATCTGCGCCGCCCGCTCCTCCATCTCGGCATTGACGGGGGAGAAAAGCCCGCACACCGCCGCGCAGTTCAGTCCCCGGGCCTTCATCTGGCGCGCAGCCTGCGCGACGGCCTGCTCATCGAGTGGGGAATTGATCCGTCCGTCGTAGTGATATCCGCCGCGCACACAATGCACGTCGTGGCCGATCGCCGTGACGAAATCCCGCGGCCAGTCCGTGAGCGGTGGCACGCCGCGCGCCGCCGGCAAGGCGATGCGCAGCACTCCGACCCGCGAGAGGTTGCGCCGCTCGACGAACGCGTTGGTGAAATGGGTGGTCCCGATCATCACGGCGGCGATGCTCGCGGGCGAGCGCTCCCCGCCCGTGCCGCCAGCTCTCAGGATGGCACGGATCGCCCCCACGATGCCGGCGCTCACGTTGGGCGTCGTCGGATGCTTGTGGAACGTAATCAGACGTCGGCCGTCCATGAGCACGGCGTCCGTGTTCGTTCCGCCGACATCGACACCGATTCGTAGCACGCTGGAATCCCCCGCCGGGGCTTCGTACCCCTGTGCCACAAACTTTACCCGGCGCGAATCAGGCGCCAACGGAAAAAAAGCTAGGAGCGGCGGCAATTCCGGCAGGAGGCCCGGATCGGGTCCCCTCGGCGGCAGCCTACCGATTCCGGGAGGGTCCGCCGCCGAGCACGCCGAGCTCGCGTGCCCGCACGAGAGCCTCGAGGCGCCCGTGAGAGCGCGTCTTGGCGTAGATGTTCTTCAGGTGAAAGCGCACCGCGTGCTCGCTCACCCCGAGGCGGCGAGCGATGACCTTGTCCTTCAGGCCCCGATCGAGCTGCTGCAGAACATCGAGTTCCCTCCGGCTGAACACCGCGGTCTTCCGGGTGGCCTCACCCGTGAGCAGCGCATGCAGATCGCGCGCCTGCCGGCGCAGCGCTTCCCCCGGAAGCGCGCGGCTTGCCTCGGTGAGCAGCGTCGCGAGCGCCGGCCCCTCGCGCAGCACGGCGCGCAGATAACCCGTGCGCGAGACTTCCGCACACACCTCGCCCATGCGCGCGAGCGCCCCGGCATGCTCCCCGGCGGCTTGCAGGCACATTGCCGCGAGCACGTTCAGACGCAGTACCATGCGCGCGACCCCGCGTGAGCGTCCGTAAGCGAGCGCCGCCTCGCAGACCCGCATGCCCTCCTCATATCGCCCATGGCGCGCCATCAGGCGCACCCACGCCGTGGCGAGACACTCGACCTCCCGCCAGGAGGCTCCCTCTCCATCGGCGAGGCCCGCTTCGGCGAAGCGCGTCGGACTTCTCTCGGCCACGCGCAGCGCCCGATCCGGCTCGCCGGCGAGCGTCAGGGAGGCGACGCGCAGCGCATCGAGCAGCGGCACCAGTTTGGCAAGGCCGAGACGCTGCGCGTGCGATTGCGCCTCATCGAGCATGGCGAGCGTCTCCTCGAGTCCCCGATCGAGCAGGTAGACTTCGGCGCTCGCACCATAGGCCGCCGCGTAGATCTCGAACCAGGCCTCCGCCTCGCGCAGCCGGGCGATCACCTGCGAGAGGCGCCGCTTCGCATTGCCCAGAGCGTTGCACTCAAGATCCAACTCGGCCATCAGCACATCGCCGATCAGGCCGAGACCCGGATCGTGCGGGAAATACCGGCGGCTCTTGCGGCGACCCCGCTCGTAACGCTGCAGCGCCTCCTGGGTGTCCCCGCGGGCCATCGCGATCGAGCCGGTGTGAAAGTCGATGAAGTTGGTACCGTAGATCGATCCGAACGCCAGGCAGTGCGCGGCGGCTTCCTCACCATAGCGCCAAGCGGCATCGAACAGCCCGCTCTGCAGGTGGGTCACGCACAGCACGGTCTTGTGATGCGCCAGTTCGACGTCCTCCGCGGCCGGATCATGCAGGCCCTGGGCGAGGGAACTCAGGTGCGCATCGGTGAGCGGCAGGCAGCAGTAGATCACGAGCATCGACAGGATGAACAACCCCTCGCGCCGCAGCGCCGCTGCGTCCGCTTCGGCGGGATCCAGGGAAAAGCCCAGCGTGGCGGTGGCGACCCGGTGGTACTGGGCGCGAGCCTCGTGCAGGCGGGACTGTTTGATGAGCACGATGGCGCGAATCAGCCCGAGACGTGGCATCGCGGCGATCATCTCCTCATCGATCAGCCGCTCGGCCGCGATCACTTCCTCCATGCCGTGACGGATCCAGATCGACACGCCCCCCGCCTGCAGGATAAGCGCGCCGGTGAGCATCTTGTCGCCGGCCGCCTTGGCGTGGCGCAAGGCGGCCAGGAGATTGCGCGCGCCGGTGAGCCATTGCGCCGCGCGCCGGTGGATCAGCGCGCATCGGTCCGGGTGCCGCTCGGCGAGCAGCTCGAAGTGCTCGCGCAGCATCGGATGCAGCCGCACGTGACCGGCGGCCCCTTCCAGGGGCGGCATGAGTGCGGAAAGATACTCGAGGCCGCGCAGGATCTGCGCGGAATCGTGCGCATCGCGCACATGGTCGGCGAGCTCGACGCTCACCGCATCGAGCAGGCTGACGTCGCACAGGAACTCCCTTTGCCACTCCGTCAGTCCGCGCACGAGCTGTTCCGTGAGATACTTCGCCGCCACCGCCCGCGAGGGGTGATTGCGCAGCATGCCGCGCTCCTGCAGCGGCTCCTTTGCCCCGAGCGCGCGCAGGATCTGCAACGCAACGGGCCAACCCTCGGTCTGCTGCCGGACAACGCTCAAGTCGTGGGCCGAGAGCGCGCCTTCGAAGCAGGCGCTCATTTCCGCCGGCGTGAAGCGCAGGCTCGCCGCATCGATATGGCTGACCTGCCCCATCAGCGCGAGGTGCGAGAGCGAAAGGCCGGGGTTGGCGCGCGCGGCGAGCGCGACGTGCAGATTCTCCGCAGCGTAGCGGATCACAATATCGAGCTGCTCCTGGGCGTCCGGGCTCGTGACTCGTTCGACATCATCGAGGATGAGGCAGATCTCCTGCCTGACGCGCGCGGCTGCATGCAGCACCGCATGGATCGCGAGCGTGCCGGCCGCTGAGCCTCGGTGGCCGTCCTTCAGCAACCCGGACGCAGACATGTCGACGCCGGCCTCCTGCAGCGTGAAAGCAAGGTAAGCGGCCAGCCGCTCCCCGCTGTCGTGCGCATCGAGCGTCAGCCAGGCCACCTGCACGCCCTCGGCAAGCAGCAGCTCCCGCCACTGCGCCAGCAGCGTCGTTTTCCCGAAGCCCGCCGGAGCTTCGAGCAGGGTGACTCGGCGCGAACGGCCCGCCGATAGACGCTCGAGGAGCCGCGGGCGCCTGAGTACCACAACGCCTTGTTTCGGCGGCGATATTTTCGTCTTCAGCAACACGGGCGTAAACGGACTCTGCTCAAATCAACGATCGGCGCGACAACCCTACTACAACGCTGGATCGGGGCATCGTGCCCCGCCCAGCGCGGTTTTGGGCAAGGAGCGCGGTTTCTGCCCAAAACCCGGCCAGCTGCGGCGGCCGGGTACATCCGTGTACCGGCCACCCTGTCCGTCTGCTTCATGCCTCGGGGTCGACCGTCGGTCGATGGGGAACTATTTTGGCACCGGGAATGTGATCCACGAGTGAGAGGCCCGATCTCCTCCCCAAATGCCACCCAGCGGTCCGAGAGTACAACATGAGCGCCCGAGCACCTCCGGGAGCAGCCATGGGCAATCGGCGGACAAGCCAGCCGGTAAAGCGTCGCCGCCGCAAATCCGAACTGGAAGATCAATCACCTGCGCGGGAATTCGACCCCTGTGCCGGGCGCAACAGCCTGCCTTTTTGCCACTCACCCCCCGACCGCTCCCGCTTCTGTGAACGGTGCATTGACAACGTAGCGACGTGATCCTACGCCGCTGCCCCATCTTCGGGAAGGCGCGTGTTCGGCGGCGATGAGCGCGTATTTTGGATCCAAGGCGGCCTCGAAATTGTGTCAGGCGATCATCGCGTTGATGCCGCCGCACGACACCTATACCGCTATCGGCATATTCGACGACCTGAGCATTGATTTCGGGAAGGTGGTGGCCGCGCCCTCATGAAGATCTACGGTGTCGACGGCCGGGAGATGATGGCCGTCACCTCCATCGAGCGCCGCGGCTCGGACCTGGTGATCAAAGGCAAGCTCTTCGGCGTCATGCCGATCACCGCCAAATTCGAGCCCGCCGAGGCGCACACCCGCTTCCGTTTGCCCGGCTTGCGCTCGATGAAGCGAAATGGACATCGCGCGCCGCAAGGCGGGTGCGACTTTATGGCGCGTCAGCCGTGGCGCGAAGCGATCGCTCGGCTCGATCCCATTGAAGGCTGCAAGCCTGCGTCGCCGAGGGCGCTGCACCCGACACCTAGAGCCGGATCCGCTGCCAGGCCCGCGACCGCCAGCGCCCGAAAAGCGCTGAGCCGAGCAGCACCACGTAGATGATGACGGCACTCCAGCCGCCACGCGCACCCCAGCCGAACTGCGGCAGGAAGTGAAACCAGCCCTGCCCCGGGGCAAACGTGAACGCGTACGCGAGCGGCAGAAAGATCAGCCAGCACACCGGGAACATCAGCGCCGCCGGCACCCGCACATCGCCCGCGCCGCGCAGGCACATGCTGCTGCCCAGATTGAGTCCGTCGAAGAACTGGTAGGCCGCCGCCAGCCACAACAACCGCGCGCCGAGGCGGGCCGCCGCCGCCGAACCCGCATCGTGGGCGCCGGCGAACAGCGGCATCAGCCACGGGCCGAACGCGGCCAAGATCACTCCGATGCCGCCCATCACCAGCGCCGCCATCAGGATCACTCGCGAGCCGAGGCGCAGCGCCCACTGTCGATCACCCGCCCCGATCGACTGGCCGACGAGGGTGGCGGCGGCGGTGGCGATGCCGATGCCCGGCAGGTAGCAGATGGAGGTCAGCACCGTGACCATCTGCGTGGCCGCGCCCGCCACGGTGCCGTAACGGACCTGCATCATCTGGAACACCGAGAACCCCAGCACGTCCGCCGCGGGCATCAACCCCATGGGCAGTCCCAGCCGCAGGTGGCGCCGGATGCGGCCCCACACCGGCCGCCATGTGAGGTGGGAGCGGAACGAGGCACGGAACGGCGCCCTGAGGAACAGCGCGAAGCCGAGCGTAAAGGCCACCGCCTGCGCGGCATTGCTCGCCCACGCCGAGCCGGCCACGCCCCATCCCAGGTGGAAGATGAACAGGTCATTGAACACCGCGTTGGCGACGGCCGCGGCGGCAGCCACCGCGAAGCTGACACCGGTGCGGCCGATTCCGTTGAAAAACCCCATCATCGCCCAGGTCGCCACCGCGAACGAGGCACCGCCGATGCGCGGAAACCAGAATTGCTGCGCCAGCTGATCGATGCGCGGGCTGAACCCGAAGGGCATCAGAATCAGGCCGCCCGCCGCGCCGAGGGCGAGGCACACCGGCGCGATGCACAGGGTGAGCCAGAGCGCCGTCCATGCGGCCTGCGAGGCGCGGCGGTAACGGCGCGCCCCGTGGGCGTGGGAGGTCAGCGTCTGCACCGCCATGCTGGCCCCTCCCAGCACGAACAGCACCCCCAGGATGAGCCATTGCACGGCTCCCACCGCAGCCAGCGCCGCGGTGGAAAGGCGCCCGATGAACCACATGTCGGTGAGGTTGAGGATCACCTGGACCGCGCTGTTGGCCATGAGCGGCAGGGCGAGCGCCCAGACCGCGCGCAGGTCGATGTGCGCGTTTCCCTGGGCATCGAGACGTTGCGCCGGCGGCCGTGTGGACCGCGGAAGGGTTGAGGCAATGTCCATTGAAGGGCTCGGACAGGCGGGCGGGCATTTTCGCACGGCACCCTTTACGGCACGGCCCGGAGCGTGCACCGTACCGTCCCATGGCGACTCGAAGAAAAACCGCCGCCGGCCGCGCTCGCGCATCGGGCGGCAGGCCTGCCCGGGGCAAACGCAATCAGGGCCGGCGCACTCGCGGCAAGCTCGCCCCCGGCGGCGAAACCCGCGGCCTCACCGCCGCCGAAGTCGCCTTGGGGGTCGAGGATCCGCAGGTGGCGACGCTCGCGGCCTGGGTGCGCCAGGCGGGCGGAACGCCTGTCGGCGCCTACCGCGATCCGCTCGGCGGGCGGCCGCTGCTGCTCGCCTCACTGCCGCTGGCGGCGGTGCAGCCCACTCCTTTCCAGCGCGACCTCTCGCCCACCCACACGCAACGCCTGGCGGCGCGCATCGCCGAGGCCGGCGCATTTCTCGATCCCTTGATCGTGGTGCGCGGCGAGGACGGCAAGCTCTGGACGCCGAATGGCCGGCACCGCCTGGCCGCGGCCAAGGTGCTCGGATTGCGGCAGGTCACGGCGCTGATCTCCCCCGACGAGGCGCTCTGCTATCGCATCCTCGCGCTGAACACGGAGAAGGCCCACAACCTGCGCGACCGCAGTCTGGAGGTCATCCGCATGGCGCGCAGCCTCGCGCAGAAAGACAAACGATCGAGCGAGGCCTCGCGGGCCGCCGAGTTCGAGTCCCCCGAGCTGCTCACCCTCGGGGCGGCCTACCAGCGCTCGGGACGCTTCGCAGGCGCAGCCTACGACCCCTTCTTGAAGAAAGTGGACCGCTTCAGCGACCGCCCGCTCGCCACGAGCCTGCGCCAGCGCGAGGACCATGCCGCCCGGCTGCTCGACATCGACGCGCAGGTCAAGCGAATCGTCGAGGCGCTGCAGTCGCGGGGATTCCGCTCACCGTACCTGCGCAACTACGTGGTCGCGCGCATCAACCCGGTGCGATTCCACAAGGCCCGCAAAGACGGCGAGCCGCCGATGCCGCTCGCGCAGGCCCTGACGCGCATGCTCGCGGCGGCCCGGGCTTTCGAGCTCGACTCGGTCTCGCACGCGCAGCTGGCGTGGGTGGCCGTGGGCGCCGCCGCCGCGGAGTGACAGTCGATCGAGGCATCGGAGCGCGGCCAGGAAGCACTCCGACCCCTCCCCGATCAATGCAGGTGCGCCGCCCTCGCCAGCCAGCGGGCCGCCTGCGCGGGGGTGCGCTGGTCGGCCGGGCGCTCCACCATGTAGTTGGCGTGGCGCATCAATTTGAGCGGGATCGCGCCGATCAGCGGCTCGAGCGCCCGCCTGAGCACCGGGTCGGAGGCGCGCTTCGGGGCAAGCAGCACCACCGCATCGTACGGCGGGATCGCGTGCAACGGATCCTTCAGCACCACCAGGTGATCCGCGGCGATGCGCCCGTCGCTCGAGAATGCGGTAATGACATCGACCTCGCGGCTCATCAGCGCCTTGTACATGAACGTCGGCTCGTACGCGCGCTCCGCCCGGAAATGCAGGCCATACCGCTCCTCGAGCATCCGCCACTCGGGGCGGGCGAAGAACTCCAGGTCCCCGCCGATGGTGAGCCTGGGGGCGGCCCGCGCCAGGTCCTCGATGGTGCGGATCCCGAGCCTCGCGGCCTCGCCGCGGCGCATCGCCAGCACATAGGCGTTCTCGAAGCCGAGGGGCCCGAGCAGCACCACGCCGTAGCGGCGGCGCAGCTGCACCCGCAGGTCCTGCAGCATCCGCCGTCGGCCGGGCATGTCGGTTCGATGCAGAATGTTGGTCCACAGCGTGCCGGTGTAATCGACATATGTGTCGATCTCGTTCGCCGCCAGGGCGCGGAAGGCGAACACCGAGCCGAGATCGGTGCGCTCCCTGACCGAATAGCCTTGCGCGCGGATGCGGCTCGAGATCAGCGAGGCGAGAATGTATTGCTCGGAAAAATCCTTCGCTCCGACGACATAACCTGCATGGCGGCCGGCGCGCAGGGGCACCACGCCGGCCGCCGCCACGCCGAGCAGCAGCAGGCCGAGCCCGGTCCAGGCGAGCCTCGGCCGCCGGCGGCCGAGGCCGAGCTCGATCAGCGCCAGCAGCTGGTCGGTGAGCAGCGCGAGCGCGACCGCCGCGCCGCAGCCGAACAGCACCCACACCCAGTCCTCCACCTGCAGCCCGGTGAAGATGTAATTGCCGAGACTGGTCTGCCCGACGGGGGTCGCGAGCGTCGCCGTGCCGATCACCCATACCGCCGAGGTGCGCAGGCCCGCCATGAGCATCGGGGCGGCGAGCGGCAGCTCGACCCGCAGCAGCCGCTGCCGGTCGGTCATGCCGACGCCGCTCGCGGCCTGCAGGATCGCCGGGTCGAGATTGAGGATGGCGGTGATGCCGTTGCGCAGGATGGGCAGGATGGAGTAGAGCGTCAGGGCGAGGAGCGAGGGCAGGAAGCCGAGCGCCGGAAAGCCGACTCCGAACAGGCGCTTGCAGAGCGAGGACAGGCCGAGCAGCAGCGGGTAGAACAGCGCGAGCAGCGCGATGCTCGGCACCGTCTGGATGAGGCTCGCCACGGCCAACACCGGCCAGCGCACGCGTGCGCTGCGCCGGGCGGCGATCAGCAGCGGCACGCTCACGAGCAACCCCAGGGCGAGCGAGGCGGCGCTCAGCAGCACGTGCTGGCTCAAGTAGTCCGGCAATACGCGCAGCGCCGAGCTCAGGCGCTCATTCACGCGCGCGCTCCTCGAGCAGCGCCCGTACGCGCTCCGCCTGCCGGCGCGGCATGTCCATCAGGGTGCGCACCTGCGGATCGGGATGGCCGCTCAGCAGGGCGCGCGGCTCGCCGTCGGCGACGATGGCGCCGGCGCGCATGACCACGATGCGATCGGCAAGCAGGACCGCCTCCAGGATGTCGTGGGTGACCATGAGCGTGGTGAGGCGCATGCTCTCGTGCAGGCGGCGGTACTCCGCGCCGAGCGCATCGCGCGTGACCGGGTCGAGCGCTCCGAACGGCTCGTCCATCAACATGATGTGCGGCCGAGCCGCCAGCGCCCGCGCGATTCCGACACGCTGGCGCTGGCCGCCGGAGAGCTCCGCCGGCAGACGCGCCAGATAGGAGCGCGGCAGGGCAACGAGATCGATGAGCTCCTCGACCCGCGCGCGGATCTTTGGCTCCGGCCAGCCGATGAGCCTCGGGGTGATCCCGATGTTCTCGGCGATGCTCATGTGCGGAAACAGTCCGATTCCCTGGAACACGTAGCCGATCCGCCGGCGCAGCGCATGCGGCGCGACGGTGCGCACGGGCTCCTCATCGATGATGACTTCGCCTTGCTGCGGCTCGATCAACCGGTTGATGGTCTTCAGCAGCGTCGTCTTGCCCGAGCCGGAATCGCCGACGATCGCCACGAAAGCGCGCGCCGGCACCCGCAGACTTACCGCCCGAACGGCGAAACTCGCTCCTCCGTCGAATGACTTCGAGACGCTCTCGACGGCAATCATTCGCCAGATGGCGCCGGTCGCTTCGCGCGGCTTCTCATGAGGGCGCGCGCAGGACTTGCGTGCGCTCGCCGCGCCCGACCCGAACGTAGCGCGTGCCGACCGTGCGGTTGCGCCCGCTCACCACCTTCACGATCTGCCCGAGCGGGGCGGCCTGCACGTCCTCGAGCGGCCGGGAGACGAACAGCTCCGCCTGAAAGCGTCCCTCGGATTCCAGGCCGGCGGTCTCGATGCCGAGCTTCTCGAGAGTGCCCAGGCATCGGGTGAATTCCTCGATGTCGCGGAAACGGCGCTGCACGAACGTGGCCCCGGCGAGGCGCTCCGTGACGAGCCCGTGCTTGGCGCACTCCTCCGCGATCGCATCGTAGGGAAACATCCGCAACACGAACGACACGACCCACGGCGCGCGGTCCATCGCCCCCAGCACGGCGCGAAAAGTCCGCTCCGTCACATAGCCGACACAACCGGTCGACAGGATGAGGTCGGCGCGGCGGATCCGCTCGATGTCGCGGGGCGCCGGGGCGCAGGATTCGAGGTTGGCGACGATACCGGCCTCGAGAAGACCCACCGACACCGCATAACGCACCGCCGGCGCCGACACGTCCAGGCCGATGAAGCGTGCGATGCCGGTCTCCGGCCAGCCGGCATAGTAGTGGCGGTCGAGGCGGGCCAGATCATCGGCGCTGAGCGCGGCCATGTCGGCGTTGGCGTAGCGCCGGCGCAGCCTGCGGAAGCTCAGCGGATAGCGCAGCACGGCCGCGTTGATGCCGTACGAGCAGCCGATGTCGAGCACGGTGGCGGCGGTGTCGTAGCGGCACTTCCTGGCGGCGAGGATCTGCCGGATGATCGGCGCGGCCACGTCCGGGATGATGTAGTCGAGCGCTCCGAGGACGGAAAAGTAGCCGCGCGGATCATCCTGCAGGTAGATGTCGTCGAAGTTGGCCTTCGAGGCGTTGAGGCTGGCGAATGGCTGCATGTTGGTCTCCTTCGCGATCAGTGAGCGCCAGTGCGCTGATCGCCCGTTGAACGGGCGAGCGGGCGGCCGGTCCCTTCGGCCGCAAGTGCATCGGTGAGAATAGTGGCTCCCGGGCGGCAATGCAACCCCGGCCGCGGCCTGCGGGAATTCAACAGACTCGAGCGCCGATGCGCGCCGCGGCGCGCGGGCACGCATGACAACACAACGCGCGCGAGCGCAGGACGGTCGATCAGCTTTGATCAGCCGTTGTTCGTCGGCGATTTCATCACGGCGGACGACTTCCAGGGCACCGCCGAGCACGTCGGCGTCAAGAGCACCCGCCTGAGCAGCATCTGCGGCGAGCGGACCGTGCCGTCGAATTCCGATCTGCTCGAGAGCCGCCTGCGCAACGGTGGCCGGATGCGCGAGCCGCGCGTGCTGTTCACCATAGGGGGGACCAACGAGACGGCCGTGGAACTGCTCGAGCGGATCCCGCAGATCCTGCGCACGGTCATCGAGGCGACGGCGGACACCCGCTTCCACCGATGCCGTTTCTCGAACCACAACAGCGCATCGCTCGACTTCGAGACCGTCGAGCGCGTGCTCGCGGCCGACTGCAAGCGCCACAGGGATGTCCAGCAGGAGATGCGCCTGAGGCGGCAGCGGGAATTCGCCCGGCTGGGCATCGAGTTCGCCTATGCGGCGCAGCGCCTCATCCTGGAGCGGGCCGGGGCGCCGGTCACTCACCACCCCGCCCGGATAGGCCCGCGCTCGGGAAATCCGCACCGCCGCCGGGCCGGCCGATCCGCGGCCCCCCTCAAGGGTCACGCCCCCCCCAAGGGTCACGCCCCCCAAGGGTTGCCCCGCCAAGGGTTGCCCCGCCATCAAAATTTTCCTGAAACCCCCGAAAAACTCCCCGGCGGGATTGACCACAAGCGACAGACGGCTATTATCGGGCTCATATCGGCGGTCGAGACCGCGGGTGCCGGCCAGTGCCAAGGGCCAGGACGGCGCCGCGATCCGCCTCATCACTTCTTGAAGTCAGCGGGAGCCATCGGTGACGCACGTCCCCACCCAGGGGGGTTGCCGCCGGTGCGAGGGAGCTTGCGCCCGTGAATATTGCCCATCGGTTCGCTGTGCGAGCGGGCGACGCTGCGCTGCGGTACACCCCGCAGGCACACACCGCCACCGCGGGAATCGCTGGGATGGCCGGCCATACGGCGCCCCTGGCGGTTTTGGCCGGTTCCACCAACTTATGAGGCCGATCATGCGACACCAGCGCACGCCCCGGGGCGCCCCGGGCCTGCCACGCCGCCCGCCGGGCCCGCCCGGAAAGCAGGGTCTGTACGACCCGTGGTACGAGCACGAGTCCTGCGGCGTGGGCTTCGTCGTGGACATCAAGGGCCGCAAGTCCCACCGCATCCTCGAGCAGGCCGTGCAGGTGCTGCGCAACCTCGATCACCGGGGCGCCTGCGGCTGCGAGGCCAACACCGGTGACGGCGCCGGTGTGCTCATCCAGATGCCACACGCTTTCCTGCGCGAGGTGACGCGCAAGAGCCACCTGCAGCTGCCCGGGCCGGGCGAGTACGGCAGCGGCCTGGTCTTCCTGCCCCGCAACCCCACCCGGCGGCGGCGCATCGTCGAGCTGTTCGAGCATATCGTGCAGTCCGAGGGCCAGGTCGTGCTCGGGTGGCGCACGGTGCCGACGAACAATGCCTCGCTCGGGGAGACCGCCAAGGCGGGTGAGCCGTTCATCCGCCAGGTGTTCATCGCACGCGGCCCCGAGGTCAGGGACGAGATGGAGTTCGAGCGCAAGCTCTTCATCATCAGGAAGAGGGCCTACAGCGAGATCCGCGAATCCACCATCGACGGGGCGGAGTACTGGTATATCTGCAGCCTGTCGCACAAGACAATCGTCTACAAGGGGATGCTGCTCACCGAGCAGCTCACCCGGTACTATCCCGATCTCAGGGATCCGGCGGTCGAGACCGCCCTCGCCGTGGTGCACTCGCGCTTCAGCACCAACACCTTCCCCAGCTGGGACCGGGCGCACCCCTACCGATACCTCGCTCACAACGGCGAGATCAACACCCTGCGCGGCAATTTCAACTGGATGAAGGCCCGCGAGGCGCTGTTCGAGTCCGACCTGTTCGGCGAGGACACCCCGAAGATCCTGCCCGTGGTCAATCCCAACGGCAGCGACTCGGCCATGCTCGACAATACGCTCGAGCTGCTGGTGCTCTCGGGCCGCTCCCTGGCACACGCCATGATGATGCTGATCCCGGAGCCCTGGTCCAACCACGAGACCATGGACGATGACCGCCGGGCGTTCTACCAGTATCACTCCAGTCTGATGGAGCCCTGGGACGGACCGGCTTCGATCGCCTTCACCGATGGCAGGCAGGTCGGGGCGGTGCTCGATCGCAACGGCCTCAGGCCCTCGCGCTACTACGTCACCCGCGACGGACTGGTGATCATGGCCTCAGAGGCCGGCGTGCTCGATGTGCCGCCCGAGGACGTGGTGCAGAAGGGCCGGCTGCAGCCGGGCCGGATGTTCCTCGTCGACACCGAGCAGGGACGCATCATCGACGACGAGGAGATCAAGCGCGCCGTGAGCGCCCAGCAGCCCTACCGGCAGTGGCTCGACCAGCATCTGGTGTACTTGATGGATCTGCCGCCCGTGGCCGAGCTGCCGACCTCCGATCCGGAGACGCTGCTCGAGCGTCAGATCGCCTTCGGCTATACGTTCGAGGATCAGCGGCTGCTGCTGGCGCCCATGGCGCGCAACGGCGTCGAGGCCGTCGGCTCGATGGGCAACGACGCGCCGCTCGCGGCCCTCTCGGACCGCCCGCGGCTGCTCTATGACTACTTCAAGCAGCTGTTCGCGCAGGTGACCAATCCGCCGATCGACTGCATCCGCGAGGAGCTGATCACCGCCTCGGAGGTGTGGCTCGGCTCGGAAGGGAACCTGCTGCAACCGCAGCCCTCGGACTGCCGGCGGCTCGAGCTCAAGGGCCCCATCCTCACCAACGAGGAGTTCGCCAGAATCCGGCGCATGGGGCTGCCGGGCCTGAAAGTCGGGGCGCTGTCCATCCTCTTCCGCGCCACCCGCGGCGAGAAGGGACTCACCAAGTCGATGGAGGAGCTGTGCCTGGCGGCCCGCCGGCTGATCGAGGACGAGGAAGTCAACATCCTGGTGCTGAGCGACCGCGGAGTGGCGCGCGACTTCGCCGCGGTGCCGTCGCTGCTCGCGGTGAGCGGCCTGCATCACTACCTCATCCGCGAGGGGCTGCGCACCCGCGTGAGCATCGTGCTCGAGACGGGCGAAGCGCGCGAGGTTCATCACTTCGCGCTGCTCATCGGCTATGGCTGCTCCGCGGTCAATCCATACCTCGCTTTCGAGACATTGGAAAGCATGATCCGCGAGGGTCTGGTCACCAACGTCGACACCACGCTCGCATGCAAGAACTACGTCAAGGCCGCGACCAAGGGCGTGATCAAAGTCATGTCCAAGATGGGGATCTCGGCCGTACAAAGCTATCACGGCGCGCAGGTGTTCGAGGCCGTGGGCCTGCGCCAGGACGTGATCGATGAGTACTTCACCTGGACCGCATCGCGCATCGGCGGCATCGGGATGGAGATCATCGCGCAGGAGGTGCTGATGCGCCACCACATGGCCTTCCCGGCGCGCAAGACCAACGGCCACGCCCTGCAGGCCGGCGGCCAGTACCAGTGGCGCGCCGACGGCGAGCACCACCTGTTCAACCCCGAATCCATCCACCGCCTGCAGAAGGCGGTGCGCACGGGCAGCTATGAGACATACAAGTCCTACGCCAGGCTGATCGACGAGCAGTCGAGACAGCTCGCGACCCTGCGCGGATTGATGGAGTTCGTGCCCTTCGAGCCGGTGCCCCTCGATGAGGTCGAGCCCGTCGACAGCATCGTCAAGCGCTTCAAGTCGGGCGCGATGTCGTACGGCTCGATCAGCAAGGAAGCGCACGAGACGCTCGCGATCGCCATGAACCGCATCGGCGGCAAGAGCAACACCGGTGAAGGCGGGGAGGATCCCGCCCGTTACGTCCCCGGGCCCGGGGGCGACTCGCGCAACAGCGCCATCAAGCAGGTGGCCTCGGGACGCTTCGGCGTCACCAGCCAGTACCTGGTCAACGCCCGGGAGCTGCAGATCAAGATGGCCCAGGGCGCCAAGCCCGGCGAGGGCGGGCAGCTGCCCGGCAGCAAGGTCTACCCCTGGATCGCCAAGACGCGGCACACCACCGCGGGCGTGGGACTCATCTCCCCGCCGCCGCATCACGACATCTACTCCATCGAGGACCTGGCCGAGCTGATCCACGACCTGAAGAACGCCAACCGCGAGGCGCGCATCGGCGTGAAGCTGGTCTCGGAGGTGGGCGTGGGCACCATCGCCGCGGGAGTCGCCAAAGCGCATGCGGACGTGGTGCTGATCAGCGGCTACGACGGCGGCACGGGCGCCTCGCCGCAAACCTCGATCACGCACGCCGGCCTGCCGTGGGAGCTCGGCCTTGCGGAAACTCACCAGACACTGGTGTTGAACAATCTGCGCAGCCGCATCGCGGTGGAAACGGATGGGCAGCTGAAGACCGGCCGTGACGTCGTCATTGCCACGCTGCTCGGCGCGGAGGAGTTCGGCTTCGCCACCGCTCCCCTGGTGGCGATGGGCTGCATCATGATGCGCGTCTGCCACCTCAACACCTGTCCGGCGGGGATCGCGACCCAGGATCCGCGTCTGCGGGAGAAGTTCGCGGGCAAGCCCGAGCACGTCGTGAACTTCATGCGCTTCATCGCGCAGGACATGCGCGAGATCATGGCGGAGCTCGGCTTTCGCACCGTCGAGGAAATGGTCGGCCGGGTCGACCGCCTGCGCATGAGGAAAGCCGTGGACCACTGGAAGGCCAAGGGCTTCGATTTCAGTCACATCCTCTATCAGCCGGATGTCGGCGAGGAAGTGGGCCGATTCCGGCAGATCGAGCAGGATCATGGCCTGGAGAAGTCGCTCGATCTGTCGGAGCTGCTGCCGCTGTGCCGCCCTGCCATCGAGCGCGGCGAGACGGTGCGCGCGCAGCTGCCGATCCGCAACGTCAACCGGGTGGTCGGCACCATCACGGGCAGCGAAGTCACCCGCAAGTGCGGACCCGAGGGCCTGCCCGAGGACACCATCCGCATCCACTTCAAGGGCACCGCAGGGCAGAGTTTCGGTGCGTTCATGCCGCGTGGCATGACCTTCGTGCTGGAGGGCGATGCCAATGACCACCTGGGCAAGGGTCTTTCCGGCGGGCGGCTCATCGTATTCCCGCCCGCCGGCTCGCCGTTCGCGCCGGAGGAGAACATCATCATAGGAAACGTCGGCCTGTACGGCGCCACCGGCGGTGAAGCCTATATCCGCGGCATGGCCGGTGAGCGCTTCGCAGTACGCAACAGTGGCGTCGATGCGGTGGTGGAAGCGGTGGGCGACCACGGCTGCGAGTACATGACCGGCGGGCACGTGGTCGTGCTCGGACCCACGGGACGCAACTTCGGCGCCGGCATGTCGGGCGGGGTCGCCTTCGTGCTCGATGAGGCCGGCGAGTTTCCCTCGCGCGTGAACACGCAGATGGTCGGCCTCGAGCCCCTCGCAGACCCGCAGCAGATCGCCCGCGTGCGCGCCATGATCGAGCGGCACCGCGACTTCACCGGCAGCGCCCGCGCCGGCTACGTGCTCGAGAATTGGCCGCGCCTGCTGCCGCTGTTCGTGTGCGTGGTGCCCAAGGATTTCAAGCGCGCCCTCGCCTCGCTCGAGCGCGCGCACGGCCAGGGCTTGAGCGGGGACGAGGCCGTCATGGTGGCCTTCGAAGAGAACGCGCGCGACCTGGCGCGCGTGGGCGGGAACTAGTGCCGCGACACCATGATTTCGCGACGTCAGGCCAGCGATTGGCATTGACCATGCGCTACCGCCGCCGACTCCGCTCAACCGGGAACGTTGCGATGCGTGTGTGTGGTGTGACGAGCTCATGGCTCCGGGAGCGGGCATCCCGCCTCCGGCCCTTGGTAGCCTTGGCTGATTGCTGAGAGAGTATGGGCAAGCCGACTGGATTCATCGAATATCTGCGCGAGCTGCCGGTGGACCGCGCACCGCTCGAGCGAGTGCGCGACTGGCGGGAGTTTCACCACCACATGGACGAGAAGCGCCTGCGCAACCAGGCCGCGCGCTGCATGGACTGCGGCGTGCCGTTCTGCCACACCGGCACGCTCGTCTCGGGCATGGCCTCGGGCTGCCCGATCCACAATCTCATCCCGGAGTGGAACGATCTCCTCTACCGGGGCCTGTGGCGCGAGGCGCTCGAGCGGCTGCTGAAAACCAACAACTTCCCCGAGTTCACCGGCCGGGTGTGCCCGGCCCCCTGCGAGGGCTCGTGCGTGCTCGGCATCAACGCCCCGCCGGTCGCCATCAAGACCATCGAGGCGGCGCTCGCCGAGAAGGGCTGGGACCAGGGCTGGATCGCGCCGCAGCCGCCGGCGGAGCGCACCGGCAAGAAGGTCGTGGTGATCGGCTCCGGACCGGCCGGCCTCGCATGCGCGGCGCAGCTCAACCGCGCCGGTCACACCGTGACGGTGCTCGAGCGCGAGGACAGACCCGGGGGGTTGCTCATGTACGGCATTCCCAACATGAAGCTCGACAAGAAGGAGATCGTGCTGCGGCGGATACAGCTGATGGAGAAGGAAGGCGTGCGGTTCGTCTGCAACGCCCATGTGGGGGAGAACGTCGAGGCGCAGCTGCTTCGCAAGGACTTCGATGCCGTCGTCCTGTGCACCGGGGCGACGCAGCCGCGCGACCTCGCCGCGCCCAATCGAAAGCTCAAGGGCGTGCACTTCGCGATGGAATACCTGACGGCAAGCACCAAGGCGCTGCTCGACGGCGGCCCCGACCGCAGCCCCATCCACGCAAAAGGGCGCAACGTCGTGGTCATCGGCGGCGGCGACACGGGCACCGACTGCGTGGCCACCGCGATGCGCCAGGGGTGCGCCAGCCTGAAGCAGATCGAGATCCTGCCCCGGCCGCCGGTGGAGCGCGCCGAGGACAATCCCTGGCCGGAGTGGCCCAAGGTATACAAGCTCGACTACGGGCAGGAAGAAGCGGCCGCGAAGTTCGGCGCCGATCCGCGCTCCTATGTCACGACGGTGAAGCGTCTCAACGGCGACGCCGAGGATGGCATACGATCGGTGACGACCGTGCAGGTCGCCTGGCGGCGAGGCGCGGACGGGCGCCTCGTGCCGGCGGAAGTGCCCGACAGCGAGCAGGAGACCCCCGCCGACCTCGCGCTGCTGGCGCTCGGCTTCACCGGACCCGAGCAGCCGCTTCTGGCCGAGCTCGGCGTCAGAACCGACGCGCGCTCCAACATCGAGGCCGAGCACGGCGCGTTCGCAACCAGCGTCGAGGGCGTGTTCGCCGCGGGCGACTGCCGGCGCGGCCAGAGCCTGGTCGTGTGGGCGATCGATGAAGGCCGGGGCGCGGCGCGCGAATGCGACCGGTACCTGATGGGCGGTACGGACCTGCCCTGAAGGGCGGCAGGATCACCGATCCGATGAGCGCCCAACCCGACCCGCGGCATCCGACCGGGGAAACGGCCCGCCTCGCCGAGCCGGCGGCCCGGCTGCGCGAGATTCCCTACAACTACACCTCGTTCTCCGACCGGGAGATCGTGATTCGGCTGCTGGGACCGCGCCGCTGGACGATCATCCAGGAGCTGCGGCGCGAGCGGCGCACCGGCCGCTCCGCGCGCATGCTTTACGAAGTGCTGGGCGACATCTGGGTGGTGCGCCGCAACCCCTACCTGCACGATGACCTGATCGAGAACACGCGCCGGCGGCGACTGCTCATCCAGGCCCTGCACCATCGACTGAGCGAGATCGACCGGCGGCGCGACGCCGCCGCGGACGGGGAGCGCTACGATCAGGTGGGCGAGCTGCTGAGCGCCGCACGGGCGGCCGTACACGGCTTTGAATCGGACTTCGACGGCTGGACCGCGTTGCGGCGCCGCGCGCTGCGCACTCTCAGGCGGTATACGCGGCCGGACAATATCCGCTTCGACGCCTACGCCCGCGTCTGTCATGTCACGGACGCGACCGACTGGCGCGTGGAGTACCCGTTCGTGGTGCTGATGCCCGATACCGAAGCGGAGATCCCCGGCCTGGTGCGGGCGTGCATCGAGCTCGGCCTGACCATCATTCCGCGCGGCGGCGGCACCGGCTACACCGGCGGCGCCGTGCCGCTCACCCCCCTTTCCGCCGTCATCAACACCGAGAAGCTCGAGCGCCTCGGCGCGATCGAGCACCTGACGCTGCCGGGGCTCGAGCAGCCGGTCCCAACCCTGTTCACCGAGGCTGGCGTCGTGACCCGCCGCGTCGCCAACGCCGCGGACAAGAGCGGCTTGGTGTTCGCCGTCGATCCGACGTCCGCCGACGCCTCCTGCATCGGGGGCAATATCGCCATGAATGCCGGCGGCAAGAAAGCGGTTCTCTGGGGCACGGCGGTCGATAACCTCGCCTGGTGGCGAATGGTCGACTGCGAGGGCAACTGGCTGGAGGTCAGCCGCATCGCGCACAACCGCGGCAAGATCCACGACGTGCAGACCGCCGAGTTCGAGCTCCTCTGGAAGGACGGCCGCTCGCTGCCCGATCAGGCGCCCGTGCTGCGTGCGCAGCGGCTCAGCATCCCCGGGTGCAAGTTCCGCAAGGCGGGCCTCGGCAAGGACGTGACCGACAAGTTCCTCGGAGGTCTTCCCGGCGTGCAGAAGGAGGGGTGCGACGGGGTCATCACCTCCGCCCGCTGGGTTCTGCACCGCGCCCCGAGCCACACGCGCACCGTGTGCCTGGAGTTCTTCGGCCAGGCCCGCGCGGCCGTTCCGACCATCGTGCAGATCAAGGACTACCTCGACGGTCTCGCCCCCAGGGGGGTGCGGCTGGCGGGCCTCGAGCACATGGACGAGCGCTATCTGCGCGCGGTCGGCTACACCACGAAATCCAGGCGCGGGGCGCTGCCGAAGATGGCGCTGTTCGGCGACATCGTCGGCGAGCAGGAGGCCGCCGTCGCCGCCGCCGCCTCCGAGGTCATCAGGATCGCCAACACCCGCAGCGGCGAGGGCTTCATCGCGGTCAGCGCCGAGGCGCGGCGCAAGTTCTGGCTGGACCGCTCGCGCACCGCCGCCATCGCGCGCCACACCAACGCATTCAAGATCAACGAGGATGTGGTGCTGCCGCTCGCACGCATGGGCGAGTACACCGACGAGATCGAGCGCATCAACATCGAGCTGTCCATCGCCAACAAGTTGAAGCTGCTCGATGAGCTCGACGCCGTGTTCGCCGCGCCGCCGCCGCTCGCCCGCGCCGAGGATCTGGAGTTCGGCAATCTGCCCGATACCGAGGTGATCGGCGAGCGGGCCTCGCAGGCGCGCCAGCTCATCGCCGGCGTGCGCAGGCGTTGGAGCTGGCTGGCATCGCACCTCGATGCGGCCCTGGACGATGCGCTGGCGGAGCTCATCGGGCTGGGCTACGCCCCCCTGGAACAGGAGCTGCGCGCGCGGCTGCAAGGGGCGTCCCGGACGAGGGTGCTCGAGGTCCTGCAGGACCGCACGATCCGCGTGTCATGGAAGCGCGAGCTTCGCGAGCCGCTGCAGAGCATCTTCGGCGGACGGATCTTCGCGCCGATCCTCGCCGCATGCGAGGATGCGCATCGGCGCGTGCTGCGCGGTCGGGTTTTCGTCGCCCTGCACATGCACGCCGGCGACGGCAACGTACATACCAACATCCCGGTCAACTCGGATGATTACGAGATGCTGCGCACGGCGACGGCGGCGGTGGCTCGGATCATGCGGATCGCGCGCCGGCTGGACGGGGTCATCTCTGGCGAGCACGGCATCGGCATCACCAAGCTGGAGTACCTCGAGGAGGCCGAGACGCAGGAGTTCCGGGCCTACAAGGAGCGCATCGATCCGCAGGGCCGCTTCAACAAGGGCAAGCTCTTTCCCGGCGGGGACCTGTCGAATGCCTACACGCCGAGCTTCAACCTGCTCGGTCACGAATCGCTCATCATGCAGCAGTCGGCGATCGGCGAGATCTCCGACGCCATCAAGGACTGCCTGCGCTGCGGCAAGTGCAAGCCGGTCTGCGCCACGCACGTGCCGCGCGCCAACCTGCTCTACAGCCCGCGCGACAAGATCCTCGCGACATCGCTCCTGATCGAGGCGTTCCTCTACGAGGAGCAGACCCGCCGCGGCGTGAGCGTCCGCCACTGGGACGAGTTTTCCGACGTGGGCGATCACTGCACGGTCTGCCACAAGTGCGTCACGCCCTGTCCCGTGGACATCGACTTCGGGGACGTGTCGATGGCCATGCGCGACCTGCTGCGGCGCATGGGCCAGAAGCGCTTCAACCCCGGCACGGCCGCGTCCATGTTCTTTCTGAACGCGACCAACCCCGAGACCATCCGTCTCACCCGCAAGCTCATGATCGAGTGGGGCTACAAGGCGCAGCGGACCGGCCACCGGCTGCTCAAGGGCCTCGCGCGCGCGCAGACCCGCCATCCGCCCGCCACCACCGGCAGGCCGAAGGTCACCGAGCAGGTGGTACATTTCCTCAACAAGAAGATGCCGGGCGGGCTGCCGAAGAAAACCGCCCGCGCGCTGCTCGACATCGAGAATCCCGCCTACGTGCCGATCATCCGCGATCCGGCGGCGACGAGCGCGGAGACCGAGGCGGTGTTCTATTTCCCCGGCTGCGGCTCGGAGCGGCTGTTCTCGCAGGTCGGGCTCGCCACCCAGGCGATGCTCTGGCACGTGGGGGTGCAGACGGTGCTGCCGCCCGGGTACCTGTGCTGCGGCTATCCGCAGCGGGGCGTCGGAGAGTTCGATCGCGCTGAGAAGATCACCACCGATAACCGGGTGCTGTTCCACCGCGTGGCCAACACCCTCAACTACCTAGACATCCGCACGGTGGTGGTGAGCTGCGGCACCTGCTACGACCAGCTGCTGGGCTACAAGTTCGAGGAGATCTTCCCCGGCTCGCGCATCATCGACATCCACGAGTACCTGATGGAAAAGGGCGTGCGGCTGGAGGGCGTCACCGGGACGCGTTATATGTACCACGACCCCTGCCACTCGCCCATGAAGCGCTACGATGCGCTGAAGGTCGTCAACTCGCTGCTGAACGAGTCGCACAACGGCCGCGTCGAAAAGAACGACCGCTGCTGCGGGGAGTCGGGCACGCTGGCGCTGACGCGGCCGGATGTATCCACACAGGTGCGCTTCCGCAAGGAGGAGGAGATGCGCGCCGGAGCCGAGAAGCTGCGCCTCGCCGGGGCGAGCCGGGTCAAGGTGCTGACCTCCTGCCCCTCGTGCCTTCAGGGCTTGAAGCGCTACAACGACGACGCCGATCTCGATGCGGACTACATCGTGGTCGAGATCGCGCGGCACATCCTCGGCGGGAACTGGATGGCCGACTACGTCGCCCGCGCCAACGACGGCGGCATCGAGCGGGTGCTGGTCTGAGACCGGCGCCGCCTCAGGATGCGGGAGGATTGATCGCGATTGGCTTGTTGAACCGGCTGAAATCGGCGACGACGTTGACGCGCTTGCCCTTGATCATCACCCCATTCATGATCGCGCGCACCGGCAGCCGATCGGCGCCGATGTACAGGGTCTCGCTGATACCGCGCACGACACAGCTGTAAACGTGCACGCTCCTGCCGTGGAGCGTGCGCGTGCCGAGGTCGCGGGCCGTCTTTTCGAGCTCCGCCTTCGAGGCGCCCGCGAGCGGATCGCTCTTGCTCTTGCTCGCCATCCGCTGCGAGATCAGCGTGCCGTAGCGCGGCGGCAGCTTCACCGCATGGCCGTCCGTCACCATATAGACATCCTTGCCGATGATCACTTCCTGTAGGTTGCGGGAGGGCACGAAGCGCCAGCGGTCGGGCGCGGAGTATTCGACGACCAAGGTTCTGCCGCCGGCAAGATGCTCCTTGATCTGCCAGGAGGTCGCCTTGAAGAAGGCTGCCCGCATCCGGGCAAGGTCGGCATAGGGGCTGGCGAAGGCCGTGGTGGACAAAGCCAGGCCCGCGACGAGGCCAAGGCAGACTCTCTTCATGTTTTGAGCTCTCCCCCTTGCCCATGGCGCGGGCAAGCTGGCTTCCTTTTAACCCTTTCCCCGCGAGACGGCAAGCCGCCCGTGTGAGAAAGGCACGGCCGCTGCGGCGCGTGCGCCTGCCGATGAATCCGCGCCGCCCGGCCGCGTTGTCACGTGGCGGGCCGCCGGCACCGAGGACCGCTCTTGCGCCCCGTCCCGGCGGCAGGACGAGCAGGCGTTTCCCCGCGCGATGCCGCCGGCGCGCTGTTGCCTTACGTCTTCGCCTTGGGAAAAAGCCGGCCGCCGAGCCACAGCAGCATCAATGTCCAGTACCCGAGCCCCACGGCGAGGCGCACCGGAATCGACACCGTCGCGCGCGGCGAGAGAAACCCCTCGATCAGGCCGGAGCCCAGCAGCAGCAGCGCGCACGCGAGCAGCAGCGGCCCGAGCTGCGCGGCCCGGCGGCGGAGGGACTCCGTGCGGGTTGAATGCGCGGGTCTGATGACGGCCTCACCGAGCGCCGTGCCGGCGGCCGCGGCCAGGCACATGACCGACAGCTCAACCGGGCCGTGTGCCAGAGTGAACTTGACCAGCCCCAACTCCAGGCCGTGCTGGTGGGTGAAGGCGAGCAGCCCGCCGAGCATCAGGCCGTTGTAGGCGATCATGTAGAACGCGCCCAGTCCGAACAGGATGCCCGAGCAGAACGCGCCCAGAATCACCATCACGTTGTTGGAGAAGATCCGCGCCGACAGCAACGCCGGGGGCGCGAGCTCGAGCACCTGGTAGGTCCACAGGTGTCCGCGCTCGACGCCGTCGATCATCCGCGGGCTCGCGATCAGGCTGACCAGCTGCGGGTAGGTGTTGATCAACCACCAGCCCGCGAAGGCGCTCGCCACGAGCAGCGCCGCAAGCCACAGCGCCAGGGTCCTCACGGAAGCGGCGGCCGCCGGAATCTCCTCGCGAAACAATCTCAGCCATCTTGCGCCCGTCAGCCGCGGCTCGCGGTTGATCGCCGCATGCAGCGTCGCGCAGGCATTCTGCAGTGCGGCGGTGAGCAAGCTCGCAGGCAGGAGCTCGCGCGCGCTCGCCAGATGTTGGGTCAGGACGCGATAGGACCGCAGGGTGCGCAGCGCCTCATCCACCGTGGCATGGGAACGTTGCGGCGCCGCCGCCGCCTGCGCCGCGAGCGCCTCCCACCGGGGCGCCTGCGTCCGGATCCAGATGCCAGCCGGCGCGTCAGTGTCCGGGCTCGCCGCCAAGCAGCGCCTCCAGGCGGCCTTGCAGGGCGCGGCTGCTCAACGCCGCGCCGCGCCGCGGATCGAATCCCGGGTCGAACTTGCAGAGCAGCTCGCGCGCCAGCCGGGTGCGCCGGGCCTCCTCCAACGAGCGCCAGCGATCGAGCAGATCGTGGATCAGCTGCAGCGCCTCGGCCGGCAGCGCCGTGCGCTGCAACTGCGCGCTCAGCCGGCCGAGGCGCTGCACGGAATCAGCCTCATCGAGCACCAGCACGGTGCCCGCCACCATGTCCCCGAGCCGCACTCGCTGCTTCGTGAGCATGCAGCACGTCAGCCCGACCACGTAAAACACCGGCAGGGCATCGATCAGGCGGAAGAGATTGCGGATGATCAGCGCGCCGGTTCCGGGCGTCGCCCCCTCGACGGTGGCGATCCGGGCGCCCGCCTTGCGCAGACCCGGAGTGCGGCCCCGCATGGCCACCTCGAGCAGCGGCTGATAGAGGAAGTAGGTCGCCAGCGCGAGAATGACGGCGGCGACCATCACCGTGTGCGCAAGCGACGCATCGGCTGCGACCCGCGGCAGCAGGCGCAGCAGCGCGCCGGCCAGCAGCCACGCCAGGGCGAGCAACAGTCGGATCAGCCAGTCGGTCAGAAAGGCGTAGCTGCGCGTGCCGGGGCCGGCGATCCGGACCCGCATGTCAACGCCCGTCAGGCTGCTGACGGTGAGCTCTTCCTCGGCCATCCGGTTAAGACGAAAGGGTTGCTGGCCAAGACCGAGCTTAGCTATTCTGCCCGGGCTCGACAAGGCGGGCGAACGCCCGCACCCTCACAACTGCGTGGAGCCATCATGAAGTACGTGGCACCATCGGAGCCTCGGCCGATCGGGGGTGTCCTCGATGACTGGCTGCGCCTGTTCCGCTGCTCTTTCCGCCGCTGTTGGCCATTGGCCTTGATCGCAGCCGTTGCGGGCATGGCGCTGCAGCTGATCGTCATGCCGCCGCCCCCCCGCCCGGGTTTGTCCGTGCTGCAGTACCTGCAGCAGACGGGCTCCATGATGCATATGCCCCAGGTCATCGTCGGCGACGCCATTTTCTGGCTGATCGTTCTGGCGGTGTACGGGGCGTTGCTCGCGCAACAGGTGGCCGTGGCTCGCGGCGATGACTCCCGGTCCGTCGGCGACTCGCTGGCCGAGGGCCTGCGCCGCCTGCCGCGCATGCTGCTCGGCGGATTGCTGCTGGCACTGATTCTCGCGGCGGTCATCCTGCCGGCGGGAATCAGCGCAGGGCTGCTCATCGGCTTGCATCAGGCGGGCCGCGAGCCCGTACCGCTGCTCCTCGGAGCCGGCTGCGGCATCCTGGCGCTGGCGCTCCTGCTGCTGTACGTGTCGGTCCGCCTGGAATTCTGGCTGCCGGCCATTTTCGTGGAAGACTGCCGCGGTGCGGCCTCGCTCGGGCGCAGCTGGCGCCTGGTCAGGGGCCAATGGTGGCGGGTCACGGCGATCACCTTCGTGGCGGGCATCATCATGTGGATCCTGAATCTCGCCATCGGCGGCACATTCGGCTTAATCGGCGGAATCGTCGCCGCGCACGGTTTCGGTCTCGGCGACATCCTGTACCGGATACGCTTCGGCGCAGCCCTCGCCCTGATCGCCCGGGTGGTCACGATGCCGCTGCTCACGGCGGTGTGGCTCGCGATCTACCACGACCTCAGGCTGCGCCTGGAAGGCTCGGACCTCGCCGCGCGCGCGGAGGCGCTGGGCGGCCGCTGACTCATGCCGGCCCGATGGATGTTGGGACTGACGGTACTGGCGCTCTCGCTCGGCGCGCCGCTCAGGGCCCGGCCGGCCCCCGGCGCCCCGGCCCGGGTTGCCCACTGCGCCTGGCACGCGAAGCCGACGCTCGTGGGCCTGGAGGCGCTGCGCGCCGCCTGCCCGGGCATCGGCAAGGCGATCGAGGGTCTCGGGCTGAGCGCGTGGCTGCCCGAACACTGGCGCAAGAGCATCACGCCCCGCGCGCTCGCCGGTCTCGGCGCACTGGCGAGCCGCTACGGCGGCCGGCCGCTCTCGGCCGCTCCCGAGCCTTCCGCCCTGCGCGCCATCGCCCGGACGCTCAAACCGCCGTTGCCGCCGCCCGGCTGGTGGGATCGGGTCAAGGCTTGGCTGTGGCGGCGCATGGCGCCCCTTCTGCACGCGCTCCAACAGTGGCTGGACTCCGTGGCGCGCAGCCCGGCGCACCGCGCGCTGGCGTACGCGTTGCTCTACGCTCTAGGCGGGCTCCTCCTGCTGACCCTCGCCGTCTTCGCCTACATCGAGCTGCGCTCCGCGGGGTACATCGGCTCGAAGCGCCGCATGGCGCGCCCGCGGGCCGGTGCCGCCCCCGTCCCGATCCCCGCCGCCGCGGGCGGCGAGCCGGACTGGAGCCTGGCGGACACCCGGCCGGCGTGCCTGTTGCGAGTGCTCATCGAGGCTCTCGCGAGCACACGGCGCATCGAGCGCGACTGGCACCTCACCTGCCGTGAGATCTGCGCGCGCGCGCGCTTCGACTGCGCGCGCCAGCGGCGAGACTTCGAGCAGCTCGTGCAGCTCGCCGAGCGCGAGCTGTACGGGCCGGGTGCGCCCGCGCCCGTCCCCGAGGAAACATTGCGTGCGGCAAAAGCCCTGCTTGCCGAGCTGCTGGCTGCAGCGACCGCGGCGGTCGGGGCGCCATGAGAGAGCGGCTGCTCACACTGCTGTTCGCATCGGGCGCGCTGGCGCTGTTCTACGTGTTGTTCTTCCCCAAGCCGCCGCATCGGCCCGGCACCCAGGGCTTGCCCGTGTCCACCGATGCCCGCCCGGAAGGGTATCTGGCGATCTGGCGTTGGCTCGGCAAGGAGCACATTCCCCGGCTGAGCCTGCGCCGGCGCTACGGGAAGCTTCTCTCTCTGTCGCCGCCGAAGGGCAACCTGCTCATCGTCACGCTACCGCAGCGGCTGCCGGCCCACCAGATCGAGCGCGCCAGGCTGCTGAGGTGGGTGGCCCGGGGCAACACGCTGTTGATCGCCGCCGCGCTCGATGATGAGCCGCTCTGGGCGCCCGGCACGGACGATGCGGCGATGATGCGCTTCCTCGCAAGCACCGCCGGCCTGAAATTCACGCCCGCGCCCGCCTCCACCCTGCTGCACTCGATCAGCGCGAGCCGCCTCGACATCCGCCCGCGGGGCGCGCAGCCGCTGCTGGCCGGGGTCGGGCGGATCACCGCTTTGCTGCCGCTGCCCTCCCGCTCCTGGCAGGCCCACCTCAGGCACGGCGGACGTCCCGCCGCGGATGTCGGGCTGCCTCTGCAGCTCGCCGCGTGCGCCGACAATGGCCCGCCGGCGCTGTGGCTGGAGCGACTGGGCGCCGGTCAGATCATCCTCAGCGCCGTTGCGAGCCCGTTCTCCAACGCGGGATTGACGCTTCCCGGCAATGCGCAACTCCTGTCCAACGTCATCGCATGGTCACGGGGTCCGGGCGGGGCGGTCGTGTTCGACGATGCGCACGAGGGACTGGCGGCCTTCTACGACGCCCGGGCATTCTTCGCCGATCCGCGCCTGCACGCCACGCTGGCCTGGATCGTGGGCCTGTGGCTGATATTCGTCGTCGGCTCGCGGCCCCTGCGGGCAGCCCCCGCGCCCTGGCAGCCGCTCGATGAAGCCGCCTATGTCGAGGGCGGCGCTCGCTATCTCGCCGCCGTGGTCGATCCCGGCGAGGCCGCGCAGCGCATGATCGAGGACTTTCTCGGCGACCTGCCCGGACATTCCCCGCAACGCGCGACGGACGCCTGGCAATGGCTCGAAGCGCAGCGCAGCATTGCGAGCGCCGAGCGGGAGGCGCTGCGCGCCTGCTACGAGCGCGCCCGCGCCGGCAGGCGAGTGAATCTGGTCCGGCTGCAGAATCTTCTGGCACACCTACGCAAGGCAACGGCATGAACGCACTCGAGGATCTCGAACGGCGGATCCAGGAGCGCCTGGAGGGCACGGTGATCGGCCTGCGGGAACTGATCAGGACTCTGGTGATCGCCGTGGTCTCGCGCGGACACGTGCTGATCGAGGGTGCCCCGGGGCTCGGCAAGACTCTGCTCGGCAAGACCCTGGCCGCGGCGCTCAGCGGCCGCTTCACGCGCATCCAGGGCACGGCGGACCTGATGCCCTCGGACATGACCGGCGTGCATGTCCTCGATGAGTCCAGCCGCAAGTTCGTGCTCCACCCCGGGCCGGTGTTCACCGATGTGCTGCTGGTCGATGAGATCAACCGCGCCAGCCCGAAGACGCAGTCCGCGCTGCTGCAGGCGATGGAAGAGCGTCAGGTGTCCATCGACCGGCAGACCTATCGCCTTCCGGCCGACTTTCTGGTCATCGCCACCCAGAATCCACACGAGTTTGAAGGCACATTCCCCCTGCCGGAATCCCAACTCGACCGCTTCATGATGCGCGTCGACGTCGGCTACCCGGCGCCCGAGGACGAGACGCGGGTCCTCGACCGCTACGGCACGATCGCCGCCGCGGGCGCCGCCGCGCCCGAGAGCCCGGCCGCGGCGGGCATCACTGCCGAGCACATCGCGGCGGCGCGCGAATGCGCCGACCACGTGCACGTATCGCCCGAGTTGACAGGCTACGTGCTCGCGATCGCGCGAGCCTCGCGCGAGCACGGCCAGATCGCACTCGGACTGTCCACGCGCGGCGTACTCGCCCTGGTGCGCGCCGCACGGGTCGCAGCCGGCCTGCGCGGCTCGGAGTTCGTGACGCCGGACGATGTGAAGCGCGTAACCCCCTGGGTCGTCCCGCACCGCCTCAGCCTCACCTCCGAAGCGGCGTTGGAGGGCCGCAGCGATCGCGAGCTCGCGGGCACGTTGCTCGAGCGAGTGCCGGTGCCGCGTTGACAGCCGGACCCTGCGATGAGCCTGCGACGCAACGCCCTGCTGCTCGCTCTGTTGACCGGGGTGCTCGCCATACTCGGGCAGTGGGACCCGATGCTCGCCCGATGGTGGTGCCTGCCCGCCGCAGCGTTGCTCGCCGGCCTCGCCTGGGAGGCTGCCGTCAGCGGCCGCTGCCGCGTGCGGCTGCGACTCGCCGGGCCGGAGCGCTGGCTGCTCGGCCGCCGGCACACAATGCGGCTGACCTTCACACAGAGCGCGCGCGGCAATGCGTGGATCCAGACCGCTCTGGCGGCACCGGCGCAATTCGCCGCGGAGCCGCGTGTCGAAACCCTGCGCCTCGTCCGCAATCTCGAGACGACGGTCACGTTGGAGGCGAGCGCCCGCCGCCTGGGCCGGCATGAATGGCCGGTGCCGCAGATACGGCTGTCGGGACCTTTGCAATTGGCCTGGTGGCCGAAGCGCCTCGCCGCCGACTGCGCGGTCAGGGTGGTTCCGGATGTCCTCAGCCGCTGCGCCGCTGCCGCCGCCGCCGACGGCAAGGGCGGAGCGCAGCGCAGCCAGGTCGCCACCGGCGGCGCAGCGCAGATCCTGCAGCTGCGCGAGTATCGGCACGGCGATCCACTGCGCCTGCTCGACTGGAAGGCGAGCGCGCGCCGCGGCAGGCTGATCAGCCGCGAGCTGTGCGAGGAGCGGCGCCTGGAGGTCATGATCGCGATCGACGCCGGAGGATCGAGCGGGCTTGGCGCCGGCGGGATCGATCGTCTGGGCCTTTACGTCAATGTCGCCGCGCGTCTGGCGCAAAGGGCCTTGGAAATGGACGACGCAGTGGGTGTGTTGGTGTTCGCCTCACGGCCTCTCGCGCTGGTGCCGCCCGCCAGGGGCGAGGCGGCCGTCGTGCGCCTGCGCCGGGCGCTCACGGCCTGCCGCGTCCAGCCGGGCATGTCCAACCCCGCCCTCGCCGCCGCGCGCATCCGCGCAACGAGCCACCGGCGAACTCTGGTCGTGCTGCTGACGGATCTGGCGGACGCCTCCCAAGAGCAGCTCCTGCAGGCGGTGCGGCTGCTCAGCCCCAAGCATTTCACGTTCATCGCCGGGCTCGAGAACCCCGCGATCATGGCGTTGCCCCTGGCGCGGGCCGAGGAGCCGCTGGCCGCCTATCGCACGCTCGCGGCGACCGAGTATCGGCATGCGCTCGCGAGCAATGTGCGCGCCCTGCGCGTGCTCGGCGCCGCGGCCATCACCGCCCGGCCCGAGCACCTGGATCAGGCCGTGCTTGCAGCCTACCGTGAAGCGCGCCAGCGGCGCAGGGTCTGAAACCGGTCCGGGCACGATGCCCGGATCGAGCGCTTGCGACCGACAGGCCGAGGCGCGGGCTCAAGTGGATTCGGGCTCCCTGCGATAGCCGCCGCGGGTCGCGGCCATCCTGTGCGCCGCGGCGCGCAGCAGCCAGGGAGCGAAGCGCTCCAGCGCGACGAACAGCTTGCCGTGGCCGGTGATGATGACTTCCCTGCGCCCCTGGGCGATGGCGCGCAGCATCCGGCTCACCGCCCGGCGCCTGTCCGCGACCAGCCAGCCCGGCATGGGCTCGGCGGCATCGGCATGCAGTCGGCCCTGGTTGTCGACGCGGCGGATGTTGCTCTCGACGAAGCCGGGGCTGAGCAGTGTGACCCGCACCCCCATGAGCGCCAACTCCGGAGTGATGGAGTTGGCGAGCGCCCGCACGGCGAACTTGCTCATCGCGTACGGCGAGGCACCGGGCGAGGCGGTCCAGCCCGCCACGCTGCCGACGATCACCAGCTGGCCGCGGGTCTTGGCCACCTCCGGCAGCGCCGCGTGCAGCGTGCGCAACACTCCGAATACATTCGTCTCGAACTGACGGCGGTAGTCCTCAACGGTCAGCTTGGCGAAATTTCCGACCACTCCGAAGCCGGCGTTGGCAATGACGATGTCGAGTCTTCCCCTGCGCAGAACGGTCTGCGCCACGGCGCGCGACGGGTCTTCGTCCCGCGTGACGTCGCACTCCATGATCAACGGCTCCGCGCCGCCGGCCTCGCGGATCGCGCGGCCGACCTCCTCCAGCAGCCCGGTGCGGCGCGCGGCCAGGCTGAGCACCGCTCCGGCCCGGGCGAGTTGGCGGGCCAGCTCTTCTCCGATGCCGGAGGAGGCCCCGGTGATGAGGACGATCTTGTCGCGAAAGCTCTCTTCTGTGCCCGCACGCATGGTGGCCCCCGTGGTTTCGCAGTTTCGATCGACTCCCCGCACCTGCCCGCGGGGGCAGGCACGGGCCTTCTCAAAGGTGTGGCCGGTCCCTGCCGGTATTCTACCGATGCCCGGGGCGGGTACCGGCGGCCGTGCCCTGCCGCCCCTCGCGCGGCGCAAGTCACGCCCCCGCCCCGGCTGCAGGCCCCGAGCCCATTGCGGCCGTGCCCAGGCCGCCAACCATCATGCTCCCGCCGGCGCGGGCGCCGCCAGGCGTTTGACGTCGCGGTGGGCTGGGCATATAAAGGTTGCGACGAACAGGGGGTGGTAGGAGAGACGACGATTCCCGGATGCAGGGGAGCGAGCACGATGCGCGTTCTGGTTGTCGAAGACGATGCGAAGCTGCGCCCGGCTTTGCGGGCGGCGCTGGAGCGGGGGGGCTACGGCGTGCAGGAGGCCGAGAACGGCAGCGAAGCGCTGCGCAGGATGGCCGAGGGCGATTACGACGCCGCGGTGGTCGATTTTCAATTGCCGCCTCCCGACGGCCTCGAGGTGCTCAAGCAGCTGCGGCGCATGCAGCCGCGGTGCGTGCGTGTGTTGATGTCAGGAGCTCTCGACCTGCCGGCGGTCATGAGCGCGGTCAACCGGGGCGAGGTCTCGCGCATCATCGCCAAGCCCTTTCGCCTGGAAGCGATCTTGACCACGCTCGAGGAAGCAATCTGCGCGCGCACCCGCCTGGAGGAGTTCTGCGTGGGCGCCCGCCGCGACGGATTCGACCTGCAGCGCCGCCATCTGGAGGAATGTCTCAGCGGCGATCTTCTGCGGCTCGCGATGCAGCCCATCGTCGATGCCGGCACGGGCGCGGTATGCGGCTACGAAGCTCTGCTGCGCAGCCGCCATGCGGTGCTCGATTCGCCGATGCGGATCATCGCCGCCGCGGAGTCCCACGACATGCTCGGCCGGCTGGGCGACTGGGTGACGTCGGCCGCCGCACGTTGGCTCGATTTGCTGCCTGCCGGCGCCACCCTGTTCATCAACGTCCATCCAAACGAGCTGTCCGATCTCGAGGCGGTCAGGCGCCGGTTCGAGACGCTGCGGCCGTGGACCGAGCGGATCGTCCTGGAAATCACCGAGCGCGGCAGCATGCTGCAGCTCGCCGGCTGGCAGCAGACGCTCGGATGGCTCTCTTCGGCCGGGTTTCGCATCGCGGTCGACGATCTGGGCTCGGGATACAACTCTCTGGCGGTGCTCGCGGAATTGCAGCCGGCGTTCATGAAGGTCGACATGAGCATCGTGCATCACCTCGACCGCGAGGAGCGCAAGCAGCGCCTGGTCGACCTGCTGGCGCGGTTCGCCCGGGCCACGGCGAGCCGGCTGATACTCGAGGGCATCGAAACCGACGCCGAGGCCGGCACCGCACGGCGCCTCGGCGTCGACCTGCTTCAGGGCTATCTCTTCGGCAGGCCATCCTTCACCGTCTGACGCCCGCCCTGCCGCAGCGGCCCTCGGCGAGCCGGATGAGCCGCACCGACCGGGTCGCAGCGCCAGCGCCTCGCGCAAGTCACGCAGCTGCGGCGGCTTGGTGAGGACCCAATCGCCTTGGGGCGGCACATCCCCTGCGTCGACCGGCCTGCGGCCCCAGCCCGTCAGCAAGAGCGCCAGGGTATCGGGGCGCGCCTCGCGCACGGCCGCCGCGACCCGGCCTGCGGATGGGAAGGCGTGGACTTCCGGCGGCGCGGTTGCGGACCGGCTTGCGCCGCGGTATGGCAGCGGCTACCTTGCCCGGCATGTCCCGCGTCGTCTGTTTCGGGGAGCTATTGATCCGCCTGTCCTCGCCGGAACACGCCCTCCTGAGTCAGGCGCCGGCGCTGCAGGTGCACGTAGGCGGCGCGGAAGCCAACGTCGCCGTCGCGCTCGCCTGTCTGGGCCACCCCGTGCGCATGGTGAGCGCCGTTGCCGACAATCCTCTCGGCCGGCGCGCCGTCACATTCCTCAAGAGCCACGGGGTCGACTGCGACGCGGTCCACCTCCACCCGGGCCGCATGGGGTTGTACTTCCATTCCCCGGGCGCGGGCCTGCGGCCGGCGCAGATCCTCTACGACCGCGCCGGATCGGCCTTTGCAGCCGCTTCGCCCGACTCGTTCGAATGGGACCGCGCGCTCGAGGGCGCCCGGAGGCTGCATGTCTCGGGGGTGACGGCGGCCGTCGCAGCGGGCCCGGCGCAGGCCGCTCTTCACGGGGCGCGCGCTGCGCAGGCCCGCGGCATTGCGCTCTCCTTCGACTGCAACTATCGCGCGAGCCTCTGGGCTTGCCGCGACGCGCAGCCACGCCGGGTACTCACACCCCTCATCGAGGGTGCGGATGTGTTGTTCGGCAACCATCGCGATGCCTCCCTGCTGCTCGGTCGCGCGTTTCCCGGTGAGAACGCGCAGCAGCGCCGCGAGGCGGCGCTCGCGCTGTTCGCCGCCTTTCCGAGCCTGCGGCTCATCGCCTCGACGGTGCGCCGGGTCGACAGCGCCGACTGTCACCGGCTCGCCGCCCGCATCGACACGCCGGACGGTGAGTTCGAGACGGCGGAGGTCGCCTTGACCGGCGTCGTGGAGCGGATCGGCGCAGGAGACGCGTTTGCCGCGGGCGTGCTGCATGCGCTCGGCGCGGGCGCCGGCCCCCGACACATCGCCGAGACCGGACTCGCGCTGGGGTGCCTGAAGCATTTCCTGCCCGGAGATGCGAGCACCTTGACCGAAGCGGAGCTGCGCTCGGCCTGCGCGGGCGGACTCGACGTGCGCCGCTGACCGCCCCCACCCCGCCCGCAACGGGATGAGTCAGCGCTTGAGCGCCCGCGCCAGCGCCTCGGCCATCACTCCGTTGCTCTGCGGCTCGGGCTGCCGGCGCCTCGGCGCTCTCGGTGGATGGCCGACCGGCGGACGGCTCGCCTCGCGGTGAAGTCCCGAATCGGAGCGCGCGCCCGGCGCCGCCTCCAGCTTCATGGTGAGCGCGATGCGCCGGCGCTGCAGATCGGTCTCGATCACTTTCACCTTCACGACATCCCCCGCCTTGACCAGCTCTCGCGGATCCTTGACGAAGCGGTGCGCCATCATGGAGATGTGCACCAGACCGTCCTGGTGCACACCGATGTCGACGAACGCGCCGAAGTTGGTGACGTTCGTGACGACCCCCTCGAGCAGCATGCCCGGGGTCAGGTCCTTGAGGTCCTCGACGCCTTCGTGGAAGACGGCGGTCTTGAACTGCGGCCGCGGATCGCGGCCGGGCTTCTCGAGCTCGCGCAGGATGTCACGTATGGTCGGCAGGCCAAAGCGCTCGTCCGTATACCGGCTCGGGTCGATCCGAGCCAGCGCGCCCGTGTTGCCCATCACCTGCGCGAGCGGCTTGCCGAGGTCCGCGAGCATGCGCTCCACCACCGGATAAGCCTCCGGATGCACAGCGGAGCGGTCGAGCGGATTATCTCCGCTCACGCGCAGAAACCCCGCCGCCTGCTCGAAGGTCTTGGCGCCGAGCCGCGGCACGTTGCGCAGCCCTTCCCGGCCCGGGAAGGCGCCGTGCTCGTCGCGGTAACGCACGATGGCCTCGGCGAGGGCGGCCGACAGTCCCGAGATGCGCGCAAGCAGCGCCGGGGAGGCGGTGTTGACATCCACCCCCACGGCGTTGACGCAATCCTCCACCACCGCATCGAGCGAGCGCGCGAGCCTCGTCTGGCTGACATCGTGCTGATACTGCCCGACACCGATCGACTTCGGATCGATCTTGACGAGCTCGGCGAGCGGATCCTGCAGGCGGCGGGCGATGGACACCGCCCCCCGCAGGCTCACGTCCAGCCCGGGCAGCTCGCGCGAGGCGAGCTCTGAAGCGGAATACACCGAAGCGCCCGCCTCGGACACCACGATCTTGGTAAGCTGCAGCTGCGGATGGCGCTTGATCAGGTCCGCGGCCAGCTTGTCGGTCTCCCGCGAGGCGGTGCCGTTGCCGATGCTGATGAGATCCACCGAGTGCCTCTTCGCCATCACCGCCAGCGCGTGCAGCGCTCCGTCCCAGTCGTTGCGCGGCGCATGCGGGTAGATGGTCGCGGTATCCAACACCTTGCCGGTGCGGTCGACTACGGCCACCTTGACGCCCGTGCGCAGGCCGGGATCGAGTCCCATGGTAGCCCGAGGGCCGGCGGGAGCGGCGAGCAGCAGGTCATGCAGATTGCGCGCGAAGACCCCGATCGCCTCCTCTTCCGCGCGGGAGCGCAGCTCTGCGAACAGCTCGCCCTCGAGCTGCCAGGCGAGCTTCACCTGCCAGGCCCAGCGCACGGTCTGCGACAGCCAGGCATCGGCGGGACGACCCTGGCCCGACACCTCAAAGCGCGCGGCGATCTTGCGCTCGCAGGCATTCGCGGCGTCGGCGGAGCCGGCGGGTCTTGGCTGCGCGTCGGGCGCGCCGGGCGCCTCGAGCTCCTCGGGCAGCTTCAGGGCGAGCTGCAGCACCTGCTCCTTGCGCCCGCGGAACAACGCCAGGGCGCGGTGCGAGGGAATCGCCTTGATCGGCTCGCGGTAGTCGAAGTAATCACGGAATTTCGCGCCAGGCTCCTCCTTGCCCGCCTCCACCCTGCAGACGACCCAGGCGTTTTCCCGCAGATGCTCCCTCAGCGCCCCGACCAGCGCCGCATCCTCGGCGAACCGCTCCATGAGCACCTGCCGGGCGCCATCGAGCGCCGCCTTCGCATCCGGTACGCCCGGGTTCTCGCCCTGCTCCGTGGCGAACGGCGCCTTCAGGTACTTCGCCGCCTCGGCCTGCGGATCGAGATCCGGCTCGGCGAGCAGCGCCGTCGCCAGCGCATCGAGGCCCGCCTCGCGGGCGATCTGCGCCTTGGTGCGCCGCTTGGGCTTGTAGGGCAGGTACAGGTCCTCGAGCCGCTGCTTGGTGTCGGCGGTCTCGAGGCCCTGCCTGAGCTCCGGTGTCAGTTTTCCCTGCTCCTCGATGCTCTTCACGATTGCGGCGCGGCGCTCCTGCAGCTCGCGCAGGTACCCGAGGCGCTCCTGCAGCGTGCGCAGCTGCGCGTCATCGAGTCCGCCGGTGGCTTCCTTGCGGTAGCGCGCGATGAACGGCACGGTGGCCCCGCCATCGAGAAGGGCGACGGCGGCGATGACCTGCGGCGGCGTGGCGGCGAGCTCGGTCGCGATACGGGATTCGATTGAGAGCATCGGGAACCAGAAGATGGCGCAAGGGAGCGGCACTATGCGCAAACCGCCGGTGGACGACAAGACTTGCGAAACCGGCGCCAGATGCCCTATGGCGCTCGAACGGATGGCGAGCGCGTCCGAGTTCTAGTAGGCTGCACGCACGATGGAGACGCGCCGGACGAAAGCCACTCCATTCGACAGGTCCGACCGGGGCGATCCCCTGGCGATGGCGCTGCGCGCCCTAACCGCGCCGCGCCGCTATATCCGCCCCTGGTATCTCGCCTATCTGCTGCTCGGGATGGTCACCTCGGGGCTGCTGCCGGTGCTGCTGCCTCTGGCGGTCGAATCCTCTTCCGGCAGCCTCGCCACCGTGGCCTACGTCATGGGAGCCTACAATTTCGGCCTGTTGACCTCTCCGCTGTGGGGCTTGCTGGCCGAGCGCATCAAGGCGTACCGCAAGCTGTTCCTCGGCAGCTTTCTGCTCACGGCCGGCGGTACGCTCGGGCTGCTTCTGTCGAGAGCTCTTCCGTCCTGGCTGCTTGCAGCTTTCGCACTGGGTGCGGGCTCGGGAGGCGCGGCGACGCTGGCGACGCTGTTCGTCGTCGATTTCGCGCCCCGGACCGAATGGGAGCCGCGCATCGGCTGGCTGCAGACTTTCAATGCCACCGGCCAGGTTGCCGGGCTGATGCTGGCCGCGGCGTTCGCGGGCGGGGATTTCGCGCCCGCACTGTGGGTCTGCGTCACGTTGCTGCTGTTGGCCATGGCAGTGGGCGGTATCGGCCTGCCGGGAACGCCCCGCGCTGCGGCCGGCGCCACCGAACACGCGCACCGGCATATCGACGTGCGGGCGCTCGCCCTGTTTCCGAAGCTGATCCTGCCCTCCGGCGTAGACTTGCATTTCTACCATCTGAATCTGCGCGGGCTGCGCAGGCTCCCGCAGACGCTCGGCACCCCGTTCGGGCGGTTCCTGCTCTCCTGGTTCGTGTTCGCATTCGCCGTCGCCGCGTTCTTCTCCTATTTCCCGCTGATGCTTGCGAAGGGCTATGGCATCGCCGCCCACACCAGTGCGATGGTCTATGCGGTGACCGCGGCCTTGGGCATCGGGCTTTACGTTCTCACCAGTCGCCTGACGGACCGGTACGGCCCGGGCCGCGTCTACCGCGCCGGCCTGGTGGTGCGTATCGTCGGCTTCGGCCTGCTGCTCGCCCCGTTTCTGATCGCAGTGGGCGGGCGGGCGCTGCTCGGGGTGGCGGGCTTTGCGCTGATCGTGGTCGCCTGGCCCCTGTTGAGTGTCTCCGGAACCGACCTCGGGGCGAGCCTGACGCCGTTCAGCGAGGGCGCGGCGGTTGGGCTGCTGAACGCCGCCCTCGCGCTCGCCACGGCCCTCGGCATCGTCGTCAGCGGCCCGCTGGTGGCCCGCTGGGGTTACGCGACCATTCCCGCGACGGCGATCGCGGGACTCGCCATTTCGCTCTGGCTCGGCACGGACAGGCGCGGCCGCGGCGCGCCCGAGACGAGCCGCCCCGGCCCCGCCGGCGCGGACGGGGAAAGGCCAGAGGAGCAGGCTGCGACCGCTCCTCGGGTAACTCGCACATGACGCGAGCCGAATTCGCCGTTCTCGGGTCCGGAGCCCTCGGCTCGATCCTCGCGGCCCATCTCGCGGCGGCCGGGCACTGCGTGGTCGTGCTGGCGCGCGGCGGGCGCGCAAGGAGCATCGCGGAGCAGGGCCTTCGCATCAGGGGCCTGGCGCAGATCTCAACCCCCGTACGGGTGATCACCGAGCCATCCGAACTGCGGGCGGCGCAGGTCTTGATCGTGGCGACGAAGACACCCGGCACGCAAGCCGCGCTCGAGCGCCTGCGGCATGTCGAGGTGGACGTGGCGTTCTCAGTCCAGAACGGAGTGTTGAAAGACGAGCTGCTGGCACGGACCTTCGGCGCCGATCACGTGCTCGGCGCACTCGCGGACACGAGTGGGGAGCTGCTTGCCTCCGGAGAGGTGCTGTTCACGCGCAACGTGAGCTTGCCGCTCGGGGAGCTCACGGGCGGTGTCGGCCGCGCGGCACGGATCGCGGCAATCATCGATGCCGCGGGCGTCAGGTCCTGCGCAGTCGCCGACATCGTGGCGAGGGAGTGGAGCAAGTTCACCGCCTGGGTGTCGCTCATGAGCCTGGCGGTCTTGACGAGGTCCGCCACCTGGCGCTACCTGAGCGACCCGGACTGCGCGCTCGTGCTCGTGCGGATCACCCGCGAGGTCGCCCGGCTCGCCGAGGCGCAGGGCGTGACGCTGACGGAGGAAGGGATTCTGTTCCCCCTGCGCACCGTCCTGCAGGCCCCGGAAGCGCAGGCCGTGCAAGCGGTCCGGGCGACCGGGGAAAGACTGCGCTCGGACGCACCCGACCATCGCATGTCCTCCCTGCAGGATCTCGAGGCGGGCCGCCCGCTCGAGGTCGATGAGACCCTGGGGCATGCGGCCCGCACGGCCGCGAAGCTGCGCCTTTCGCTGCCGTTGCTCGAGGCCACGCATCGCCTGGTCGCGGGAATCGACCGGCTGTGCGCAGCAGGGCATCCCTGATCCGCCGTCTCGGACGGCGGATCAGCCGCTCGCGGCTCGAGCAGCCCGCGCAGCGGGAAGACAAAACCACAATGCGGCCCAGGAAGCCGCGACTGTGATGAGCACGGATGCGGCGCGCAGCCGTGTCGGGCGCGCAATATCGCCGGCGGTGCCGGGCCGCGGCGGCGGCCTCGCGCCCGCGGGCGCCGCGACACGCAAATGACGGACAGGTAAGATAGGCACAGGCGATCCCGACGCCTACCGGGGGGGCAGCAGAGGCTGCGCAGCAAACGAACATGCTCCCCCGGCACGAGCGCGGCCGTGGCCGCGCGGGGCCCCACGACCGCACCTCATCGTGAGCATTTCCGGGTACGTATGAGCGACAAGCTGAAGGCCAACTCACTCTCGTTCTTCGAGTCGATCATCATGGGCGTAGCCGGCAGCGCGCCCGGCTTCTCGATCGCGGTCGCGATCTCCGGCCTGTTGGCGACTGCCGGCTTCTTCTCGCCGAACGCCGTGCTGGTGTTCGCGCTGCCGATGCTCGGTGTCGCCCTCGCCTACAAGGGCCTCAACCGGAAGTTCCCGAACGCCGGCGCCGCCTACGAGTGGACCAAGATCGGCTTCGGCAAGCTTCCCGGGTACTTCTCCGGCTGGGCGCTCCTGGTGGCCTCGATGGTGTTCATGGTCACCGGCAGCGTGCCTCTCGGGACCGCGACGATCGACCTGGTCGATCCTTCTTTCGCGAGCCACGTGCTGCTCACGACCGGTATCGGAGCCATCTGGTTCGTCGGTATCGGGCTCGTCCTGATTGCCGGGATCGAAATCACCAGCAGAGTGCAGGTCCTCATGAGCTCGGTCGAGCTGCTGATCCTGTTCGCGATCTCGCTCGCCGCCTTCGTGCGCACCGCGACCGGGCACGCGCTCAATCCATTCTCCTGGAGCTGGTTCGGATTCCGATACTCGCGCGCGAGTTTCGCATCCTCCGCGCTGATCGTCGTGTTCCTTTATTGGGGCTGGGACGTGACCGCGAATCTTTCCGAGGAAACCCGCAACGACCGCCCGAACACCGCCGGCAACGGCGGCTTCCTGAGCGTGTTCGTGACGATCGCCGCGTTCGCCGCGTTCACGGCGGCGACGCTGATGTTGTTTTCGCTTCGCGACGCTTCGGGATTCTCCGACAACCTGATCTATGACGTCGCGATCGCGGCCGGCCTGGGCCGGGCCGGCGGCTATGCCGCCGCGCTTGCACTGATCCTCTCCAGCATCGCCACGCTGGAGACGACGATGCTGCAGTTCTCGCGAACGCTGTTCGCCATGGGGCGCGATCGGGCG
Source organism: Pseudomonadota bacterium (assembly GCA_021792755.1). Taxonomy (GTDB): domain Bacteria; phylum Pseudomonadota; class Gammaproteobacteria; order Steroidobacterales; family Steroidobacteraceae; genus 13-2-20CM-66-19. Next base: position 83,879 of record JAJYUA010000009.1, read on the forward strand.
CTGCCCGGCTATTTCGGCAAGGTGCATGCGCGCACCGTCACGCCCGTGCGCACGATGTATCTGCTGCTCGCGGTCGGCCTCGCCGTGATTTTCGCCTCGAGCTTCCTGCCGTCGATCGACTCGATCCTCGCCGACTCGGTCAATGCGATCGCCGTGCAGGTTTCCTACTATTACGGGCTCGCCGGGCTGGTCTGCGCCTGGCTGTACAGGGGCAGCTATCGGGAGTCGCGCGCGACCTTCCTGCAGTACGCGATCGTGCCCGCGCTGAGCGCGATCGTGCTCATCACACTGGGGGTCTACGCGATCTCGACGTTCAACGCGACCACCCGGATCGTCGGCATTGGCGGACTGATCGCGGGAATCCTCTTCTTCCGGCCCGGCGGATATCGCCGCCTGACGGCGGCGGTGCCCGTCTCCTGACACGGGCCGCACATCACCACGGCCGCCAGGAAGCGCAGGCCCGGAGCGCGCGCCGGCCCGGTCAGCGTCGGACCGGCACCGGCTCCACCACGGACAAGGAGACGCGGAAGGTAGTCACGCTATTCCGCGTGGCGTGTTGCTTCGAAGAGGAACCACGTCCGGCGCTCCGCCTCGTCGATCCACACTTCGAGCAGGCTCGCCGTGGCGACGTCCCGGTGCTCATCGCAAACCCCGTGGAGTTGTCGCATGGAAGCGGCGAGTTGCTGGTTGTCGTCCCGCAGCTCCGACAGCATGTCGCGCGGGGTGACGAACGCCGCGTCATTGTCACGCAACCGCTGCAGCTTTGCGATGTGTCCGATCGAGCGCAGGGTCGTGCCGCCGACCTTGCGCGCCCGCTCGGCTATGGAATCGGTGATCGCGTAAATCTGCGTCGCCTGCTCGTCGAGCAGCAGGTGGTAGTCGCGAAAATGCGGACCTGAGATGTGCCAGTGGAAATTCTTCGTCTTGATGTAAAGCGCGAACACATCCGCCAGCAACGCGGTGAGCGCCGGCGGTATGTCCCGGATCGCCTGCGGCGAAAGGCCGGATGGCGTATCGAGAGTGGCGGTCTTTCGGGCTTCTTTGTCCATCGCGAGGATCCTCTCGGTTGAATGGCGCGGCGCCTATGCGCCGCGGATGTAGGCCGGACATCTTAGCGCGGCAGGCAATCTCAGACGAGCTTGGCGTCGAGCATGATCGGTGCCTTGAGGAGCTTCGAGGCCGGGCAGTTCTTGTGCGCATCGGCGGCCATCCAAGCGCGCGTTTCACCATCCAGGCCGGGGACTGCAGCGCACAGCGTCAGCGGCCGAGCGACGGGTCCTGAGCCCCCGGCCCTGCGGCTGCAGCGCGACCGCGGCTTCGGCGGCACGCTCCGCGGCCGAACAGCACGCGCGCTCGAGAATCCCTTCAGGCGCGCGGTCCGCCCGCGCTTGCGGGCGAACCGTCAAGTCGAGCCACGCGCCGTTCTCGCCGGCTGGCACTGGCCGCATGTCGGCTGACGCGAATCCAGCCGATCGATGAGCACCGTGGCGCCGCACGATGCGCACTGCCCGAGTCCGATGACCTCGTTCTTGGCGATCCCGAGAACGAAGTTGAGCATGTCCTCGAATTGAATCTTGCCTTCGGGGAAGCACGCGCAAAAGGTCTCGTACGCGTGGCACAGGCGCTCGGCGAGCTCCAGGGGCAAGGGTCCCCGCCGTGAGATGTCTGCGAGAGCTTGCGGCAGAAGCACGCCGTAAGCGCGGCAGATCGCCGCGAGCGACGCTCCCTCGCTTCGCGCCCGCATCGAGCGGGTGAACCGGGACAAGGAGACCGGGGACGATCCACGAGGGCGCATCCGCCCGGTAATGCCCCAGCGCCGGCGCAGCGTCCTTTGCTGATTGCGCGAAAGACCCGTCATTGCCGAGATCGTCCGCGTGCGCACCTTGTGCGCCATCAGCTTGTATGCGAGTTGGTGGCGCCTCGAGTCGCGCAGCGTACCGTCATCGCCCGTGGTGTCCATTGTTTTCCTTCCTCTTTGCCCACGATGTGTGTCAAGCCCGAGTTTTGATCTAAAATCGTCAAATCGGCGCGTGGCGATTGCCGTGCCGTGACGGCAGTCGGCTCCCCTCATTGCGGACGGCGGAACGTGTCCAGACAATCCCGGAGACGCTCGGGCTTTTCAGCGCCCCCCTCAATTGCGCCTCCTCCCTGGACCGGTGCAACCTGCCTCGAGCTCGTTCACGAGTTCAACGGACGGTTCATCGAGGAGGTGGTCGAGAGCGCGCGTGAAAGCGATTGGCGCAAGGCCCCCGCGATGGTGCGGATGCAGCCGGGCCTGTGGGTGAACCTGGATGCCGCGGCACGCCGGCGCGCGAGCCGCTGTCCGTTGCTGCTCGCGGACATCCGCTTCCGGAATGCGCCGTGGTGGCAGCGGCTGTGCAACGACGCTTCGTGGCGGGACGCCCCGCCCGGTCCGACCCGCCTGTTCCTGCGCAGTCAGGCCGTCGAGCTGACGCGGGACGCACTCATCGTTGCCTGGAGAACCGCTCAGCAGGACACCCGGCTTGCCGTGACTCTGCTGGGCATGTCCGGGGAAGTCGCCGGGATCGTGGCGACGCTCGGCCTGGGCCATCTGCGGCGCATCGCCGATCTGCATCATCGGCACTTGCGGCCGCGATGGGACGGATCGAGCACGTTCTGGGGCCGGCTTCTGCGCGCGGCGAGCCGCGATGATCGCCAGGCGCTGTGCGATCTGCATCTGCACGCATGGCAGCTTGCGGACGCCGACAGCGGGTCCGCAGCTTCCGCGGCCAAGGCCACCACGGGGCTCCGTGATTGATGAATGCCGACTCATGTCCTTCGTCGCCATCTGCCGAGACCCGGCCCGATGCCGCGGCAAATCGACCGGCAGTCCCTGCCAAGGCGAGACCCTCCGGCGCCGACGACATCAAACCCTCTTCACCGCCCGCTTGCGCAGCGCGGCGGCGCTCACTTCCCAAGTTGGGGAGGGGTACGAGGCGCCGAGTCTCACGCGTCGCAAACACCGAGTGAGCGGTATCTTAGTCTGTTTGTCGCTGTAGCACGACATTCGATGCGATGATTTTGAATGATTTGGATTCGGTGGCGAAGACTGTTCCGTATCCGCACAGTCTGTCCGCGCACCCCGAGCCCGGCGCCGCTGCGGCGTCGATCACTGCGCGCAGCTTCGGTGCAGGCGCCGCTCGCTTCGGCAAGTAGGGTAAAGAGCCCCTCTTCCTGTGACGCGATCTGTGCAGGCTGCCCAGCAGACGTCCCCCCGCGCGGATGGCTCGCGCACGAGCGGCTCGAAGAGGTGGGGCGCCCCCTATGTCCGCCAGGGCAAGGTCGCACGCCGGCGTGGCGGCGGTGATCGCGGCCGTGCCGCTCGCCTTCACGGACACCTCAGCGAGCTCGCGCGCGCTCCATCAGCGGCGAGAGCGACACCATCACGGCGGCCAGGAGAATCAGACCGCCCCCGAGCCAGGAAAGGCCGCTCACCCGCTCGTGCAGTATCACCTCTCCGAGCAGCGCGCCGACAAGAGGCTCGAGATTGTTGAGAATCCCGGCCCGGTACGCCGGCATGTGCCGCAAGCCCCAGTTTGCAAGGCAGAACGCCACGAACGTACACAGCACGCCCAAGCCGACGAGCCCGAGCCACGTCGAGGCGTCCGCGTGCACGATGACCGTCACGGACTGGCTGCTCAAGGCATCAAAGGGCAGCAGCATCAGCGTCCCGAGCAGCATGGTATAGGCGGTGGTGGCAACGGCCGAGTATCGAGCCATCAGCTGCTTGCACGTCAGCACCCATCCCGCCGCGGCAACCATCGAGAGCAGTATCAGCGCGGGCCCTCTCCATCCGCTTGCGGTGGGCGTCAGACCGACAATCATCGCCGCGCCGACGCTTGAGGTCAGTACGGCGCCCCAGCCGGCAGCGCCCAGACGCTCATGGCGAATCGTGACCGCGGCCACGGCGACCACTGCCGGAAAGGTGCCGATGAGCAAAGCCGCCGTCGCCGCCGCGGTCATGCTCAATCCGACGTACTGCAGCAGCATCAGAGCAGGAACGCCCAAAAAGGCCGCCAGTAGAAATTGCGGCAGATCGGCGAGCCGCACACTCTCTCGCCGCCACAGCACCACCGCGGAAAACGGCAGCGCGGCGAGAATGAACCGCCAGATGACCGTTTGGATCGGGTCGAGCTGCCTCAGCACGATTTTCCCGAACGTGAACGACGCACCCCACAAGGTGGCGGCGAGCGCGACAGCCGCCGGGGCCGCGAGGTGTACCCACCGGGGTTGGGCCGTATCCACGACCGCCCGCCCGGCACGGTCCGCGCACCCGGCGTCCGCGCCCACCGGTGCCGACGGCTCGACCGTGATTTGGGACTGGCTCACGCGTAACCTATTTTCTAAATTCTAAGGGTTACAATACGGGTCTCTGCTTAACTGGTCAATACCACTTAACTGGTTATATGAGTGAATTTGCGCGGTATCGGGGCACACTCCGGCTTCGCGAGCGCTGGCTGTGCCTCGAGCTTTGTAACACTACAGTCGACTGGCATGCGAGCGAGCATCCCGTCGAGCATCTCCAGGGCTATTCCGACCTGGTGGCGTGGGGTGAAGAGGTCGGGCTGCTCGGGACGCACGCCTCGAGAAAGCTCGACGCACTCGCCGCCCAGGCGCCCAAAAGGGCCGCCGAGGCGCTGAGTCGGCTGCTGAATCTGCGCGAGATCTGCTACCGGACCTTCGCTGAAGTCGCCCATCGTCGAACCCCGCTTGCGGGCGACGTCGCCGCACTGAACAGGTTTCTGGCGCGCTCCCTGTCGGCCGCTGCGGTGACGGCGGCCGGCGACGGCTTCATCTGGTCGTGGCAGGTCATGGACCTCGATTGGGCATTGTGGCCGGTCGCCCGCTCCGCCGCCGACTTGTTGACTTCCGACGAGCTTGCCCGAGTGGGCCAATGCGCCGACGACCGCGGCTGCGGCTGGCTGTTCATTGATACCACGCGCAGCCGCCGCCGTCGCTGGTGCTCGATGGAATCGTGTGGAAATCGCGCAAAGCAGCGCAGACACCTGCAGCGTGAGAGACTCGGACGAGCACGGCGTGGCCTGGGAATACCCTGACGTTCGCGTGCAGCGGAGCTGCGGCTACGGCAATGTGAAGCCGCCGCTTGCTTCGATGTATTGATTGGCCGCTGCCAAGGCCGCCGTCGTGTGAGGCGAGCGAGTCCGCGGCCCGGGCTTGCATCGAGTCCGGTTCCGACGCGCGCCGCATCGCATGGCATGCCCGCCTTGCCGCGGCGCGGGCGAGCCTGAGGCGTCACGCGGTCTGCTGCCTGAGCGAAGTTGATCAGGTTCTGCGCCCCGGCCGCCCCCGGCAAGCGCTCTGCGATTGCTCGGCGAAGATGCGGCTGAAGTCCGCTCCGCCACGCCTCAGGCCGCATTTCCCCGGTAGCGCAGCGCATCGACGAGCAGCGCGAACGCCGGTGAGGTCTGGCGGCGGCTCGGATAATACAGGTGATACCCCGGAAACGGCGGACACCAATCCTCGAGCACCGCCAGTAAGCGGCCTTCGGCCACAAAGGGCTGCACCATGTCCTCGGGCAGAAACGCCAGGCCGAATCCCGCCACCGCGGCCTTGAGCATGAGTGCGAGAGTGTTGAAGATCAGCTGCCCGCCGACCCGGACATTGAGCTCGCGCTTGCCTTTCTGGAACTCCCACGCGTAAAGACCGCCGCGCGTCGGCAGTCGCAGGTTGATGCAATTGTGGGACGTCAGATCCTGCGGCCTTTGCGGCTGTCGCCTGTCTGCAAAATACCCCGGTGCGCCGACGACGATCATCCGCGTGTCCGGCCCGATCCGCACGGCAATCATGTCCTTGGCCACCTGCTCTCCGAGCCGTACACCGGCCTCATAGCGCTGCGCGACGATATCGGTGAATCCCGAATCGGCATTCACCTCCACATGAATGTCCGGGTAGCGCGGCAGGAACTTCGCGAGGGCGGACCACAGCACGTTGTGCGCCGCATGCTCGCCGGCCGTGATGCGGATCGTTCCCGCCGGCTTGTCGCGCAGCGCGGTGAGCCCGTCGAGCTCGGTCTCGATCTGCTCGAAATGCGGCGCGAGCCGCTCGAGCAGGCGCTGGCCGGCCTCGGTCGGCGCGAGGCTTCGGGTCGTGCGGGTGAGCAATCGGATGTTCAGCCGCGCCTCGAGCCTGCGGATGGTGTGACTCAGCGCCGATTGCGAGAGCCCGAGCTTGGCGGCCGCACCCGTGAAGCTGCCCTCCCGCACGACGGCCAGGAAGGCCAGCAGATCATCGAAATTGGCGCGCGGCATTCATGAACTCCATTCATAGACCCTTTCGAATTGTCCCATCTAGTCAGCAGCCGCACCATGGATTACTTTTCCCGCCCGTGCCGCGCCCCTTTTCGAGCGCGCTGCGGGGCGCGGGCAGATGCCGGCGCGCTATCCGGCCATGGACCGGCACGAGACACTCGAGGTTTCGACCGGCCTGTTTCCGTGCATTGCAGGAGATCGCCATCATGAAGAAACGCGCACTCGGAAAGAGCGCCCTCGAAGTATCGGCCCTGGGCCTCGGCTGCATGGGCCTCAGCCACAGCTACGGCCAGCCCGTGGACAGACAGCAGGGCATCGCACTGATCCGCGCGGCCGTCGATCGCGGCGTCACCTTCTTCGACACGGCGGAAATGTACGGTCCGTTCACCAACGAAGAGCTGGTCGGTGAGGCGCTCGCGCCCGTCCGTGACCAGGTCGTGATCGCCACCAAATTCGGCTTCGAGGTCGACCCGGCCACGCGCCGGCCGCGCGGCCTGAACAGCCGTCCCGAGCACATCCGGCAGGTCGCCGGAGCCTGCCTCAAGCGGCTCAAGACCGACCGGATCGACCTGTTCTATCAGCACCGGGTGGACCCGCAAGTGCCGATCGAGGACGTCGCCGGCACCATCAAGGATCTGATCGGGGAGGGCAAAGTGAAGCACTTCGGTCTCTCGGAGGCCGGCGTGCAGACCATCCGCCGCGCGCACGCCGTTCAGCCGGTCACCGCGCTGCAAAGCGAGTACTCGCTGTGGTGGCGTGAGCCGGAGGAGGAAATCCTGCCGGCGCTCGAGGATCTCGGTATCGGTTTCGTGCCCTTCAGTCCGCTCGGCAGAGGGTTTCTCAGCGGCACAATCGATGCCAACACCAAGTTCGACAGCGCCGACTTCCGCAACACCGTGCCGCGCTTCAGCCCGGAAGCCCGCAGGGCAAACCAGGCCCTGATCGAGCGCATCGGCCAGATCGCCGGCCGCAAGCGCATCACGCCCGCCCAGATGGCCCTCGCCTGGGTGCTGGCGCGCAAGCCGTGGATCGTGCCGATCCCGGGCACGACCAAGCTGCATCGCCTGGAGGAGAACCTCGCGGCCGCCGACATCGTGCTGACGCGCGACGATCTCGCCGAGATCGACCGCGCGCTCGCCCAGGTGACCGTTCAGGGGGCGCGCTACCCCGAGCAGATGCAGAAGCTGGTCGATCGCTAGAGCTGGGGCCCCGCAGTCCCCGGGGGCAAAACGCCATCGATGCCCACGGGTCTTGCCGGGGACCTCAGGGCAAAGGTCATGACGCCGCGCACTGTGGGAATAGGGATCTTGATGTCTCGGTCATCGGATCGTGCGGCATGGGCCCACTGCCTTGCGCCGCCCTCGAGGCGCAGGCCGCTGAGCGTGCGCCCCTCGCTCCCCGATCGGACACTACCTGGATTTTCCCTCAAACACACGAGGCTCTCATGAAGACGCGCAAGCTGGGCACGCTGGAGGTAGCCGAGATCGGCTACGGTGCGATGAGTTTCGCCTCGACCTACGGCACCGCCCCCGACCGGGCCGAAGCGATCCGTGTGATCCGGGGCGCCTATGATCTTGGCGTCACGTTCTTCGACACAGCCGAGGTCTATGGCCCCTTCACCAATGAGAGACTGGTCGGCGAGGCGCTCGCTCCGGTGCGCGACCGCGTGGTCATCGCCAGCAAGTTCGGCTGGAACGTCGATCCGGACACCGGGGAGCGCCGGCCGGGCCTCAATAGCCGCCCCGAACATATCCGCCGGGCGGTCGAGGGGATGCTCGAGCGGCTCGAGACCGACACCATCGACCTGCTGTACCAGCACCGGCTCGATCCGGCCGTCCCGATCGAGGAGGTCGCCGGCACGGTCAGGGATCTGATCGCCTGCGGCAAGGTGAGACACTTCGGACTCTCCGAGGCGGCCGCCCACACCATCCGCCGGGCACACGCGGTGCAGCCGGTCACGGCCATCCAGAGCGAATACTCGCTGTGGACGCGCGAGCCCGAGCCCGAGATCCTCCCCCTTTGCGCCGAACTGGGAATCGGCTTCGTGCCCTGGAGTCCGCTCGGGCAAGGGTTTCTCACGGCAACGATCAGCCCGAGCACCCGCTTCGAAGGCTCCGACTGGCGAAATAACTTTCCGCGCTTCACGCGGGAGGCGCTCGAGGCGAACCAGGGGATGGTGACGCTGCTGAAGGACATGGCCGCAGCGAAAGGCGCCACGCCCGCGCAGGTCGCGCTCGCCTGGCTGCTCGCGCGCCAACCCTGGATCGTACCGATTCCCGGCACCCGGCGACTCGATCGGGTTCGTGAGAACATCGGCGCGGCGGACATCCCGCTGACCGCCGCCGACTTCGAGCAGATCGCCCAGGCCTCCGCCCGGATCAAGGTCCAGGGGGCCCGGCTGCCCGAGGCGCTGCTGCAGCTCTCCTACCGGTGAGACGCGGCCAACCCTAGGGGTGCAGGGAAGCTCCCTTGGTGGCTTTGTCGACATCCTTCTTCGGGCCACGGAGGGCAACACCCACGAGGTCCGGAGCATCGGCGGGCTCTGCCTTGAAGGCCGCGCGGTTTGCCGCGTCATGCCCCGTCGAGAACATGGCCCGCACGTAGACCGCCCGGGTGAGATTGCGCTCGATGGCCTGTTGGTATGCGCGTCGCAGCGACCCGGTCCCGGCGGCAAGGATCATCATCGGCTGACCGAGCAGCCGGGCATGCTCGCGACCCAATGCGTCCTCATAGGGCTCCCCCATCGCCTCCGGCGCCGCGGCAGCGATTCCCGTGGCGAGAAAGGCCGTGACATTCAGCTTCTGCCAGATTGCCAGATCATCCAATACCAGGATGGCCACTTTCGTATCGAAGATCATCTCAGTCTCCGCTGCCGGCTGCGCAACGGCTATCTCAGCCGATCCCGCCCTCTGCGTCTGGAACGTCCGTGCGCAGAGCGCGATACGCCGCGGGCGTAAGGCCATAGGCGCGGCGGAACCGGCGGCCGAGGTGGCTCTGGTCGGCGAAACCGCAGTCCGCCGCCACTTTGGCGGGGCGCACTCCGGCCCCCAGCAGCCGGCGGGCTCGCAGCAGCCGAAGCTGCACGAGATAGGCATGCGGCGAAGTGCCGTAGCATGCGCGAAATGCCCGGGCGAGCTGGAAGCGATCCGCCGCGCCCGCCGCCTTCGCCAAGGCATCGGCCCCGATATCCGACCCGAAGTCATCGTGCAGCCGTTCGCGCGCCAGCCGCGCCACGCGCTCGTCACGCCCTCCGGACCTGAGGCGGCTCGGCCGGCCAAGATGCCGCCGCAGGTGATCCAGGACAGCATCCAGTGCCGCTTCCCGCACCAGACGCTCGCCGCGACTAAACAGCGCACTGCAAGCTGCGCGGATGGCATGGGCGAGAAACGGATCGTCGCATAAACAACTGCTGAAACCCGGCTCACCTGCGGCTGCCTCGGGCAGCGCCGCCCGCAACCACGGCCGTGGCAGGTACAGCATGCAATAGGCAAAGCCCCCGGCCGCGCCCGCTTCTCCGTCGTGCGCTTCCTCCGGCTCGATCAGAATCACCCGGCCCGGCGTGCTGCGCCGGCGCGCGCCGCGGCACATGAAGTCCTGCACGCCGCTCTCGGTAACCCCGGCCAGCCAATCATCGTGGCGGTGAAGGTCGTAGGCATGCGCGCCGAACCGAGCCCGGATGGCTTCGACGCCCGTGGCGGAATCATGCACCAGACAGATGCGGTCAAGGAGCGGTGTCATTTCGGAGCCGGCTCGGCGATCATTCCGGGCCCTTTTCGGCTCCCATCCGAGCCGCTTTCGAGTCTGCCCGCCCGAGGCCCGTCTGTCGAGCCCTACGGCCACGGCGGGTCGGCTAAAAAGCTCGCGCCTCGCCCGAGGCGACGGGGTCGAACGGTCGTTACGGGCCCAGGCCCAACGTGGCCTTGCGCACGCTCGCTCTGTGCGAGCGGCGCCCGGGACAACACTGCAGCGAACCGTCCGGCCATCCGCCGCCGTTGCCGAAGACATTCGCCGGCCCGCCGCGACATCTCTGTCAGGCGGCCAGCCGGCCGTATGTCAAGCACACCCGCGGGTATTGGCGCCGCCGGGGCGGCCAGGCCGCCACCGCCCGGTCACAGACGAAACTCCTCCCGCGCGGCCTTGCCCCGCCGGCGCGCGCACCGGTGTCGCCAATCGCTTCGCACGCAACGAAATCGACACATTCCGTTCATGAAACCGACACCTTCGAGCGCCAGCATGTGACCCCCAGCAGGCCCGGCCGCGAGTCCCTCGCGCCCCGGAAACCGAAATCGAACAACACCGCACTGGGAGAAGTCGATGCACGCGCGCCAGGGGGCTCACGGTTCACGCGCCCACACACGAATCACATCCGGCTGCCTCGCAGTACGTGCCGCGCTCGCCGTGGCCGTGGTCAACGGCGCCCTCGCACACGCGGCCGCACCGGCGCCGGGCTCCGCCGCGAGTGCCGGGCCGACTTCCATCGCAACTCTGAACGCGGTGCTGGTGAGCGCGCGCATCAAGCGCCACAAGAAGGACTTCAGCAGCAGCGAGACCGTCAAAACGCTCGATCGCGATCAGATCCGGGCGAGCAGCACCGTCGGCGGCGCCGCCCAGGCCATGATGCTGGTTCCCGGCGTCAGTGTCTCCTCCTATGGCGCGACCGGCTCGCAGAAATCCACCATCAGCATCAACGGCCTCAAGATCGGCTGGGCCGGGTTCTCCGGGGGCAATCCGGATAACGGCAGCATCGCACCGACTTTCGACGGCGTACCGATGAACAACCCCGGCAACGATCTGTGGCAGGCCACGCTCATTCCGCAAACCTCGATCCTGCAGACCCTCAACGTGACCTACGGCCCCGGACAGCCCAGGAACCGCTGGTGGACCAATATCGGCGGCAGCATCAATTTCGTGCCGCTGCAGCCGGGGAGCAGGTTCGGCGGCGACCTCGCCCTGACCTACGGCAGCTTCCGGACCAGGAACGTGTCCTTTCACCTGCAGACCGGGGACTTGCGCGGCTGGCGGACCGTGATCGCCGGCGGCTGGAACCACGCCAACGACTTCCTGCGCGGCTACGACGGCTACAAGAACCCAAGTTACAACTACGCCTACTACGCGAAGACGCGCCACACCTTCGCCGGCGGCGACTTCAGCATCGGCGCATACGTCTCGCGCGCAAGCGCGCAACGTCCGTTTCCCATTCCGGTGACACCCATTCCCGCAGTCTTCATCACCGGTCCCGCCAACCCCGGCCCGCTGATCAGCCAGCAGACCACCGGCTACTACACGACACTGCCCTACTCCGTCAACTGGAAGGTTGACGTCAACTCCATCGAGATGCTCTGGAGCAAGCTCAATGTGACGCTCTCGCCGATCACCTCGATCCACAACCTGGTCTACTTCGATCACGAGCACCGGCTGCACTTCACGCCCCTGCACGACTACCTCCCTCCGCGGCAGTCGAACTGGGAAATCAACCGCCCATCCACCCACGTGCTCGGCGACAAGCTCACCTTCGAGCTCAAGCTGCCGTACGACCGCGTGTTCGCCGGCGGCTACCTGCAGGTGAGCCAGTACTATTCCCAGGAACAACTCTACGACCCGTACGAGAACTTCGCGCAAGCAGGCGTCTCCGGTCCGCCCGCCCCCGCCACCCTCCTCGGCTCGCCCACCACCCCGCAGGGACCCTACGACAGCGACATCTTCAATCAGCTGAATGCCGCCCTTTACGTGCAGGACGGCATCGCGCTGCTGCCGACGCTGCGCCTCACCCCGGGTTTTCGCGAAGTCAATTACACGACGGACTTCTATCCCAATGAGACCACCGTGTTTCCGCTCGCCGTACAATACAACCCGTGCGGGGATCTCAGCCAGATCAGCCCCGATCCCGACTGCCTGAGCGTCCATCCCTCACCGAGCGCCCACACATCGTTCTTTCGCGGCGAGCCGTATATCGGCATCAACTGGCGCGCGCTGCCGTGGCTCGCGTTCTACGCCAATTACGGCTGGTCGTACCGATACCCGGAAAACGGCGGCGGCACGGGACCCTACGTCAACATAGCCGCATCGAGCGTGCATCTGGAGAAGGGAACGGACACCATCGCCGGCTTCAAGATCCACAAGCGACGCTGGGGTCCGGTGACCGACATGGAGCTCGACATGAGCTACTCGCACCTCGCCTTCACGCATGAGACCATCCCCTCGGCGCTCGCCGCAGGCGGCGCACTGCTCGCCTTTGGCTCCTCGAAGTACGACAGCATCACCATCTTCGGCGACGCATCACCACTGCATGACTTCTACGTTTTCGCGAACATCGGCGTCGTGAGCGCCGAGTTCACCAGCTACATCAACGGCAATACGAACCCCGACGGGAGCCTGACGATCTACCACGACGTCCCGGTACCCTACACGCCGACCGCAAACATGAGCTTTGGCATGTACTACCTGATGCATGTCGGCAACGTTGCGCTCGAGCCGCGATTGACCTATTTGCGCACCGGACCGCAGTATGCATTCGACAACAACACCAATATTACCGCGAGCGGCGTGATTCCAGACTCGTACGTCGGAGTCGACGGCGCCACCATCAACACCGGAAGCACGAACATACCCGGTTACGGCCTGCTCAACTTCAGACCTCCGGACATAGCGCCTTTGGAAAATGTCCGGTTTCGGGGTGGTCATGAGGCCGGGGCCGCGTTCGTGGCGCTGCGGTGGGCCGGTGTGCCTGGAAAGGCGAGACCGATGAGCGGCGCTGAACGTACGGCGAAGCGAAGTCGCAGCCGAGTGCCCGGGAAGGCGGTGGCGGTCTCGTTGAGAAGCTCGCAGAGGGCCTGCGCGGCGCGCGTTCGATGCGGGGAGCTCAAGGGCGCCAGGGTGATTTGCAGCTCCTCCTGAGTGAGGTGGATGTCGCCGGCGGCGGCGAACAGCTCGTGGAGGAGCGTCCGGCCCTCCTGCTCGGCCCGCGGGTAATGTGGCCGCAGGAGATTGAACAGATCGCTCTCGGCCTGGTAGGCGAGCATCTTGATGATGTCGGTCAGATGCTTGCGCTCGGTGGCGAGCTTGACGACGGTACGCTCGCTCAAGTCCCGGATCTGAACGCGCGCCGGAATACGGCGCCGCTTGTGCATGAGCTTGCGCAGATGCTTCCGGGCGACTCGTAGTTGTTGGCCGAGCGTGCCGTGGGCGATCTTGAAGCCGCGCATCGTCGGGCGGCGCTGCTCGGTGTTGTCGGCGGCGGCGGCCCCGTACTCACGCTCGATTTTAGCGAGTTCCGCCCGTGCGGCGCGGCACTGCTTCTCGAGCGCGCGTCGCTCGGGATTGGGAATGGTGCGGGTGGGGTCCTCCGGTTCGATCCGGTAGTCCACGAGCGCATCGAGAAGGAACTCCTCTCGCATGTACTTGAAGAAGTTCTCCTGCCGCCAACGATCGAACATGCGATAAGCCACTTCGATGTCGCGCAGCTCCCAGCGACTGGTGATGATCTGGGTCTGATGGCCGCCCTCGCACAGGCGCGTGATCTGCCGCAGGCGCAGCTTCCCTTTCAGGAAGCGCACCGGCTGGTCATGCAGATCGTATGTCACCCAACGCCCATCGAGCTTGGCGCGGCGGCGTACGAAGCGCCGCTCGTTGACGAGCCGACCCTTGCCTTTGCGGTAGGTGAGGATATCGAAGCCCTGTTTGATCATGCTGCGGAACAGCTTCGGACTCCAGCCGCCGCGGTCAAAGACGATGGTCACCGGGCGTTCCCCGAGCGTCGCGCGCACCCGGCGCAGCAATTCGGGGAAGGCCTTGGCCAAGGAGGCATCCAGCTCTGCGGTGATCAGCAGCAGCGGATCGCCGCCGCGATCGTTGATCCAGTAGTCGGTGGTGGCGGGCATCGCCAGATGGCGTCGCGCTACGTAAGCCTTGGAAATCGTGCGCTCCCCGTGATAGGCACGCACGTGGCCATCCACGTACAAGAACCCCATCAGCTCGCCGCGTTCGGCCACGCGCACCCGAGCCAGCTGCGCGCCCATTTGCTCGGCGCAATGATGGGCGGCAAGACGGCCGAGCGCCCGCCTGAGGGTCTTGACCTCGGGCGCCCGGTCAAGCCCGAGGAGTCTGCCGAAGGTGGCCGGATCGCGCTCCTTGAGCTGCTCGGGGCGCTGCACGCGCAGCAACGCCATCAGGAACAGCGTCAGCAACGTCGTGCGTAGTCCGTAGAAGGCGGGCCCGATTCCCCCGTAGAGCTTACGCGCGATGCGCAACACTCCGCTGTGCACCAGGAACGGTACGGCCAGCAGTGCGCCGAGGCCAGGGACCCGCTCACCGTCACGGAACATCGGTGCCGCATCCTCGAGCAATCCCAGATACGCCATCTGCCGATCGCAGGTTCGATCGCTCGCGTCCTGGTCCAGACTCAGCGGCACCGGCTCCGCTTCCTCAGTGGTTTCCCCGACCATCCTCGCATCCACCGGCGCCACTATCGTCGCCGGCATAGCCAACGCAGGTTCGGCACCGTCTTCGCTCTCCGAGGTGCTTGACACGCTGCACGCCAACGTCGGCGCCGCCGGCTCCCTGGCTACCGGCACGCTCACCGGGACCCAGGCCAGTTGCTCGAGCGGCTCGTCCCGTGAAGGCCCGACCAGCTTCCTGATCGCTTTCTCGTTCACACCCAGCCGCTGCGCAATCGCTCGGTTGCTCAGCCCTTGGGCTTTGAGCCTCTCGATCAGCCGCAACCGCTTACCAGAGATCCGGCGCCGGCCGCGCCGCCATCCCTCGGGTCGGCCCAGTCCCACCATTCCCCCTGCGGCGTAACGCTCCTGGTGGCGGCGAATGGTGCGCTCGGTTCTGCCAAAGGCCCGCGCCAGCTCCGTCTGCTGAGCGAACCCACTGTCAACCAACATCACCATCGCATACGACTCAGCCACCGCATCGCCGGTGCAATAGTGATACACCGGCAGGCCCCCGACCACGATCACCCGCTGATCTCCCTCCGTGCGCACGGTGCAGCGCGCGTTGATGACCACGGTATCGGACGGGGCCACCGCGGGCAGGCCCAAGGCAAGCTGGCTGTTCATGCCCGCCAGCAGAACCGGACAGGTTTCGGTCCGCAACCTCCCGCCAAAAAGGCCCGCCATATCGGGGGCTTACGTACCCTCAGGTCAAAAAACCGGACAGGTATTGGTCCGCACCCCCAGCGGCAAAACCCCCGACTTTCAGCCGCGGAAAGCGGCTATGTCAGGAGGTCTGAACTTTTCGACGAGCGCCGACTTTCCCACCTCCTGGCGCGACGGCATCCGCGACCTGAAGGTCACCGCCGAGGTCGACAACCTGGCGAACAAGCGATACGACTCGTTCGAGTACATCACCTCCGGTGGTCTGTACAACTCCACGGGCGGACCGGTAATCGCCTTTCCGGGCGCGCCGAGGACCTGGTACGTCACTTTGACCGCGAGCTTCTAGGCAACGGCTGCTCGGGCTGTGCCAGGACGGGTGCGCATCAGGCAGCGCTGTCCCTTGGCGAGCACGGCGCGCGCAGGCGCACCGCGTCAGCCGCGCCTGCGCGGCCTTTCACGACGCCTGCCGCAGCTCAACCGCGACCACGGGATCATCGGAAACCGCCGCCACCGCCTCATCGGCTGGAACGGCCACGAGGGTCGCAGCCGCTGCCGCATCGGCCTGGCGATCGGTGCTGCGAGAACGGAGGTGCCGCCGGAGAAAATTTGCCGCCGGCGGACACCGCCGTCCATGCCGTTCCTCGCAGGGGTTGTTCGAACCGCCCGGCGTCGGATCGCCTTGAGGCTCACTCGAGAATCACGGCGCAGTACAGGCATGACTGTCTCATTTTCGTCGATGTACCTCTGATGCTGCCCTGGTGGCACCCTCAAGCGCGTACGGCAATCACAGGGAAATTTCGGCTTCGAGTCTACCCCACGGTCCTCGGATGAAATGAGTGGCGGGGATCCGCTCTCAATGATGCCATTTGCCATTGCGGTTCTCGCTCAAGACGAACCGCGTTTTGCCCTCAGGACGCCGGCTGCATCCGCAGTTGCGTGCCTGCGTCTGTCCTTGGGCAACGGCCTGCCGGTGTCGGTGGAGATCTCTCCGGGCGCACCAGCGGCGGTGGCGCGGGCGCTGGCGAGGCTCCGATGCCGAAGCTCCCGTGCCGCACCCGCATCTTTTGAGTCGTGCGCACCGCTTCCGTTGGCAAACAAATAGTCGCGTTCCGCACTTTCACGCCCCGGTGTGTTTGATAGGATATCGCCGTCGATCGGACCTCCACCCGTCGGACCGACATTGCGACGCTGCACCTCATGCTGCGTGGGCAGCAGCGGCCGATCGAGTCCTTGAAGGCGAACGTGCGCCGGCTCTTGAGGTGGCGGTTTGGGCCGAAGAGCATAGAGTGTCGCCGTCAATCAGTTCGGCCGGTTTGCCGACGGCAGCCTCGTGATCGAGCAGACCGACGTGCCGCAAGAGCATAAGGCCTGCCGCGGCGGCCTGGAGCCGATTACCCGGGAGGCCCGCTCCGATGTCAACGGCTCTGACAGGGAGACGTCCCCGCTCACAGATCCGCCGGGTGTCGGGAACCGTGACCGCCCGACTGCGCGAGCGCAGCAGTGCCACCATGCGCGTAACGATTGCGGAGGCGGCTACGGTACGCGAGCCCCCGGAGGCAGCGGTGGTCAGCAACCCCGGGGCGCCGGCCGCCTGCGGCAGGGTACCACCGCTCGGCAGGAAGCGTCCCGCACATCCGCCCGCAGGACACCTTGCACCATGGCTCACGCGCCCGCGTCGGCTGCAAGCGTCGCGGATACCCCGCAGGGCCGCTCATCCGTCCACCGGCGCGAGGCTCGCGAGCAGCATCTGCGCCACGGACTCCTCGTGCACCGCCAAAGCCCTTTCCGCCATGGTTGCGGCGAGCCTGGGATCCCACACCGCCTCGACACGACCGCTCGCGGGCAGCGGTGACCCGCCTGCCTCGCAGGCGGCAAGGTAATCGTCTGCGCCGAAGCGCCACGCCTGCGCCCCCAGTGCCCGGAGCAGGAAATTCCCGATCGTGAGTCCCGGCCAGTCGAAATCCCCGTGATAGCGTAGCCGCGCGCCGGCTGCGGCTAGGCCCTCGAGCAAGGTGCGCTGTGCGGCCGACGGCATGCCGTCGGTACAGACCAGTGGTGCGCACCTGCCGCCCAGCCTGTCGGCCGCGATCGCGACGATGCTCGGGTTCTCGCACACGAAGACATCACGGCCCGCGACGGCCCACGCCGGAGGATCACGTAACAGCCTGCGCAACGAGAGATGGATGGGCTCGCCCGCCGTCAGCACGCCATCGGCAGGTTGCCGCACCGGCAGATTGAGGCACAATGCCGGAGCGGCGAGCTCGTTCACGCTGACGCCGAGCTTTGCCCACTGCTCGCGCGGCCGATCGAGGCGATCCTCGCGCCGTGCGGCGGCACAAGCGTGCAACACCAGCGTGGCGACCGCGGATCCCGCATCGAGCGCATGCGAATCACCCAACGCCTGCGCGGCCAACTGGGCGAGCGGGATGCCATCCGCCGGCAATCTTGCTAGAACCCGTTGCGCCCGGGCAAGGATCGATTGCGCGCCGCCCGGATCGCGGCCGGCGAGCCGCTTGAGCAGCGCCGCGCCGCCCGGCTCGCCGACGACCGCTTTCAGCCTCGGCTCATGCGCTTCCTCCAGTGCCCGTTGCCACGCTTGCTCGCGCGCCTGCCGCTGCGCCTTCAAGTCCTCGACGGGACCGTCGAGCATCTCGAGCGCACGGCGCAGGCTTGGCGCGAGCCCGGCGCGCGCGAGCGCTGCATCGAGTTCGGTCATGCGCAGGCGCATCGAGCCGGCCGACCTCACTGGCCGCCCCGTCAGTCCCTCCAGCGCGCGCCGCTCGGCGACATCCAGCCGCCCGAGTGTGAACTCCCCGCCTGGCGAGCCGCGCTCGTACCGGGAGCGCAATCGGCGGCGCAGCTCCGCAAGCTCCGGGCCGCCAAGCAGCCGCCGCAAGCGCTCGAGTCCGGCTCCTTGGTCCATGGCTTCACGCCGTCAGCTCGAGTTGTGTGTCGCCACGGGCTTTGGAAGCCGCTTCCGCGGCGCAGGCTTCCAGGGGTGGAAAGCGTCGCGCATGATCCTCCTCCCTGCGCCGCTCGCGGCCGTCCCACGTCCAGCGCGTCACCAGCACCGCGTCCATGCCTTCCCGGCGGATGAGCTGGCAGATCGCAAGTCCCGGCAGCTCCGGATAGCAACCCCATTCCCGCTCGCTGGTCATCACGAAATCGAGATCGAACTCCCTGATCAGCGCCATGCAACCGGCGCGGGCCTCATCATCGATGCCGGCGAACGCCTCATCGAGCAGCACGAGTCTCGGGGCGTGCTCGTGCGCGCTCCAGTAGTGGCTGCTGGCACCGGCAAAAAGCGGCACCGTCAGGCCCAGTGCGCGCTCGCCGCTCGAGGCGGGTCCGGAAAGCGGCCGCCACTGCCTGTCTTGCTGGCGCTCGACGCGAAACCGGTGCCAGCGGCGATAGTCGAGCGCGCGCGCGAGGCCCTCGACGAGCGTGGATTGTTCCTCGCGCGCGCGCTCGGCGCTGATGCGGGCCTGGAGGAATTCGCCCACCTCGCGGCGGTCCTCCGGCGACCAGGCGTCGGGGTTGGTCTTCAGCAGCCGCTTGCGCGCCTCGATGAGGCCGGCGACCGACCCTTCCGTCTGCTCGGGCAGCGGCTGCCAGTCGAGCCGGAAGCGCACGCCTGTCGAGGTCGGACGCTTCTCGAGCTCGGCGTTGATGAGGCGCACCCGCTCCTCGGTCTCGATGATGCGGCGCTGGAGGTTGGCGGCGATCTCTTTCTCGAGGTGGCTCTCGAGGATCTCCCGCTCCTTCGCCGTCAGCGTGAGACGCCTCGCCTCGATGTCGCCGTCCAACAACTGGCGCAGCGTGTCGGGTCTTTGAGGACGCTCGTGGTAGAAGATGCTTACAGCCAATCCGTGGTCGCTGACATCGGCGCTGAGCTTGTGCCCCTGCGCGGACATGGCGGTCTGAAGCTCGGCGAGATCGCGGCTGATCGCGTTCTGAACCCGGTTCCAGGCCGGCTCGTCGGCCGTGACGTCGGCGAGCGCCTGCTCGGCCCGCCGCGCCGCAGCGAGCGCCGTCTCGATGCCCCAGGGAGCCGCCGGATCCGGCAGCGGCACGTCCGGCACCGCGACGCTGAAGAGGCCCGTCAGAGTTGCAAAAGCCTGCAGCTCATCGACCGCCTGCCGGCGCGCAGCGGCGCGCTCGGTGAGCTGCTCGCGCAGATCGTCGCGGTGCGTCTGCGCAGCGCCGTGCTCGCCGGTGGACTCGATCCACTGCCGCTGAGCACGCGTGTAAGCCGCCTTGTGCTCGTCCCGAGTTGAGTGGGCTAGCTTGAGATCGCGCAGCAGCTCCTCGACAGCCTTGCCTACCGATTCCTGCAGGACCGCGAGCGTCTCTTGCGCCTCGAGCAATATGCGTCGCTTGGCCGATCGGTCCTCGACAGTCGCCTCGGCGTCCAGTCGCGCCCGCGCTTCGCGCTCGAGCTGCAGCGCGAGCTCCTCCAGCGTGCCCTGATGTTCTCGGGCCGCGCTCACCAATTCGCCGGCCTCGAGACGGAATGCGTCCAGGCTCTCCGCCAGACGCTCGATTCCAGCCGCATCCCGAGGCAGGCGCAGACTCTGCGCATCGAGCTCGAGCGCATCCCGGGCGCGAGCGAGCGCATTCTCCGCCGACGCCAGCCTCGAATCCGCCTCGCCGAGGCTCTCCTGCGCCTGGCGGCGAACCTGCTCGGCCGCCGCCCGATCCGCGTGTGCCCGCAGAAGCGGATCATCGGACGGGCAGCTGTCCTGCTCGCGAGCGGCGCGCGCGCGCCGCTGATCGATCCGCGCGCCGACCCCGTCACACTCCTCGAGCGCGGCGGCGATTTCGCCGAGGCGTGTGAGAATTTCGCCGAGCCGGAATCGGCGCGCGGCTTCTCGCGCGGCGTGCCCGATATATCGGGCTTCCGGCTTGGTCCATGCGCCTCGAGCCGGCCCCAATCGAAATTCGCCCCGGGGAGAGATCCATGCCTCGGCGATGTGCGGGTCCTCAACGCCGCAGACGATCGAGGCGAGGATCTCTTCGACGGTGCTTGGACTTACCGCCGCCGCCGCACCCTCCGGCGGCGCCGTCGGGACCAGCCAGTCAGAAAGTGCCGGCTCGCAAACGGTGCGCGCCGTCAGCACCACATCATGCAAAGTAGACTCCCAGACCGTTCCGTCCGGCGTCACCCAGGCATCCAGCAGCCCCGACGCCTCGAGCGCCGCCTCGAGGCCCGCGCGGTCCGCCTCGGGCACCACCGGCGAGAAGTCCACGAGTTGCCAGAGCGGTGCGCCCGCCCTTCCCGAGCGGCCCGCCGCGTCCCGGGCATGCGGCGCCGGCGGTGTGGGGGTCTCACCCGTTTCCAGCCGCAGCCGCTCCCTTTCGAGCTCGTCGCGCTCCAAACTCAACTGCTCGCGCCGCGCATCGAGTGCGGCTCTGCGCGCGGCGAGTTGCCGCTCATGCTCCTGCCAGGCCCGATTGACGGCCTGGCGCAGCGGGTTCGGGCCGCTCAGCGCCTCGACCCACAGCGTCAGCTCGCCGAGCAGATCTTCCGAGTCCGGTATCGAAAGTGCCTCCAGTGCGCTCACGTGAAGTCTCCACCCTCGGGCGAGCTGGGTGCCCGCCTCCTGCAGCGCGGCGAGGGCCTGGGCGGATCCCGCCGTCGCCGCCTCGAACCCCTCGGCGCGGCGCATCCGCTCGCTTCGTGCCGCCGAGCAGGCCTGATCGGCGGCGGCCGCCTCGCCAAGCCGCTTGCGAACGACGGTCATCTGCTCGCGGCGCCGTGCTTCCGCACCTCGAACCTTGGCGCGCAAGTCATCGAGAAAGCGCCCGCCCGCCTCCTTCAGCCCGTCGGGAAACCCGACCTGCGCAAGCGCGCGGGAATGCACCGCTTCGATGCCGCTCGACTGCGCAAGTTCGCAGACCCGCCGATCGAGCTCCACCAGGCGGGAGCGCGTGGCATCGGCCCTCTGCCGGCGCCGTGCCGCTGCCTCCTCCTCCAGAGACAGGCGGGAGTGCGCCGTGGCCACCCGCTTCTCCGCTTCTTCAAAGCTTGCGAGACACTCCGCCGCCCGTTGCTGTGCGTCGGCGATCCGCCGCGCATCCCGCATGGTTGGATGGGTCTCGAGCACGCTGATCCGCTGAGCGTCGGCGGCGAGCTGCGCATCGAGTCTCTCGGTTTCCGCACGCCATTGCGTTACCGCGGCTGTAGCGCGCTCGAGCGCCGCCTCGGCCGCGCTCAACTGCCGGCTGGACTCGTCGAAAGCCGTCTGCGACTGACGGAGCACCCGGGCTCGGCGCCTCGTGGCCACTTGCGCATAGCGCTGATAGCGCTCGCCGAACGCCGAGACCGCCTTGCGCATGGCCTCGAGTTCCTCGAGCTCCCGGCGCAGCTCCTCGAGCTGTGCCATCGCGTCCGCGACCACCTCGAGCGCGTCACGGTCAAGAGGCGTCAGCGCCTCGGTGAGCGCGTCTGACAGTCGATCCTCGTCCGGTTGCTTCGATAGCTGGGGCTGACGAAGCTGGATCAGGGTGTTGACGAGCGCCGCGTAGCGCTCGTTGCCGAGCCGGAACAGCCGTTCGTCCACGGCTCGTTTGTAATCCTGCGCGGTCTGGAAGACGTGTCCGCGCTCACCAATGGCCTCGACGAGCCGTTCCCGGGTAAGCGCCGTCTTTTGCGCAGTCGTGAGCCACAAGTCCGCGCCGATCCGCTGCTCGGTCAGAAAATACCAGGCGTCGACCCCGCTGCGCCCCGCCACGGCGCGCAGTCCGCAACCCAGTGTCAGGATCACTGCATTGCCTGCCTCATCGATCCGCCCGAGCTCGAGCCAAGTGTAGCCGATGCGCCTCTCGAACCGCCCGCCCATCAGCAGGTTCCACTCCATGCGCTTGTTGCGATCACCATCCGGCTCGATGCGCGCCGGCGTGAGATTGGCGTCGAGCAGAAACGGCAGGGTGAGCGAAAGCACCTTCGACTTGCCGGTCCCGTTGTTGCCACGCAGCAGAAGATGGCCGTCGCGAAACCAGAACTCCTCGACGTCGTAATGGTACAGCTCCACCAGCCCGAGGCGCAGCGGCTGCCACCTGTGCCGTGCCGGCTGTGGCAGATCGATCGATGGCGCCCCGGATGTCATACGGCCGCTTGCTCCCGCCGGCGTGCCTCGCGCACGGCATAGCGCATGAGCGCCGGACGCGCCCAGACACTGCCTTGCACCTTGCGCACCAAGTTCAGCGCTTCGAGACACTCGATCGCCTGGGCCGCCAGTTCGGCCTCTGCGCCGGGCGCGCGGGCCTCCTTTCGCCAGTAGCGGCCGTACCGGTCTGCCGCCGTGCGCAGGTAGGCGGCCAGCTCGTGCATCGAATGCAGCCGCTGAGGCTCGTCCCGCGAGGCCGCCGCCAGATGCTCGGCAAGCAGCAGCGTCGCATGTGCCAGGGTGCCGACCGCGGGCAGCTGCCGATCCGACAGCTCGCCTTCCTCGTCGACCAGCGCCAGGCCTTCGAAGCGCAGCTCCGGCACCAGGCCAGCGGCGGTCGCCAGGCGCGCCGCCATAGGTCCGCGCTGACTCATCATGTATTGGCGCTCCTCCTCGGTAAGTTCGTCGTGATAGACCACCGGATCGTCGAGGAGCTGGCGGCTCAGACGGTGCCGCAGCGCCGTCCGCCGCCCCTCCGTCGTGTCGGGAACATACTCTTCGACCAATGCCGCCAATACGTGCTCCAGCCCGAGCCGCTCGCCGGCCGCGGCCGCAGCGATGAGACTCGCGCCGCGCGGGCTTGCAGGCAACGTAGCGAGGATCCTGCGGTTCACGTCGTAGAGCACATCGCCGGTGCGATTGACATACGTCTCCTCGTCTCCGGCGACGCGCGACAGCGCGCCGTGCCCCAGAAGAAAGCGACACACCTGAACGAGCGCCCGGCGGTGATGATGCGACTCGAGGGTGAATTCGAATCCGCGCTGTCCGAGCTGCGGGTCCGCCGCGGCATCGAGGAGCTGCTCGCCAAGCCGCCGCAGGGTAATCTGGGACTCACCGCGCTCCAGCACCGAGCAAACGAGGCAGAGAAGCGCGTAACGCTCCCGGTCGAAGTCGGGCAGCCCGCGGGTACCATCGGCCGTGTTGGCAGGCGTCTTGTAAAGACGCGCGAAACCGCGCTCGACATGAAGGCGCCATCCGCTCTCGCGCGCAAGCCAGTCGCGCAAATGATCGGCGTGTCGGCGCACGAGCGCATACTCCTCGCTGCCTCCGGCAAGGAGGGGGCGCATCAGGAGAGCACGCAGAGCGCGCTCGCGTTCGTCTTCCGCCTGGCGCGTCAGGACGTCGGTCAAGCCAAGCTCCTGACCCATGGCCTAAGACTCCCGAATCGTAATGAGGTGGTCCCGCCCCGCGAACCACCCGAGCTCCGTCTCGATCTTCGCCTGTTGAGCGTTCTCGAGCGGCTCGAGCCGGACGAGCAGCGTACCGTCACCCGTCAGGCGCTCGACCGGTCTGTCCGGATGGGTCTGCGAGGCCAGCGCCTCCCCGAGCAGTGTCAGAAAGAGCCGGAAAGCGTGCCGGTCGAGGACCCCGAGCTCGGAAAGCCGGATTGGGCTGCCCGTGGCGAGGCGGCGCCGGGCCGCCTGCGTCTGGGCGGACTCCTCCGCGACGCGCGCGGCAAGTTGCGCTCGCTCGGCTGATCGATCCCTGATCCGTGGTGGGGCCCCGCGCGTCGGCAGGACACCTTGCTCGCGAAGCTGCGGGAAGACTTCAATCGGCGGGGCGTCCTTCCACGAGACGGAGGTGCCGACATCGCGTTCCCTCGGCGCGAGAGCCAGATGACGGGCCGGCGACAGTGCGAAGGCTGCACGCCACAGCCGGTGCGCCTCGTCATTGCCGCTCGCCTCGAGAAACCAGAGCGCCAGGCGCCGGAAGTCCGCCGCGCGATCGCTTCGGCCGGCTCTGCGCTCGTTCAGCGCGGCGACGGCCTGCAACAGCCGGGGAATGGCGGCGAGCGCGCTCTTGCGCAAAAGCTCCGCCTGCGAGTAGCCCCGGCCCTCGGAGAGAAACCAGCGCCTGAGCCCCGCCCAGCGCTCCCGCCAGGCGGTCAGCCGCGCCGCCGCGGACTGCTCCTGCGCCTCGGCGTCCCCCGGGGCGACATCGCGCGCCTCGCGCCCGACCGCCACCTCGAGCAGCGCAGACTCTTTCGGTACGAGCAGCGCGAGCAGCTCGACGATCTGGCTCGAGCGCGTCACCAGATCGCCGATGAAGCGCTCGAGGTAATCGATCAGACGCGATTTGAAGCTCATCACCACGCCGGCCTCGGCCCGCGCCAGGTCGATCGAGCGGGAGAGGCCCGTCATGAAGGCCTCGGCGTTGGCGGCAAGACCCTCGAAAACATGCACGAGATCGCGCAACGTCGCGTGGATCTTGGCCGCATCCATCGGCTCTTCGCGCGAGAGCTCGGAGAGCGCGAGCAGCCTCGCCCGGATATCCTCGAGCGCCACGGATTGCAGCTCGGCGCGCCGCGCGAGCGTGGCGACGAAGACCCTCAATCCCGCCTCGACCGCCTCGCCCCCGGATGTCAGCCGGTAAAGAAGACGCTTGCGATAGAAGTCCTCGATGGTGGCGACCCGCGCCGTATCGGGCTGCGCTTGCAGATTCCCCCACTCGACCAGCTGCGCCAGCGCCTGCTGCGCCTCCTCGAGAGAGGGTCTCTCGTGCGGCCAGCACGCCTCGAGAAGCACCTCATCGGGCCGCAGATGATGGCGGAACTGGCGCCTGGCCGCCGCGAAGAGGTCCATGATTGCTCGATAGACCGCCGCCTTCTCAGCCGTCACGTGGCTGAAAAGGCTCGAAGCGCAGGCGGGTAGCTCGGTAGTCGGCATGTGGCCTATTTTGGCATGATTCCCGGGATTCGATGTGCCGAGGCGAGCCGGACAAGCGGCGCGCTTGGCTGCCCGAAGCCTTCCCGACCTCGAGTTCCGTGATGTCGGCCGGCTGCATCTCGAACCGCAGCCGCAATGCCGTACACGAGATGGGCTCGAGAGCGCGCCGAAGGTCACCTGAACCGTCTGCAACACTGCAGCCCTCCCCACACGAGTCGCGGGCACCGATCGAGGAACTGCTCGCTCGCACGCGAGCCCTGTTCGGACGAGACCTGGCGTTTGTCGGCGAATTCCGGCTCGACGAACGGGTCGACCAATGGCGCCGCGCGCCGCTGTCCGATCGCGCGCCGGCGAGAATGCGCCGGGCGAGCTCGCGGGCAGACCGGTCATGTGAGCGAGCAGACGCGCGAGCTCGGCGCGGCGTGCGCCGCGAGCTTGCCGCCTTCGCTCGGCAGTACCGAATGCAGCCCCTTGGGGCGCGGCTCAAGCCGCTGCCTAAGCCGGCGCATCGCGCCGGTTGCCTCGTCAACCGCTCCGGAGGCACGAGCGATCGGGTGGAATTCGTCGACGATGATCCGGACGTTGCACAACTGCGTCGCTGACGCTGTGGATGAAGCTCATCGATATGTCGACGCTGATCGACTCGATTTGACCGGGTTTGACACGGCGGGGCCGCAGATTCGCGGCGAAGGCCTCGGCGGGGGCGGCTTCCTTGCCCGCAGCGAGGTCGATCTGCCGCCGCCGCGCCCCATCCTGGTCCGCAGCGGCGAGGACCGTGACGCAGGCGTGACCTTTGGCGCGGGAGGACCCAATGGCGTGCCGGCTGTCGGACTTCGCCGGGGCCGGCCTCGCCGTGCGCCTCGCCTTTATTCTTGGCGTTTGCACAGGGACCTGACCTGACGGCCCGCAGCCCGGTCATGCACACCGCTCGGCGGCGCAACTGAGCGCGTTGATGGCCGATGCGGATCTGAAAGTACCCCCCCTGGGGGCAGAATCAGAGTAAACTATCGCTGGAATCTATCCTCCCAACGCGACGTGACCAAGGATTCTGAGTGGCAAAACCGAACTACCGCCTGGCAAAAAAGCAGAAGGAGCAAAACAGGGTCGCGCGCAAGCTCGAGAAGCAGAAGCGTCGGTCGGCCCGCACGAGCGGCCCCGAAGCGAGCGTGGGGTCGTTGCAGGATCCGCCGGCCGGCCCTGGTGATCCAACGCCCATGGGCGGAGCATGAGGCTCAGCCACATCCGCGGAACCGCCACCCGTCAGGATCGCTCGTCCCAGCTTCGTCGAGACCAGGAGGCGGCGCCGAAGCTTCGCACGATGTTCCCGATGGTAGAACAGCTGCGCTTTGATCTGCACTTCGAGGGTGGCGGCGCGAGTACGCCGGTGTGCCAAACGCGTGTCCTACACCCACCGGCCCGCGCGTACTTCTTGTTTCCATGCCCGTACAGTGACTGCGATGGCTGGTTCGACCTGGCCACAGTGGTGCACGCGGCCGTGGGTGACCCGTCGCATCGGGTTGACGGCGTGCTTGAATGCGCCGGATTGCGTGGCGGCAACTTCACATCGAAGTTGCCGTGTTGCCTGCACCTTCGCTTCACGCTCACGGCCGTCTGCTCGCCGG
This sequence comes from Pseudomonadota bacterium, assembly GCA_021792755.1. Lineage (GTDB taxonomy): Bacteria > Pseudomonadota > Gammaproteobacteria > Steroidobacterales > Steroidobacteraceae > 13-2-20CM-66-19. The sequence continues at coordinate 110,724 of JAJYUA010000009.1, forward strand.
CCCACTGACCGCCCCTATTTGCGACGGCCTGGGGTGACCGCCGCGGCTGCCGCTTGCGGCCGTGTGAAGTCGATAACAAAACGATCTCCATCAAACTGCGCCACCTTACCCACCAGATCCGGGCGGACGTAATAGCCCCCGGCCTTGCCTGACTTTTCCCGCTCCGGGAAGGTGACAACCATCCGGACCGGCAGATCGCCGTCGCGCGCTTGCGTCAGATGCTCGCTCAGGGTTCTGACCACCCCGGCTCCGGCCTGCGCAGCGGACAGGCAGGTCTCGTAGCGCAAGACTCCACGGCCGGGGCGGGAAAAATGCGCCAGCCGGCAGTTGATCACCATGGCGCCGTCCGTCGCCATCGCCGAAAGGCTGCCCAGCCGGCTGGCCGGCTTGGCGCCGAACTTGCCAAACGCATCGAACAGGGAAAGATTCATCACGCGTTTCGGCTCCTGGGTCTGGCTTCTTGGGAAAGAGGCTGGCTGCGGCACTCGCGCAACCAGAACCACCGGCATGTACGATTCGATCCGCCCTGCCGCAGCGTGACGCCGGGCGCGACGCCAACCTCTGGCCATGCCTGCGCGGAGGTCAAAGTGATCGTCGCAAGCGATACCCGTCGGCACGCTCGTCCCGACGCCGCCAGGGCTCATCATGCGGCAGCACTCGCCGCAGGCACCCGCGAATGACGAGCGCCGCCCAGGACATAGCTCACATGTTTGGCTCCACACTCTTCCGGAGCCAACTCTTGCTAGCATGCGCGCACTTCAACGCCGGCGCAAGCGATGACCTATGGCGACCGCCCGCCCCGGAGCACAAAAGTTTGGCAGCCCGCTTCCGATGCTGTATTCTATCTGACGGATCGTATCTTTTCGGCTTGACTGCCTTGGCGTCACGCGTAGCCATCCGGCACGCCCCTCCTGCCAACCTCTGCCAGCCGCGCAAAGCTTAGCGAACCAAGTCGCAGGGCATGCCTGCCGCTCCATAGTGTTTTCTTTCAAGAGTATTCCGCATTGACGAAATTATACGTTGGAAATCTCCCCTTTACGGCGACCGACGAAGCCGTGAGCGCCCTATTCTCCAAGCACGGAACGGTCGAAAAAGTCTCCATGATCACCGACCGCGAGACGGGTAGACCGCGCGGCTTCGGCTTCGTGGAGATGTCGAGCGCCGATGCATCGCGGGCGATGCAGGCGCTGAATGGCGCCGACTTTGACGGCCGTCCGCTCAGAGTGAACGAGGCGCAGGACCGCGAACGTTCCGGCGGCGGCAACCGCAACGGCGGTGCGCGCCGCTACTGACACATTGCATCAATCAGCGCCCGCTCCCGGCCGCCACGGCCGGGAGCGGTACGCTGTGTGTCGTTGTCGCGAGGTCCGACCCATGGCTTGGCGCAAGACTGGACTCTACCGCTCCGCCGAGGAAATTCGGGTCATGACTTGCGACGTCTGCGAGCGCGACGTCGGCTTCGAGGACGGGCGGCGACCGCAGCAACATTTCCGGGTGAGCCTTCATCCCAACCCGGGAGCGATCGATGATCAGGAGGCGCCTGCGATCATTTGTTCCCGCGAATGTCTGCGCGCGTTTGCAGCCAATGTCACGGGGCCGGTCCGCGCATCTTCGCCGCAGAGGGGTGGCGGCGCCGTGAGCAAGCCGGATCGCGGCGGGTGAGTGCAGCACCCTAGGAGTGCGCGCGACCTCGAGGCGGGCTCGCAGCCGCCGTCCGGCCAACTGCCCGAACGCACACTCCCATGAGCGAGTACGAGTTCACCGTCTCCCTGCGAATCCGTCATCCGACAATCGACCCGATGGCGGTCACTGAGGCGCTCGGCATTCAGCCGCAGCACTGCTGGCGCGCAGGCCAACCGCGCTGCGACAGCGCAGGCGCGAAGCTCGGGGGCGCGCATCACGACAGCTACTGGATGGGGCGGTTGATGGCCGAGCCACAGCTCTCGTGCAGCGGCGTTTCGGTGGAAAGGGTGATTCTCGCGGCACTCAGTCACATGCGGCGCGCACAGGCCTTCCTCGAGCGGCTGAGCGACGAGGGCGGCGTCGCGGAGTTGCTGGTGAGTCTTTATGCGCGCGACGTCTTCAGGCTCGAGCTCCCGCCGGACGCCCTGACCCTGCTCGGCAGACTGCATTTCGCGGTGGCACTCGACGTTCATCCTCACTCACCGCTCAACTCTCAGCCATCGAGAACGAATTGACGCGCCTACCGCCAAAAGCGTCATGGCCGCCGTCAGAACGGGCGAAGGCAGAATTGCCTGCGCCCACGTCATTGCCGTCTACTTCACCGCCGCCGCCGGACAACGTTTGCGATATCGCAGAAGCCTTGCTCGAACTTCCCATGGCACACGTTGTGCGATACCCGCGGCCGCCATCGCGCCGGAAGGGCTGTGGGATCGTGAACGGCGGCACAGCGGCTGTGAGGGATGCTTGCATCGGCCTCGAACCCCATGAGGCGAGCGCCGCTCGACTCAGCTGCGGCCGGCACCGCCCGCCGCCCGGCTTCACACCGTCGGCGACGCTGTCGGACGGGAGCGCCCGCACGCAACAGCGTCCGAGAATCGAGCGCGCCGGGTGATCACGCTCACCTTCAGGGCGCTGAGCAACGACTCCATGATCTTCGTTCGCGGCACATATTTCAGGATTTGTGCCGACGCGACGCTTCGCGGACCCGACAACGCCGTAGCGGCCAACTATACCGACGGTCTCTGGCACGTGGCGCGAAAGCAACATAGAGTGCTCGAGTGCCGCGCGGCAGTATACCTTCGCGTGACGACCCCCGACGGGCGACGCAAGAGCATAGGACCCTATGAGCATCTAAAAGTGACGGGCGGAGAGATCTTCTCGAACGACACCTACCTCGGCGCGCACACCCGCAAAGAGTCACGCTTACCGCAAATCGACCTCTGGAGCGAGATTGCTCTCCTCTCCGACGGTTGAGCGACGGCTTTGCCTCGGCACATCGGCCGCCAAGGATCCGGTCAATCGCCTGATTCCGGCCTACTCACCGCGCGATCTGCTCACCCGCGTCAGCGTTGAAAGTGGACGCCGCCGAAAAACCACAAAACGAGCAGAATGATCAGTAGCAGCACGAAAGCCCCACCGAGTCCCGGTCCGCCGTAGCGCCTGTAGCCGTAATAGCCGCCACCGCCGCCCAGCAGCAAAACCAACACTATCACCACCAAAATTAAGCCCATGTTGCAGCTCTCCTGTTCACTCCGGACCGCACGACAGATCAACCCAAGACCCGATTTCAGGCGGACCGGTCGCGCACCGATCTCGCACTCCGTTCACGCGCACCGCGAATCGTCACGCAAATCTCGCCGGTTCTTGTCCGCCCCGGAAGCAGGCCCTCGCCGCCTTTCCACGGAACGGGCAACTCGCTCGCCGCCACCGTGACCCGGATCTCCTTGGCCAAGTCCCCCGGCCTCCGTTGCACCGGCGCGACGGACGCGGCGGTCTCCTGCACGGTCGAATAGGATTGCGGGGAAGATCGGGCGCCTCGAGCCTTACCGCGGCGTGCAGCGACCCGTCCAGCGCCGGCGCTCGAAAGCCGCGCGACCATCGGATGCCCGACGCCCACGAAGAAGGCAACGGCCGAGTACACTGAAATCATCGTGACGGAATTCATGATCGCAGCCCAACGCGCAAGCGCGACCTTCGAAGACTGCCCGTGGATGCTCCGTCTGTCGGTGCGGTGGCGCACGCAGGGCTTGGCGCCATGCGTCGCGGCCCGCGCGGCAGCGTCCGGCGAGACGCTCGGAACGTAGCCTGCCGTTTTGCGCTCGGACTGCCCGGGCCGCTCAATGAGCGGCGGCTGCGTCGCCCGCGCTCACCCGGACAAGTGACCGTCGGATCGCCGATGACGCGAATCCCGGCTTCGGTGACCGCCCGGGGCAGCATATCGCGGAAGGCGGCACACAGCCGTTACCCCCGAGCAGCAAGACACCGCAGGTCCATTCCGTTGTCGCCAATGCCGCCCCGGTTGACTGCACGGCTTGACCACCAAACCGGGGGTTCTTCGTTGTGCGGGCGAGCTGCTGCGCTCCAACGATACTACTACCGCCAGCACCCGATACGGTCGACTCCGTACCCAAGCCCGATACGGCTCAAACCGAGGAGAAGATCGCCGAGATCGAGCTCGCGATCGGCGCCCGGTCGTCAAGGCGTTCAATGACATCATTGCCGATGGCCTTCCGCGCAAAGGGCGCCCGCCGGACTCGAAGGACTGCACCCCCGCATTGCCTCACCAAAGATGTTACCGACCGCGGCCGTTGCCTCACGTGAAATGCTACAGACGGACGGCCACGCATCACGCTCTTCTGGACCAGAACCTATTGTTCTCTGCGCAATTAGACGCGGCTTGCGCTCCGCGGGCCGCAGGGCGACCAGAAAGCGATCGAGATGCGCACTTTAGTAACATAGTGGATGAGGCAATCGGTAACAGAATCTTCATGGTGGACGCTCCCGCTCCGTTCCGGTGGTTGCTCTACGCTCCCACTTTGGCACATCAGATGCCGTTAAGAGGTGGGAGCGTCCATCCCATTGCTTACGTCCTTACGACCTACATGACAGTAGGCCAGCAAAGGCAATGCCGGCATAAGTCGCCGAACACCCCATTGATCTTCAATGCTCTGGGACACAGGCGGTGTCCATCAAGGCGCTTCAAGCTCTTCCGGGCGCACCCGCAGGTCAGCGCCGCTCGAGCCCAAAGTCCTTACGAAGTCTGCGCAGCGTAGTGCGGCTTCACTACTTTGGCCCGCCCGCAGAGCAACCCACAGCACCACCAGGCTGAAGCCAGCAACGATCCACATGCCGGTGAAAAATCCGAATGCGCCTCTACCACCCATCACGCCTGTGGGACCTAGGTAGCTCACGACCCACATGCCGGCCAGATAAGGTGGTATCCACCACGCCTCCGGCCATCCCACCTCCCCGAGCCGCCTTCGGCGCACCGCGCAGTTCCACAAGAGATACGTCGCGATATAGACGAATACCGCCCCGAACATCCACTTGGCCACAGCGTATCCGGTCCAATAGATGATCCAGTTGGACACAACGAATGCAATCGGCGACAGAATGCCCGCCGCGCGCAGGCGGAAGGGCCGCACCGCCTGCGGCAGCGATGTACGCAGACGTAGCAGGATCACCGGCCCGATGCTGAATGAGAGAACCGCGGTCAAAGAAACGGCAGAGACCAGCTTCTGCCACGAGGGGAACGGAAAGAAAAACACCACCCCGACGAGATACGTGACGACCAGTCCGACCCAGGGTACGCCCTGCTGACTGAGCTTAGTCACGTGTTTTGGCGCATCGCCCATCTCGCCTGCGGCCATGATGATGCGCGGGCTCGCCGTGACGTAGATGAAGGCCGTCCCAAGCGGTGAGACCAGGGCGTCCACGTAAAGCAGCACCGCCCACCAGAACGCCCCGACTGCCACGGCAATCGCCGCCAACGGGCCGAACATGCCCGTGAAGTGAAGATGCTCCCACCCGCCGCTCAGGTCCTGAGGCTTCAGAGCCGTGATGAAGGAAATCTGCAGACCGACGTAAATCAGCATGCCGATCAGCACCGAGCTGATGAGTGCGATCGGCACGTAGCGGTCGGGATTGCGCGTCTCCCCGGCCAGTGCGATGGCCTGCTGAAAGCCGAAGAAGCTGAATACGATGCCGGCGGTGGCCACCGCCGTGAAGACGCCGCTGACCGGCGTGCTGTGGATATGGGAGACCATGTTCTGCGGATGGAATGAATAGACCATCAGCACGACAATGGTCGCGATCGGGATGATGAGCTTCCACCAAGTCGCAGCACTGTTGATGGCAATGACCCACCGGATCGCCAGGAAATTCAGGGCCACGACGGCCGCCAGCAGCGCCGCCGCCGACGCCGTTCCCACATCGGTCATCAAGCCAGTGTGGGGATCGATCAGTCCCGGCAGGTAGTTGTTGGCGTACGTAAGGACCGCGCTGACCTCCACCGGTGGCACGGACACCGAGGCGAGGAAGAGAATCCAAGCCCAGATTTTGCCTGCAAGATTTCCGTGACTCACGTGCGTCATGTGCACCAAGCCACCTGAATTTGGAAACATCGTTGCGAGCTCTGCGAACACGAAGGCCAGAAACAGGATGGCGACTGCGCCGATGCCCCACGAGTAGACACTCCGGGGCCCCGCCTGGACGGCGGCATGCAGAGCGCCGAACAGCCAGCCGGAGCCTATGGTGCTGCCGAGACAGACATTCAGAATGCCGATGACGCCCGCATCACGCCGCAGTTTGGCTGGATCAGCCATTTTTTACCTCTTCCCGATCCCCTACCGTTTGCTTAATCGTGCGGCCTGCCCGGCTCATCGTATTTCTCTGAATGCGAGTCTACCGCCGCTTAGGCTACGTCACACTCTTTGTTGCTGCCGCTCCCTTGCCGCAGCCCACCAGAAAACGCCTCGCGCAAGCAGGCCAATGCTGCTCGGGCGGCCGGCTCCTTGACGTACCCAAAACCCCGAACCCCCCGCGGCATCTCGGCAAGCGATATCGCCCAGGCAAGCTCGTCGGCCCGAAGCGTTGCGGCAACCTTGCGCATCGTTTGCAGGTAGACGTCACGCAGCTCTCGCTCCTGGCGACGGTCCGCCGATCTGGCAAAGACGTCAAACGGCCCTTCACGCAGGAATTTGAGCGCCGCCACGGTGCGCAGTACGGGAAAGATCCAGGATCCAAAAGCCAGTTTGCGCGGCCGACCGGTTGCCGGGTTGATTCGCGACATGAGCGGCGGCGCCAAATGAAGCTTAAGCCGAATGGGGCCTTGAAACTCCTGCGACAACAGGGCTCGAAACTGTCCGTCCGTGTAGAGTCGGGCGACCTCGTACTCGTCCTTGTACGCCATCACCTTGTGCGCATAGCGTGCCACAGCCCACGCAAATCGCTCACCGCCTTGGACGCTATCAGCCGCCCGGCGCGCAATTTTTGCCAAATCAGCGTACTGCTCCGCGTAGCGAGTGTTCCAGTATGCCCGTAAATCGTCGGTGCGCGCTGCGACGAATTCGTCCAATGACTGAGGGAGCGGCGCGGAAGGTGCCTCGGCCTTGGCGATCGCGGCGCGGCGACCGGCGGCGAAGACTTTCAGGTTCGCGCGGGCGGCACGCCCATTGAGCTCGATCGCCTGCTCGATGGATGCGCGGCTTAAGGGGATGAGTCCAGTTTGCCAGGCGAATCCCAGAACAAGCAGATTCGCGCCGATCGTGTCGCCCAACACCTCTTTGGACATCCGCGATGCCGGCAGCAGGGCTGGTTCAGCTCCGGAGGCTTCCCGCAGCCGAGACTTGAGAAGCGATTCCGGCACGAGCAAATCGGGCTGCGTGTGAAATTCCGCGAGCGCCGCGACGTCACTGTTGCCGATGACCACCGTCCTGCCGCGTGCAATGCAGTTGAGGGCTGGAGCTTGAGTCGCCGCGATGAGGTCGCAGGCAAGCACCACATCGGCTTCGCCGACACCGATTCGGGCCGCCACGATTTCGCGCGGGTCGGGGCGAAGCCTCACATGGCTGAAGACCTGCCCCCCCTTTTGGCTGAGGCCCGTCATGTCGCAGAGGCTTGCTCCGAGGCCCTCGATACGAGCGGCCATGCCGAGAATGGCGCTCACCGTCACCACCCCGGTGCCCCCCACACCGGTGATCAAAAGATCAAAACCCTTGCCTATCGCCGGAACTGAGGGGTCCGGAATGTCGATGTCGGTCCACTGGTCGGCTGACGACTTGTTCTGGCGAGCATTCAACACAGATACGAATGCCGGACAGAATCCCTTTGCGCACGAGAAATCCTTGTTGCACGCGGACTGATCTATCCTGCGCTTGCGGCCGAGCTCCGTCTCAACGGGCTGAATCGCAAGACAATTCGATTCGCGCGAGCAGTCTCCACAACCCTCACACACGGCGGTGTTTATGAGGACGCGCCGGGGAGGGTCCGGGTAGGCCCCGATTCGCCGCCGACGTCTCTTCTCCGCCGCGCAGACCTGGTCATAGATGAGGACGCTTACTCCGGGATGATTGCGGAGTGCGTCCTGAACCTGCGCCAATTTGTCGCGGTGATGGAGGGCAGCCTCGCGCGGTAGCGGTTCACTTGCAAAGCGCGCGGGGTTTTCCGACACCACTTCGACACGCAAAACGCCCTCCGCGAGCACCTGACGCGCGATACGACCGACGGTCAGGGCACCTTCGACTGGCTGTCCTCCGGTCATCGCCACCGCGTCGTTAAAAAGGATCTTGAAGGTGATGTTCGCATCGGACTGCACCGCGGCTCGGATGGCAAGTGAACCGGAATGGCTGTACGTTCCATCGCCGAGATTCTGAAAGATATGGCGGGTATCGGTGAAAGGTGCCATTCCGATCCATTGAGCGCCCTCTCCGCCCATATGTCCCATGGGCAGCGGATTGCGTTCCCGGTGAAACACCACGAGCCCGTGGCAACCTATACCAGTCGCGCCGTACGCATTTTCGGGCACCGTCGTCGAAGTATTGTGCGGACAACCTGGACAGAACGCCGGGCGCCGAATGATGGTGGGCCTTCCGGCGGTTCCGCGATCGATCCGTGTCGCGACCCGAGCCTCCGCCGCCGCGAAATCGGGTAAGACGTCCAGAATGTTTGGCAAGCTGGCGCGTAATCGCCTGGCGAGCGCCAGGGCTACAACGTGCGCATCGAGAGCGGCGTCAGCCGGGAGGAGGACTTCTCCGGTTGGCGTCAATTTGCCGCTGATGCGAGGGCGTCTCAGTTGATTGTAGAGTATCTCCTTCGCCTGGATCTCAGCGTGGGGGCGCTTCTCCTCCACAAATAGGATCTCTTCGGCCTCCCGGATCGCATCCTTCAGACTGTCAGGACTGAGCGGAAAGAGAAGCCCGATCTTGAAGACCGCAATACCGAGGCTCCGAGCGGCCTGCGCGTCGACTCCAAGAAGCTTCAGCGCGGCGAGGACATCCGCAAAGGGTTTGCCCGAGGTCGCAATGAGAAACCGCGGGGTCTCAGACCCAAAGACAATACGGTCCAGCCGGTTCGAACGAGCAAACGCCATCGCACGGGGCAATTTGTAGCGTACCAGTCGCGCATCCTGCTCCTGCATGGCGAGGGGTTCAGGGCGGATATGGATGCCCCCATCAGGCTGCGGGGCTTGCGGGAAGATGAAATCTTCCGTGGGCGAGAATGCCACCACAGCAGTCGCGTCCGCGGTCTCGTTCACGAGCTTCAGTCCCACCAGCAGGCCGCAGTAGCGCGATAGCGCAAAGCCCGCGAGGCCGAAGTCCAGAATTTCGGCGACTGATGACGGATAAAGGATCGGCACCCCCCAGCTCGCCAGCGTAATGTCGCTTTGATGAGCGGTCGTGGAAGACATCGCAACGTGGTCGTCGCCGAACGCAAGCACAACGCCACCGTGCGCAGATACACCGCGCAGGTTCGCATGCTTTATGGCATCTCCCGATCGATCGACCCCCGGTCCCTTACCGTACCAGAGCCCGAAGACCCCATCGACTTTGGGGTTCGGCACAAAGGCTAGCTGCTGAGCGCCGGCCAACGCCGTAAGTGCCAGATCCTCGTTAACGCCCGGCTGGAACTGGATGTTCCGCGCTTGAAGTTCCGCGTGGGCATGCCACAGCTCCATATCGAGCCCGCCCAGTGGAGAGCCTCGATAGCCGCTGATCAGGCCCGCGGTATTGAGCCCACGCAGCCGGTCGGTTTCACGCTGCGCGATGAGGAGCCGCACCAGGGCCTGCCGACCCGAAATCAAGGCGCTGCGGCAATCGAGGCGGTACTTATCCTTAAGAGCGATGTCAGGACGAGCAGCCAAGGACGCCTCTGCCTTGCCTATCGTCCGATGAGTTCGCGCGCGAGCTGCTCGGCCATGACCTCTGGCCTCTGGTGCGCCTGCGCCGCTCGATCGAAGATCTCGAGCAGCCGGTCATGAATGCGCTCGAGCCGGACCGAGAGCGGGTCGTCCACCTTCCCTGAACGGCCCGGTATCTTCAGGTATTCCTCCATGCCGCTGATGATCCCGCCGGCGTTGATGACGTAATCTGGCGCATAGAGAATTCCGCGAGCCGCCAATGCCTGACCGGCTTGCGGCGACGCCAGCTGGTTATTGGCCGCGCCGGCAACTGCGCGGGCCCGTATCTGACTTGCCGATTCCTCGGTGATGACGCCTCCCAGCGCGCAGGGACAATAGATGTCGACGTCGCTTCGGTGCACATCTTCCGGGTCCACCGCGCGCGCACCGAATCGGGCGACGGCGCGCTCGACTTGCTCAGAGCGTATGTCCGAAACCGTCAGTTGCGTTCCGTGCGCGTGCAGCTGCTCCGCTACATGCCATCCAACCGCCCCTAGCCCTTGAATGGCGACCCGAATTTCGCGGAATTTCGCCCCTGGAAACTGCCGCTCGAGCACGGCACGTAGCCCATGCATCAAGCCCATCGCGGTATGCACGGAAGGGTCACCCGCTCCAGCGGAAGACGTGCCACCCACATACGGAGTCACTGTGCGTAGAGTCTCGATATCTCCCACAGACATGCCAACGTCTTCTCCGGTGACGAATACGGATCCGATCCGATTGAGATAACGTCCATAGGCATGCAGCAGCTCCTCGCTTTTGATCTGCCCCGGATCACCGATGATTACCGCCTTACCTCCTCCGCAAGGCAGTCCCGCCAAGGCGCTCTTGTAGGACATCGCTCTGGAGAGTCTCATGGCGTCATCGAGCGCCCGCTGCTCGTTCATATACGCCATGAACCGGGTCCCGCCGGCCGCCGGACCCAGCGCTGTCGAATGGATCGCGACTATGGCTCGTAGCCCGCTGCCACGGTCGGAGAAACAGCACACCTGCTCGTGATCATCAAATTCCGGGGAGTTCCAAAATTGCATGGGTGTGAATAGCCTTAAGCGGGGACTTCGGGCGATATTATCTCTTGGGATATACAGTGTCTATAGTGAAACATTATTTCTCTAATAGCAACTTTGGGCGACGGGCGCATACTAAAGGGCCCGACCGTTTGAGACCGAAGGCCCAAGGCGGGCGCTGAAACGTTCGTGGCGGCGGGATGCAATTGTCGCCAACGGCCAGGATTCCGGTGGCCGGAGCGCGCTCTTGACCAGTAATTACACGCGACACCAATGCACAGTTAGGACGGTGGGAAACTGATCGACCTTGGCGGCAATCACTGAAACTTGCTTCGCCGTTATGCCGCCGGCCTCAATCCGAATTTGCTGCATCTGCTCGGTTCTCACCTCAGCCGCGACACTACGAGGCACCACGTTGAGGATTTGAAAGAAACTCAGCAGGCACACTAGCGTTCCCGGATCCGGTTCTGTGGACACCGATAGGCCAAAGACTTGCGGAGCCTCTTCGAAATCGCCTTCGTCGATCATGGATCGCCATCCTCATCTCACCCTCGCTGCGAAAGACCACAAGGCATACCCGGCTTTCCGCGAAAGCCGGGCTGGCAATGCGCTCGAGATGACCGGCGAAGTGATCCATTGATCAATCTCTGTGTTTAGGCTAGAAAAGGCCGCCGGCCCGCCTGGAATTGCTCGCAGCTCCAAAGCCGACGCCTTGGGCCGCCTTCAGGGAACACCACCCGCCCTGAACGGGATTGAGCCTCGACACCCCGCTTCAGCGGCTGAGCACCACATTGTTCCTTCGCGGCTCACCACCAGAACCTCGCCGCCGTAGGCGATGCCACACCGACATTTGCCATCAAGCTCCCACAAGGACGGCGGGTTGGGCGATTCGGTCGAACCGAGTGTGCATGGTGAGACTCCAAGCACCCTTCAGGATCCCGAACCATTTCGGACAAGAAACCAAATTCCGCCCGTGAGCAATTTCTTGCAAAAATTCCCGTATCGTTCATAAACTACTATTCTCTGAAGGAAACAATGCATGAACGACAAACGCACCGCTGACGCGCTGCCGGCCATCAGACCCGGCGCCAAGCTCAAGGCCCTGCGCGTAAAGCGAGGTTGGAGCCTGGCGGAAATCAGTCGGCGTACGGGGCTGCCAATCTCCAGCCTCTCGAAGGTCGAAAATGACAAAATGGAACTCACACTTGATAAGCTGCTGCGCATCGGGACGGCCCTTGAAACCGATCTCGCTCACCTTGTCGCGCCGCTGAGCGCACCAGAAATTCAGAACGTGTCTGCGGGTCGTCGCACCATTACCCGTGCCGGTGAAGGCAAGGTGCTCGAAGGCGCCGCTGGCCGTTATCGCTATCTTGCGAACGATTTGCTCAACAAGCTTTCGTTGCCAATGGTCATCGAGGTTACAGCACACAGCCTAGAGGAGTTCGGTGAGCTCAATCATCATCTTGGAGAGGAATTCCTGTTCGTGTTAGACGGGGAGCTCGATTTCTATTCGAGCATCTACATGCCGGTGAACCTAAAAAATGGGGATTCGATGTACTTTGACGGCAACATGGGCCACGCCTACGTTGCCGTCGGCCAATCTCCGTGCCGCATCCTTTCAGTTTGCGTCGCGCCGGGAGCGCCCGACGCCTTTAAATTGCCGGAACATACACATGCCCTCGTCCGTGGTGAGCCGAAACCGGCGGAACAGACCAAACGTGTACCTCATCACCAGAAGGGCGAGTGACGGCTGTACGCGTTGATCAAGTCCACGAGATTTCGCCGACCAGGCTCTCGCCCTCTGGTGATTCATCGCGCAATGCTCAATCTCCTGTCAAGCGGTCTGACATAACGCACCAAGTCCACTAATACTATTCCCGGAGACTCGTTCACCACGTAATGGGCTGCGTTCTTGATCAAGAAAAATCTCTTCTCCGGTGCACGTATTCGCTTGTAGTAGGCCGCCACAAGTGATTCCGGCGTGGTCCGATCATGCGCGCCAGCGAAGAAGATAACTGGGCATTTGAACACGAGGTTGTCGTCAAAGCTGACGCCCAAGAGCTGCGGCAGCAATATTTGCACAGAACTCATCTCTCCGAGCTCCGCCGATCTCACGTCGTACGCGGAATAATCCGGACTCAATGCCCAGAAGCGTGCTTCGTCGTCCTTTGTTCTGCCGTAGAGCATACCGCCGAGCGCCTCGTCCCACTTGCGCTCAATTATTACTTTAGAGATGAGCGTCGGGCCGGCCGCCCCCGGATACGGAGCGATCGACTTCAACCCCTCGATAGCGGCCTGGTTGTGTACGGCTTCGGCCTTCGCCAGCGTCTCCCGGTATCCGACAACTTCGTTCTGGTACGCATTGACGACCTGTCCCACGCCGACGTACGCGTACAGCCAGTTTGGGTGTTGAATCGCCACGCGCAAGCCAAGTATGCTGCCGAATGAAAACCCGACCAAAAAGATCTTCCTCTTGTGGTACCGATGCCTAAGCCAGGTGATGAGCTGGTTGGTGTCCGACTGAAGCTCCGCCATCGTCATCGACCTGTCCGCCACCCGATGCGCAGCGGAGAATGTCTTGCCGGCATCGCGCTGGTCCCATTGCACTACCGTGAAAAAGTCCTCCCACGGGCGCTGGAATGTCCAGCTCTCTGGCATCATCGGATCGCCGGGACCGCCGGAAATGAACAGCAGGATGGGATTGGACCGATCGGCACCCCGAATGCTGATCCACTGCGGAATGCCGCCAATCCGAACCGGGATTAGCTCATTGATACCCCCCGGCGGTAGAGCTTCCGCGGCAGCAATGACCTTCCTCGGATTCAAGGCCATGGGGCTCGGAGCACTGAGCGCCGATCCCGTGGCAAGCGCAAGTGGAGGCCGAGCGCCCAGCGCAACGGCGAATATCAAACTTAGAAGCGCAAATACGTGTGCGCCGCGACTGCTGGGAAGGGTATGTGACAAACTCATAGACGATAATCCATCGTAATTCCGAAGGTAATGGGTCGCTGCCGAATGGCCACTGGCACAGTAAAACTGTCAAAGGCGGAAACCTTTCCACTGCCATTTGTCGCGTTATCAATGAATGCGGTAACTGAATATCGAGACCATTTCAATCCGCTTCTAATATTGATTTGGGAATATTGTCCATAGACGAGCGACGAGGCGTTATCGAGATTGCTGTATTCCTTTCCGACATATCGTGCGTCGATTCTAGCGAAATAGTTTACGTGCGATGACAGCGGGTGAGTGTATTGGGCATAAACATTTGCACTCAGTGGCGCAGATCCGGGCAAGCGATCGCCCGGTGTTGCGGCGACCCCGGGGCTCACCGACTCAAGGTGCGCATTTGTAACCGCAAGCGATCCACCTACGCTCCAACGCACGCCGGGATGTGCCGCGACATCAAGCTCGAGACCCTTGATGTCCGCATGGCCGGCATTCGTGATGTAGTTGATCCCTGAGGGAACGGTCAAGGCATTTAGCTGAATATTGCGCCAATCGATATAGTACACGTCCGCGTCGACGAGCAGTCTGTGGTGCATCAGGTAACTCTTCTCTCCCAGTTCGTAATTCCAAAGGCTGTCCGGATTGGATGCAAGTGGTATCGGCTGGCCGGAGATTGGATCCGCTCTCACAGTATTGATTTGACCGATGCGAAATCCCTGGGCGGCCTGAGCGTAGACCATCGCATCTTTTGCAAGGTGGTACGAAATATTGAATCGCGGCGTCGTGGAATTTTCCGTGGTGATGTTGTAAGTGTGGGAGGGAATCTGCAGTGTCCCGCCGATCGTTTGATTTTCGAGCAGCTTATCGTGAGACCGTCGAGCGCCTATCGTCAGAGTAAGATTCGCAATGATGTCGTAGGAAAGCTCGCCATAGACCGCTTCCTCCTTTGTTTCCCCAAAGGTATCGGCGGACGAGACATCATCGGATGCGGCGCCAAACAGCTCACCCGTCCCGGGGATGATGACGTTCTCAAGCACGGTCCTGCGGTTATCTTGGTAAAATGCACCGAAGAGCCAGCGAAATTTCTGATTTTGAGGCGATGCAAATCTGAGTTCCTGCGAAAATGTGCGCGATGGCCCGGCGTCAGTTATGGGCGATGGAGCGTTCAGTCCTAGCAAGTCATACGCGGTCTGGGTAAAGTCTCCCAACGCCAGTTCGCTTCGATCAGCGTATGTCGTGACGGATGTCGCCGTTATCCATTGCGGTTGATATACGCCTTTCAGGCTGTATATTTTCGTGTTACTGTAACTGTAGTTTGGCACCGCGCCGTTCCACGCATATTTGTGATTGCTGTAGAAGCTGTAGGCCGAATCGTGAGGCGAGTCGTCTTCGCCAAGTACAGTGCCAAGGAACCTGAGGTCTCGCGTTGGCGTCCACTTGAGCTCCACTCGTCCGCCGCGCGTGGTCGCATAGTTCACATTCGAAGCGCCCGTTCTGACGTTGTCCACGTAGCCACCATAATGCTGATCGTATCCGACCAGCCGTATGGCCAGCCTGTCTTTTACAAGAGGGACGTTTGCCATCGCGTTCACGTCATATCCAAGCTGGCCGCCCTTGGTGTCCTCGACGGTGTCTTGCGTCTCAAATTCGTACTCGCGCAGGTTCGGCTTGTTCGTGATAACCCGAATGGCACCGGCGAGCGAGCCGGATCCAAAGAGCGTCCCTTGCGGCCCCTCGAGCACTTCGACGCGCGCAACGTCGAAGAGACGCAGGTTCATGGTGACGTTCGGATCCGTCGGGTCGAGAATGCTGATATCGTCAATATATAGGGCAACGGGGGACTGCGCGTTTGCGACTGAACTTCCAGTGCTGATTCCTCGAATGCTGTACGTGCCGGAGTTCGCACCATTCGAGCTGAAGCTCACGGCCGGGACGTAGTTGAGAGCTTCGTTGGTCGAGACCGCCCCGCGTTCAAGAAGCGACTGTTCATCCAGCGCCGTGATCGCGAAGGGTACGTCCTGGCTGGGCACTGCGCGCTTGGTAGCGGTGACGACAACTTCGCGCAATACGGGGATCTGCTGTGCCGTCCCCTGTTGCGGGGTCGACGCGGCACCGGCCCAGCCGCTCAGTGAAAAGCTCGTGACTCCTATGCACCAGACATAGCTCATCCGTCGTCGACTGCAAGAGCCGCCGAGGCTGCGTTGCGGACGAGCCGCACAAGATTGGACTTGAGATACGGGCGAGCATTTCATAGAATATTCCCGTAAGGAAAACAATCCCCCGACAGAGAAAGTATCTCTCATTAGGAAATGTTTGGCAAGATGGTTCTTGTGACGGTGCGCTGCACCAGGCGCGACGGAGCGGTGGGCATCAGCTCAGCGGGCGAGAAGCACTCGCGCCCGCGGAGTTCATTGCTCGGCTGCCCGGCGAAGGCACCGGGCCATCGGGTCGCCACCGGCGGATGGGCAGTCGCTGGCGGTAGTTCAAAGAATGCACGGGACTTAAGAGGGCTCCATGATGATCAGCGTGTCGCGTCGCCTGGTTCAAGCGGGCATCCTATTAGTCACCGCCACGGCGGCCAGCAATCCGGCTCTCGCCGCGGGATCTGCGTCCGGCGGCTATTACTGGGCCACACCGCATACTGTTGCGACACAGGGCAGCGTGACCGTTAACGGCCACGTTCTGCACTTTACCGCCGATGCTGGCACCATCATCCTCCGAAATGAGAAGGGCCAGCCGACAGGCGAGGTGTTCTATGTTGCCTATTTCAAGCATGGCGGCCGCGCATCCGCTCGGCCTATCAGCTTCCTCTTCAACGGCGGACCCGGGAGCTCGACGGCACCACTTCTTATCGGCGCATTTGGTCCCGTTCGCGTACTGACGCGAAGTCATTCCCTGACCCCGCCTGCGCCGTACTCGGTGGTCGCAAATCAGTACAGCCTGCTCGACGCCAGCGACCTGGTGTTCGTTGACGCAATGGGCACAGGCTTCAGTCGCATTATCGGAAAGAGCGAAGGCGGCGCGGGCTCGGCAAAGATGTTCTACGGCGTCGATCCGGATGCCAAAGCCTTCGAGCAATTCATCGTGAGATTCCTTTCCAGATACGATCGATGGAATTCGCCCAAATACCTTATCGGGGAAAGCTACGGCACCACGCGCAGCGCAGCGGTTGCAAATCTTCTCGAACAGAATGATGGGATCGATCTGAACGGCATCGTGATGCTCTCGGCAGTACTCAACTTCGACATTGGTGTAGTGGATCAACCAACCGAGAATCCTGGCGTCAATCTACCGTACGCGCTCGCGCTTCCTTCCTATACCGCCGTCGCCTGGTACCACGATATGCTGCCGGACAGGCCGACGCGGCTTGATCTCCTGCTAAGGCGGGTGCAGTCCTGGGCAATGGGCCCATATCTCAGCGCACTCGATTTCGGCAGCGCTCTGTCGCAGCAGGAGAAACTCGACGTCGCTACGCAATTGGCCCAATACACTGGCCTTCCGAGGGACTTCGTGCTGAAAGCCAATCTGCGGGTCACAGGCCCTGAGTTTGAGCATCAACTGCTGCTCTCTCGGGGCGAGAGTACGGGCAGGCTCGACGGTCGCTTCTCGGGGCCGATGTTCGACAAACTTGCGGAGACGCCCAGTTACGATCCTGAGATCTCCGCGATCGGACCGGCATACGTCGCATCAACTCTTCAATATTTAAGAGACACCTTGCATTTTGGACAAGGTCATCGTTACAGGTTCCTTCCGTCTGCGGTCGGGAACGATTGGAACTATCTGCATACGCTTCCCGGTCAAAGCACGCCGGCATTCACCGCAACCAATGTCATGCCGGACCTCGCAGCGGCGATGACGCTAGACCCTGATCTCAAGGTCATGGTCAACGCAGGATACTTCGACTTGGCGACGCCGTACTTCGCTCAAATATATCAAATGCATCAGCTGCCGATGAGCGAATCGCTCGAACGCAACATTGATTTCCACTACTACCATTCCGGGCACATGATTTACGTGGCGCCACACGCACTCGCACGCTTGCACGCCAATATCGTCCGCTTCGTTCGCGCCACAGAAGGTTTTGTGCCTCCGGATAGCAGAGGCGGACCTCATCGCGTTGACCAGTAGAGCGTTTGCGGTAGGGACTGCTCTTGCGAGCAGCCCCCCGCTCAGATCCGTGCTCGCGGAGCTACCGCACACGGCTCCTACCTCGGATGATGTCGGCACAGCGCTGCTCGGGCCAAGGGTGAAGAATGC
>JAJYUA010000038.1 GCA_021792755.1 Pseudomonadota bacterium
CCTCACGAACAACATCATCCTGATCGATCCGCAGCCGCAGATCTCCCTGCAGGACACGGCGTATTCGCGCTACGTGGTCAGCCAGCCGCTCACCGCCGGTATCGATGTCAGTTACGCGTTCCACTGAAGACTGCCGATGTTCCGGCGCACCGCCGCCACCCGGCGGCCAACGGTTCGACGTCGAGGAGAAATTGCCTCCAGCCTCATCATCGAGTCCACGCCGTCGCAAAGGCCGTTCGTCCGGAGATGCGTTGAGAGTTCCCATGAATGAAAAGCGACCCGATTGGCACGCACTGTCGCGGACCGTGTCGTTGCCGGCACAGGCGTTCATTGACGGGCAGTTCTCCTCCGCCGCCGACGGGCGCACCTTTTCGGTCATCGACCCAGCCCGCGGCAGGCCGCTCGTCAAGCTGCCGGTGCTTTGTCGCAACGATGTCGATCGGGCGGTACGGGCCGCACGCGGCGCGTTCGAAAGCGGGCTGTGGTCCGCCATGGCTCCCCGGGCACGCAAGAAAGTCCTGCAGAAGCTGGCCGAGCTGATCGACTCTCGGCGCGAGGAGTTGGCGCTGCTCGACTCGATGGCGATGGGCATGCCGGTCGGCATCTCCAGCGCCTACTGCGTTCAATGGGCCATCAACGCCTTCGAGTGGTATGGCGAGACCATCGACAAGCTCTACGACGAGGTCGCGCCGACCGACCAGTCGGTGCTGGCGCTGATCACCCGCGAGCCCGTGGGCGTCGTGGGCGCGGTACTGCCCTGGAACTGGCCGATGGGCCTGCTCGGCTGGAAGGTGGCCCCGGCGCTGGCGGCGGGCAATTCGATCGTGCTCAAGCCCGACGAGCAGACTTCGCTCTCGGCCCTGCGCGTGGCGGAGCTGGCGATTGAGGCCGGGGTCCCCCCCGGCGTGTTCAATGTCATCACCGGCGGTCCGGCGGTGGGCGAGATGCTTGGCCGCCACGCCGACGTCGATGTTCTCGCCTTCACCGGCTCGAGCGAAGTCGGCAAGCAGTTTCTGCGCTACGCCGCGGAGTCGAACATGAAGCCGGTCTGGACGGAGTGCGGCGGCAAAGGTCCGAACATCATCTTCGCGGACGCGCCGGAGCCGGAGGCGGCCGCGCAAGCCGCCGCGTTCGCGATCTTTCTCAATACAGGCCAGGTGTGCGCGGCCGGATCGCGCTTGATCGTCGAGGAAAGCATACGTGAGCGCGTGTTGAGCACCGTCTGCGCGATCGGCGCGCAGCTCCTGCCCGGCGACCCGCTTCTGCCGCAGACCATGCTCGGGCCCATTGCCAAGAGCGCGCAGCTCGAGAAGGTGCTCGGCTACATCGCCCTCGGCGAGGCCGAGGGCGCCAAGCTAATCGCGGGCGGAAAGCAGACCCTGCGGGATACGGGCGGCTACTACGTCGAGCCTACCGTGTTCGACAAAGTGCGCAACGACATGCGCATCGCCCAGGAGGAAATATTCGGTCCGGTGCTTTCGGCCATCAGCTTCACAAGCGAGCAGGAGGCGTTGCAGATCGCGAACGCAAGCAGCTACGGGCTCTCGGGCGGCGTGTGGACACGGGACGTGACGCGCGCGCACACCCTGGCGCGCAGACTGCGCCTGGGAAGTGTCGCCGTCAACGCCTACGCCGATGACGCGCATGAGATCACCGTGCCGTTCGGAGGCCGAAAGCTGTCCGGATTCGGCCGAGACAAGTCGCTGCACGCGCTCGACAAGTACGTGCAACTGAAGACCACCTGGGTGAAGCTGCGTTAGCGGACGTCTCGTTTTACGATTGCGAACTACGGGCGCGGCTCGTGATTGGATGTCTCTGTGCAAACTGCCAAGATTAACCCATTGACAATTACCCTGATGCCGGCGGATTGCCGCCACGGCACGGCCGCGGCGTCGGCGATTCCGTTCCCGCGCTGCCTGGGGCGCGATTGGCCCGGCGATAGGAGCTCATGGCCGGGAGCGCGCGCACAATGAGCCACAAGCGGCCGGCGGCTGCCAACGCGTTCGAGGCTATCGAGATCGCATCGCGCGATGAGATCGCGAGTGTGCAGCGACAGCGTCTTAAGTGGAGCCTGCGCCACGCCTATGAGCACGTGCCGCATTATCGCAAGGCGTTTGATGAGCGCGGCGTGAGGCCGGAAGACTTCCGCGAGCTTGCGGACCTCGCGAAGTTTCCGTTCACCACCAAGAAGGACCTGCGCGACAATTATCCGTTTGGCATGTTCGCAGTCCCGCGCACCGAAGTCGCCCGTGTTCATGCGTCCTCGGGCACGACTGGCAGGCCGACGGTCGTCGGCTACACCAAAAACGACATCGAGACGTGGGCCAACGTCGTCGCCCGCTCGATCTGGGGCGCCGGCGGGCGGCCCGGCATGATGGTGCACGTCGCCTACGGCTATGGCCTTTTCACCGGCGGGCTGGGGGCCCATTACGGCGCCGAGCGGCTCGGCTGCACGGTGGTGCCCGTGTCGGGCGGCATGACGGAGCGGCAGGTTCAGGTCATAAACGACTTCAAGCCCGATATCATCATGGTGACGCCCAGCTACATGTTGGCCCTGGTCGATCAATTCCGGGCCGCCGGATTCGACCCGCGCGCAAGCTCCCTGAAGATCGGCATCTTCGGCGCCGAGCCGTGGACCAACGCCATGCGTCAGGAAATCGAGCAGGCGGTACAGATGCAGGCGTTGGACATTTACGGTCTCTCGGAGGTCATCGGTCCCGGCGTTGCCTGCGAGTGTCTCGAGACCAAGGATGGTCTGCACATCTGGGAAGACCATTTCTATCCGGAGGTCGTCAATCCCGACACCGGCGCGCCGCTGCAGGACGGCGAGATCGGCGAGCTGGTGTTCACCTCGCTCACCAAGGAAGCCATGCCGGTGATCCGTTACCGGACGCGGGATCTCACCCGGCTCCTTCCCGGCACCGCGCGCAGCATGCGGCGCATGGAAAAAATCACCGGCCGTTCCGATGACATGATGATCGCGCGCGGCGTCAATATCTTTCCGACGCAGATCGAAGAGCAGATTCTGCGTTGCGAAGGCCTTGCCGCTCATTACGAGATCGAGCTGACGCGCGAAGGCCGCATGGACGAGCTGCGCATTCTGGTGGAGGCCAAGCCGGAGCACGCCGATGAGGCATCTCGGGTGGCGCAAGCCGACCTTCTCGCCCGCCACATCAAGAACATGATCGGCGTGACGGTCGCGGTGACCGTCACGACACCGGGGACGATCGCGCGCTCGGCCGGCAAGGCTGCCCGCGTGATCGACCGCCGCAGGCGCTGCTAGCCTCTCGGGGATTGGCGTGCGCCTGCCGCAGCCGTTTCGTTACCCGCGCCGCTCGCTTCGGACCGCGCACAAGGCCCGGCCGATCATCTTGCCGCGCTCCGGCGCATCGAGGTGCCGGGACGTATCAGCGTTGCGCCCTGCCCTGCCGCTTCTGGGCAGCTTGCCACCCATGACGAACTGGGCGAGCACACAATACGGTAATGTGGTACGATAATACTCGTATGACACTGGATCTAGCAGCGCGCTTTTTGCCTCGGACGTGCGGCCTGCCGCTCGTGCGGCGCTAAAGAGCGATTTCACGGGCGGCATTTATGTACGAAGTCCGGCTCCATGGTCGCGGCGGACAAGGAACGGTGCTGGCGGCGACCATCCTGGCCGCCGCGATCATCGCTGAGGAGAAGTTCGCGGTCGCCATCCCATCCTTCGGCTTTGAGCGCCGCGGCGCCCCGGTGGCAGCCTACCTGCGCATGGACACGCGCGAGATCCGGCGAATGACCAATATCTATCGCCCCGACTGCATCATCTGCATCGACCCGACGGTGTTCCGCTCCATCGACATCTTTGGCGGCATACGCGCCGGCGCCACACTGGTGCAGGCGACGGGACGGACCATAGAAGAGCTCGCGCGACCGCAGGCCGTGAGCACCGTCGGGCTATGCGATGCCGTTTCGATCGCGCTGGCGCTGTTTGGGCGCGCAATCACGAACACCATCATGCTAGGCGCGTTTGCGCGAACCACGGGACTCGTATCGCTCGGCGCCCTTCAGCGGGCCCTCGAGGAATCGGAGTTCCGCGATGCGGGGCTCGAGCAGAACATGCGGGCCCTGCAGCGCGGTCATGACGAGACCGTCGTGCATCGCTTCTCGAGCGAGGCCGCCGCATGATCCGCCAATCGCGGCCGTTCTTCGACGAGCGGCAGATTCCGAACGATCTGTGCCCGATCGCAACACGGCCGAGCCCGATGCTGCCCGGCGACTGGCGCAGCCTGCGGCCGCTCGTCGACCGCGCCAAGTGCGTCAAGTGCGCGATCTGCTGGCTTTACTGTCCGGTGCAGTGCGTGGTGGAGAGGTCGGCATGGTTCGACATAGACCTCACCACCTGCAAGGGCTGCGGCATCTGCGCCCAAGAGTGCCCGCACCGCGCAATCACCATGGTCGAGGAGAGGGGCTGATGTCCGCCGCGGCTCCTGCGCGCCGATTCCTGGTTTGCGACGGCAACGAGGCGGCTGCGCTGGCGGTCGCACTGGCGCGCGTCGACATGGTGGCCGTTTATCCGATCACGCCGCAGTCGTCGCTGGTGGAGTATCTCGCCAAGTACATCGCCGATGGCCGGCTGCAGGCCGAGCTCGTCAACGCCGAGGGCGAGCACAGCGTGCTGTCTGTCCTGCAGGGCGCCGCGCTCGCCGGCGCGCGCACCTTCACCGCGACTTCAGGTCCCGGTCTTGCCTTCATGTTTGAGCCGTACCTGCGCACTCCCGGTATGCGTCTGCCCATCGTGATGTCGATCGTTACACGCGATACGCTTACACCACAGAGCGTGTGGGGCGGCCATCAAGATGCGATGTCGGTGCGCGACGTCGGCTGGGTACAGATGTATTGTGAGACCGTACAGGAAGTGCTCGACACCGTGATCATTGCCTATCGTGTCGCCGAACGGCACGACGTCATGTTGCCGGTAAACGTCTGCCACGACGGAAACTACCTCTCCTACGGCACGGCCCGCATCGAGCCGCCGGACCAAAATGTGGTCGACACATTCCTCGGAACACCCGACGTGAACTGGCATGTGGCCCTCGACCCCGAGCGGCCGATGGCCGTCGATCCTCTGACCGGCGGCGCCGGCGGTGCGGGGCCGGCAATGTTCGTGCGCTATCGCCGCGGTCAGTGCGCAGGCATGCGTGACGCGCTCGATGCCATCCGCGAAGCGCACGAGGAGTGGGGACGTCTCACCGGCCGCCACCACGCGCCGCTGATCGAGCGCTACCGCATGGACGACGCGGAATTCTCGATCGTCACGCTCGGCTCAATGACCGGCGCCGCCAAGGATGCCATTGACGAGGCGCGCGAGCGGGGCCGGCGCGTGGGTCTCGTCAAGGTGAAAACGTTCCGGCCATTTCCCGCGGCCGCGATCGCGGAAGCGCTGCGCGGTCACGGCGCCTTCGGCGTCGTCGACCGCTCGGTCGACTTCGCCTGGAACTGCGGACCGTTGTACCGGGAGGTGTTGACCTCCCTGCACGGGATCACGCCCGCGGCGCCGTCGCAGTCCTTCATTGGCGGTCTGGCGGGAGCCGACCTCACCGTCGAGCACTTCGAATCGGTCATCGACACGGTCGGACAGCTGCAAAACGCGGGTGCGAGGGATACCGTATGGCTGAATGCGCAAGACTGAGGCTGCCAAGGTCATGGGGATGGAACGAGCCGACTACCTGATAGCGGGCGCGGGCCATGCCGCGCTCGCGGCCATGCACGCGATCCGCCTCGTGGACGCCGGCGGTTCACTGACCGTTGTCGGGCGGGATCGGCAATTGCCCTACTCGCCGACGGTTCTGCCATATGTGGTGTCCGGCCGGTCGGACCCCAAGCGGGTATTCCTGCGCGATGAAGCGTACTTTGCATGCGCCCGAACCGCTTACCGCCGAGGGCACGCCATAGTGCGGATCGAGCTCGCCAGCCGGATCGCCGAGCTCGATGACGGCAGCCGGATCGAGTTCGGCAAGCTGCTGCTCTCGAGCGGCGCAAGGCCGGTGATACCGCCTGTCACGGGCCTCCAGGCGGTGCCCTACCATGTATTGCGTACGCTTGATGATGCGCTGCGTCTGCGCGCCGAGCTACCGCGAACCCGTCACGCAATCGTGCTGGGTGCCGGCCTCATCGGCATGCACGCGGCCGAGAACCTCTCCAAGGGCGGCGCCCGCGTGACGATCATCGAGGTGCAGGGGCAGATTCTGCCCGGTTATTTCGATGCCGACGCCGCTGCGATCATCGCGCGCGCATTCGAGCACGACGGGCGTGTGACGATCCAAACCGGCACGCGCGCCGTCTCGGCCGAGGCGGGGGCGCAGGGGGGAGTCGTGCTCCACCTCCAGGACGGCCCGCCCGTGTCGGGCGATCTGCTGTTGATCGGCGCGGGCGTCGCGCCGGCGATCGACTTTCTCGCCGGCTCGCAGATCCGTTGCGATCGCGGTATTTTGGTGGACGCGTCGATGCGGACCAGCGTCGAGGGCGTCTGGGCGGCCGGCGACGTGGCGCAGGCGGCGAGTTTCTACGAGGCGCGCCCGGTGCTCAACGGCATCCTGCCGGATGCGGTCGAGCAGGGCCGCATCGCCGGGATGGACATGGCCGGCGATGCAGCCCTGCAGGGCTACCGGGGAGCGGTGCCATTGAACACCTACAGCTACTTCGGACGCCACGCGGTGTCGGTCGGCAGCGGCTGCGCACCGCCTGGCGCCGAGATCGTCGTGCGCGGCGACGCCGATGCCGAGCGCTACCTCAAGGTCATCTTCGACCAGGGTCGGCTGCACGGCATTTTTGCGATCAACACACCGCTCGATGCCGGCGTCATGTGGCAGCTGGTCCGCCGCCGCACCGACCTGACGTCCCTGCGCGCTCGATTCCTGGCGCAGCCGCGCGAGGTCGGACGAGCGCTGATGTCGCGCCTCTGGCGCTGAGGAGCGAGCACGGTGCCCGCCTACAACACGATCGCCTTCCACGCCGACCGTTGCGACATGTGCGGAGCCTGCATGACCGCTTGCGCGCAGGCGAAGTCCGCGTCGGATTCGCCGCGACGCGCCCGCATCGAGGTGCTGGCGGACGGCGCCGGCAGCTTCGGACTGGCAATGTGCCGGCAGTGCGCAGACCCCGAATGCGTGCAGTGCTGCCCGGCGGCCGCGCTGCGCAAGGACGCCGAGACCGGAATCGTCGAATGGGATCATGACAGGTGCGTCAACTGCCTGCTGTGCACGGTGGCATGCAGCTACGCGGGCATCTCCCTCGACGAGGCGGTCGGCCACGTCGTCAAGTGTGACCACTGCGGCGGCGATCCGGCCTGCGTACGCGCCTGCAAGACCGGTGCGCTCGAATACCTCACCACGGCGCGGATCTATAACGAGGTCGGCGCGCTCGAGGACCTGTTCGTGCCCGGGCTGGCCGGTTGCCAGGGATGCAATACGGAGCTGCTGATGCGGCATACGCTGCGCCGCGTGGGCCCGAACACAGTGCTGGCGGCACCGCCCGGTTGCGTCCCCGGCATGGGCGCGGTCGGCTACAACGGCATGACCGGCACCAAGGTGCCGGTATTTCATCCGCTCTTGACCAACACAGCGCCGATGCTCGCCGGGATCAAGCGCTTCTACAAGCGCAAGGGCCGGGAGGTCACCGCGCTGGCGCTGGCCGGCGATGGCGGCGCGGCGGACGTGGGCTTCCAGTCGCTTTCCGGCGCCGCCGAACGCGGCGAGGAGATGCTGTTTCTGGTCATCGATAATGAAGGGTACATGAACACGGGCATGCAGCGCTCGAGCTGCACGCCGTACGGCGCGTGGACCACCACGACGCCCGTTGGCCGTGAGTCGCCCGGAAAGAGCCAGGACGCCAAGAACCTGCCATTGCTCATGGTCGGACACCGGTGCGCTTACGTCGCGACGGCATCGGCGGCCTTCATGACGGACTTCTACGCCAAGCTCGACCACGCCCTCGAGGCTTCCAGGCATGGTTTTGCCTATCTACACGTGTATTCGCCGTGCACGACCGGCTGGCGCTTCCCGTCGCGGCAGAACATCGAGGTTGCGCGCAAGGCCGTCGAGAGCAACTTCGTTATGCTCTGGGAGTACAGCCCGGAAGCCGGCCTTAGGCTGACTCACCCGATCGACGATCCGGCGCCGGTCAAGGAGTATCTCGAGGCGGTGGGCAAGTACCGGCACCTGACGCCCGGGCAGATCGCGCACATCGAGCACCACATCGCCGATAACGTGGCTGCGATCAAGCGGCAGGCCACCGCACCACTGTAGTGGCGGGGAAAGCCGGCGGCCGATCCCTCCCCCGGGGGCTTGACTCAGGCGCAAATCCTGCCCGGGCGCGTCGGCAATCAGTTTGAGGCCTCGGACAGACCGAAACCAAGCCCACGATAGCGTCCGGGATCGGTCCGACGCAGGTACCAGGCGCGCACTGCGCCGAGACACGCGGCAGCCGGCACGCTCGCCGGCAGCAGGATGCTCAATAGCCCGGTCGATCCGGTCAGCACGCTGAAGTGCACGATCGCCAGTACCAACACGGTGAGCAGTGCTGCGGCGGCCGCGAGCGGCGTGATCCGGCTACGCAGCAGCGGTCCGCCGCGGCGGGCGAAGAACCCGGGCACCGCCAGGGACGCGAGCGCCATGAGCGCAATCACACCCAGCGTGCCGACGTTGGTGAGCCAGGGAAAGAGGGTCAACACCGGATTCGCGCCCGCGAGAGCGAACAGCGTCACCAAAGTGGCGCCGATCACGGTCTGCGTGATCGAGCCGACGTGGGGACTGGCATGGCGCGAATGGGTCCGGCCGAGCCGGGCCGGCAGCAGCCCCTCGCGGCCAAGGGCGTAAAAGTATCGGGACGCCGCGTTGTGAAAGGCCAGCAGACCCGCAAATACGCTGGTGACGAACAGCACGCTCATGACCGCCGAGAGCCATCGGCCTACGTAACGGTCGGCCATGTCGAACAGGAATCGGGTCGGATCGGGAAGTGCCCGCAGATTCGCAACCAGATGGCCCGCGCCCGCCCCGACCACCCGGCACCAGAGCGAGAACGCATAGAAGCCCCCGATGAGCAGGACCGAGAGATAGGTGGCCCGAGGGATGGTGCGCTCGGGATCCTTCGCTTCCTCGCCGTATATCGTGGTCGCTTCGAATCCCATGAAGCCGGCGAAGCAGAACAGGATCGCGATCGCGGGCGATCCGCTGAGCGCGACGGCCGGCGTGAATGAGACCAGAGTGAGGCCGTGCGCGCCGCCTATCGCCGCAGCCAATGTCGGGCCGGACATGAAATTACCGCTGCTACCGGGCGGCGCATA
Organism: Pseudomonadota bacterium; assembly: GCA_021792755.1. Taxonomy (GTDB): domain Bacteria; phylum Pseudomonadota; class Gammaproteobacteria; order Steroidobacterales; family Steroidobacteraceae; genus 13-2-20CM-66-19. The sequence goes on from JAJYUA010000038.1 coordinate 9,323, forward strand.
TTATCAAGTCTCCGGCGCACTGTGCAATGCAGCGGCAGCGGCCCTGAAGCCATGCCTCCGGCATCACGGCACGTGCGAGCGGCTCGCATCCCGGGCAAGACCGGCCGCTGCATCTGCGAGGCCGATCCGGCGGACCGTCACCCGGCAACCGCAGGGATTGCCCGACTGCGCAACGGACGCAGCCATCCCGGCACGATCAACTGTCGCAGCAGCGCCCGCTGCGCGCGAAGAGGTGCCCGCAAAGGAACCCCGCATCGCGCAGGCTCCCGCCGGGGCGATCGCCGCCACCCAAAGGCGCCGGCAAGCCGCCCCCGGGCCAATCCATCTCCCCGGTCGGGGTATTTACCAGGTAAACGCATCCGTGCCGTGTCACATAGGATTGTTACTTGCCAACGCCGGGAGCCAAGGGGAGGATTACAACCTGAATTCACTCTCCGCGTGCACCACCTGGCATGTCGACGACCAACGGATTATTGACGCCGAGTCGCGCCGACGAGATCATCTTCTCGAGGACGCCACGCATGCCGATCGAGTCCTCGCCGATCAGCCAATGCGTCGGCAGCACCTTGCGCGAAAGCATCTTTGCGGAGCGCGATCAGCCGCCGTTCGATCGCGTCGCGATGGATGGTATCGCCGGCGACAGTGACACCTGGCGTCGCGGCGAGCGACGCCTGAAACTGCAAGGCGTGCAGGCCGCTGGTGCGCCGCAAACCGCGCTCGCCCGCAAGGACTACGCCATCGAGGTGATGACCGGCGCGATCCTGCCGGCCGGCTGCGATTGCGTGGTGCCGATCGAGCAAATCGATGTCGAGGACGGCTACGCGACGATCCGCCCCTCCGCGGATGTCACTCCGTTTCACAACGTCCACCGGCGTGGCAGCGACGCCTGCGAGGGCGCACAGCTGCTCGCCTCCGGCACTGCGCTACGGGCACCGGAAATCGCCGTCGCCGCGTCGGCGGGCCTGGCACGCCTGCGCGTCAGCCGCCAGCCGGCCATCGCCGTCGTATCGACCGGCGATGAGTTGGTCGAGCCTGGCGAGCCGATCGCCGGCTTTCAGGTGCGCCGTTCGAACGCCTACGCAATCGTCGCGGCGCTCCTGCAGCGCAGGCTGGCCCGGGTGGCGGAAGAGCACATCCGCGACGAGGAGTCGAGCCTGCACGAACGGCTCGGACTGTATCTGGGCACGCATGACGTTCTGGTCCTCAGCGGCGGCGTGTCGATGGGACGATTCGATCTGGTGCCCAAGGCTCTCAAGCACCTCGGCGTCGAGGAAGTCTTTCATCGCATCGCCCAGCGCCCGGGCGCGCCAATGTGGTTTGGCGTAGGACCAGCGGGCCAGGCGGTGTTCGGCCTGCCGGGCAATCCGGTATCGACCTTGACTTGCCTGATCCGGTACGTGGTGCCGGCGATTGCGGTCTCGATGGGGGCGGGAGAGCGCGCGCCGGAACGTGTGGCTCTCGCAGCGCCGGTCACCGTGGACGGTCCGCGAGCCTATTTTCTACCGGTTTTCGTCGGACACGACGACTCGGGCCGCCCCTGGGCCCACCCACGACCGACGAACGGCTCGGGAGACTTCCTGAGTCTGGCCGGAACCGACGGCTTCATCGAGCTGCCGCCCGGCCCGAATACCTATCCGCACGGCTTCGTCGCCACCGTCTACCGCTGGTAGCCAGACGAATCATGGATACGCATGTACACCCGATTCGCGACCATCTCCATCCGGCCGATCGGCTCGGGCGGCCATTGCGCGACCTGCGCATCTCGGTGATGGACCGATGTAATTTCCGCTGCCTCTACTGCATGCCGAAAGATGCGTATCACGACGGGTACCGCTTCCTGGAATCGCAGCAACGCCTGTCGTTTCAGGAGATCGTGCGCGTGTCCAGGCTGTTTGCGCGCCTCGGCGTGCGCAAGCTCCGTCTGACGGGCGGCGAGCCGCTGCTACGGACCAATCTCGGCGACCTGATCGGCGATCTGTCCTCGATCAACGGCATCGAGGACATCGCGCTGACGACCAACGGCGTGCTGCTGCGGCAACATGCGGCCGATCTGTATGCGAACGGACTGAGGCGCGTGACCGTCAGCCTCGACGCACTCGATCAGAAGGTGTTTGAGCGCATGAGCGGCGGATTTGCCGCGCTCGATGAGGTTCTCGAGGGCATCGAGGCGGCGATAGCGGCCGGGCTCGCACCGGTTAAAATAAACACGGTCGTCATCCGTGGCGTGAACGATCAGTCAGTGCTCGACCTGGTCGAGCGATTTCGCGGACGCCCGGTGATCGTGCGATTCGTGGAATTCATGGACGTCGGCAATCGCAACGCCTGGCGGCCCGAGATGGTCGTGCCGTCCCGCGAGCTCGTTGCCCGGGTGAATGCGCGCTGGCCGATGCGGCCGCTGTCGGAGAATTATCGCGGCGAGGTCGCCAGACGCTGGGCGTTCGCGGACGGAGCCGGGGAGATCGGCTTCGTCTCATCGGTCTCGCAACCGTTCTGCAGCGGCTGCAACCGCGCCCGACTTTCCTCGGAAGGCAGGCTCTACACCTGCTTGTTCGCGACCGAAGGACTAGACTTGCGCGCCGCGCTGCGCGCCGGTGTCGACGACGCAGCGCTGCTGCGCATGATCCGCGCGGCCTGGAACGGCCGTGCGGACCGCTACAGCGAGCTGCGGAGCAGGCCGCAGCGCGCCGAGCCGGCCCACCGCAGGATCGAGATGTACTACATAGGCGGTTGAGCCGCCGGAGATTGCAGCGACCATCAGCTCGGCGACCAGCCGATGCGCAGGGAGACCACAATGTCCGCATTGGGGCAATAGTCCTGGAAAGTCGACGATATGACATCGAGATCCAGGTCGGCCGCGCAACGATCCGGACATTGGCACGACGCGCACCTTCGTTGCATGTCCCGCAACAGACCCGGTGCGTTCTCCTCTATTCCGAGCGGATCGCATCCGATTGCGCGCAGCAGCCGCGCCAGCGAGTCCCTGACGATCCACATTCGCAGGCGAAACCGCTGCGCCTTGCCGGTCGCGGTGTGCGGAATGGAATCGACGAAGATGATCCGCCGCGGACATTTGTACCGTGACAGAGTCGCCAGGAGCTTTTCCTGCACCGTCTTCTTCACTGTATCCTCCTGCCCCCCGGCCGCAACCAGGAACAGGGTAAGCCGGACTAGCCCGTCCTCATTGGGGGCGCCGACTACGAGAGCATCGGTGACACCGGCCACGGCACGAGCGCATTCCTCTATTTCAGCCGGGCTCACCCATTGCCCCGAGATCTTCAGCAGATCGTCGCTGCGGCCCTGATGATGCCACCATCCGTCACTGTCTACGGTGAACACATCGCCGGTGCGATACCACCCATTCCTGAAGGCGACCCGCGTTTTCTCCGGCTGTTGCCAGTAGCCGCGGCACAGCGAGCCCATTTTGAGCCACAGGATGCCCGAAGCATTCTCTGCGCGCAGCGGTTGATCGTCGAAGTCGAGAAGGGTCGCCTCTACCCAGGGAAACGGCTTGCCCGTGGCGCCGGGACGATGATGATCGGGCGTGCCGCCGATCGCAAGAAAGATGGTCTCCGTGGTGCCGATGCCTTCCACGATCGGAACACCGGTCGCCTTGCGCCAGCTGTGATAGAGACTCTCCGGCAAAGATTCTCCCGCCGACAGATAACAGCGCACGGTCCTGAAGCCGCTCCGGCAGGCGTGATCCTCGCGCAGCAGCGTGCGGTAGAACGCCGGGACGCTCAACATCAGGCTCGGGCGAAAGCGCTCCACGAGGTCGGCAACGGCATCGCCGTTCGGCCAGCCCTCGTAGAGGACGATGGTGGTGCCCGTGCGCAGCGCTCCGATCACGACGTGGGCAAAGGAAAAGACGAAAAACAGCTTGGATGTGCAGAAGACGCGCTCGCCGGGACCGAAACCGAAGGCCCGCATGAACCGATCCGCGACGGTGACGTCGCCGTGGCAGTGAACGGCCGCCTTGGGCGTGCCGGTGGTCCCCGAGGTGTAGAACCAGAAAGCCATATCGTCCGCCGTCGTGCGCGCGGACGGGAACTCGTCCACTCCCTCGGCAAGTATGTCTTCGATGGAGCGCATGCAGGCCTTGCCCCGGCCACGCACGCCGATGAGCTGCGGGAGGTGCGCGCACGATGCGACCGCCTGCTCGTAGCTCGGCAGGAATTCCTCATCCAGCAGCACAACCCTGGGGCGCGCATCCTCGATCACCAAGGCAAGATCCTTGGCGGTCGATCGGGTGCTGATGGCAACCGCGACGCCGCCGCTGCGCATGATACCGAGGTGTGCGGCGACGAAGACGGGACTGTCCTTGAGAAGCAGAACCGCCCTGTCGCCTTTTTCCAGATAAGGCCGCAACGCGGAAGCGAAGCGATTCACCGTGCGATTGAGCTCGTGGAAAGTGATGCCGGCCTCGCCGCACAGAATCGCCACATCGGCGCCCTGTCCTCGCGCAAGCGGCGGACCGAGGATCTCATCCGCCGCATTGCACGGCGGTCGGGACGGCGCGGCATCGTCGGCGCTCATACCTCCATTGCCCCGCAGCCGCCTTACCTGCCCCAAAGGCGGCGCGCGAGCCGCACGGCTAGCGCCGCGGCCATGCGGCGGCGGCTATGCGCGGGTGTCAGCGTCGTGCGCATCGGCTTGACCTGCCTTTGCACCAGACTGTCGATCTGCTGCAAGGCCTTCTCATCGATCGACCGGCCGACCAACGCCTCGCAGTCCTTCAGCAGGACCGGCCGGGAGTTCGTGCCTGTGACGGCAATCCGCAAATCCGCGAGCCGATCCTCTTCCCGGCGCAACGCCACCGCCACGCCGGCGAGCGGAAAATCCATCGCCCCGCGCAGGCGTGCCTTCTCATACGCTGCGAGGAGGCCGGAGCGGATCGGTACCCGCACGCCGAGCAGCACCTGACTGTCGCCGAGTCGAAGATGAGCGGCGCCGTCTTCCTGGAACATGCTCTCGAGATCCACCCAGCCGGTTTCCGTCCCGTCACCGAGCTCCACCGTCGCGCCGAGTGCCAGCAGTGCCGGCGCCGTGTCACCGCTGTAGGCTGCGCGGCAGCGGTTACCCTCCGGTGCGACATGGCAGCGCTCACCACGATATTTGAGGCAGAAGCCGTTGCTTTGCCGCCACCAGGCGCTTTGGTTGTAGTAGATGCAACGCGTGTCGAGACAGAGATTGCCGCCTAGCGTTGCGAGCGTGCGGTGAGCGGGCCCGGCGATCTGCCGCGCCGCCTGTGCGAGAGCAGGCGCATGCAGCGCGATCAACGGATCGTTCGACAGGCGTTCGAGCGTCACTGCGGCGCCGATGCGCAGGCTCGAGAGTTCCTCTGCGATGTCTCCCAGCCCCGGCACAGCGGTGATGTCGATGAGCGCCGGAGCTCGACCAATGCCGTGGCGAAGATTGGCAACGAGATCGGTGCCGCCGGCGAGCAGCCGGGCACCGGGATAGGCGCGCCGTGCGGCGAACACTTCCGACAGATTCGACGGCCGAAGCAGCCGAAACTCGGGCAGCGTCATGATGGCGCTCCAGGGGCCGCCAGTCGAAGCTCGCGCTGGCGCATGTCGCGCTGCCTGCGAGTCAGCGCCTCGAGGATGCGATCCGGAGTGATCGGCAGCTCGCTCATGCGCAGGCCGACGGCATCGGCCACGGCATTGGCGAGCGCCGGCAGGAATCCTGCGAGCGACCCCTCGCTCGCTTCCTTGGCGCCGAAGGGACCATTCGGATCGAGACACTCGACGATATGGACTTCGATGGGCGGTGATTCAGCGGCGCTCGGTACACGGTAGCCGAGCAGACTCGCGTGCAGCGGCAGCCCTTTGTCGTAACGGGTTTCCTCACCGAGCGCCTGGCCCATGCCCATCCAGACCGCCCCCTGCACCTGTCCCTCCACGGCAAGCGGATTGAGGGCGCGGCCGCAGTCATGGGCGACCCAGATCTTCCTTACGCGGATCATCCCGGTATCGACATCGACCTCGACTTCGGCCACCTGTGCCGAATAGCTCAACGCCATCGTGGAGCCGACCGCGCCGCCGCGGTGCCTGCCGCCCTGGTATTCGAGCGGCACCGTAAAGGTACCCTTGGTGCTTATGCTGCCCCCATCCGCCAGAGCCGCTGCGACGGCCTCGCGGAAGGCAAGACCGGCACCCTCCCTGCCCGCGACGGTAAAGCGCTCGGCAAAGCATTCGATCTGTGCCGGATCCGCATCGAGCCGCCTGGCTGCCGCCTGGACCAGGACGTCGCGAAGCCTGCGTGCGGCGTCAATCGCGGCGTTACCCACCATGAAGGTCACTCGCGACGAATAGGAGCCATTGTCCTTCGGGGTCAGGGCGCTGTCGGCGGCGATGACCCGGATGCGCCCGAGATCGACGCCGAGAACCTCTGCTGCGATCTGCGCCATGACGGTGGAGGAGCCTTGTCCGATATCGGCAGCGCCCGTCAAAACGGTGATGCCGCCGTCGAAATCGAGACGCATCTCCACCACGGCATGCGGCTCGCCGGTACGGTGAATGGGCTTGCCGGCGCCGCTCACATAGTGCGAGCAGGCCATGCCGATACCGGTTCCGGCCGGCAAACGGCCTTTCTTAGCATGCCAGCCGCTCGCTTCCTGCACCCGGTCCAGACACTGCGGCAGTCCGTAGGAATTGACCACTATGCCGTTGCCGGTCTGCACCGGGGCCGCCAGCAGGTTGACCCGGCGCAGCGCAAAGGGATCGAGGCCGAGTTCCTCGGCCATGGTGTCGAGCAGACTCTCGAACGCATAGCGAACGTCGACCGACCCATGACCGCGCATTGCGCCGCAGGGTGGCGTATTGGTGTAGACACGATAACCGTCGTATTTCACCGCCGGAATATCGTACAACGCGTGCAGGAGGGCGCCCGCGTAGAGAATGGTCACGATGCCATAGCCGGCATAGGCGCCGCCCCGTTGTACCACCTCGCATTCGGCCGCAGTGAGCCTGCCCTCGGCGCTCATTCCCAACTTGAGCCGAATGTCGGTCTGCGGCCGGCCGCGGTGGGTGAGAAACGTCTCCTCGCGCGTCAGATTCATCCGCACCGTCGCACCGGCGGCGCGCGCCAGCAGCGCGTTGACGACTTCGAAGTTTAAAACCTCCACCCGCGCGCCGAAGCCGCCGCCGATGAAGGGTTTGATGACGCGGATGCGCGACTCGTCGAGCTCCAGGCAGCGCGAGAGCATCAGGTGCAGGTAATAGGGCACCTGCGTGACGCTCCATACCGTGAGGCGCTGCCGCTCCGGGTCATATTGGGCAAGCGTGGCGTGCGGCTCGATCTGGGCGTGAACGACCTCGGCGCACTGATAGCGCTCTTCACGAACCAGCGCCGCCTGCTCGAAGCCCGCCTTGACGTCGCCGAATTCGTCGTGGACCTCACGAAGAACGTTATCGGGGGAGTTCTCATGCAGCGACACGGCCCCCGGTGCACGCGCCTCTTGCGAAGTAAAGCAGGCCGGCAGCTCACGTACTCTGAACTGAATGAGCTGCAAGGCCCGCTCGGCGGTGTCCGAATCGACGGCCGCGACCGCGGCGACCGGCTCGCCACGATAGCGGACGCGCTCGCGTGCCAGCGGCGGCTCGTTCATGGAGATGGGCAGAACCCCGAAAGCGCTATCGCAGTCGGCGCCGGTGACCACGGCGAGCACACCGGACAGCGCGCGAGCGGCCGACACATCGACCTCGAGAATCTCGGCGTGCGCGTAGGGACTGCGGAAAATACGCCCGACCAGCGCTTGTGCCGTAAGGTCAGCGGTATACGCTGCGCCTCCGGTCACCTTTTCCACGGTGTCGATCAAGGGCAGAGAACGCCCGATGGCATGGGCGAGGCCCTGGGGCTGGCCAAGCCCGGTCCGGCAGCCTCGAGCGGCCTCCTGGACCGCCTCGACGATCTTGACATAGCCCGTGCAGCGGCAGAGGTTTCCCGAGAGAGCGGCCCGAATGTCCGCCTCGTCGGGGTGGGCACTGCGGCGCAGCAACGCTTCGGCCGCCATGATCATGCCGGGGGTGCAGAAGCCGCACTGGGCGCCGAGCTTGTCGCGGAAGGCCTGCTGCAAAGGCGACAGGCGGCCGTGCTGTCCGATGCCTTCGATGGTCTCGATACGGCGGCCCTCGCAGCGGGCCGCCAGCGTGAGGCAGGCGTGCTGCGGCTCACCATCGACGAGCACCGTGCAAGCACCGCATTCGCCGCCGTCGCAACCGCGTTTCGTCCCCTTCAGAGCGGCGGTGTCCCGCAGATAATCGATCAGCAGCAGATTATCCGCCACCAGGTCGGTGCGTGTGCGGCCATTCAAAGTCAGGGTAAGGATGGTGCTCATGGCGCCTCTGGCGAGGGCTCGACCGGCCGGGCCAACGTCGGCCGAGCACGGAAAAGATCGGTTCGATCGATCGAGCAATCGATTGGTCTTTGCATATCGGGTTCTGTGAACAAACGCCTGCCCGGCTCGGCAATCTCCGATGCCGCGGGTACGCGAGCGCATGCTGCCAAGCGCAAAACCACGCCGGTGGTTGCCGCAAAGACAGAGTGCGCAAGATCAAAGAGCGAGGGAATGGACAGGTGCTGCCAATACTTGTACTTTTCCGTCATGGAACCGCCTCGCGAAGCCGTGCGAGAGCCGACGCCGGCCCCTCCGATCACCGTTCCGGCGTTCTTCCTGTATGGAGAGCCGCTGCGGCCACCCGATGAGCGTTTGGTGCACATCGAGACGATCGCGGCTCGAAGCCGCTTGCACGACTGGGTCATCCGCGCGCATCGACATCGTGATCTTCATCAGGTGCTTCTGGTGGACCGTGGCAGGGTCGAGGCGAGACTGGACGGACGGGCCGTCGCATTGCGAGCCCCTGCGGCAATTGTCGTGCCGCCCGGAACGGTTCACGCCTTCCGCTTCCAGCCGGAAACGGTCGGAACCGTCATTTCCTTTGCTTCGGCGCTGACCGGCGACTTAAGTGGCGCAGTCTCCGGTATCCCGCACCTCTTGGAGCGGACCGTGTCGGTGGCTCTTCCCCGGCAGGCGCTCGGCAAGACCGACCTGACCCGCCTCAGCAAGATGCTGCTGCGCGAGTTCGGCCGCTCGGCGCCCGGCCGGCGACTTGCGCTCGCTGGATTGCTCGGCGCCCTCCTCGCCAATCTGCAACGACTGTTGCCTGGTCCTTCCCCGTCCGGCTCGAACATCAACGCTCCCGACCGAGACCTCGTCGCGCGCTTTCGCGAGCAAGTCGAGCGGCACTTCCGAGAGCATACCGGGATCGGCGAGTATGCGACCCTGTTGCAAACGTCCGAGACCCGTCTCTTGCGAGCCTGTCTCGCGGCGACGGGAGACTCGCCGCTCGAGCTCGTGCACCTGCGCCTGCTCGTAGAGGCCGAGCGCCAGCTGCGCTATACCTCGATGTCGGTCACCCAAGTCGCCTACTATCTCGGCTTCGAGGACCCTGCCTACTTCAGCCGCTTCTTTAGCCGACGAATGGGCGTCTCACCGCGCGCGTTCCGCCGCGGCGGCGCGGCTGCGGTCCTCGAGCCACAGACTCCTCGATCGTAAAAAAAGCCGAGCGCCGCTGCGCAGCGTTACCGCGGTACCGGAGGAGATTTCGGCAGCGGTGGGCGGCGCCCGGGGCAACCCGACCGCAGGCGGCAGGCGCGCCGCCAAAGGCTAAAGCTCCATAATCTCCTTGGGAGTGCGATGAAGGCACGCGGACGGCCCGTGCCTCTCGATCATGTAAACGTCCGTGTTGTGCGCGAACAGACGCTCGGTGAGAATACCGGGATGACATACGATCGTCATGTGCTCCTCGAGCCGCATGTCCTCATCCTGTCGAATCAGGGGACGCTCGACCATGTCGTAGCCCATGCCGTGCATGCTGAGGCGCCGCTCCTCCGGCAGACCGCAGCTGCGCAAATATGCATTGTGCTCCTCGAAGATATCCCGGCATGACGCACCCGGCTCAAGCAGAGCCAGCGCCTTCGACTGCGCCTCGACGACAGCCGCTTGCGCCTCGCGCAGTTCCGCCGGAGCACGCCCCAGAACGAAGATACGCGAGAGTTCCGCGTAAAAGCCCCCGGCACCGTTGCACTCCACGAGAAGTGAATATATGTCTCCTTTCTCCAGTTTTCGACCTTGCATGAACCGCGGACGGAAGCTCGCCGCCTGTCCGGGACGCGCTGAAGAGCAGAGGAAAATACCCTGCTCGCTGCCGAGTTGCTGGGACAGGTATTGCGCATACGCTGCGATCTCGAAGTCCTTCAGTCCTGGACGGATGCGCTCGCGCACCCCGGCCATCACCTGATCCTGCATCGCAGCGACCGATCGGATCAGGTCGCGCTCCTCCGCGCTCTTGATGGCTTTGATCCGGTCTACCAAATCCGTCGCATCGACGATCGAGATCTCGTTCGCAAGCAGCTCGAGCAGCCGCTTTCCGAAGCTGTGATACATGGCAGCCGGTGCAACCAGCCCCATGCATTTCGCTCCCATGCGGCGCACCTCGCACGCGGCTATTTCGGCGTCGTACCCGCCGGTGTAATACACCGACGGATAATTTGGAGTCGTCAGCCGGCGCGCTATCCCCGTATCACGCACTTCAGTCTCATCACACTCGCGCGTCTGATTGAACGGGCCCTGTTCGATCACCGACATTCCCTCCTCCAGGGGAAAGACGACGCTGCTCGGGTAGCCATTCGTCGCCGGCTCGTTTGTGAACCATCGAATATATCCGCCGACCCAATCGCTCGAGTTCTGCAGAACGAGCACGTCGATGCCGCGCTCACGCATGGCAGCGCGCACGGCGTGCCATCGCCGCCGCAATTCGCCGCCGGACACGGTGTTTAGAAATCTAGACGTCGTTTGGGACACGTGCGCGATTCCATGGACCCGGTCGTTGCACCACATTCACCATCAGATCCAGTCGGCCTGCGAGAAAGCACTGTATATTCTCTTTTACAAGCGGATACGCCTGTTCGAGGTAGACGTCGCTCATGCCCCCGAGCACGGGCGTTACGATAAGGCGCTCCTCGGCCCACAGGGGATCGCCGGCCGGCAATGGCATCTGCCTGAAAACATCGAGCGCGGCGCCGGCAATCCGCCCTGCACGCAGACAACCGAGCAACGCCCGCTCGTCGAGCACGCCGCCGCGCGCCACGTTGATCAAGAAAGCGCTCGGCCTCATGCCGCTCAGTATCCGTCCGTCCACGAGATTTTCCGTCTCCGCCGTGAGCGGAACGGTCAATACCAGAAAATCAGCGAGCGCGGCCGCCTGCGGCAGGTCGCTGCGGTTGAATATCCTGTCGAAACCCGGCGGCCGGCGGTCCGAGCCGGACACCCCGAGGGCCGTCATCCCGAAGGCCTGGCAGCGCAGCGCCAGCGCCTCCGCGACGGCGCCTATGCCCACGATGACGATGGTCTTTCCGCACAGCAGCGGTTGCGGCCAGCGCTGCCATCGACGCTCACGCTGGTTGTCGAGGGTGCGGCGAAAGTCGCGCGCCAGCGCCAGCATCTGCAGGAACACCAGCTCGGACATCTGCGGGCCGTGGATTCCGCGCGTAGAGGTGATTACCACCTCGGGCGCCAGCGACGGCAGCCGCACGATCGCATCCGTACCGCTCGTCAGCGACTGAATCCATCGCAGCCGCCGCGCACGCCTGACCAGCGCGTCGTCAAACTGAAAGTGATGGGCGATAATTGCTTCGGCACCCATCAGGTGCTCGGCCGCCGAATCTCGGTCGTCCGTCGCGTAAAGCTCCATCCCCGGAAAGTCCGACCGAGCGCGCGCCGCGAAACTGAGGGCGTCCGCCTCGGGAGCGCCGATGTAGATCACACGTGCCGCCATTGACCCCGGCTCCCGCTCATCGTCCCGCGAACTCGAATCGGCGGCCGATCTTCGGGTGCGGTCGAACCATGCGATCCGGCGCCACCGCGCCGACGCAGGCGGCGATCGGCATGCCAATTCCGGGCTCGCCGCGCCCGCCCTCTGCCGCAACCGGATGATATTCAGGTGCGCTCATGGATTCTTCATCTGGCCGCCGTGCTCGCGCCGAACGCCCCGAGCATGGGATGGGGGACGAAGTCCACCAGCGCATCGATGACCGCAGGCAGATCGCTATCGGCGGCACGGGCGAGCGCCGGCCCAATCTGCTCGATCCTTTCGATGCGCTCGCCATGACAGCCGAACGCTCGAGCAATCGCGGCGTAATCGGTGCCCGACAGATCGGTGCCGAAGTCAAAGCCGCGGGCCCTTTGTCCTGCCCGGATCACGCCCCAGGACTGGTTGTTGTGAATGACGGTGATCACCTTGGCCCCGTAACGCCGCGCCGTATCGAGCTCCTGGATCGTGAAGCCGAAAGCTCCGTCGCCGGTGATGCAGAAGGATCTGCGGTCCGGAAAGGCTCGGGCCAAAGCGATGGCTGCCGGCAGCCCGAATCCGAGGTGAGCCATGCCCGGCTCGTGAAACCGGGTTCTCGGCTCAAAAGCGGGGATGAACTCGTTGCTCCAGAAGCTCGTATGACCGCCGTCGAGCGTGACAAAGTCGTGCGGCCGAACGTACGCCCCCACCTCGTTCATCAGCACGGCGGGATGCAGGTGCTCGCAGCGGCGTGCCGCCGCGTCAGCAAGAAGCCTGTCGACATATTCGCGCCGCTCGCGCCCAAGCGAGGCGCTCCACGAGCGGTCCGCCCGTGGTTGTATCCCTCGAGCCAGCGCGCTCAGGAGTTCCTCGAGACCCTCGCGAGCGTCTCCGAGCAGCCCCAGCGCGAGAGGCATGTTCTGCCCGAGGACCTGAGGATCAATGTCCATCTGGATCAGCCGCCTGCCGGGTGCGTCCGTCCACTTCGGCGGCCCATCGATCCACATGAAGGATGAGAAGCGGCACCCGACTGCGAGCATTACGTCCGCTTCCCGCATTGCCCGCACGGCAGCCGGCCCGCCGATGAGCCCCCCTTGCCCGATGAAGCTCGGATGGTCCGTCGGCAGGACCCCAAGACCCATCTGGGTCGTGATCGCGGGAGCGGAGAGCCGCTCGGCGAGCGCGCGAAAGGCCTGCTCGCCTCCCGAGCGCGCCACGCCGCCGCCCGCCACCAGTAACGGCCTTCTGGCCTGCGCGAGCAGCTGCGCCGCGGCCTGAAGCTCGCGAGCGGGCGGGATCGGGGCAATCAGAGCGCGATAGCTCGCTGGTGGTGCGTCGATTTCCGTGACGTCATATTCACACTCTGCAGACAGCACGTCCGCCGGAACATCCACGTGGACGGGTCCCGGCCGTCCTGCGAGCGCTGTCCTCAGCGCGCGGTGCAACACCTCCGGAATACGCGCCGCATCCCGGATGGTTGCGCTCCACTTGGTGATCGCGCCGAAAATCCTTTCGTTGTCCGTCGAGCTGAATGCCCCGCGGGCCGGTGACATCATCTGCGAAGCATTGCTGGATGTAATCGCGAGCACAGCCAGACTGTTGGCCGCCGCCCCGCCCAGGCCCGACATCAGGTTGAGCCCGCCAGGCCCTGTCTCTCCCAGGCATAGCGCAATGCGACCACAGGCCCCGTAGACGCTTGCCGCCATGAATCCCGCGGCCGCCTCGTGTCGCACGCCGGTATAGCGGAAGCCTTCGCTTCGCGCGAGTGTACGGAACAGGGGCAGGAGTTTGCCGCTCGCAAGGCCAAAGACCTCTTCCACGCCCGCCGCTTTGAGCACGCGCACTATCGCCTCGGCGCCGGTCCGAACCTCGCGACCGCCTCCGCAACCGCTCTCCCTGGATGGCGCCGCGGCAGCGACGTTCATTTCAGCAGCCAACGCAGCGTACCCGCCAAGGTGTCCACCATCCCCCGAGACTACTCATCACCGGATTTCGAGGACTCGCTGTGCATCTCGTCGCACTCACACGCAGATTCCCACCCCGTTGGAGACTACTATTCGGTCTCTGAGCCATTCCGTCCAGTCGTATCTTTTGGCAACCCCATAACTTGGCGTGATACGATGGCAAGCGTCGTGACTCTCGACCCGCGCCATCTGTCCCTCCTGCTCGCGATCCATGAGCATGGCTCCTTGAGCCGCGCGGCCGCAGTGCTCGGCGTCTCTCAGCCGGCGCTTTCGAACAGCATTGCGCAGCTCGAGCGCAGGCTGGGCGTGCGCGTGCTGAGGCGAACCGCGAGGGGAGCGGAAATCAATCAATTCGGAGCAATCCTGGTGCGCCGATCCCGGGAGCTTCGCTCTTTGCTGATCGGTGCCGAGCAGGAGATAGACCTGCAACGCCACGGACACAGCGGTCCCCTTGCAATCGGTGCCACGCCCTCTCTCGTCGAAAGCCTGATCCCACAGACCCTGCGGCGGCTGCATCAGGACAGCCCAGCCCTGTCCATCGCCGTGGTGGAGGGACACGATGATCTGCTCGACCGCGCCCTGGTGAGCGGCGAATTGGACCTGGCCATCGCAGCGGTGGGGCGCCCGGAGTCCTCAGCCGAACTGGTGGAGGAGTTCCTGCTGTCCGACCCGCTCGTGCTCGCGGTCGGCTACGACAGCCCACTCGCGGGCTGCGCAGTCGCGCCGCTTGCACAGGCCCGAGAACAGCCCTGGGTCGTACCGCGACCCGGGGGATCGGCTTACGCACAGGTTCATGCCACGTTTCTGAACGCGGGGGTCCCGTGGCCTGACAGTTATGTCAGCACCAATTCGGCGGTGCTCACCAAGCGGTTGATCAGCCAATCCGATGCCGTCGGGCTGGTGAACTCCCTGACTCTTCTGGGGTGGGACGCCCCAATATGGCCGGTCCGCTTGCCGGAAGCCGGCATTCGGAACATAGGCGTGCGGCGGCGGCGCATCCGGGAACTGACGCCCCTTGCGACGCGATTCCTCGAGCTTCTGCGGCATGTGAGCGCCGAATTTGCCGATGCCACCAAGCCGGACGTGCTCGACGGACGCGCCCGCCAGAGGTTGCGGCGTGCCGCCTGCGAGTTGGCCACCCCGCTGCCGTGACAAATCGGTGCCGGCGAATGTCCGCCGCCGGCCGCCTCCGGCGGCTCCGCCCGGGATGTGCTGCCGATACGGCGGCCTGAGCCGTGAGGCTCCCGCTCGCTCACATGTATCCATGATGGCGTCAATTGGCCGCCCGTTCCCTACGATAGACCGGTCCCACCTGCCCACGCCTACCGTATCCCGACCTCCGAGATGCCAACAGCGTAGCGCGTATCCCTCATCATGTCAGATAAGCGCTCGCGAACGCGGGTTTGATCACGGTGCGGCACCACGCGAGAATCGCCTCTCGCTGCGGGGGAAGCCGCTTCACCTCCTCGCCCGCGAACGCCTGCAGATCAGGCAGATTCACGGTGGAAACCCCCAGCACCACCGGGATGCCGGCGATCAGCGCCTCGGCAATCAGGGAGCGCAGGCCTCGGCCCTGAGCTTCCTCCTTGCCGAACTTGTTGACGACGAGCAGATCGACGCCCTCGGCCAGTGCCTGCTCGCCCCACAAGCTGACGCGCGCGAAGGCATCGGAGTCTAGACGGCATCCCCGCGCCTCGTTGCCGCGATCGAGGGAGATCAGGATTTCCTCGCCGCTCACGAGATTGCGCAGATACATGTCGCATTTGCGCCGGCCCGGACGATGCACGCTCGACTGCACCACGCCGCCGAGGCGATGCCCCTCCGCAGCGAGCAAAGCTGCGACCTGCGCCAGCAGCTCGTCGGCCTCGAGGCCGTTGCCGTACACCATCACGCCGAGCGGCAGGGCGCCGCCCCGCGGTAAGGCTGCACGTTTGCCTGAAGCGGCGGGCGAGAGCATGGCCGGGCTCATGATTTTTCACCTTTCCTGCCGCCCAGTGCGCGGTCGAGACGCGTCTGCAGCTCGGCGCGGCTCTCCGGCGTCCAGCTTCTGAATCCCCGCCCGGTCGCGGCGCCGGTGTGGCCGGCCGCCACCAGATCGACCAGCAGCTTCTGCGGCGCCGTGCTGGCATCGAGGTCCGCAAGAATGACCTCATGGATCGCCAATGTCAGGCTCAGGCCGACCAGGTCGGACTGCTCGAGCGGCCCCATGATGCCCAGTCGCGCACCGAAGCTCGCTTTCACCACGGTATCGACGGTTTCCGCGTCACAGACACCCGCCTGCACCAGCGCAATGGCTTCGCGCTTCAGGGCGTGCTGCAGGCGATTGCCGATGAAGCCGGGAATATCCTTGTTCACGCGCACCGGCCGCTGCCCCACGGCGGCAAGGATCGCGATGGCGCGCTCCATCGTCTCTTCGGAGGTGCCCTCGCTCCTGACCACCTCCACCAGCCTCACGACATAAGGCGGATTCCAGAAATGGGCGCCGACCACCCGCGATTTATCCCTTACCTGAGCGGCGATACGGTGCACCGGAATGACGGAGGTATTGGTGGCTAGAATTGCGTCGGCCGGGCAGAGCTGCTCAAGACGGCCGAATATGCTCTGCTTGAGCTCCACGTTCTCCGGAGCCGCTTCGAAGGCGATCGCCACATCCGGCGGCCCCTCTGCGATATCCGCCACGACTTTCACGACAACCGCCCGCTCCTCGGGCTGCGCCCGTAGACGGAAGATCTGCGTGAGCCGCTCGTGCGCCGTCTCGCGCGTCGCCGCGCAAGGCTCGACCACGGTCACCGCGATGCCGGCGGCCGCGAGAATCTGCGCGATCGCCAAGCCCATGCGCCCGCCGCCGACCACCAGCGCCGGACGGCCGGCCAGAAGATCAACCGGCAGTGTATCCGCCATCGACGTACATCACCTGCCCGGTGCAAAAATCCGAGGCCGGCGAGAGCAGATAGAGCGCCATGCCGATGAGGTCATCCACCTCGGCCAGCCGACCCAGCGGAATGCGCGACAGCGAGCGCTTCCTCGTCGCCTGCCCCAGCTCGTCATCGCCGAACATCCAGGCGGTGAGCTTGGAGCGAAACACCGTGGGCGCGATGGCATTCACGGTGATGCCGTATTTCGCCCACTCGGTGGCGAGCACCCGCGTCAGGGCGTCCGTGGCGCCCTTGGACGTACAATAGGCCGTGTATCCAGAGATGTTGCCATGGCGCCCCCGCACCGAGGACATCAGCAGAACCTTGCCCTTGACCGACTTGTCGATGAAATGCGTTCCCACCGATTTGGCCATGAACCAGGCGCCGCGGACATTTGCGTCCATCACCGCCTGCCATTCCTCGTACTTCATCTCGTGGATGAACCCGGCCTTGTTGTAGCCCGAAGCGATGACGAGCTGATCGATTCTGCCGAATGCCCCGAGCGCCGAATCGCGCATGCGGTCGGCGTCCTCGAGGCTGTCGGGCCGTGCAAGCACGATGTTGACCGCGCCCTTGCCGAGCGAGCGGACCTCGTCAGCGACACCGTCAAGCTCGGCTTTCGAGGCGCCTGCGATGGTCACATTGGCGCCGAGCGCCGCGAGCGCAAGCGCCACGCCACGGCCGAACGCGCCCGAGCCGCCGGTGATCAGCGCCGACTTGCCGCTGACATCGAACAGGGAAAGCGGATTGCGCAAAGCCTCGGTGATGCCGAGTGAGTCGCCGGTCATTTGGCCTCCCGGGCGGGCAGTACCACCACCATCATGTGGGCCACGGAATTGCCGCGATTCTCGATGGCACGCGCCTCGCCTGGGGCGAGGTGGCACGAGTCCATCGCACCGAGTGTGGTCTCGCCCTCATCGGTAATGAGTGTAACGGCCCCTTCGAGCACCACATACACTTTCTCGGTCGCCGAGGCCGAGCGTTGCGCACCGCCGCCGGGAAGAAAATAAGAGAGCGACACCAGCATGCCGCCGGTCTTCGAAGCCTGCCCGCCCTGCAGCATCAGCCCCGCCATCTCGTAATGGCCCTTGGTGTCGTAGCGCCTGGCTTCGACGAAGCGTGTGACCTGCACGTTCAACCCTCCCCGCCGATGCGGTATTTCTGCCCGGGATCGACAACGGCGATTACCCGCACCACGCATCCCTCGCCCTGCGGCCAGCGCCAGGGGAATGCCATGAAGGTGCAACGCCTGCCGGTAACGGCATCGAGCTCCCCACCTACGTTCTCGATGCCCGGAACGCCGGCGCCGAGCATGATCTTGTGAGCCGGTTCCCAATAGGGAAAATCGTCCAGGATATCGCGGCCTGTGAGCGCACGGTATTCGTCGTTGAGATAGGCATGCGAGGGACCGGGGCCGTGATCGGCGATCTTCGTTCCGAGCGGATGATCGAGCGCCTGCACGTCCACGCCCACCATCTTCACGCCGCGCTCCACGATCCATTCGGCGGCCTCTTTGTAAAGGCCGGGCGAATAGGCGTAGTACTCATCGTTGTCGCCGAGCTTGTGATGGCTGCCGGTATTGATCATCAGGATGTCGCCGCGCCGGATCGTCGGCGTTGCCTTCTCCAGATCCTCCGGCGTGATCACTCCCCATTTGCCTTTCGGGATCGACACGGCGACGCCGGTGCCGAAAAAGCGCCACGGCTCGTAATCGGTCAGCGTCTTGCCGTTCTCCGTCACATGGATCTGCGCATCCATGTGCGTGGAGCGGTGCATGATCCCTTCGTATTGCTGCACCAGCATGCCGTCCTTGGCGTGATACTTGAGCGTGCGAATGTTGAGATTGGGGCTAGACGGCCATTGTGGCGCCCCGTGATAGATGCCGTTGCTGAGATCGTAATAGACGAGGCCGTTGTCGCGGTTGACGGGCATGATTGTCTCCCTCAGCCTCCGGTCCCGGTTTCGATGCGGTACCGGCCGGCAGGGTCGGTGAGGGCCATCAGCCTCACGGTGCACGCATCGCCGTCGGTCCAGCGCCAGGGCGCAGCGTGGATCGTGCAGCGCCTGTTCAGCAGCTCATCGATGTCACCGCCGACATTCTCGATGGTAGGCACGCCGGCGGCCAGCAGCAGCCGGTGCGCCGGATTCCATTCGGGGAAGTCCGCCGGCGGATCGCGCCCGGTTTCGCTTCGGTATTTTTCCGGCAGACGCTTCATGAGCGGACCGCCGCGGTGCAGGCCGAGCGACGTGGCGAGCGGATGGTCTATGGCGGGCGTGTCCATGCCGACGAGAATCGCCCCCTTGTCAACCAGCCATCCGGCCGCTTCCTTTGCAAGGCCCGGCGCCTCGCCGAAATATTCCTGGCTGTCGGAGAACTTCTGGTGCCAGCCCGTGACGATGAGCACGATGTCGCCCTTGCACACCGCGGGCCTCGCCCGGTCGAGATCGGCCGCCGTCACGAGCTGCCAGCGACCCTTGGGGATGGCGAGGATCACGCCTGTGCCGAAGAAGCGGTCAATCGACAGGGCGCCGACGAATGCACCGCCCTGCACGAGATGGATGGGCGCATTGACGTGCGTCGCCACATGCATGTTGGTGACGATCTTATGGCTCATCACCCCGTCACGGGCGTGATTGACGCCGCGCACGACCTGCACCTCCGCGTCACCCGGCCACACTGGAACACCGTGACCCCACTCGTGGCTCAGCTCCACGAACCGCAGTCCGGTTTCGGCCTCAATGCATTCCACTACGCCTCGCCTCTCTCGCCAGTCCGGCACCTTCACACGCGTGGATCGTAGACACGAGCTCTCCTGCCGTCCAATGACTTCCGCGGGCCGATTCATAACTCCGGGCTATGGCCTATCCGGACGGCTCAGGACAGCACCAGCCGCGTCAACTCGTTCTGGCTGGAGATGCGCAGGCGCGCGTACGCCCGCCTGCGAAACGTCAGCACGGTGTTCAGCGAAATACCGAGCTTCAGCGCGATCGCTTCCGAGAAAAATCCACGGACGATCAGAGCGCACACTTCCAGTTGGCGCTTGGGCATGCTGGGGCACAGATAGCGCAGACGCTCGAGATATTCGAAGTCCTCGCCGCCGTCAGTCTTTGCCGCCCAAGCATCATGGCGTGCGATGAGCGCGATCAGCGTGTCACCCGCCCCCGCGATCGCCTCCATGCCGCAGTCGAAGGTACGGTTGCCGCGGCCACGGTAGAAGTTCAGGCGAATGACGCTGTCGCCCGCTCGGCGCATGATGGTAAGGCGATTTACCAGCTTGATCGCCGCGTAGCAGTGCTGCCGGTAGCGGGCATTCGGGATTTCGTCGGCTCCGATCACCATGCTGCGGCAAGAGCCGTGATGCGCAACATCGGTCGCCGCGCGGTTCGCGGGGTCAAAGCGCCAGTAATCGGCAATGTAGCTGTCCGCTATATGACGCGAGATCGGCACGTCGCCGACGTTTTCGGCAAAAATCAGCCGCGGCGAGCGTGCAGCGCCGAACGCGAAGGACGTCACGCTGTGGCAGTCGGTGAATTTCCGCGCCACCTGGAACAGCCGGCGGGAAAAATCCGGCCGCCCCAGCGCCTCGATGAGATCCGGTATCTCCACCTGAAAGCCGCTCGCGGCAATATGGGGTGACGAGCCTATCTCAATCATGTTGTGCTCCTTCGCCGTATCGGTCCGCTGCGCCGGCGGCGAGCGTCGAACGGTCTGCCCGCCGTCAGGACATGCCCATGGGAATATCACCGAGGTTGACGTCCCTGGCTGCGTCAATGGTGTCGATGATCTTGCTCTTGCCGTCCTTCTCGAATTTGAGTGAGAAAGTGCGCCCTTCCGGCAGTCCCTCGAACCAGAAATCGCCGAAGCCGTCGGTTTCGACCCGGTGCGTCTCCCGGCTCGCCCTGTCGGTCAGCGTGCAGGTGGCGCCGATGATGACCTCCTTCTCGATGGGGTCATATAGCGTGCCCGCCACGAAGGTCTTCGGTATGTTGATGTAGATCACGCGACCCTTGCAGCCCTTGGGCTGCTCGCCGGCCTTTGCGATCAGGTCCTTCATGGCCTCCTCCTCGCCGAAATGCAGCGCCCCGCTCGCGCAGGCGTCCACGCAGCGCGGCACATCCCAGCCGTCATCGAGCAGATGCGCACAGCCGGTGCATTTCTGCGCCAGGTTCATGCCCTCGTTGAAGAACAGCGCCTCGTGCGGACAGGAGTCCGGACACAGCTTGCAGCCGGTGCACTTGTCGGGGTCGACGATGACGAGCCCGTCAGGCCGGCGGTAGATCGCCCCCGGCGCGCAGATTTTCATGCACGGCGCGTCCTCGCAGTGCATGCACATCTGCGGGAAATACGTGACCCGCACCTTTGGCACCGTGCCGCGCGTGGTCTCGTTGAGCCGGATCCAAAACTGCCCGGTGTCCGGCTGCGGGCGGGCATAGGGCATCCAGTCGTTGCCGACATGCTCGTCCTTGCAGGCAATCTGGCAGCAGTAGCAGCCGTTGCAGATATCCAGGTCGAGAACGAAGGTTTTCATTGCGCGTCTTCCTCTTGAACGACCCAGGCTTCGAAGCGCAGGCCCGCCGCCGGATCATATGGTCTTGCGAAAGCTTCGGGATTTGCCGCCCGCCACTCGTCCCAGTCCTCGCCCGTCACCCTGGCGACCTCCACCAGATAGCCGCTG
>JAJYUA010000039.1 GCA_021792755.1 Pseudomonadota bacterium
GGGTGCAGGAGCAGATCGCCGAGCAGATGCGCGCCAAGAAGCTGCCGATGATCGAGGACGTGCGCGATGAGTCCGATCACGAGCACCCGGTGCGCCTGGTGCTCGTGCCGCGCTCGAGCCGCGTGGACCTGGCGGAGGTGATGAATCACCTGTTCGCCACCACCGATCTGCAGCGCAATTACCGGGTCAACCTCAACATCATCGGCCTCGACGGCCGCCCGCGCGTGCTCGGGCTGAGAAGCATCCTCACGGAATGGCTGCAGTTTCGCGTGCTCACCGTCAAGCGCCGTCTGCAGCACCGTCTGCAGAAGGTGAGCCGGCGGCTGCACATTCTCGAGGGGCTGCTCATCGTCTATCTGAACCTCGATGAGGTGATCCGCATCATCCGGCGCGAGGAGGAGCCGAAGCCGGTGCTCATGAAGCGCTTTACGCTCTCGGAGGAGCAGGCCGAGGAGATCCTCAACACCCGGCTGCGCCACCTGGCGAGGCTCGAGGAGATGAAGATCCGCGAGGAGCAGCGAGCCCTGGCCGCCGAGCGGCGCGAGCTCGAGCAGGCGCTTGCGAGCGAGGCGAGGCTCAAGCGGCTGGTGGCGGGCGAAATTCGCGCCGACGCGGACAAGTACGGCGACGCCCGCCGCACCCGCATCATCGAGCGGGAAGCGGCGCAGGCCATCGATGAGACGACGCTCATTCCGAACGAGCCGGTGACCGTCGTGCTCTCGACCGGCGGCTGGGTGCGCACGGCCAAGGGGCACGAGATCGATCCGCGCACGCTCTCTTACAAGGCCGGCGATGCCTTCCAGGCGATGGCGCGCGGGCGCAGCCTGCAGCCGGCGGTGTTCCTCGACAGCACCGGGCGCACCTATGCGCTGCCGGCGCATTCGCTGGCCTCGGCGCGAGGCCAGGGCGAGCCGCTTTCCGGGCGGCTGAACCCTCCGGACGGCGCGAGGTTCGCCGGGGTGCTGATGGGGGAGCCGGAGGATCTGTGGCTGCTCGCGAGCGATGCGGGCTACGGTTTCACCGTGCGCCTGAAGGAGTTGATCACCGATCGGCGCGCGGGCAAGACCGTGCTCAACGTGCCGGACAACTCGCTGGCGTTGCCGCCGGCGCAGGTGACATCGCCCGATGCTCTGGTGGTGGCGGTGAGCAGCGAGGGCAAGCTGCTTGCCTTCCCGGTGGGCGAGGTGCCGGAGATGCCGCGCGGCAAGGGCAACAAGCTGTACGACATTCCGGGCGGCAAGGCCGCCGCGCGCGAGGAACGGCTCGCCGCCGTTGCCGTGGTCGCGCCGAAAGGCACCCTGGTGCTGTGCTCGGGCGAGAAGCAGAAGATCCTGGAGTGGGGCGAGCTCAAAAGCTATCGCGGCGAACGCGCCCGGCGTGGGGCTTTCCTGCCGCGGGGCTGGCCGCGCAGCATCGATCGGCTGGAGGCGCGCGCCCCCGGGCCTTGAGCACGCTTACCGGGAGCGCGGCTCGCCGAGGCTGCGCACCTGCGCCGTCTCGCTCAAGGCGCGCAGCCGTGCCGTGCCTTCGTCGGCTTTCAGCACGACGTCCTCCGGGGCGTTGACGAAATAGCCCTGGATGTACTCGATGCCGAGCTGCCACAGCACCGCCATGGTGTTCGCGTCCTCGACCCGCTCGGCGATGGTGCGGATGGCGCGTCCGGCGGCCACCTCGGCCAGCGCCCGCACGCGCTGCTGAAGCTCCTTGTCGCGCGACAGCGCCTGCACGAGCGCGCCGTCGATTTTCACGAAATCGAGCGGCATCGATTCGAGCAGGGCCGGTGAGCCGGCGCCCGAGCCGAAGCTCTCGAGCGCGAAGCGAAATCCCCACTGGCGCAGCTTCGCGGCGAGCGCCCTCGTCTGCGGCTGGGCGGCACCGACCGCCTCGGTCACCTGGAAGCACACGCGCGCCGGGTCGGCGCGGGTCGAGCGGACGTGCCCGTCCAGCCAGGCGAGAAACGAGGGATCCTGTACGGTCTCCTTCGAGAGCCGCACGAACAGGCAGGCGGGTCGGTTCTGCGCGGCAAAGGACAGCGAGGCGGCGACCACCCAGCGGTCGATGTTCTTCAGCAGGCCGTTGCGCTCGGCCGCGGGCAGAAACTCCCCCGGAAGCACCTCCTTGCCCTGGTTGTCCACCATGCGCAGCAGCACGTCGAACATCCGCGGATCGCCGCCGCCCAGGCTCGCCACGGGTTGCTTCACCAGGCGGAAGCGGTTCTCGAGCAGCGCGCTCTTGATCCGTTTGGTCCAGATCTCCTCGTGCGCGACGGCCCCGCCGCCTGCGCCCCACGAGGCGAGCGCCTGGTTGCCGCCACGCTGTGCCGCCCGGGCGCAGACCTCGGCCGCCGCGGCGATTTCCGAGTCGATGCTCTTCGATCCGGCCGGCACGATGGCGAGGCCGACCGTGCACGTGGCCGTGACGGTCTTGTCGAGCACGCGCAGCGGGCGCCTGGGCGCTTGCGCCACCAGCTGCTGCGCCCAGGCCGTCAGGTCGCGCTCGTTGCCCCGCTGCAGCAATACGAGAAATCTCACGCCGCCAAAGCGGCCGGCAATCTCGCTCGGGTGAAGCGTCTCCTTCAGCAAGGTGGCGAAATGGGCGAGCACCTCTTCGCTCGCCGTGGCGCCGAGCTCGCGCTCGATCGCTGCGAAGCGGTCGAGCTTCACGAGGGCGAGCCCTCGCACCCCGCCCTGCAGGGCGACCGGCAGACGGCCGTGCAGCGTTTCCAGCAGCTCCCGCCGGTGCAGCAGGCCGGTGGTGCGGTCGATGCGCGCGGCGTGCTCGAGCTGCGCGATGCGCCCGCGCTCATCGGGCGGCTCGTGCCGGGGGCCCGGCACCGTGAGCTGGATGCACAGTCCGTACGGGGTCTGCTCGGTGAGCCCGAGCGCGACCTCGGTGCTCACCACGCTGCGATCCGCGCGCAGCACGCCGGCCTTGAGCGTGTGGCCGCTCCAACGGCCCTGCAGACAGGCGGACAACGCTCCTTTCAGCGCCGGCCGGCAGCTCTCCTCGAACAAGTCCATCACCGGCTCGCCGATCGGTTCATTGCCGGCGCCGCAGAGCTCGACCCATGCGGAGTTGGCATCGATCACGATGCCTTCCTGGACCCGCAGGATCGCATCGGCAGGGTGCCCCGAAGCGGCAGGCGCTTCATGCGGCGGGGCGGGGGGTGCGGGCTCGGACAATGTGGCTCCTGAAAGTCTCTCGTCCCTGGCGATCAGACCGATTCTAGCGGCCCGCGGGCAGCCGGCCGGACCGGGCTCTCATTTATGTGCAATTTCGCACACCGGCCTGCAGCGCCCCGATGCCCGAGGCGGTGATGCGGCTCACCTCACAGTCGCGGTGAAAGCGCGACCTTCGCCGCCGCTGCGGGCGTTTCCCGTACCAGCCGCGGAACGAGGTAGCCGGGCAGCCGCGCCGCGAGCACGCCGGCAATCGAGCGGGCGCGCTCATCGGGCACCGCGAAATGCGCCGCCCCGCGCACCGGGTCGAGCGCGTGCAGGTAGTAGGGGAGCACTCCGGCGCGGAACAGCCGTTGCGAGAGCTCCTCGAGCACATCGGCCTCGTCATTGACCCCGGCGAGCAGCACCGACTGGTTGAGCAGGGTGATTCCCGTGGCGCGCAAGGCTGCGCACGCCTCCGCCACCGCTTCGTCGATCTCACGCGGATGGTTGATGTGCAACACGAAGACGATGGGAAGGGATGCCGAGCGCAGCCACTGCAGCAGGCCCTCGTCGACCCGGTCGGGCAGCACCACGGGTTGGCGTGTGTGCACGCGGAGGCGGCGCACGTGGGGGATGGCCGCCAGCGAGCGGCCGAGGCTCGCCAGGCGGGCATTGCTCAACGACAGCGGATCCCCGCCGCTCAGGATGATCTCCTCGAGCGAGGCGTCCCGTGCGATCTGCGCGAGCGCCTCGGCCCAGCGCGGGCCCTCGCCGATCTGCTCGGTGTACGGGAACTCCCGCCTGAAGCAGTAACGGCAGTGCACCGCACAGGTGGAGGTGGTGATGAGCAGCGCGCGGCCGCGGTATTTCTGCAGCAGCCCCGGAGCGCGCACGGCCGCGTGCTCCCCGACCGGGTCGGCGCCATAGCCGGGATGCTCGGTCAGCTCCTCGGTCACCGGCAGGATCTGGCGCAGCAGCGGGTCGTCGGGATCGCCCGGGCGGATGCGGGCAAGGAAGCTGCGCGGCACGCGCAGCGGGAAGAGGCGGGCCGCCGCGGCCGAGGCGCCGAGCCGCTCGGGCGGCAGGCCGAGCGCCTCGGCAAGCTGCTCGGGCCGTGTGACCGCCTCGGCGAGCTGCTGCTGCCAGGTGGAGGCGCGGCGCTGGCGGGGCTTACCCGATGCCGTTATCATACGCGGCCCTTTGATCGGAGTGGGCGCGCATTCTGCCGCTCCGGGTGCGAGAAAGAAAGAAATGGCCAGCTACACCACCGCCGAGATCCGCTCGGGTCTGAAAGTCCTGCTCGATGGCGATCCGTACGCCGTGGTCGAGAACGAGTTCGTCAAGCCCGGCAAGGGCCAGGCGTTCAACCGCATCAAGGTGCGCAACCTCAGGACCGGCCGGACCATCGAGAAGACTTTCAAGTCCGGCGATTCGCTGGAAGCGGCGGATGTGGTCGACTGCGAGATGCAGTATCTTTACCAGGACGGGGATTTCTGGCACTTCATGATGCCGGACAATTTCGAGCAGTACACGGCGGGCAAGTCCGCCGTGGGCGAGAATGCGCAGTGGCTGAAGGAAGGGATCGTGTGCATCGTGACGCTGTGGAACGGCGAGCCGCTGGTGGTGAACCCGCCGGCGCACGTGGAGCTGCAGATCGTCGAGACCGACCCCGGCCTGCGCGGCGATACGGCCACGGGCGGCCAGAAGCCGGCCAAGCTGGAGACCGGCGCGGTGGTGCGCGTGCCGCTTTTCATCGATCAGGGCGAGATCATCCGCATCGACACGCGCACCGGCCAGTACGTCTCGCGCGCCAAGCAGTAGCCTCATGCGTGCTCGGTGAGGGTGCTGGCGGCGAGGAACAGGGCCGCGGCATGCTCAAGCCCGCGAGCATCCTCGTCGTCGAAGCGCCCGGGCTCGGGGCTGTCGATGTCGAGCACGCCCAACAGCCGCTCGCCGATCAGCGGCACCACGATCTCGGAGCGTGACGCGCCATCGCAGGCGATGTGACCGGGAAACTCGTGCACGTCCGGCACGACGATCGTGACGCGCCGCTCGGCGGCCGTGCCGCACACGCCCCGCCCCAGGGCGATGCGCACGCAGGCCGGTTTGCCCTGGAAGGGGCCCACCACCAGCTGCGCGCCGCGCAGGAAGTAAAAGCCGGCCCAGTTGACCGCGGGCAGCGCATCGAACAGCAGCGCCGCGGTGTTGGCGGCGTTGGCGATGAGGTCGGATTCTCCGGCGAGCAGCGCCTGCAGGTCCGCGGCCAGCTGCCCGTAGCCGCGGCGCTTGTCCTGGAAGTCGTATCGTCTGGCCGTGTATGTCATCCGCAAACCCCCGCTAGGCCCGCTCGATGGGGAAGGGCAGGACATCGTCGATGCGCTCGGCGCCCGTGGCGAGCATGAGCGTGCGCTCGAAGCCGAGCGCCACCCCGCAGCAATCCGGCAGGCCCGCCTGCAGGGCCGCGAGCAGCCGCTCGTCGAGACTTTCCGCACGCAGGCCGCGGCGCCGGCGCTCGGCGAGGTCGCCCTCGAAGCGTGCGCGCTGCTGCCGGTGATCGGCAAGCTCGTGAAAGCCGTTGGCGAGCTCCACCCCCTCGCAATACAGCTCGAAGCGCTCGGCCGCGCGCGGGTCGGCCGCATCCAGACGGGCGAGCGCCGCCTGGCTCGCCGGGTAACCATACACGAACGTCAGCGTTCCGCGCCCGAGGCGCGGCCCGATCCGCGTGCCCATCAGAAACTCCAGCAGCTCGTCGCGACCCGCGGCGCCGGCGGCGAGTCCCGCCTCGTGCGCCGCCTGCGCGAGCGCTTGCTCGGCCACCGTGAACGGGTCGATCGCGAGCTCCCTCAGGAAGGCCTCGCGATAGCTGATACGCTCGGTGCGCCGTTGCGCGCCCGCGGGCGCGAGCAGCCGGCGCAGCAGCGCGGCGACTTCCTGCATGAGCGCATCGAGCGAAACCCCCCGGCGATACCACTCGATCAGCGTGAACTCGGCATTGTGCAGCCGTCCGCGCTCGAGCGAGCGGATCACGTGACAGATCTGATAGATGTCTCCGGCGCCTGCCGCGAGCAGGCGCTTCATGGCGTATTCCGGCGAGGTGTGCAGGAAGTACCTTCTGGACGGACTGCCGGTGTCCTCGAAGAGCACACGCGCCGAGTGAATGTGCACGTCCGTCACCGGCGCATTGATCACCAGCGGGGTGTCCACCTCGAGCACGCCGCGCTCGGCGAAGAATTCCCGCGCCCGGGATAAAAGGGCCGCGCGCCGCTTCAGCATGGCCGTGGAGGCGGTGGGTTGCCAGTCTGCCCTCATCGCGCGCCCGAGGGGCCGGCTTGGCCCTCGAGCCAGCCGAGCGTCTGACCGACCTGCACGCAGCCGCCGGGGGCAAGCTCCGGCCGCCATCCGATCGTCCCGTGCGGCAGCAGCACGATGACCGTCGAGCCCATGTTGAAACGGCCGAGCTCGGCGCCTTTCTCGAGCCGCATCGCGGCGGCGGCGGGCGGCGCGAGCCGGGTCGGGACCCGAGGGCTGCGCGGGGCGAGCTCTCCGTGCCAGACCGTGCTCATGCTGCCGACGAACAATGCCCCGATCAACACTACGGCAAAGGTGAGCGGCCCGGACTCGAACAGCAGGACCAGCCGCTCGTTTCGCGCGAACAATCCGGGCACCGCGGCCGCGGTGGCGGCATTGACGCTGAACAGCGTCCCGGGGATGAACCAGGCTTCCCGCAGGCAGGCCGATGCGGGCATGTGGACGCGATGATAGTCGCATGGAGCCAGGTACAGCGTGGCGAAGGAGCCGCCGGCGAAGCGCTGCGACCCCATCGAGGGGCCGCCGAGCAGTGCTTCCACGGTGTACTCGTGCCCTTTGGCCTGCAGGATCTTCGAGCCGTCGAGGCGGCCGATCTGGCTCACCGTTGCGTCGACCGGCGAGGCGAACAGGCGCGCATCGGGCTCGCAGGGACGGGCCCCGCACTTGAGTGCGCGGGTGAAGAAGGCGTTGAACGTCGGGTAGCTCAGCGGGTCCGGATCGGCCGCCTGGCTCATATCGGGTTGGAAATGGCGCACGAAGGCGCCGATCAGCGCGTTCTTCACGGGCCGCAGGCGCACGCGTGTCAGCCGCCGCACGGCTCTGCAGAGCAGATGCTGCGGCAACAGGTACTGCATGGCGACGAACGCGCGTGCGCGCAGCGTCGGCGATCCCGTGGCGCCTGTCATTGTCGCTGGAATCTCCGCATCTCAGGTCGGGTCGAGCAACCGCCGCCGCCTGCGCCGCAGCGCCGCGGCGAGCCGCCGGGCGTGCAAGGGCGGCATGAACACCGCGGCCTCCCGGGCGCGCGCATCGAACAGGAACACCGCCACGGTATGCTCGAAAGTATAGCCGCCGCCGGGCAGCGCAACCTTGCCGAGTGCCACCCCGAGGCCGCGCGCGAGCCGCCGCAGCCCGGCGGTCGTGCCCGTCAGGCCGATGAAGTCAGGGTCGAAGCGGCGCAGGTAGCGGGTGAGCACGGCCGGGGTGTCGCGCCGCGGATCGAGGGTGACGAACAGCACCTGCAGGCGCGCCAGCCCGACGGCACGCTGCACGCGCGCCAGCATGGCAAGCGTGTCGGGACACTCGTGCGAGCAGTGGGTGTAGCCGAAGTACACCAGGCTCACCCGGCCTTTCAGATCGGCGCGGGTGAACGGGCGCCCGGCACTGTCGGTGAGGCGGAAGCGCTCGAGGGGCCGCGGCTGCGGCAGCCAGGTGCCGTAGCCGGGCGCCGGGTGCGGGTTGTCCGGCCCACCGGCCAGCCGGTACCCTGCGAGCGCGGCGGTGAGGCACAGCAGCCCGACCAGGGGCCAGAAGAGACGAGAGGACATGAGCGGATTATTTCATACCGAGCGCGCGCGCAGCGCGCGGGAGCGCGCCGGCCGCAGGCGCGGTGCCGGGGAGCACGGCCGCTTCGCGGCGCCGCGCCGCCCTGCCTTGTCGGTGCGTGCACTCATCGGCCGGGGCGCGCGCCGGCTGCAGCGTGCCCGCGTCTTTTTCGGCCACGGCACCGACAACGCCTGGGACGAGTCGGCGGCGCTGGTGCTGCATGCGTTGGGCCTGCCGCACTTCGAGGACACCGTCTACGACCGGCGCGTGGGCGCGCGCGAGGCGCGGCGCGCCGAGGAACTCATCACCCGGCGCATCCGCGAGCGGATTCCGGCGGTCTATCTCACCGGGCAGACCTGGTTCGCCGGGCTTTCCTTTCGCGTCGATCCGCGGGTGCTGATCCCCCGCTCGCCGATCGCCGAGCTCATCGAGCGGCGGTTCGCGCCCTGGATCGATCCGCGCCGGGTGCGCCGGATCCTCGATGTGGGCACCGGCTCGGGCTGCATCGCCATTGCCAGCGCCAAGGCGTTTCCGCGCGCGCACGTCGACGCGGTGGACATCTCGGCCGATGCCCTGGAGGTTGCCGCGATCAACGTGCGCCGCCACCGCCTCGGCCGGCGGGTGCGCCTCGTGCGCGGCGATCATTTCAGCGCCCTCGGCGCCGAGCGCTACGATATCATAGTGTCCAATCCGCCCTACGTGGGCAGGAGGGAGTTGGCGAGCCTGCCGCCCGAGTACCGTCACGAGCCGCCGCTCGCGCTGGCCGCGGGCCGCGCGGGTCTCGATTCGGTGCGAATCATCCTGGGGGAGTCGGCCGATCACCTGCTGCCGGAGGGGCTGCTCGTCGTGGAGGTCGGCAATACCGAGCGGGCCGTGCGCCGCGCCTTCAAACAGCTGCCGTTCCTGTGGCTCGAGTTCGAGCGCGGCGGCGGCGGTGTGTTTCTCCTCAGCGCCGAGCAGCTTCGCGCCCGAGGACGGTGAAGCCCCCGTGATTCACGATCCAATCGAAGGCATCGGCGGCGCTGCATGGCGTGCGCGGTTGGAGGCTTGTTAAATGTCCGGCAACACCATCGGCAAGCTGTTTACGGTGACCACCTTCGGGGAAAGCCACGGTCCGGCGCTCGGCGGCATCGTTGACGGCTGCCCCCCGGGGCTCGCGCTCGAGCAGGCCGATCTGCAGCAGGACATCGACCGGCGCCGCACGGGCACCTCGCGCTTCGTCAGTCAGCGCCGCGAGAGCGATCAGGTGCGCATTCTCTCGGGCGTGTTCGAGGGCCGCACGACCGGCACTCCGATCGGGCTGCTCATCGAGAACACCGACGCGCGCTCGCGCGATTACGAGAAGATCAAGGACCGCTTCCGCCCCGGGCACGCCGATTACACCTACCAGCAGAAATACGGCCTGCGCGATCACCGCGGCGGCGGGCGCTCCTCGGCACGCGAGACGGTGATGCGGGTGGCTGCCGGAGCGATCGCCCGCAAGTACCTGGCGAGCCGCCTGGGGGTGCGCATTCACGGCTATCTCAGCCGGATCGGCTCCCTCGTGCTCGAGCCGCGGGAGGTGGAATTTGCCTACCGGAACCCGTTCTTCTGCCCCGACCCGTCACGCATCGAGGAGCTCGAGGCGCTGATCTGGCGGCTGCGCGAAGAGGGCGATTCGATCGGGGCGCGCGTCACCGTGATCGCCACGGGAGTGCCGCCCGGTCTCGGCGAGCCGGTCTTCGGCCGGCTGGATGCGGATATCGCCGCCGCGTTGATGAGCATCAACGCGGTCAAGGCGGTCGAGATCGGCGCCGGCACCCTCGCCGCCGCGCAGCGAGGCAGCGAGCATCGCGACGAGCTCACTCCCGCGGGCTTCGCCAGCAACAACGCCGGCGGTATCCTCGGAGGCATTTCCTCGGGGCAGGACGTGGTGGCGCATCTGACGGTGAAGCCGACCTCCAGCATCCAGGTGCCGGGCCGGACCATCGATATCGAGGGCCGGGCGGTAGAGGTGGTCACGACGGGCCGGCACGATCCCTGCGTCGGCCTGCGTGCCACGCCCATTGCCGAAGCCATGCTCGCGATCGTGCTGATGGATCATTACCTGCGGCAGCGGGCGCAGAATGCCGATGTACGCTCGGTGACCCCGGACATCGCGCGGCGGCGCCCCTGAGGAGTGCGTCCGAAGAGCGCCCCGCGCGCACCCCCCGTGGGCGCGTGCCGAGGCTCGTCGCTCGCCGCGCCTGGCGAGGATCATGGTCCGAGGGCTGCTTTACGTGCCGCCCGGAGCGCGCAAATGGACGAGTCTACGAAGCGCGACACAGTTTGCCGTGCCAGAATGAGTAAAGATCGACCGGCTGGCGGGGAAATTTGACTTCGGACCGCCGGCGGCTTTGGTATGACAGCCAATATTAAGTTATATTGCGGGCCACGCCCGATGAGCCGCCAGATTCGGCCATTCATTTGTTTTCATAAAGGGTTTTACCCACCTATGCCTTGCGGGGAGTGGTAATGGTCGCCAAACACTCAAGCCTGGCGGTGCTAGCGCTGCTGGCCGTGCCGGGGGTGGCGCTCGCTCTGGGCCTCGGGAACATCCACGTACGGTCCCATCTCGATCAGCCCCTCGATGCGCGGATCGCATTGATCGATCCGACGCCGGGCGCGCTTCAGAGCCTCACCGTGGGTGTCGCCTCGAGTGCCACGTTTGCCCAGTACGGGCTGAACCGCCCGATCTACCTGAACGGTGCGCAGGCCAAGGTCATCCGAGCCGCAGGCGGCCGGGTGATCGTGCACATCACCTCGCAGCGGCCGGTCACCGATCCCATTCTGACCCTGCTGGTGAAGGCCAGCTGGGATCGCGGGGTCATGATCCGCGAGTACACGCTGCTGCTCGATCCGCCGGTGTACATGCCTCAGCGCGCCCGGGCGAGCCGGGCGATCGCCGCGCCCGTGGTGGGCGCCGGGCAGCGGGTAGGGCAGATCCGGCCGCCGGTCGCTGCCCCGCAACCCCCGGCTTCCCCGGCGGCGGCGCCAGTCCCCTCGAGCGCGAGCCGGCTGCATTCGGTGCCGGTACGGCGGGGCGATACGCTCTCCGGAATCGCAAGCCGCATCAGCGGCTCGGGCCTGCAGGCCGCGCGCACGCGCCAGTGGATGGTCGCCATTTATCAGGCCAACCCGCAGGCTTTCGATCACAACATGAACCTGCTGCGCTCGGGCGCGGTGCTGACCATCCCGGCCCGCTCCTCGGTGCGGCACATTTCCCCGGCGGCGGCCTGGGGGGAGATCCGTCACCAGACCGAGGCGTGGGACAACGCCCTTCAGGCTCGCAGTGCCGGTCCGGGCAGGCTGCGCCTGGTGGCCCCGAAGCGTGCCCCCGGCGGCGGCGCGCGCAGCGGGGCCGGCAATGCGGCCGCCGCCGGCGAGCTGCAGGCGCTGAAGACTCAGGTGCAGACGCTGCAGGGCGAGCTCGCCAAAGAGAAGCGGCTGCTGCAGGTCAAGAGCGCCGCGCTGGCACAGCTTCAGGCCGTGGCCCGACGCACGCCCGCCTCCGCGGCGGTCCGACCTGAGGCGAAGGCTGCCGGCGCTGCGGCTGCGACGGTTGCGTCCCGCGTACGCGCCCGTTCGGCCGCTTCCACCTCGGCGGGCAGGCCGGTCACGGCTGCCGTGTCGCGCCCGCAGCCGGCGCCGCAACCTTCGTTGTTGAATTTCCTGCTCGGCACCCTGCGGCGCTACTGGTGGGCTGCGGTGGGATTGGTTGTGCTGCTGGCGGCTTTTCTCGCCTCCGGCCGCCTGCGCGCGCGCCGCGAGGCGGCGGGCAATGAGTTGCTCGAAGCGGTCTCGGCCGAACGCGCCGCGCAGCCGCCGGCGGCGCCGGCCGGCGCCCGCACGGAAAGCGGCTTTGACGTGGGCGAGACGACTCTCGAGCATCCGCGCTTTGCCGCCGAAGAGGGCGCCGCTTCTCTGGTGGCCAAGCATGTCACCACGGACGAGACGATCAGCAGCGAGACCGCGCTCAACCTCGAGCAGGGCGATCCGCTCGCGGAAGCGGATTTCCACATGGCGTATGGCCTGTACGACCAGGCTGCCGACCTCATCCGTCTTGCCATCGGCCGCGAGCCCGAGCGGCGGGATCTGAAGCTCAAGCTCCTGGAAGTGTTCTTCGTCTGGGGCAACAAGGAGCAGTTCGTCCAGACCGCGCACGAGCTGGCCGAGTCGCGCGCCGAGGCTGCCCCGGGAGAGTGGGAAAAGGTCATCATCATGGGCCGTCAGCTGGCGCCCGAGGACCCGCTGTTTGCCGACGCCGGGGTGAGCGGCGCGGCATCGGGCGGGGTGGACCTCGATCTCGAGGGCGGTCAGGCCCGGGTGGATTTCGATCCCATCGGTACCGCGGTCCCGATTGCGACAGCCGCCGGTGCGGCCGGCGCGCTCGACCTCGATTTCGATGCCGCGCTCGGGGACGCCGACACCGGCGGGGAGAGCGGCACTCACAACGATACCGGCACCGTCACGGATATCAACGCCGCGCTGGCCGATCTGGATTCGACCGCCGCCGAGACCGGCCTGACGCGCGAGATGCCCGATCGCCTGGTGGCCACGGCCGACGTCCCCGAGGGTGCCGAGCCGACGGTCGAGCAGCCGGCTTTGCCGTTGGCCGAGCACGCGGCGCTCCGGCAGAAGGTCGCAGCGCTCAGCCAGGGCTCGGACCGCACCGCGGAACTGGAGATCGATGACCTGGGGTTGGATCTCGGCACGTTCGAGACGGCAATTCATCCGGGCGCGGAGTCCGATGCTCCCACCCTGGTGGCCGGATTGGACGAGCGCTCGCGCCGGACCCTGGCCCTGGCCGACGCCGCCGGTGAGCCGAATGCCGCGCCCGTGCCGACCGGCACGACCAGCTCCTGGCAGATCGATGAGAGCGAGCTCGA
Source organism: Pseudomonadota bacterium (assembly GCA_021792755.1). Classification (GTDB taxonomy): domain Bacteria; phylum Pseudomonadota; class Gammaproteobacteria; order Steroidobacterales; family Steroidobacteraceae; genus 13-2-20CM-66-19. The sequence continues at coordinate 12,923 of JAJYUA010000039.1, forward strand.
GTCGATCCTGTCGGGCGAATCGCCAAACGGCCGCGACGCCGCCGCGACGTCCCGCCTGACCGCCCTCGATAGCGCCGATGTCGATTTCGATGTCGGGGACGAGCCGGTTCGGGCTGCGGGCGGGCTCGACTTCGACGTGGGCACCGTGACGGTGCCGCACGCCGATCTCTCCGAGCAGCACGAGATCTCGGTCGATCCGAAGATGGCCGAGCTCGAGCCGGTCACCCCGAGCGAGGTCGGCACCAAGCTCGATCTGGCCCGCGCCTACATGGACATGGGCGATCCGGAGGGTGCGCGCAGCATTCTCGAGGAGGTGATGCACGAGGGCTCCGCCGGGCAGCGGCAGGAGGCCGGCCGGCTGCTGGAGTCCTTGCCCGGTTGAGGTCTTTGCGCTCACAGCGGCGCGCGCGGCGCCGGTGATCGCTTCGGCGCCATGACGCGCATCGCCGTAGGCCTGGAATATCAGGGAAGCTGTTATGTCGGATGGCAGGCCCAGCCCTGCCGTGCGAGCGTACAGGGGCTGGCCGAGGCGGCGTTATCGCAGGTGGCCGCCGAGCCGGTGAGCCTGGTGTGTGCCGGGCGGACCGATGCCGGCGTGCACGCCCGCGGTCAGGTGGCCCACTTCGATACCCGCGCCGAGCGCAGCCTGCGCGCCTGGGTGCTGGGCGCCAACTCGCGCCTGCCGCGCGACATCAGCGTCTCGTGGGCGCGGCCGGTGCCTGCGCACTTTCACGCGCGCTACTCGGCCGAGGCGCGAACCTATCGCTACCTCATCCTCAATCGCCAGGCCCGCTCGGCGCTGGCCGCACGGGCGGTGACCTGGGTGCACCGGCCGCTCGATGAGCGCGCCATGGCGCAGGCCGCCTCGCTCCTGACCGGTGAGCATGATTTCAGCGCCTTTCGCGCCGCGCAATGTCAGGCGAAGTCCCCGATCCGGCGCCTGGAGCGCCTTGCGGTGTGGCGGGAGGAGGACTGGCTCACGATCGAGGCCGTTGCGAATGCCTTTCTGCATCACATGGTGCGCAACATCGCCGGGCTGCTGATCGCCATCGGCAAGGGGGAGGCGCGGCCGGAGTGGGCGTCACAGGTGCTCGCCGGAAGGGACCGGCGGCTCGCCGCCCCGACGGCGCCGGCGAGCGGACTGTACCTGTGGGCGGTGCGCTACCCGGAGGCGTTCGCGCTGCCCGGCGGGCCGGCGCGGGAGCGATCGGCTATCATCGCGCGCTAGAGCAAACAGCGGAAAGCCTATGTCCTGGTTCGAGAAGATCATGCCCTCGCGCATCAAGACCGAGCGGCGCACGCGCTCGGTGCCCGAGGGGTTGTGGATCAAGTGTCCCTCGTGCGATGCGGTGCTCTATCGCGCCGAGCTCGAGCGCAACGTATATGTGTGTCCCAAGTGCTCGCACCACATGCGTATCGGCGCGCGTGAGCGTCTCGATGCTTTTCTCGACCCGGACTCGACCGAGGAGCTCGGCGCGCAGATCAGTCCGGAGGACCCGCTGAAGTTCCGCGACAGCAAGCGGTACAAGGACCGTCTCGCGCAGGCACAGAAGGCCACCGGAGAGGCCGACGCGCTCATCGTGCTCGCCGGCGGGCTGCAGGGGCTGCCCGTCGTCGCCTGCGCGTTCGAGTTTCAGTTCCTCGGCGGCTCGATGGGATCGGTGGTCGGGGAGCGCTTCAAGCGGGCGGTGGACCACTGCATCGAGCACCGCAAGCCGCTCGTGTGCTTCACGGCAAGCGGCGGGGCGCGCATGCAGGAGGCGCTGTACTCGCTCTTGCAGATGGCGAAGACGGCGGCGGCGCTGGCGCAGCTGAAGGAGGCGCGGCTGCCGTTCGTCTCCGTGATGACCGATCCGACCACCGGCGGGGTGTCCGCGAGCCTTGCCATGCTCGGGGATCTGAACATCGCCGAGCCGCGCGCGCTCATCGGTTTCGCAGGCCCGCGCGTGATCCAGCAGACCGTGCGTGAGACGCTGCCGGAAGGCTTTCAGCGCAGCGAGTTCCTGCTCGATCACGGCGCGCTCGACATGATCGTCGACCGGCGCCAGATGCGCGAGCGCATCGCCGCGATGCTGCGGCTGCTCCTGAAGCTGCCGCAGGCGGCGACCTGAGCAGGCGGTGCGGACCGGCGAGGCGCGCGCCGGAGGCGCTTCACGCATGAGTGCGTCGCTCGAGCAGTGGCTCTCGCGCCAGGAAGCGGCGCATCCGAAGGCGATCGACCTCGGTCTCGATCGGGTCCGGCAGGTCGCGCGCCGGCTCGGGCTCGAGCGGCCGGCCGCCACGGTCATCACGGTCGCCGGCACCAACGGCAAGGGCTCGACGGCGGCGCACCTGGAGGCGTTGCTGCTCGCGGCGGGCTGCTCGACGGGCCTGTTCACCTCGCCGCATTTCATTCGCTACAACGAGCGTGTCCGCATCGACGGCAGCGAGGCCGATGATGCGGCGCTCGTGGCGGCGTTCGAGCGCATCGAGGCGGCACGCGCGGACATCTCGCTCACTTTCTTCGAATACAACACGCTGGCGGCGCTGTGGCTGTTCGCCGAGCGGTCGGTGCGGTTCGCGCTGCTCGAGGTCGGCCTCGGCGGCCGGCTCGATGCCGTCAATCTGGTGGATGCCGATGCGGCCGTGCTGTGCTCGGTGGGCTTCGATCACCGCGACTGGCTCGGAGACACGCTCGATGAGATCGGCGCGGAGAAAGCCGGCGTCTTTCGCCCGGGCCGGCCCGCAGTGCTCGGCACGCCCCGCATGCCCGAGAGCGTGTACTCGAGCATCGAGCGTCTGGGGGCGGTGCCGGTCGTGGCCGAACGGGACTTCTCGTGGCGCATCGAGGAAGGCGGGCGCTGGAGCTACCAGGGCGCGAGGCTGCGGCTGGGCGAGCTGCCGCCCTCGCGCTTGCAGGGGTCGATCCAGTATCGCAACGCGGCCACGGCGCTCGCGGCGCTCGAGGCTCTCTCGGGGCCGCAGTCGTGCGAGGCGCGCCGCCCCCCGCCGCTCGATCAAGCCGCGGTCGCCTCGGCTCTCGGCCGGGTGCGCCTCGCGGGCCGCTTTCAAGTCGTGCCCGGTGCGATCGAGTGGATTCTCGACATCGCGCACAACCCGCCCGCCGCCGAGGTGTTGTGTGCGCAGTTGCGCGAGCGGCCCTGTCGGGGGCGCACGCTGGCGGTGATCGGGATCCTCGGGGACAAGGACGCGGCGGCCATCGCAGCGGCGCTCGCACCGGCGATCGACGGCTGGTTCCTGTGCGCTCTGCCGCCGCCGCGGGGCATCGATGCCGCGGAGTTGGCGCGACGCCTCGCGGCCGTGGCGGCCGATCCGGCTCTTTCGGGCTCGGTGCGCGAGGCACTCGAGAGCGCCCGTCGTGCGGCTCGCCCGGGCGACCGGGTCATCGTCTGCGGCTCGGTGCTGACCGTCGGGCCGGCGCTCGAGTGGCTCGGGGTTTGCTGAGCAGGCCTGCAATTGGCGCGCACGCGCGCGCGCTGCGGCGCCAATTGCCCGACACGGGGCGCGGGACCGGGCCCAATCAAGTACACTACGCCCGTCGCGCCTGGCCCTAGGCGAATCAGTCTGCGCGGGTGCGCGCGGATCAATCAGAGGCTTGCTGGTGAAAGAGCGACTGACGGGCGCCATCATCCTGGTGGCGTTGATCGTGCTGTTGGTTCCGGAGCTGTTGACCGGACCGCTTCGCAGCACGGTCGCAGCCGGAGGGGCAAGGCCGGAGGCGTCTCTGCAAAGCCGGGCGGCTCGCTCCTCGGCGGCCAATCTCTCGGTGCTGCACGGCTCCCCCGCTCTCCCTTTTCTCTCCGTTCGCCCTGCGCCTGCCGCCAAGTCCGAGGCGAGGCCCGCGGCACGGCCCCCGATCCACTCCTACACGCTGGCGCTGCGTCCGTCCGCCCCGCGGCCCGGCATCAGCCGGGCCGCGGATGAAGGGGCCTTGCCAGAGCCGCCCCCGGAAAGCGCCCCGGCGCCCCCGCACGCTCGTGCGCTGCGGCACAGCTCACCCGCCTCGGCGCGGGCCGCGGCATCGATCGTCGCGGGGCCCCGGCCGGCCTCGCACGGCGGGTTGCCGAGCAGCGCGAGAGCACCGTCGCGGCGGGCGAGTCCGGTCCGCGCGGTCAGGCCTCAGCCGCCGGTCCCGGCGCCGAGCCGCAACCCGCCGCGGGCGTCGGCTCGGTGGGTCGTGCAGCTTGCCAGCTTCACCGACCGCGCCAATGCACAGCGGCTGGTCGAGCGGCTGCGCCTGCAGCACCTTCCCGCGACGATCGCTCCGCTGCGCCTCAGGGGACGGATGTGGTGGCGCGTATGGGTCGGTCCGCAGAGCCGGGCCGCGGCGGGGCGGCTGGCGCAGCGGTTGCGCCCGATCGCCCGGGGCGAAGTGCTGCATGAGTGATACGGTGCCGAGCGGCGCAAGCCACCCTCTTGTACAATCCGCGCGCCGTTTCCGTTTGCGGGTGGTCTCAGCGCTTGCGATGACGGTTGGCGCAGGGTGCCTCGGACCGCTGCACTGGCGATGAGGGGTCTTCAGAGGACCTTGGGAACCTCGCGCCCGCGACAGCGGCCTAAAAGGGCTTTCCTGATGCGCTCACGCTTGCAATGACGGATCTCAGAAGGCTCCCTGGCAAAACACCGTTCCATGAACACAGCCGATTACGTGGTGATCGCGGTGATCGTCTTGTCGGCCATCGGCGGGGCGGTCAGGGGATTTCTGCGTGAGGCCATCGCGCTCGCCACCTGGCTGGTCGCATTGTTCGTCGCCTGGCATTTCTCCCGCCTGGTCGAGCCGCATCTCGGCGGCCTGCTCGCCGGCTCCGCGGTGAGGCCGTGGGCGGCGCGCGTCATCATCGTGGCGCTGATCCTGCTCGTCGGCATGGTGGTCGGGATGATCGTGGCGCACTTCGTGCGCCTGTCACTGTTCAGCGGCACGGACCGCTTTCTCGGCTTTCTGTTCGGCGCCGCCCGCGGGGCGGTGCTGCTTGGCGTGTTCGTGATCCTGGGGCAGCTGCTGCACCTTGATACGGAGGGCTGGTGGCGGCGCTCCTCGTTGATCCCCTACGGCCAGTCGATTGCCAACGGGCTGCGCGCTCTGGCGGGGGCCGGCGGGGCGGGCGGCGAGAGCCGCGCACGGCCGCAGTCGGACAGGCGGGCAGGACTGAAGATCCCGGGACGGGTGCTCGCGGTGAGGTAGCGCATGTGTGGAATCGTCGGACTCGTCGGCACCGGTGCGGTCAATCAGCGACTCTATGATGCGCTGACGGTGCTGCAGCATCGCGGCCAGGATGCCGCCGGCATCGTCACCAGCGGGGAAGCGGGCCTGTGCGTGCGCAAGGGCAGCGGCCTGGTGCGCGATGTGTTTCAACAGCAGCACATGCTCGGCCTCAAAGGCAATGTCGGCATCGGCCACGTCCGCTATCCGACCGCCGGCTGCGACGGCGCCTCCGAGGCTCAGCCCTTCTACGTCAACTCGCCCTACGGCATCTGTCTCGCCCACAACGGCAACCTGACCAACGCCGCGGAGCTCGCCGAAGTGCTGGCCGGCGAGGACCGGCGGCATCTCAACACCAGCTCCGACTCCGAGGTGCTGCTGAACGTGTTTGCCTCCGAGCTGCAGCGCATCGGTACCCCGCGCGTGACCAGCGCGGACGTGTTCACGGCGCTCGAGGCGGTGTACCGGCGCTGCCGCGGCGGCTATGCGGTGATCGCCATGATCATCGGTCACGGCATCGTGGGATTCCGCGATCCGAACGGGATCCGCCCGCTCGTGCTCGGCCAGCGCGATACCCCCCGGGGGCCGGAGTGGATGCTCGCCTCCGAGAGCGTGGCGCTCGACAGCCTCTCGTTCCACCTGGTGCGCGACATCGCGCCGGGCGAGGCGGTGCTGATCGACAAGGCCGGGCGGCTGCACTCGCACCAGTGCGTGACGGGCGCCCGCCACACCCCGTGTATCTTCGAGTACGTCTACTTCGCGCGCCCCGACTCGAAGATCGACAACATCTCGGTCTACCGGGCCCGCATGCGCATGGGAGACCGCCTGGCCGAGAAGATCCTGCGCGAGCGTCCCAACCACGACATCGACGTGGTGATTCCCATTCCGGACACCAGCCGCACCAGCGCGCTGCAGCTGGCGCAGCGGATCGGCCTGAAGTATCGCGAGGGGTTCATCAAGAACCGCTACATCGGCCGCACCTTCATCATGCCCGGCCAGGAACAGCGGCAGAGATCGGTGCGCCGCAAGTTAAATGCCATCGATCTGGAGTTTCGCGGCAAGAACGTTCTGCTGGTCGATGACTCGATCGTGCGCGGCACGACCTCCGCGCAGATCATCGAGCTGGCACGCGAGGCGGGGGCCCGCAAGGTCTACTTCGCCTCCGCCGCCCCCCCGGTGCGCTATCCCAACGTCTACGGCATAGACATGCCGGCGGCGCGCGAGCTGGTCGCGAGCGGCCGCCGGGTGGACGAGGTCGCGCATCTGATCGGCGCGGACTGGCTCGTTTATCAGGACCTCGAGGACCTCATCGCCGCCTGCCGGCACGAGGACTCGCGCGTCGAGGAGTTCGACACCTCCTGCTTCTCCGGGGAGTACGTGACCGGCGATGTGACGCAGCAGTACCTGGAGCGGCTGCAGATGGAGCGCTCGGACGAGGCGAGGATGCTCGGCCGCGAGGGGCGCGGGCCGCTCAAGCTCATCCACGCCTGAGCGGCGCCGCAGCGAGACGCCTCACCCGATGAGCCGTGCCGAGCGCCGCGAGCTGTTGCTCGAGCTGTACCGGGCAGGATTGGCCCGGGTCGATGGACGGCGCTGCGTGCGGGAGGCCCTGAGCCGACCTCCGGGGCGCCTCGAGGGCAGGGTGTGGGGGGCGGCCATCGGCAAGGCGGCCTCCGCCATGGTGCTCGGCGCGCGCGAGGTGCTCGGGGATGCCCTCGAGGAGGTGCTGCTCGTGACCAAGCCGGGGCACGTGGGGCGGGAGCTGCACGAGATGCGGGGGGTGGAGATTCACGAAAGCGGCCATCCGCTGCCGGATGAGCGCTCGCTGCGTGCCGGACAGCGGCTGCTCGAGTGGCTCGAGATGCTGCCGCCCGCGGTAACGCCGCTGTTTTTGATCTCTGGCGGGGCGTCGGCGCTGGTGGAGGTGCCCCAGGCCGGGGTCACGCTCGAGCAGCTCGTGCGCGTCTCGCGGCAAGGGCTTGCCACGGACCTCACGATCGCGGAGCTCAACAGCCGGCGCACACGCCTGTCGCAGATCAAGGGCGGGCGGCTTGCCGCCCGGCTCGGGGGCCGGGAGGGACGGGCGCTGCTGATGTCGGATGTGCCCGGTGACGATGCCGCCTTGATCGGGTCCGGGATACTGGCGCCTGCGGCCGGCGCAGACCGGATTCAGCGCCAGGTGATCGCCTCGGTGGACACCGCGATCGACGGCGTCGTGGCCGCCGCGGCCAAGCGGCAGCTTTCCGCGCGCCGTGCGGCGCGGCGCTTTGCGGGGGAGGCCTCGCGGCTCGCGGTGCAATTCACTCACGAGCTGGCGCTGGGACAGGTCCAGGTGCGTGTCTGGGGCGGGGAGTCGACCGTGCGCCTGCCCGAGCATCCCGGCCGCGGCGGGCGTAATCAACATCTGGCGCTGGCGGCCGCCAAGCTGATCGCGGGCTATCCGCAGCTGATGCTGCTCGCGGCCGGCACGGACGGCGGCGACGGGCCCACGCAGGACGCGGGCGGCCTCGTCGATGCGGACACCTGCGGGCGGATCGTCCTCGCGGGGCTCGATCCGGACGAGTGCCTGCGAGGAGCCGATTCCGGCACCGCGCTCGAGGCCGCGGGCGCGCTGGTGCGCACCGGTCCCACCGGCACCAATGTCGCCGATCTGGTGATCGGCCTGAAGTTGTCGCCGTCCCCGCAGCGGCCCTGAGCCCTCGGGAAACGATTCGTAACACTCGCCGGCATCCGGTTCAGCCGGCGCGGCGGGACTTCGGAGCCCGGTTTTCTTGACGATTCGTTACATTCCGGGTGTCCGGGACGTGCACGCCGCACGGCCTGCTGGCGCGGCGGTCGCAAAGTCCGGTATCGTTCATCATCACGAGGCAGGGCAATGGCCGACCGATCCCACCTGTTGATCGTCGATGACGATCGCGAAATCCGCACGCTGTTGAGTCAGTACCTCGACAAGCAGGGCTTTCGCACGACGGTCGTGGCGAATGCGCGCGAGATGCGCCGGGTGTTGGAACGCAGCCACGTCGACCTGATCGTGCTCGACCTGATGCTGCCCGGGGAGGACGGCCTGTCGGCCTGCCGGCAACTGCGCACCCGCTCGCAGGTGCCGGTGATCATGCTGACCGCCCGCGGCGAGGACGTCGACCGGATCGTGGGCCTGGAGCTCGGGGCGGACGACTATCTGCCCAAGCCCTTCAACCCCCGCGAGCTGTTGGGTCGCATCCGCGCGGTGTTGCGCCGCGCGGCCCACGCCCCGCGCGAGCCGAACCCGCAGACCGTGCGCGGCTTCTCCTTCGGCGGATGGCGGCTCGATACCGCCCGCAGGACGCTGACCACAGAGCAGGGCGAGGCGCCGTTGAGCGGCGCGGAGTACCGGCTGCTCGCGGTGCTGCTGTCCGCGGGCAACCGTGTGCTCTCGCGCACGCAGCTGGCGGAGCTGCTGCGGGGCCGGGAGGCCGATCCGTTCGACCGCAGCATCGATGTGCGGGTCAGCCGCCTGCGCCAGATCCTTGGCGATGACGCCCGCTCGCCGCGCATCATCAAGACCGTCTACGGCGAGGGATACGTCATCGGCGTGCCTGTAGAGACCGACTGAGCGGCGGCCGGGACATCGAGTGCGTTTCGCCCCGTGGCCTCAATCGCTTTTCGGCCGGCTGATCGCGGCCACGGTGCTCGGCGTGCTGCTTGCCCAGGCCGTCACGCTCTACCTGCTCGCCCGCAACGGGCAGCGTATGTTCGTGCAGGCCACCACTCGGGTGTGGGCGGCGCGCATGACGGGGCTCACGATGCGGCTCGAGCGGCTGCCGGCGGCCCGGCGGGCCGAAGTGCTCGAGCAATGGCAAGGCCGGCAAGTGGCATTCGGGCCGCTGGGCCTCGCAGGCCGCTTCCTGGCGCGGCAAGGCTCCGGGAGGCGGTCGGGGCGGATCCTGCCGCCCGTGAGGGCTTCAGCGGCCAACCGGCACCCTGTGCCCGGCCCGCCCTCTGCGGGACAGGCGCCTCGGGCGGCGGGCGGCTTACCGCGAGGAGGGGGTCTCGAGCCCCGCCGGGACTTCCCGGGCCGAGCGGTGCGCGTCTATCGGCGGGGTGGTGCGGGGGCGCGCCTGCGCCCGCTCATCAGGCGGCGCTTTGAATTCGGCTGGTTCAGATTCCGGGACGCGCCCCATCGCTTCGCACTGCGGCTGCCGCTTCGCGTCACGGTGCGGTTGCCCTTTCGGACCGATGAGCACCGTCTGCTGGCGAAGCATCTGCGCAGCGACCTCGGCAAGAGGTTCCGGGTCGAGGTGAGGCCGGCCGCCGCCCCGGCCGCGGACGTGATTCGGATTCCCGCCCCGCTGTTCCAATCGAGCCGCGGTCCGGGCCGGTTTTACGATGTGACCGTCCGTTCGGCCGCGCAAGCGCCGCTCGTTTTCCGTGTCGCGCGCCTGTCGCCGGAAATACCGCTGCCGCCCAGCCTGATTCTCAACCTGGTGCTGCTCGTGGCGGTGCTGGTGGCGGCGCTCTTTGTCGCGACGCGCGGCATCACGCGCCCGCTGTCGCGCCTCGCCAGGGCCGCGGAGGCCATCGGGCAGGGTGGCCGGGCGGAGCAGCTCGAGGAAAAAGGCGCTCGCGAGCTGCGTCACGCCGCGCGCGCGTTCAACACGATGCAGGACCGCTTGCATCGCTACCTCGACAGCCGCACCCGGGTGCTCGCCGCCATGTCCCATGACCTCAAGACGCCGCTCACGCGGCTGCGCTTGCAGGTCGAGACCTTGATCGAGGATGCGGCGCTGCGGGCGCGCCTGGGCGGGCAGCTCGATGAGATGGAGGCCATGGTGCACGGGGCGCTCGCGCTGTTCCGGGGCCTCAACGAGCGCGAGCCGAGCGAGCCGGTGGATGTCAACGCGCTGGTCGAGTCGGTGCGCGAGGGATTCGCGGCGATGGGCGAGCAGGTCACCGTCTCGGGACGGGCGCTCGCGCCGCTCTTCGCCCGGCCCCAGGCCCTCAAGCGCTGTCTGACCAACCTGGTCGCCAACGCGGTGAAGTTCGGCCGGTGCGCCGACATCGTCATCGAGGACGGGGAGGCGGTGCGGATCGGCGTCCGCGACGAAGGGCCCGGAATCCCCGCCGAGGAGCTCGAGCGGGTCTTCGAGCCGTTCTACCGGCTGGAGTCCTCGCGCAACCGCGGCACCGGCGGCAGCGGACTCGGCCTGAGCATCGCCCGCGACGTGGCCCAGGCGCATGGCGGCAAACTGGTGCTGCGCAACCGCCCGCAAGGCGGGCTCGAGGTCGAGCTCAGCCTGCCGAGGCGTTGAGCCTTGCCGAGGCGGCTCGGGGCGTCCGCGCGCGGTTGCAAACATTGCTTACTGTGTGGCGCCGGTCCCGCCGGTACAGTGCACAGCGGTTGATCCAATCGGCGGGAGAATGATGATGAGACGCAGTCTGATCCTGTTGGCGATGTTGGGGATGACGGGCGCGGCGCTCGCGAGTGGGCCGCCGGCGGCCCGGCCGGCCTGTTCGGGATATTTCCGCACGATGATGCACCGCATGGAGCAAAGGCGGATGAAGCAGCTCACCGTGCTGCTCGGCCTGACGCCGGCCCAGCGGGGCAAGGTGAAGGCGATCCTCGCCGAGGAGCACGCCCGGCTCCGTCGCCGCATGCGCAAGGTCATGGAGCAGGTCCGCGCCACCCACAGAGCGGCGCGCCACGAGACGCTCGAGAAGCTCTCCTCGGTGCTGAGCCCCGAGCAGATGAGCAAGCTCAAGCTGCTCATGCCCGGGCGGATGATGATCCGGTTCCGCGGGGGGCCTGGAGCCCGCGTCTTCGGGCCGGGAATGCGCTGATTCATCGCGGCTCTCTGCCGCCCGGCCCGGCGATGGCCGCGCCTCCCGGAGCGCGTCAGCTGGCAGCCGGTGCGGCCGAGCGAGCCCGGCCGGAGCAGGCGCGAGGCGTGGCCGGCTCATCGGACGAATCGATGGGGTGGCTCGCCCGCGGCCTGCGGCAGCGGCCCGGTCACAACCTACCGGGACAGGGTGCGCAGCTCGTAGCGCCCGCCCTGGTAGAGCAGGTAGCTGCCTTGCTCGTACCAGGCGCCGAGCACGATGCGCTGGACGGGGTGACCTTCGAGCAGCGCATCGTGCACGGCCGGCCGGTGAGTATGGCCATGGATCATCCGCCGCGCCCGAGTGGCGCGGAAGGCCTGTTGCACGGCCTGGCTGTTGACGTCCATGATGGTGGGAGCGCTGCGGGCGGTGTGAGCGCGGCTACCGGCGCGCGCTTCGCTCGCAAGCAACGAGCGGGTGACCAAAGGCAGATCGAGGAAGCGGCGCTGCCAGGTTGCGGCCCGGACGATGGTGCGCAGCTCCTGATACGCAGGGTCGTCCGTGCACAGGGCATCTCCGTGGGTCAGCAGCACCCGCTCCCCGCCGAGCTCGACGATCACCGGATCGGGCAGCAGCCGGCAGCCGGTCTGGTCGCAGAAGCGCTGCCCGATGAGGAAGTCCCGATTGCCGTGCAGCAGGAATGAGGCAACACCCCGGCCGGTGAGCTCTGCGAGCGCGTCGAGCACCGGCTCGTTGACCTCGGCGTCATCGCCTACCCATAGCTCGAAAAGATCCCCCAGGATGTACAGCGCGTCGGCCCTCATGGCCTCGGTGCGCAGAAAATCGAGGAATTGCCGCTGACTCTCAGGCGCGCCGGCATCCAGGTGCACGTCCGAGACGAACAGACTCCGCTCGGCCGGGCGCGGCGGCTGACCCGGCGGTGCAGCGGCCGGCCCGGGGGTCATGAGCCTGAGTTCGAGCTTGCGGCCGCCTGAGGAGGCGTGGCAGGCGCCTTGGCCTCGGCCTTGACCGTGGCCTTGGCATTCGCGGCGGCGGCGGAGCCTGCGGGGGTCGAGCCCGAGGCTCGAGGCGCAGAGGCCTTGACCGGCGGTGCTGAGGCGGCCGAGTCCCCCGTGCCCGGTTTAGCCGCAGTCCCGGAGGGTGCGGGCTCGGGCGAACCGAGCCCCGGGGGGCGGATGACCTCGATGCTCTTGATCACCACGGGTTTCAGAGGCGCATCGCGCTTGAACGGCCCGAACGAGCCTGTGGACACCTCGCCGATGGCGTCGACGACGCTCATCCCTTGGATCACCTTGCCGAAGACGGTGTAGCCCCAGCGGGTGGGCAGAGGATCGAGCTCGGGATTGTCGACGAGGTTGATGTAGAACTGCGCGTTGCCGGTGTCCGGGCCGACCGCACGCGCGAGGCCCACCGTGCCACGCTTGTTCTCCAGGCCGTTGCCCGATTCGTTGACCACCGGCGGTCCGGTGGGCTTCAGCGCATAGGGCGGGCTCGCCTCGTGGCCGCCGCCCTGGATGATGAAGTTGGAGACCACCCGGTGGAACAGGGTGTTGGTGTAGAAGCCTTCGCGCACGTAGTGCAGGAAGTCCGCCACGGTGAGCGGCGCCCGGTTCGGCCTGAGCTCTATGACGAACGAGCCCATAGTGGTCGTCACCCGCACTTCCGGGTTCGGTTGCACGTTCCGCGCCCGCACCGCCGGCCCCGAGAGCAGGCCCAAGCCGAAGAAGACCGCCATGGCGCCCGCGAGCCGGCGTGCCCGAGTCCAAGACCGCTTGTGCATCTGTCCTCCTAAGCCATCCGGGAAAGCGGGCCATCTTATCAGCGCCTCGGCGATTCAGCGCCTCGGCGCGGTCGCCGGATGAGCCCGAGTCCGGCGTGCGAGTTTCTCGTACTATTGTGGGCTATGACCGGAATGGACAGCACAGGCGGCGAGTCGTTCTCCCGCGGCCCCACGACGCGCTTCGCGCCCAGCCCCACCGGGGAGCTGCACCTCGGCAACGCGCGCACGGCGCTTTTCAATTTCCTGCTGGCGCGCCACGGGGAAGGGCGCTTTCTGCTGCGCATCGAGGACACGGATGCGGAGCGCAGCGACGCCGAGCACACCGCGGCGCTGCTCGAGGACCTCTCATGGCTCGGGCTTTGCTGGGATGGCGGCCCGGGCCGCGAGGATGAGCGCGGCCCCTACCACCAGTCGCAGCGCGGGGCGCTGTACGAGCGGCTCTTCGTGACCCTGGAGCGTCAGGGGAGGGCCTACCCGTGCTTTTGCACGCCGCTCGAGCTCGAAGCCTCCCGCCACGCGCAACGCTCTTCGGGCCGTCCGCCGCGCTACGCCGGCACCTGCCGCGATCTCACCTCCGGGGAACAGCAGCGCCGGCGGGCGCAGGGCCTCAAGCCCACGACGCGCTTTCGGGTGCCCCCGGGCCGGCGGATCGAGTTCATCGACGTGGTGCATGGTCCGCAGAGCTTCCTCTCCGATGACATCGGGGATTTCGTCATCCGTCGGGCCGACGGCTCGGCGGCGTTTTTCTTCTGCAACGCCGTGGACGATGCCAGCATGGGCGTCACGCAGGTGTTGCGCGGGGAGGACCATCTGGCGAACACGCCGCGGCAACTGCTGGTGCTCGAGGCCCTGGACCTGCCCGCGCCCCGCTATGGGCACGTCTCGCTCGTCGTGGGGCCCGACGGCTCCCCGCTGTCCAAGCGGCACGGCGCCACCAGCGTCCGGGAGTTTCGCGAGCGCGGCTATCGTCCGGAGGCGCTCACGAATTACCTCTTTCGCCTGGGGCATTCGGGCGCCGAGCATGCTCTGCTCAGCCTTTCCGCCATGGCCCGTACGTTCGATGTGGCTCGCCTGGGGCGCGCGCCGTCGCATTTCGATGGGCAGCAGCTTGCGATCTGGCAGAAGGAAACCGTCCATCGCCTCTCGGCCGAAGAGGCGCACGCCTGGCTCGGCGCGCTTCTGCCGCCGGGGTTGGATCGAGCCTGCGCGAGCGCGTTCATCGCCGCCGTGCTGCCCAATGTGGTGCTGCCGCAGGACGCTCGGCCGTGGGTGGACATCGTGTTCGGCGGTCCACCGGCGCTTTCACCGGCGGCCGAGCAGACCGTCAAGGCGGCCGGCAGCGCCTACTTTGCAGCCGCGGCGCAGGCCGCCGCGCAGTGCGGGAACGACCTGCCGGCGATCGCCGCGGCCGTGCGCGCCGCGACGGGCAGGAAGGGTGCGCAGCTCTACCTGCCGCTTCGCCTCGCGCTCACCGGCTGCCCGCACGGACCGGAGCTCGCCCCGCTTCTCAGGGCCATGCCGGCCGGCCAGGCGCTCGAGCGGCTGAAACGCTTCGCGTGAGCCGAGCGCGACACCCCTCCGGTACACAGGCTCGGCTCGACCGAGAAAGCGCCATTTCGCCCATGATCCGTATCCACGACTCGCTCACCGGCGAGAAGCAGTTCCTCAGGCCCATCGTGCCCGGTGAAGTCCGCATGTACGTCTGCGGCATCACGGTGTACGACTACCTGCACATCGGCCATGCCCGCATGCTGATCGCGTTCGACGTCGTAGCGCGATACCTGCGCTGGCGCGGCTACCAGCTGACCTACGTGCGCAACATCACCGATATCGACGACAAGATCATCCGGCGCGCCGCGGACAACGGTGAGCCCATCGAGGCGCTGACCGCGCGCTTCATCGCCGCCATGCACGAGGACTGCGCGCAGCTCGGGGTCGCGCAACCGGACTTCGAGCCGCGTGCCACAGCCCACCTGCCGCAGATCATCGACATGGTGGGCAAACTCATCGAGCGCGGCTACGCCTACCTGGCGGCGAACGGCGATGTGATGTACGCGGTGGCGAAGTTCGAGCGCTACGGGCGGCTCTCGGGCAAGCGTCTCGCGGACCTGCGCGCCGGGGCCCGTGTCGAGGTGGACGAAGCCAAGCGCGATCCTCTGGATTTCGTGCTGTGGAAACACGCCAAGCCGGGAGAGCCGGCGTGGGACTCGCCGTGGGGCCGGGGCCGTCCCGGCTGGCACATAGAGTGCTCGGCCATGTCGATCGCGCTCCTCGGGGCTCATTTCGACATCCACGGCGGTGGCATCGACCTGAAATTTCCGCATCATGAGAACGAGATCGCGCAGTCCTGCGCGGCCACCGGCGAGCGGTTCGCCGAAATCTGGATGCACAACGGATTCGTCAACGTCGACGACGAGAAGATGTCGAAGTCGCTCGGCAATTTCTTCACCGTGCGCGAGGTGCTGCCGCAGCTGCGCCATCCGGAGGTGCTGCGCTATTTCGTGCTGTCGAGTCATTATCGCGGGCCGATCAACTACTCGCTCGAGCAACTCGAGCAGGCCGATGCGGCGCTGCAGCGGATTTATCTCGCCCTGCGGGGTCTGCCCGGGGCGGCGGCGGCCGAGTCGCGCTACACCGAGCGATTTCGCGAAGTCATGGACGATGACTTCAATACCCCGGAGGCGCTGGCGGTCCTGCAGACGCTCACGCGCGAGGTCAACTCGGCGAAGGACGCCGGCGATGAGCCGCGCGCCGTC
The DNA here is from genome assembly GCA_021792755.1 of Pseudomonadota bacterium. GTDB lineage: Bacteria > Pseudomonadota > Gammaproteobacteria > Steroidobacterales > Steroidobacteraceae > 13-2-20CM-66-19. The sequence continues at coordinate 28,476 of JAJYUA010000039.1, forward strand.
ACGCTGGGCGCGGAGCTGAGGTCGCTGGCGCACGTACTGGGCCTTGCCAGGGTGAGCGCCGAGCAGTGGCTGCGGCAGGGGAAAGGAGGCGTGCGCGCGATGGCTCGAACCGCTTTGGCCGGCGCTGCGGCGGGCGGTCTCGACGATGCCGAGATCGAGCGGCGGATCGAGCTGCGCGCCGCGGCACGCAAGGCGAAGGACTGGGCCGAGTCCGACCGCATTCGCGACGAGATCGCGGCCCTGGGGGTGATCCTCGAGGACAAGCCGGACGGAACAACGGTCTGGCGGCGAGCCTAGCGTGACGGGGAAATATCGGCACACGCAAGGCGCCGGTGATCCGCATGGACGAGAAGAGCGGGCAATCGCCGCGCGAGCTGCGCCGCCCCTTGCCGGCGAGGCCCGGCGTGCCGCTGCGGCGGCCTAATGTCCCAGCTGGTGACGGCGGTGAAACGCCTCCAGGGTGTTGTGCATCAGCATGGCCACGGTCATCGGGCCGACGCCGCCGGGGACGGGCGTGATCCAGCCGGCGCGCTCGCGGGCCTGCTCGAATTGCACATCGCCCACCAGCTTGCCGCTGTCCAGGCGGTTCATGCCGACGTCGATGACCACCGCGCCGGGCTTGATCCACTCACCGGGCACCAGGCCGGGTTTGCCGGCCGCGACGATCAGGATGTCCGCGCGGGTGACGTGGGAGCGCAGATCGGTGGTGAAACGGTGGCAGACCGTCGTCGTGGCCCCCATCAGCAGCAGCTCGAGCGACATCGGGCGGCCGACGATGTTCGAGGCGCCAATGACCACCGCGTGCTGGCCCTTGAGCGGGGCGCCGATCGACTCGAGAAGCCTGATGACCCCATAGGGCGTGCAGGGCCGGATGAGGGGGATGCGCTGAACCAGGCGCCCGACGTTGTACGGGTGGAAGCCGTCGACATCCTTGGCCGGGTCGATCTTCTCGATGATGGCGGTGGAGAGGATCTGGTCGGGCAGGGGCAGCTGCACCAGGATGCCGTCGATCTCGGGATCGCAGTTGAGCTCCTCGATGAGGGAGAGCAGGGCGATCTCCGAGGTGGAATGCGGCAGATCGTGGGCCACCGAGCGGATGCCGACCTCCTCACAGGCCTTGCGCTTGTTGCGCACATAGACCTCGGAGGCCGGGTTGTCGCCGACCTTGACAACGGCAAGCGCCGGGCGCCGCCGACCCCGGCCGAACGCCGCCTCGACGGCGGTGCGGACCTGATTTTTGACCTCGGTGGCCAGTTTTCGCCCGTCGATCACCTGTGCAGCCATGGGAGTCGTGGACCTGTGCTTTGAGGAAGCACGCATTCTCGCATATCATCCCCGCACGGCCGAAAGATCAGATCCGTCGTCCGGGCTGTCCGGGGCCGTCACGGCGGAGGTCCGGTGCATGCGGCGAAATTCGGGGCATGGCGCAGTCTGGTAGCGCATCTGCTTTGGGAGCAGAGGGTCGGG
>JAJYUA010000040.1 GCA_021792755.1 Pseudomonadota bacterium
TACATCGCGCATCACAATACCAATCCCAAGCCATTCATTTGGACCAAGAGCGCTCGCGATATCTTGCAAAAGGTCATTCGTGCAAATAGCCGCTTAAGTTCCAAACAGAATGAAGCACTACACTAGGAGTGTCGGGTCATCGAAGGTGCTGACGAGGACCACGGGCGTAAAGTCGCCGCGGCCACGAAGCAGGCGAACAGCGTCGATGCCCGACCGTTTCGGCATCCGTACATCGGCGACGATGACATCGACAGGAGTGCGCTGCAGTGCGGCGAGCGGGAACTGCGCGCGCACGTGCCCGAATGGCTTCTGCCAACGCCACCAATCGAACATGCGGCAATCCACCTCGATGTCGCGCAACTCCCGGCGGCCGGTGATGATCCGGGTCTGATGGCCTCCCTTGCACAAGCGCGTGATCTGCCGCAGGCGTAGCCTCCCGTTCAGAAAGCGGGCCGGCTGATCACGCAGCTCATCGCTCTCCCAGCAGCCGTCGGGCTCCGTCCGGCGGCGCTCGCAGCCGCGCCTGTCGAGGAGCCGGCCCTTGCCTTTGCGGTAGGTAAGGATAAATTGTCCGAGGCCGACTCGGCCGCCAGACTGCACAGGAGCCTCTGCGGACCTTTGAATTGTGAAAGCCGAAAACCACTCGAACCGGCAGTGTCCGTGCGCAGGAGTCTCGGTCTGAAGATCATGTTCCGCCACTTAAAACCCTCTCGACAGCGCTGCACCTAAATACGCGACCATGGCGAGTACTCAGGCTCCTGCGATCGACGACCGCGACGTCATACCGTCCACTCTTCATCACCCGGGAGCGGGACGGTTTTGGCTGGCGGTCGTGTTGACCGGTATCGCCACGGGCATTGGCGCTGCGATACTTACCAGCATCCTTGAGGTTGTCCAGCACGTCTCATGGAATGGGTCGCCGACCGATGTGCTTGAGGCGGCTCGGCACGCCACGCCGTGGAGACATATTGTCGTTCTCCTCGGCGCCGCACTGGTTACCGGCGTGGGACAGAGGCTGCTCAAGCGTCTCTCCAGCGGCAACGGCATCGATACGACCGAAGCCATCTGGTTCCAGGCCGGTCGAATGCCGACGCTGCTGACTTTGGGGAGTGCGCTGCTGTCGGTGATCATTGTCGGCATGGGAGTGTCTCTGGGCCGAGAAGGCGCACCCAAACAGGCTGGGGCCGTGTTCGCCAATCTGATTTCCGACAGGGAAGGGCTGCCGGATGAACAGCGTCGGCTCCTGGTGGCGTGCGGCGCCGGAGCCGGCATGGGCGCGGCGTACGGCGTTCCGCTGGGAGGGGCGCTGTTTGCGTTGGAGGTGATGCGCGGCAAGCTGTCCCTGCGGTACGTTTTGCCTGCGCTTTTCACTTCACTGATAGCCGTAGGAGTCTCCTGGCTCGCCCTGCCCGATGCGCCGACCTACGTCATTCCCTCATATGCAATGTCCGCGTCGGTTCTGTTGTGGGCGCTGCTCGCAGGCCCGATTGCCGGCCTGGCTTCTGTCGGATACGTGCGCATGGTTACCTGGGCCGATCGGCACAGACCGCAGGGCTGGCAGCGGTATACGTTACCTGTGATCGTCATGACGTCGATCGGAGTCGTCTCGATTTGGTTTCCACAAATTCTCGGCAATGGGAAGGACGTGTCGGAGCTGGCGTTCACCGGCAAAGTCGCTCCGGTACTTTTTTTGATACTGCTGCTGTTGAAGCCTGCCGCAACGCTGCTGTGCATGCGCAGCGGTGCGCCGGGAGGCATGTTTACGCCGTCTCTGACGGCCGGCGCGATGTTGGGCGGTGTCCTGGGGCACGCCTGGTCGTATTTATGGCCTGGAGTTCCGCCAGGGTTGTTCGCCCTGCTCGGTGCGGGCGCGGTGCTGGCGGCGACGACGCAGGGCCCGATCTCCGCAGTCGTGCTGATGCTGGAGCTGACGGGCCGAGATCGCTCCTTTATTCTTCCACTGTTGCTGATTGTTTGCACCGCGACCATCGTGTCACGAACGATCGAGCCCAGATCAATCTACGACGCGCGTCTGAGCGACGCCGAGCTTCGGGAGAGGCAGCGCCTGCGCGACCTCCCGCCTGACTAGTCCGACAGGAGACCCCCGGCTTTGCCGGGGAATGGTCACCGTGTGCGTGCAGGCGGGCGGGGAAGTATGCTGGACAGGGCGGGAACGGAAGGCGCGGCGGCTCTGGTCGACGCAAACGCCCCGAAGCGCCGACCGCACCGCCTATCCAAGCAGCGGTACTACACGGAAATGGCCAAGTTTGTGTTTTGGGGCGAGGGCGATTAGCCTTTTGTACATGTCCGCCGTTTTTGCAACCGCCGTCGTTCCTCTGATTACCGACCCGCAGGGCACGATTCGCGTTCGAGGGTCCCGCGTGACCCTCGACAGCATCGTTACGGCGTTCCAGGGCGGCGCGACCGCCGAGGAAATCGCGCAGAAGTTTCCGGCTGTCGCGCTGGCGGACATTTGCCAGATCATTGCGCATTACCTGAACCACACCCCGGAAGTAGACGCCTACCTGGCGCAGCGGCATGCGGATGCGCTGGCGCTGCAGCGCGAGGTCGAGAAGCGCTTCAATCCGGCCGGCGTTCTCGCTCGCCTTCTTGCTCGCCGAAGCAGCAAGCCATAGGCAATGCTGCGGCTGCTCGCGGACGAGAATTTTGACCAGGACCTGGTGTGAGGCGTATTGCGCCGCCGCCCGGCCTATGACCTCTTGCGCGCCCAGGAAGTGGGCCTGTCGGAAGCGACCGATCCGGAGGTGCCGGCCTGGGCGGCCCGAGAGCACCGTGTCGCAATCACTCACGATGTTCAGACGATGATCGGGTTCGCCATCGAGCGGATCACACGAAGCGAGCCAATGGATGGCCTCCTCGTCGTGCACCAGGCAAGCATGGTGCCAGAAAGATTATTGACGATCTGCTGCTGCTCGACGATTGCAGCGAAACCAGCGAGTGGGCGAATCAGATTCAGTACCTACCGTTACGGTAGGGGCTTGATTCTCGCTCTTTTCGACTGAAGCAGTTCTGCATCGCCGGCTTATGCGCCAGCGATATTCGGCGTCTACTGCGCGGGGGCAGCGGTCATCATGCTGCTTCCCGCACTCTCTTTTGGCCGTGAGCCAAAAGAGAGTGTGCCGCATCGCCCCGCAACTCTTTGAGCCAACAGGCCACTGGCGCAGACCACAAACAGTTAACCTGGGATGACGCAAAAGTTGAGCTGACACATTCGCTGCTTCAACATTCTCTCGACAACGCCTTGCAACTGCGGCAAGATGCACCGGACCGAGCGGTGAAGCAATCACCGACGCTGACGAGGTGCGCAACGTCGTAACCCAAAAGCCGTCGAGCACCCGGAAGCACGGCTGCGAGCCCTGTCCGGGGTCAGGGGTGCCGGCCAATACACACAAGAGCCACCCAAGGCTGCTTCATCCTCCCATCGCCTTTCCCAGGCGAGCCTATGTGCGCCCACGCGTAAGTCGCTCGGGTGTGCGAGCGTTTCACGGCCGCCTCCCGTAGCCTTCGGGCGCCCTCCTGATTCTGGCCGTTGGCAGGCCAGAGGGCTTCAGGAGTTTCCCAGTGGTCTCCCCCACAAACCGTCCGGCGGGACGGGCACGGTGCAACGCCGTCCGCTCCCCGAGAGCGGCTTCCCGGTATGGCTGGAAACAGCATTCGGGAAAGCAAGTAAACGCTCAAGTTATGCCGCGGAGCCTTCCATGGACTCCGGAATCGCCCAGGAGATTGACGATGATGCGCAGCAGAGGAGATTGGATGACATGACGGGAAATCGCGGTGCCGGCGGAAAACCTACGGACGCCGGCGGTGGGTGCAAGGCATCGCTCGCGGCCGTGCTTAAGGCGCACAACGGCGCGCGGCACGACGGCGCGGTGGCGAGCTTTGCCACCCAGGACAAGCGCGCCGACGTCCTGTACGCCGGCTTCAAGCGGCTGCGCGAGCTCAATTTTCGCATGGAGACCGTGATGAAGCTGCTCTCTTCGTCGCGATGAAGCTGCTATGCATGACGATCCGCGCAGGAATTGGCAGAGAGACGCGCAATAATGGGAAGCAAGATAGAAGGGGGCGGCACGGACGCGCCGCCAAGCCTTTGTCTGCACATCGGTTTGCGCGGCACGGCCGCGCGGGAGGGGAGTGCCGTCAGACGTCGCAACCCCAAATGGATCGAAGAACTTTCGGGTGCCGTCTTCGCCCTGGTGCGATTGGATACCCCTGGCGCCCGCAATGAGCCGAGAGGGTGATGGGCGGTCCGATCCCTGGTGTTATCCGCTTATACTGAGCGAGTTATGATTAATCCCCATCGCGTTCCGCTGTACGATTTTCCGGACGTCGTGCTCCACGCACCGGAACCGGTCGTCAAAGGCCATCCGCAGTACCGTGCCGCGAAAATCGGTGATGCCCTGGCGGCGGAGGCGTTGGTCGCCGATGCGATCAGTGATCGGGCTGTCGAGCAGCTCGCCGTGATGCTGAGCGGGCGAGCCGTCGTTCTGGTCCCGATCCATGCCCTCGAATCGGAGGGCGTGAATGAAATCCCGATGGCCCTGGCCGAGGAGTTGTCTCGGCGCCTTGGGTTGGCCGTCCATGATGCGATCGTGCAGTTGAATTCCGTGGGGCACACCGGGGCCGACGGCTTCACACGGTTGGCCAATCAGGCGCTCTTCGATGGACCAGTTCAGGGAGGCCAGGCGTACTAGCTGGTCGACGACTTCGTCGGCCAGGGCGGAACGCTGGCCAATCTGGCCGGGTTCATCCGCGAGCAGGGCGGAGAGATTCTGGGAGCCACGGTATTGACCGGAAAGCCGTATTCGGCAAAGCTGGCTCCGGATGAAGCCCAGATACGGGCATTGAGAGCGAAACATGGTGCACAGCTCGAAGAGTGGTGGCGGCAAAGCTTCGGGTTCGGCTTCGAATGCCTTACCCGGTCGGAAGCTCGCTACCTCGAAAATACCGCGGATGCTGACACCATCCGAGGTCGAGTTGCTGCGGCAGGATTTGCGGGCGGCACTTGAGCTGCTCAGGACGCGCTCAGCCACCCATTGCTGAGACATTTTCCCTGGGCACTTCCCGGGAAGGTCCAACCACTGAGACGCCTTTCGCGCGGTCGTCAATGCGTTGGTGTGTTCGGACCGCCCGCGCTAAGACTGTCCGATTCCGCTGAAGCGAGGGCCGCGGGAATCCGCCCGTTGCTCTTACTATACGCTTACAGCGGAATGGTTCTGAGGATGGTCGATGATAAGTGCTTGATTTAATGGTGCCGGGAATAGGATTCGAACCTACGACCCGCGCATTACGAATGGCCTACCTTAATCAATAAAATCAACGAAATAGCTCTTCAATAGGGGTTTGTGGCACAATTTTGGCACACTAGCCAGTCGGAGGTGCCCAGAGGGCATGGCGACGATCACGAACCGCGGCCCGTACCAGTGGCGGGTGCAGGTGCGCCGTCACGGACATCCCGCTCAGAGCCGGACTTTCAACAGCAAGGCCGAGGCCGAAGCATGGGCAGCCATGACGGAGTCCGAGATGGCGCGCGGCGTGTGGCTCAGCAGAGGAGAGGCGGAGCGCACGACGTTGCGCGAGGCGCTGGATCGCTATGAACGGGAAGTGACGCCGAGCAAGCGCAGCGCCGAGCAGGAGCGGCGGCTACTACGCTCGCTCCGGGGGATCAATCTGGCGGCGCGGTCCTTGGCGACGATTCGCGGCGCGGACCTCGCCCAGCTCCGTGATGAATGGTTGGCTTCCGCCAGACCTGCGACCGTGGTCCGCCGTCTCGCATTGCTCTCTCATGTGTTTGTCATCGCGCGAAAAGAATGGGGCATGGAGAGCTTGCCGAACCCGGTCGAGGCGATCAGGAAGCCGAAGATAGATAACGCCCGTACTCGACGACTCATTGGGGATGAGGAGGCATCGGATCGGGGCGCGCCGGACGGGGAGATTGAGCGAGTCATCGCTGCCGCAGGGCGCTCAAGACTACTGCCCGCTCTGGTGTCTCTCGCCGTAGAGACCGCCATGCGACGCAGTGAGCTCGTCTCGCTTCGTTGGGAGCACGTAGACCTCTCGCGTCGAACCGCCCATTTGCCCAAGACCAAGAATGGGGAGGCGCGCACGGTGCCGTTGTCGAGTCGGGCCATCACGGTGCTCGAGAGTCTGTCTCCCAAGGAATCGGGTCCGGTGCTGTCCATGATCCCCGATGCCGCTACCAAGGCATTCGTGCGCGCCGTGGGACGCGCGCGCAAACGGTACGTGCGAGAGTGCGAGGCAACAGGGCGCGCACCCGATCCACGATTTCTCGTTGACCTGCGCTTTCATGATTTGCGCCATGAGGCCACGTCCCGGTTGGCAGCGATCTTTCCACTGCATGAATTGGCGCGGGTTACAGGGCACCGTGACCCACGCATGTTGATGCGCTACTACCACCCTCGTGCCGAGGATCTGGCGAAAAAGATGGGATGAAGCGATGCGTCCGTGCGCCCTGCGGCCGTCCAGGTTGCGCGCGGCAACTACAGCGTCACACGCGTTTTGCGAGGCGAACGCCCGTGCCAGCGCAACCCGGCCGGAGGCCACGCGGCCAGCGCGAGCAGCACCAGTGCCGCGAGCCCCGTGCGCAGCCGGGAACTAGGTCCGGAACGTGCCCTGGGCATGCCTGTGTGCTTGTCCGCTCTCGGGGCTTTCGAGCGTAAACGGACCCACGGCCGCACGTCAATTTGCCTGAGAACGGGCTGGCCGCCAAGGCTCGCAAATGCCCCAAATGCGCCAGCACCTCGCTCAAGCGCGTCTTGGCCACCCACCCCGTGCACCTCACCGGGGAACTCGCCGGCCGCCGGCTCGACATCTACCGCGTCGAGATGGACAAATGCCGCCACTGCGGCACCCTTACCCCGACCAAAGAGGGCAAGGCAAAGATCAAACGCTGCACCAAGACCGGCATCGAATTCTTCCGCCAACACCTGCGCTGACCGGGCCCCCACACTCGAGGTCCTTCCCGCATGCGCGTCTCCCGGACGCGCTCCTTGGCACATCCGTGTGCCAAGGCTGCACTGCGTCAAAGCCAACAATTTCACCCACAATTTCTGCGGACGAACCGGGATTTCTAGCTCATACTGCCCCTCCCCCGATCTCGATTTGACCGCCATGCTGTTGCGCCAGCGCACGCACGTCATCGTTCAGCGTGCCGCCGGTCCATCGGCCATTACGATAGGTCCAGCCGCGTGTTCGCAATGCCTTGCGCGCCTCGTCCGGTCCGGTGGCTTCCCGGTGAACGTAATCGCCGGGGTCATCGGATCAGAGACAGGCGGAATGAGCATCCCCCGCAGCTGGTCTACCGTGAGCTTGTAGCCTCGGCCCTCGACAATGCGGTGGAGCTGCTCCACCGAATAGCCCCGCCGTAGTGCCCCGCCTAATACCGCTATGTCCCGCGGGCCGAGAACGGGGCTGTCGGGCTTCTCGGCGGCGATGTGCGGCGGACGCATGCGCCGCACGGTGCGGCCCGAGCAGCCCAGCATCTCGCCGGCCTGCTCCAGCGTGACGGTGCTGGCGGTCGGCCGCTGCGCCAGTGCGCGCGCTACAGCGCGCTCGATGAGTGCGGCGAGATCGGACTCTGTGAGTGTCACGGAGCGGTCCATCTCAGCGGCCCTCGTAGAAGTCGATCTCGTCCCGCACGCCGCCGCCGTGCGCTTCGTCGCCCATGAGGGTAAAGGCCGCGAGCATGGATCGCTCGCGACCGTCGGCCTCGGCCGCATCCAGCCATCTTTCCCGCTCGGTCGCATCGAGCGAGTTCCACCACGCCACCGCCATCTGTTCGTAGAGATCCATCACTGCGCGCCCTCCACGCTGCCTCCCAGGGCGGCAATAGCGGCACGGACAGCCCCCGTGTCCGGGCCTACCCACACCTTGCGATCGCGGTCCCATTTGAGCCCGGCCGTCTTCAGCGGCTCGGTGTCCGCGGGTCTGCCGGGGAATCGAGCGAGGATGCTGCCCGGAGCCGGCGGGGCTGAGGGCTTCGGCGCCGCCGGCTCGATGACTGCTCGCACATCCGGCTCCTGATACTTGGCCGAGGTGAACACCGGCACGATCTGCTCGGGGGACAGTCCCCGACGCAGCAGACCGCGGATGTACTCCCGATCGGCACGCATCAGGACGCGCCGGTCGGGCTCCATCTGTGCGAATTGGGCGGCCAGCAATTTCTCCGCGTCCGACTGCTTTCGTTTCGTTGCCATTGCCGAATCTCCATCGCCCGCCCGTTGCGGGACACTCCCCATTCCTCCGCAGAGTGGGCCCCTTGCAGGGCGCAGCCCGCGACTCGTCGCAGGCCGAGGGGACTTGTCCCCCGGTGCGCCACCGGGGCCGACAGGGCCCGGCGAGCGGAATAGGGGTAAGCACGGCATGTCGCCAGACATGCGTAGTGCGCACTACGCATGCGGGGCAGACCCCCATGCGTGCGGCAGGGCAAGCCCTGCACCCAGAAGGAGGTCCATCATGGCGACAAGTCGCGGCTCCAGCGTCCACTTCCGGCCGCTGCACTCACCCATGCTCTGTGAGGCGCACAACCGACGGGCGGTGAATCCCCAGTACCTGCTGCCACCCGAGCACCGGCTGGAAAACATCGTGGTCATCGAGGGTAATGTGGCGCAGGTGTACGCGCAGAAAATGGCGCTGGCTTCGGGTCGTGCGCGGGCCACGAAGGACTACAGTCCGCTGAAGGAAGGCGTCGCGAATCTCGCGAACGACGAACCGCCGGAGAAATTGAGCGAGCGGATGGGGCGCTGGTGCGCCGAATACGAGCGCCTCACCGGGGAGCGCGTGGTGGCCTGTGTCATTCACCGGGACGAGGGGCGCATCGGCGCGGACGGCACGGTGCATCGCAATGTCCATGCGCACATCGTGGTGGACCGAACAAACGAACGCGGCCGCGTGGTGAACTCGATCCCGGACGGCAAGGGCGGCACTCGGCGTACCACCATTACCGATCGCCGGGATCAAGGCCGTCGCGTGCAGACCATGACCGCGCAGGTCACGGGTCTTGTGCGGGGAGAGGACGCGCGCGAATCGAAGCGGCGGCACATCGACCATCACAGCTATCGTGCGCTCGCGCGCCAAGGCCGGTTGCGGGACGCGGACCGCGAGCAAGATCTTGCAAATCGAGCTTCTTCGGCGGAACGCGAACTCGATGCGGCAAGGGCCGACGCGAAACTCAACGGGTCGCTATACACCCAGGTGCTTCGAGAGCGCGAGCGCGCATGGACCGAGCGCGATGCCGCAAGGGCGGCGCACGCGGAGACCCTCGCCGTGCTGCGCGAGATTGGCGCGAAGTACGGCGTGACGATCGAGCACGGCACCAAGGTTGAATACGTCGGGTTGCGCGAGGCCATGAAGGCGAGCGGCACGGCGCAGCAGGCCGAGTATCAGCGCCTCAAGGCCGCGTTCGATGTGCTCAACGCACGGCAGGAGGTCGAGCGGCGGCGCAGGAAGCGCAGGCCGGGGATCGAGGGCCGCGCGAGCGATGACGACGGGCACGAGCACGCGGCAAAGGCGCGGTTGATACGCGAGCGGGACGAGGCGGCACGGATGACCATCTGGAAAGACTCGCAGGGTCGCGAGGTGCTGCACGTCACGCGCTCCCGCGTCGAGGTCCTCGACCGCAGCCGGGACGTCGAGCGCGTTGCGCTCCGGATCGCGGCCAAGAAATTCGGCGACGCCGTGTTGATCACTGGCAGCGCCGAGTTTCGCGAGCGCATGGCACGGCTCGCCAGCCGAGAGAGCATTCGGGTGGTCGATGCCGACCTCGCCAGGATCGTCGAGGACGAGCGATCGCGCATGGCGAGGGGAGAGCGGGTTTCGACATCGAGCGCGGTTTCTGCTCCGCCCCGCAGCGACACGCGCGCCGATCCCACGACAGCGCAGATCGCCCGCTGGTGGAATCCCAAGTCACAGGTCGAGCGGATCCGTGCCCTGGGCGCCGCGCAGCGGGCTGGGCACGAGCGCAGCGTCGTGGGCGCGTGGCACGCCGCGCGGGACGCGGCAGAACGGCGGCATTCCGGGATCAGTGCCGACGAAACCGAGCGCGAACGGCTGGAGCGCGAGGACGGCCAGACCCGCATCCCGAACCCTGAACCCGAGCCCGAGTCGGACGACGAGCAGGACTTGGGACGGTGATGTGATTCGGCTCCTGCCGTTCCTGGCCGCGCCCCTTCGGTGCGGCTCCAAGCGCCCAGGACTGCGCGCAGGGCTGGAGAGAGTGTCTTCCTGCGGTTCCGGTCGATCGCCGCTCTAATCGCATTCTGGGCGGTCTGGCGAGGACGTCTCCAGCGCCCGGTTGGGAGCCCCGAGAGGCGGGGAAAATTCAACGAATTTTTCCGGAAACTCACACGATGTTTGTTTGCTGATTTCCTGACCAATCGTTGTAAGTCTCCTTTTTATAGGCTTATGAGAATTCTGCTGCCTCGTGCTGCATGACGCTAGCTGCTGCCGCAGCGGCCTGTGTCGGCAAAAAATATGATCGCATGCCGCCTTGTGCCGCGCAGCGCATCCCTGCGCTGCGCATCGCCCATTTCAACGCTCGGTTTTAAGGGTATCCCCCCATTCCCGCCCCAACTGCGTCATTACCATGTTGATTTTGTTGATGATTTGTTATCCACGGGCGACGAGGAGCCGCGTGGGTGATTCGTCGGGCTATTTTTTTTCGATTTTCTTCTCGGCACCGCCCGGCGGCGCGGCTGCCAACACCATGTCGACGATGGCACGCGCCTCACTCGCCGTATGGAGGTCGCGCCAAAATCGCTTCAGCAACGCGGTCACTGCCGTCGCCCGATCCGTGATCCCGGAACCCTCCAGCCACTCGGCCATCCGAAGCACTCGCCCGGAGAATGAGGCGTCCGACAACGCCAGCACGTCCCGCGCGGCGCAGATGTGCAGTTGCGTCATCCGCCACGCCCATCTCATGGCCTCCACGCCAATATCCGTCCCCGTCCCGCCGATCAGCAGATGGTAGATCGCGGCGTAGCGGCTGGTATTCCACGTGATGCGCCTGATGTAAGCCGGGTCCATGCTCCTGCCGACCAAGCCTACCAACTTTATCCACGCGTCCCTGTACCACTCTTGTGCACGCGCCGTGATGCGATAGTGCGCGGGCTCCATCAGTCGCACGGCGAGATCCCCCGCCGCAGCGCGGATGGAGGCGACGATCTCATCGCGTGGATAGAGCGGCTCTTTCAACTCGACGCCGGGCACGACCAGGAACAGATGCCTGGCCAGCAGGCCGTCGGCCAACATGGCTGCGTCGATGCACGTGTGCCAAGTCCGGTCGACGGTCCCCCCGAGGATCGTGAGGACGGGATGCGGCACCGTCTCCTTCCCCCGGCTGAGGGTGCCGTATACGAGATCCTCATGGTCATAGCTCCGCAGCATGAGATCCCGTAGGGGTGATAGCGGTCCTCCATTGGCGATGTCGCGCATCATTTGGCCGTATTCATCCCGGTCCCACAGCGCGCGCCCCTGGGCCTCGCGCAATCCCTGCATGTACGCCGCGGCGGATTTGGGGTCAGTGAGCGTGCGAATGTCGAGATCGAGCGCATCCATCACCACTTTGCGCACCCATGTCTTGCCCGAGCCGGACGGACCCAGGATGAGCATCCATAGGGACATCTCGATCTTTTGCTGGCTATCGCCCCACGACACCACCGACCCGCTCTGTGCCAGTCGTGCGGACATCAGTGCCAGCACGACCGCCACGCCGATTTCGGGTCGTAGATCCGTCCACTCGCGCAGGGCATGCACGGTCGCATCGAGCAGTGACCCCGGTGGGCAGACGGCATCGATCGTGTCCAGCCTGATCTCGCGTGATCTGAGCAGCACGGCGATCACGGTCTGGCCCTCGGGCGAGGCCAAGAGCCGCGACAGGATGAGGTCGCGAGTCTCCTGCCTCTTGTTGGCAGCCCGTTTCCTTGTGTTCTTTCTGGCGCTCATACGACACCCTCCTGTGCACGCTGCCGTGCCAATTGTTCGGCCTTAGTCGGCCGGCCCCGGCGTCGCGGCAATGCGGTAGATGAACAGGGCGCAGTTGCGCCTGCGCCGCCGGCCACGTGCGCAGCGAGCCATGCATCGACATCACAGCGGCGCCACAGCAGTCGCCGGTTACCGGGTAGCCGACAGAGCGGTGGGAGGCTGCGCGGATTGCGCAGCACATCGGAGCGGATCGAGGTCACGTCCTTGTGCAGCAGGCCGGCCATGTCCTCGGCCGTCAGCAATTCAATCGATTCAGTCTTCATGATTGCGAGTCCAATACGAGCAATCCGGCGGCCATTGGGCCAGCCGGGGGACCTAGGACTCATTGGATGGATGGCGCGACGCGCGCGCCTAGGGACCTGCGCGCGTCAGCCGCGCGCGAGGGACAGAGAGCAGGAATCGAGGCGGGGCAGGAGGGTGAGGGTCAACGCGCCCCGGCGTAGCCGGGTAGTCGCCGCAGTACGTGCCACACGCAGAGTGACGAGCGCGAGTTCGTGGGCAGCAAGCAGGAGCAGCAGGCGGTCGGCGGCCCGCAGGGATTGTCTGGATAGCGTGCGGTGGGTCAGTGTCCACTGTCGCTCCGCCCACTCGATGCATGCCGCGGTGCGCCGCCAAGCGCCGAGAGTGCCGATCCCGGCGCGGATCAGGTAGATCACGACGAGCGCAGCGACACCCGTGAGCCCGGCGCTGACCGGCGCAATCATTGCATCCCAATAGAGGCACGCCATCACCACCACAAGGACCGTGAGCAGGCTGTATCGGCGCAGCGGATCAGCGCGGACCTCACGCACCCGGGCAGACCACGCCGCCGCAGCTGTCCACTGGCGGGCGACGGGCACGGCGCTCGATGGGATGACCTGGGCCATGGCTACTCGGTGAGCTCCAACCGCCGCTCGATGCGCTCGATGCGCTGGACGATACGGTCCATCGCAACCTGCTGGCGCGCCTGGTCGTCGTAGAGGTGCACGTCCGAGCGTCGTAGCTCGCCGATTGAGGCATCGTGGCTGCGAAGGCGCTCTTTGATTTCCTCGGTGTCCGCCTTCACCGCCGCGATGTCGGCACGTAACGCCTTCAGCGTCTCGTAGATTAGGACGTTGGTGACTTCAGCCATGGCTACTGGATATCAGCGCCGTGGAGCGCAGTCAAGCAAATCCAAAGCAGTGCGCTGTCACATATCGGCCAGCGTCTTGGCACAAATTTGGCACATTCAGTGTGCCAAACCGTGCTGTTTTGTGCTATGCGGTGCAAACTCGCTCACCGGCTAATTGCTTGGTTTTTCTTCGAAAAGTGGTGCCGGGAATAGGATTCGAACCTACGACCCGCGCATTACGAATGCGCTGCTCTACCAGCTGAGCTATCCCGGCGCCGGGCGGCGAATTCTATCGGCTGGCGGGGCCGCCGTCACCCAGGCTGTGGGACCGGGCGCCTGGCAGGGCCTCGGCCTGCCTGCCGTGCAGGCGCGCGTCGTATCGGGCCTTGCGCTGAGGGTCTGCCTGGGCCGATCAGTCCCCGAGAGGGTGCGCGGATTCGGTGATCGAACCGACGGGGCGCGCCGCGTCAGGGCCCGAAAATTCACCGCCGGCTATCCGGACGGTGTGCCGGCGTCGGGTCCGGGGCCGCCAGGGCCGGCTGTGGGGGGGATGAAACCACTTCCGCCGCGCTGGATGGGCCACTGCGCGAACGCCAGCCAGTACAGGAAGATCAGGTTGGCGAGCGGCACGATGACCAGCAGGCTGAGCCAGGGCGAGTGGCCTAGCCGGGTGCAGATCTTCCAGAAGGGGACGACGGCGATGATGGCGGCAATCCAGCCGAACCCCCAAAACCCCGGGAATTCCCCGTATCCGCAGTGGTACATGAACACGTCCAACCTCCCCGGATAGGCGTCTGTCGGCGGCTCAGGACGGCTTCCTTCTCAGCCGGATGATCAGGTCGATGCCCTCGACTTCGGTGCCCGGCGGCGTCGGCGGCAGCCGTCTGAACTCCACCTCGGGCACCGGCACATCGATCAGGACGCCGCTGGCGAGGTCATGGAAGTGATAGTGCGCATCGACGTTCGAATCGAACCAGGCGCGCGAGCCGTCCACCGAAAGCTGGCGGATCAGGCCGTGCGAGGCGAACAGGTTGAGCGTGTTGTACACGGTGGCCTTCGACACGCGCGCCCCGCTCGTGCGCAGCGAGGCCAGAATCTGCTCCGCCGAGAGATGCTGCGGCTCGGACAGAAGCAACGTCGCGATACGCATCCGCTGGGCCGTCGGGCGAATGCCACAGTCAGCCATGCGTCGCTGGCAGTGTGCCTTGATCGCTTCTGGTGCCGCAGCCCCGTTCGAGTCCACGTTCGAGTCCATGAAACTCATTATAGACGCAGTTTCGGGCCGATTACCTTGATATTTGCAGGCATATGGAGCCGGCGATGGACCGTCGTCCCGGCTTCGCGAGCGCTCCGGGGGGGGCGGGCTGCCGCAGGCCCCTTTAGGCGACCGCCGCCTTGAGCACGCGCTGCGGCTGGGCGACGCCATAGCCCTGGGCGAAATCCACCCCCAGGCTGGTGAGCATCTGGATGATCTCGGCGTTCTCGGCGAACTCGGCGATGGTCCGCTTGCCGGTGAGGTGTCCGATCTCGTTGATGGAGCGGACCATCTCGCGGTCGATCGGGTCGCGCAGGATCTCGCGTACGAAGCTGCCGTCGATCTTCAAGTAATCCACCGGGAAGTGCTTGAGATAGCCGAACGAGGACAGTCCCGTGCCGAAATCGTCCAGGGCGAACTTGCAGCCGAGCTCCTTCAACGCCTGAATGAAACGGTTGGCCTGCGAAAAGCTCGCCACGGCCGCGGTCTCGGTGATCTCGAAGCAGATCTTCGAGCCGTCGATGCCGCTGCGGTGGAACTGGTCGATGACGAAGGGCAGGAACTTGTCATCCCCCAGGCTTTGTCCGGAGAGGTTGATCGAGCACATCGCCAGCTTCTCGCGCTCGTCAGCTTCGGAGACGAGCCACCGGAAGGCGTTCTCGATCACCCAGCGGTCGATGGCCGGCGTGATGGCATAGCGCTCGGCGGCCGAGATGAAATCGTTCGGAGTCACGATGCGCCCCGTCTCGTCCTTCAGGCGCAACAGCAGCTCGTAATGCTGGCCCGGATCGCTGTGTTGCAGCGGCAGGATGGCCATGCGGTGCAGCTCGAAGCGGCCCTCCTCGAGCGCGGTGTTGATGCGCGCCGCCCACTGCATCTCGCGCCGGCGGCGCATCAGCTCCATGTCGTTCTCGGCGAAGCTGTGCACGCGGTTGCGGCCGGCTTCCTTGGCCGCGGTGCAGGCGCTGTCGGCGGCCGAGAGGATCGAGGCCACATCCTCGTTGTCGGCGGTGATCGGCACGACCCCGACGCTCGCCCCCAGGCGAAAGGCCCGATCCTCCCAGCTGAAGCGGAAGTTGCGCACCGCCTCGCGCAGCGACTCGGCCGTGCGCATGGCCTCATCGATCGAGCAGCTTTCCAGCAGAACGCCGAACTCGTCCCCGCCGAGGCGCGAGAGCGTATCGCGCCAGCGGACCTTGGATTTCAGCAGCGCGCCGACCTGTCCGAGCAGGGCGTCGCCGGCGCTGTGGCCGCAGGTGTCGTTGATGATCTTGAACTGGTCGATGTCGAGATAGCACAGCGCGTAGGATGACTCGTGGGCCTTGGCGCTCTTTAGCGCGCGCTCCAGGCGATTCTCGAACTCGCGCCGGTTCACCAGGCCGGTCAGCAGGTCGTGGCTCGCATGATAGGAGAGGCGGCGGTTGAGCTCGCGGGCCTCGCTCACGTCGTGGAAGACTAGTACGCCCCCCGTGACCTTGCCGGCGCCATCGCGAATCGGCGCGGCGGTGCTCTCGACGTACAACTCGTTGCCGTCGCGGCGGATCAGCAGCATCGGCCGCACCGACTTGATCGGGCGCACGCGCCGGATGCACATCGTGAGCGGGTTCTCGAGCGGCTCGCAGGTCTCCTCGTGGAAGGCGCGGAAGATCTCCTCCACGGGCCGGCCCATGGCGCTTTCCAGCCGCCAGCCGGTCAGCGCCTCGGCGACCGGGTTGATGTAGTCGATCACCGAGTCGGCGTCCGTGGTGATGACTCCATCGCCGATCGACTGCAGAGTGATCTGGGCGCTTTCCTTCTCGCGGAACAGCGCCTCCTCGTAGAGCTTGCGCTCGGTGATGTCGAACTCGACACCAACCAGGCGCAGCAGCCGCCCGTGCTGGTCGACTCGCGCCGTGGCGCGGCTGACGACCCAGCGCCACTCGCCGTTGCGGTGGCGCATGCGGTGGCTGCTCTCGAAGATCGGCGTCTTACCGTCGATGTGCTCACGGATCGCCGCCTGCACCTTCGGCAGATCGTCCGGGTGCACGAGGCTGCTCCAGTCGGGCGAGCCGCGCAGGTCCTCGTCCCGGTAGCCGAGCATGGCCTTCCAGCGCGGGGAGAAATAGACCTCGTTGTTCTCGACGTCGAAGTCCCAAAGACCGTCGTTGGCAGCCGCCAGCGAGAGACTCGCGCGCTCCTCGAGCTTGGCGAGGCGTCCCTCGATGCGCAGCCGCTCGAGGCCGGTGGCGAGGCTCGTCCCGAGCAGCTTCATCAACAGCTGCAGGCTCACGTCCCAGGGGCGGGGCAGGGTATTGGCGAGGCCGAGGAGGCCGGCAGGCTTGCCCTGCACGCGCATGGCGATGAGCAGCACCGATCCCATGTAAAGCGAGGCGAAGCGCTCACCTTCGGCGGCCTGCTCGCGGGTGCCTGAGGCGGTGTCGGGCAGCTGCGAGAGCCGCAGGTGCTCCAGGCGGCCGTTCAGCCAGGGCAGGGACTGCAGGTGGGTCTCCTGCAGCCCTTCCGGCCGGCACTGGGCGAGGGTGCCCCGATCGAACTGCACGTCCTGGATGACGGGCGCCTCGGGCCGCAGCATTGCAAGGAAGGCGCAGTCGACGCCCGTCATCTCGCGCAGCAGCGTCAGATTGCGCTGTATGCACTCGCCGACATCGTTGCGGCGCATGTTCTGAAAGTCGACGGCGATCTTCGTGCAGGTAATGTCGATGCCGAGCTTCGAATTCTTGTCCTTCCAGGCATCCGCCGAGAGGATGTCCGTTGCTGAGAAATCCGCTGGCTTATCCGGCGGTGGACTCGACATGAACCGATGACCTCTTCGCCCGCCACTTACAGCCTACACCCGCCCGGCGCCGCCCGGCGTGAAGCGCCTCCTGCTCCAAGCGTGCGCTGCGACTCTGATCTTTTAACGAGTTGCGGCTGATTTTCGCACACCTGTTCAGGAAGACAAGCTAACGCACTGTTCGGTCAAGGGGTGACGACTTGACAGAATCTGCCGGGCAGTCCCTCAAGATGAGATGCAGTCCGCGAATCGAGCATGCCGCTGCCCCTTTGCGCGCGCTCTTGCGCAGGCAATGCAGTCTCTGCCTCTCGAGAGAGCCCGTGGGCGACGTGCGCGGGACTCACTCCGAGGCGTCCAGGGCGCGCCGGGCGCTCTCGTAGGCGCGGCGCAGCTCGAGCGCCATCTCCTGCTGGAGCCGCTCGAGCCCTGCGGCATCGAGGGTGCGCGGCACGTGCCGGGGCGGCCCGATCGCGATGGCAATGCGGGCGAAAGGCTTGGGGATCACGAACCGGTCCCACTTGATGCGCCAGGCGCGCGAGGCGGCATAGGCCATGGGCAGAATCGGCCGCCCGGACATCTGCGCCAGGAGAATGGCACCGGGCTTGAACTGGTGGCGCGGGCCGCGCGGGCCGTCGGGGGTGATGACCGGGGAGACGCCGTCTCTCACCAAGGCCTGATAATAATCCCTCAGGGCCCGCGCCCCGGTATGGGTCGAGGAGCCGCGGATGGCGCAAGCGCCGAGCCGGCGGGCCAGCATGGCGCCGATCTCCCCGTCGACCGAGGGGCTGATCAGCCAGCCGACCTTCATGCCGCGCGCGCGCTGCTCGAGCAGGTACTTTCCGCAATAGAGCTGGTGCTGGTGCCAATAGCAAGGCAGAAGCGACGGTGACTGGGCGAGGGCGGCGGTGAGGTGCTGCTCGCCTGCGACCGTCACGACGGGGCACATGCGCCACCAGGCCCGGATGATGCCAAGCGCCAGGGGCAGGCCCCAGCGGTACAGCCGCTCGCGCGCCGGGGTCATCCGGCGTCCGGAGCGGGTGACCTTGCGATAAAAAGAATTGCGCAGACCCGGTTCGGCCATGCTCAGGGGGGCCTCTGATTGACCCCCACGCACCCGCGGCGGAGGCTGATTTCGCCTGGCGGCAGGCGTGACGCTCGCAGTGTACTCGATGTACACGAGGGAGAAACGATGACCTCCCGGGCGCAATCAGCCCGCCGCGCAGAGGGAGAAAAGTCATTGTTCATGGGGTGCTGCGGTCATTGCCCCGCTGCGTCGTTGCGCGGCTCGCCCATGTCGCGCTGCGGGCGGCGCCCCGCGCGCCTCTCGCATCGGACGATTACCGGGGCGAGGCGGGCGCGTGCGGCCCGGTCCGGGGCTCGCGGCAGCGCTGCGATGCGGAAGGCGTCGATTGCTATACTACACCGCTCGCATGAGCAAGCCCGCGACAACCCCGATCGACCCGCCCGAGGCGGCCGCGCACTTCGACATCGGCTCCACCGACGACTCGCTTGAGCGCATGAGCGAGCTGTTCGCGCTGCACGGTGACCTCTATCGCGTGTACGCGCCGGCGCGCAAGTCGTATACCTACGTCATTCACCATCCCGATGACGTCAAGCGCGTCCTGGTCTCCAATCACCGCAACTACACCAAGGGCATCGGCCTCGATCGGGTGAAGATCCTGCTCGGCAACGGGATCATGACCAGCGAGGGCGAGTTCTGGCGCCGCCAGCGCATGATGCTGCAGCCGTTGTTTCACCGGCGCATCCTCACCGAGTTCGCCCGGGTGATCGGGGAGGCGAACAGCCGGCTGCTCGCCCGCTGGGAGGAGCTCGCGCGCCGCGAACAGCCGGTGAACCTCACCGACGAGATGAGCGAGCTCACCCTGGATGTCATCCTGCGCGCCGTCTTCGGCCGCGACCTCGCGCGCATGTCGGCCGAGCTCGGCGGCAACCCCTTCGAGGTGCTCACCAAGGACCAGGGGCGCAATCTGTCGTTCGCCTACAAGTTCCGCTCCCTCACCCGACTGGTGGCCGGGCTCATCGCGCGCCGCCGCGCGGGCGGGGAGGAGCATTTCGACTACGTGTCGATGCTCATGGGCGCCCGCGACAAGGAGACGGGCGAGGCGATGGGCGAGCGGCAGCTGATAGACGAGATCATGACGCTCGTGGTTGCCGGCCACGAGACCACGGCGAGCGCCCTCAACTGGACCTGGTATCTGCTCTCGCGGCACCCCGAGGTCGAATCGAAGCTGCATGAGGAGATCGACCGCGCGGCGGCGGACGATGCGCCGAGTCTCGCGCACATGGAGCAGCTCACCTATACTCGTCAGGTGATCGACGAGGCGCTCAGGCTCTACCCGCCGGGGTGGCTGCTGTCGCGCCGCACGGTGGCGCCCGATGTGCTGTCGGGTTGCCGGATCCCGGCCGGCGCCGACGTGCTGCTGCCGCTGTATCTGCTGCATCGACATCCGCGCTATTGGCGCGATCCCGCTGCATTCATGCCGGAGCGCTTCGCGCCCGAGCACGAGGCCGAGCGGCCTCGCTTCGCCTACATGCCGTTCGCGGCCGGTCCTCGCCACTGCATCGGCGAGACGTTCGCGCTCTACGAGATGCTGGTGCATCTGCACCGGGTTGGGCGGCGCTTGCGCCTGGTCTGCCTGCCGGACAAGCCGATCGAGCTCGAAGCGCAGATCAATCTTCGCACCCGTTACCCCGTTTTCATGAAGCTGGAACCCCGCTGATGTTGAATGTCACGACCCTGACCGGGCTGATCGAGGCCAATCGCACCTTTCCCCGCGCCATCACCTATCTGGAGGGCGAGCGCGACACCCACGCCGTCGGCTTTGACGAGCTCTACGAGCGCGCTCTCGGCATCCTGCACCACCTGCAGCGCCTCGGTGCGCGCCCCGGCGAGAAGCTGATCCTGCTGCTCGGCCACAACGAGCAGTTCATCGACGCGTTCTGGGCGGCGGTCTTGGGCGGCATCGTTCCGGTGCCGGTGGCGATCGGGATCAGCGACGAGCACCGTCAGAAGCTGCTGAGGGTCGCCCGGCGCCTCGGCAACCCCTACCTCTACACCGAGCGCCGCGCGCTCGAGCGCATCGCGGCCTTCGCCGAGCAGGGCGGGGAGGCCGAGACGATGCGGCGGCTGCGCGAGCGCACCTTCCTGGTCGATGACCTGGATGACATCTCGCGCGCGGGCAAGGTGCATCGTGGGCGCCCCGAGGACATCGCCTTCATCCAGTTCTCCTCGGGCTCGACCAGCGAGCCGAAGGGCGTGGTGCTCACGCACGCCAATATCATCGCCAACGCGCGCGGCTCGACCGAGGCTGCCGGCTTCAACGAGAACGACGTCAGCCTCTCGTGGATGCCGCTCACCCACGACATGGGGCTGATCGGCTTTCACCTGATCATGTTCTTCAACCGGGTGCACGCGCACCTCATGCCGACGGAGCTGTTCGTCCGCCGGCCGCTCCTGTGGCCGCAGTTCGCCAGCCGTATCCGCGCCACCCTCCTCTGCTCGCCGAACTTCGGCTACAAGCACTATCTCAAGGTGCTCGGCGAGCGCCCCGTCGAGGGGCTGGACCTCTCCAGCGTGAGGTTGATCTTCAACGGGGCCGAGCCCATCTCGGTCGAGCTGTGCGAGCAGTTCCTCGAGCGGCTCGCTCCGGCGGGCCTCTCCCCCAACGCCATGTATCCGGTCTATGGCCTCGCGGAGGCTTCGCTCGCCGTGAGCTTCCCGCCGCCGGGTGCGCCGATGCGCACCCTTGCGCTCGACCGGCACCGGCTCGGCGTCGGGGAGGCGGTGCAGCTCATCGAGAAGGACGCGCGCAATGCCGTGCGGCTGGTCTCGGAGGGCAAGCCGATACCGTACTGCCAGGTGCGTATCACCGACGACGACGATCGACCGTTGCCCGACGGACGCATCGGCCATCTGCACCTGCGCGGGGAGAATGTCACGCGCGGCTACTACGAGAACCCCGAGGCCGACGCCCAGGCATTCACCGCCGACGGCTGGCTGCGCACGGGCGACCTGGCCGTGGCGCACGGCGGGGATCTGTATGTCTCGGGCCGGGCGAAGGAGATCATTTTCGTCAACGGCCAGAACTACTACCCCCACGACCTGGAGTCCATCGTGCATCGCATCGAGGGACTCGAGCTCGGCAAGGTGGTGGCATCCGGCGTGCGCCGGCCGGGATCGCAGCTCGAGGAGCTGGTGCTGTTCGTGCTGCACCGCGGCTCGCTGGAGGAGTTTCTGCCGCTCGCCCTCGCCGCGGCCCGTCTGATCAACGAGCAGACCGGGCTCGAAGTGGCCGAGGTGGTGCCCGTCAAGCGCATCCCCAAGACCACCAGCGGCAAGGTCCAGCGGCACCTGCTCGAGCAGAGCCTCGCCGACGGGGAGTTCGACGCCGAGCTCGCCGAGCTCGCGGCGCGGCGCGATGCTCACCGGGGGCCGCGGTCGCTCACCCGCGGCGCGATCGAGGAGAAGCTGAAGACGATCTGCGATGCGGCGCTCGGCGGCAAGCGGGTTGATGCGTACGACAACCTGTTCGAGCTGGGGGCGAGCTCGCTGAAGCTCATCGAGATCCACGAGCAGATCGACCGGGAATATCCCGGCAAGATCGACCTCACCGAGCTCTTCGACTTTCCGACCATCGCCGAGCTGGCCCGTCACCTGGAGAACAAGCTCGCCGCGGCGTGACTACGGCAATTCCGCCGGCGGGTCTGATGGGGCAGCCTCGGCCGAGAAGGGATTTGCCCCCGGGGCCTGCGAAGGCGGGGACAGCGCAGCCGAGCCTGCGGCGGTCGGGCGAGCCGGGCACGAGCCCGGCGCAACCCGGATTCACGGCGTTCCGCGTCAAGCCCTTGCGGTCAAGGAGCTGAGCTGCGAGTTTCGCCCGAGGCTAGGCGCTGAACTGCAGCCGCATGGACAGGTCCACCGCCCGCACATGCTTGGTGATCCCCCCGACCGAGACGAAATCCACCCCCGTCTCGGCGATGGCCCGCACATCCTGCAGGCTGACGTTGCCCGAGGCCTCCAACCGCGCCGGCCGCCGGCTCGCGCGATTGATCGCGACGGCGGCCGCCATGTCCTGCAAAGAGAACTCATCCAGCATCACGATGTCCGGCCCGGCGGCAAGCGCCTCCTCGAGCTCGGCCAGCGACTCGACCTCCACCTCCACCTCGACCCCCGCTGCGGCGGTACGCGCCGCAGCCACCGCCTGGGCGATCGAGCCCGCCGCGACGATGTGGTTCTCTTTGATCAGCACCATGTCGTAGAGCCCCAGCCGGTGGTTGCGTGCCCCCCCGCAGCGCACTGCGTACTTCTGCGCACTCCGCAATCCCGGCAGGGTCTTGCGCGTATCGAGGATGGCGCAGCCGGTGCCCCGGACCGCCTCGGTGAAGCGGCTCGCCTGCGTGGCCGTGGCCGAGAGCAGTTGCAGGAAGTTGAGGGCGGTGCGCTCGCCGGTGAGGATGGGCCTCGCCGGTCCCTCGAGCTCGACAATCACCTGGCCGGCCTCGAGGTGCGCCCCGTCCCCGGCGTGCCAGGCGAGGTGGACCCTCGGATCGAGCTGGCGGAAACACTCCTCGACCCAGGGCCGGCCGCAGAGCACGGCGGCCTCGCGGCTGATGACCCGGCCGCGGACCCGCTGCCCCTGCGGCACGAGCCGTGCCGTGACATCGCCCGCTCCAATGTCCTCGCGCAGCGCCGCCGCGACCTGTTCCGGCAGGTCGGGGGGAGGGGCGGGTGCGGCATCCGGGGCGGCTCGGTCGTTCATCGGGGGGCAGGCTATCACGGCTTGGTTTGAACTTGGCCGTGCTGGCCTCATAATGGCAAGGGGTGGCGGAGATTTCCGCGCCGGCACCCCGCCCCCCCGTCTCCTGAGCGTCAAGGTCTGCTCGCCCGGTGAGCGGGGGCGCTGCGCAAGCGTGGCTTTCGCACGCGGCCGGAAATCGACCCCTGCAGCGCCATGAGCGCCGCGCAGCAATGGCAATCGGTCGTCGCCCCGGGGCGGCGCAGAAGATCCCTGATGCAGAAGATCCCTGATGAGGTGAAATGATGGACGTCGTCGAGAGAATCAAGGCCGAGATCGGCTCCGCGCCCGTGGTGCTGTTCATGAAGGGCACGCCGGATTTTCCGCAGTGCGGCTTTTCGGCCCAGACGGTGGCGGCGCTGCGCGCGCTCGGCGCGCAGTTCAAATCCGTCAATATCTTCGAGGACCCGGAGCTGCGCGAGGCGCTCAAGCGCCACTCCAATTGGCCGACCTACCCGCAGCTGTACGTCAAGGGCGAGCTGGTGGGCGGCTGCGACATCGCGCTCGAGATGTACGAGAGCGGCGAGCTGAAGACGCTGCTCAAGGGCGCCGGCGCTCTGCAGCAGGCGCCTTGAGCGCGAGCAACCGCTGCCGGCGGTTGCTGCGGTCAACCCGCCCCGCTTTCCCGGCCAGCCCGGCATGGGCGAGGCGGGCGGGGGGAGGGGCTCCTCAGGTCGCGCTGTTGTCGGTTTCCCCACCCGCCGGCCGGCTGAGCCAGCCGAGCGCGCGTGCGCGCGAATGCGCTCCGAGGAAGCTCTCGCGCAGGCGATTGCACACCAGGCAGAACACGTCCGCGGTGCGCTCGGCGTCGTAGGACGCCGAGTGCGCGCTCGCCTTGTCCCATTCGAGCCCCGCGATCATCACGGCCTTGGCGAGCACGGTCTGGCCGAGCGCGGCGCCGGCGAGCGTGGCGGTATCGAAGCAGGAGAACGGATGGAAGGGATTGCGCTTGAGGTCCGCGCGCTTGATCGTGGCGTTGAGGAAGCCCAGGTCGAAGGCGGCGTTGTGGCCGACCAGGATGGCGCGGTGACAGTCGTAGGCCTTCATGGCGTGGCGGACCTCCCGGAAGATGCGCTGCAGCGCGTCGTGCTCGGGGATCGCGGGGCGCAGCGGATGAAACGGGTCGATGCCGTTGACCTGCAGGGCCGCCGGATCGATCTTCGCGCCCTCGAAGGGTCTGACGTGATAGTTGTGGGTGAGGCCGCGGCGCAGCAGTCCGCCGCCGTCCATGTCGATCATCACGGCGGCGATCTCGAGCAAGGCGTCGGTCTCGGCGTTGAAGCCGCCGGTCTCCACGTCCACGACCACCGGCAGATAACCTCGGAAGCGTTGCGCCATGGCGGCGCCCGAGGAGAACGGGGCGGGTATGCTCGATCCGGGCCTGCCCATCGTACTCATGGGCTCGCCATGTCGGTCGACCCGGCGCCGGTTCCGGCGCTCGGCGGCTCCTCCGCGACCTGCCAGGCGATGTGCTCGCCCGAGCGCAGGGGGAGCAGCCGCTCCGCCCCGTACGGATAGGACGCGGGGACCTCCCACGGCCTTTTGATGAGACGGATCCGCCCGCTGTTGCGCGGCAGGCCGTAGAAGGCCGCCCCGTGCTCGGAGGCGAACGCCTCGAGCCGCTCGAGCCTGCCGATGGCCTCGAAGCCCTCCGCATACAGCTCGAGCGCCCCGTGGGCCGAGAAAATCCCCGCGCAGCCGCAAGCGGCTTCCTTGGCGGCGCGCCCGTGCGGGGCGCTGTCGGTGCCGAGGAAAAGGCGCGGATTGCCGCCGGCGACGGCCTCGAGCAGCGCCTCGCGGTCCGCCTCGGACTTCAGCACCGGCAGACAGTAATGGTGCGGGCGCAGTCCGCCCGCGAACAGCGCGTTGCGGTTCATCAACAGGTGTTGCGGTGTCACGGTGGCGGCGATGCCCTCCCGCGCGGACAGCACGAAATCCACGGCGGCGCGCGTGGTGATGTGCTCGAACACGATGCGCAGGCGCGGGAACCGTGCCGCGAGCGGCGCGAGCACCGCGTCGATGAAGCGCGCTTCGCGCTCGAAAATATCGACATCCGGATCGGTCACCTCGCCGTGCACCTGCAGGACGAGGCCGGTCTCCTCCATGCGCGAGAGCACGGCATCGAGGCGGCGGATGTCCGTCACGCCGGCGTCGGAGTGAGTGGTCGCGCCCGCCGGGTAGAGCTTGAAGCCGAGGATGCCGCCGCCCGCCCTGGCCCGATCGGCTTCCGCCGGATCGGTGCGGTCGGTCAGGTAGAGCGTCATCAGCGGCTCGAAGTGCGCGCCGGCGGGCAGGGCCTGGAGAATGCGCCGCCGGTATTCGAGCGCCTGTGCGGCGGAGGTCACCGGGGGCCTCAGATTCGGCATGATGAGCGCGCGCGCGAAGCGCGCGGCCGTAAACGGCAGCACCGCGCGCATCGCCTCTCCGTCGCGCACATGCAGGTGCATGTCGTCCGGCCGGCGCAGGGTGAGCGTGGTGGTCGGGCTGGTGCTCAAGCGCGGCGCTCCAGGGATTTCAGGACGTTCTGTTTCACGATCAGCTCCAGGGCGAAGCGTACGCCAAACCCGGTGACATCGGTGTTGATGTGGCCCAGGCCGCCGCCGCGCGTCGCCGAGGACAGGTCCACGTGCGCCCAGGGGATCTGCCGCGGCACGAACCGGTTGAGAAAGCGTGCGGCAAGGATGTGATCGCCCTTGCCTTCGACGGCGCACTGCAGAATGTCGGCGACTTTGCTGTCGAGATCGGCGTCGAAATCAGCGTCGAACGGGAAGCCCCAGACCCGCTCGCCGCTTGACCTGCCGGCCTCGACCAGGGCATCGGCGAGCGGCTGGCGGTTGGCGAACACCCCGCTCATCCGCTCGGTCAGCGAGTACACGCACGCGCCGGTCAGGGTGGCGAAGTCGATCATCAGGCGCGGCCGGGTGCGCGCGGCGAGCGCCAGAGTGTCCGCGAGCGCCATGCGCCCTTCGGCGTCGGTGTGCACCACCTGGATGGTGACCCCGTTCGCCGCGCGCACCACCTCCTGCGGGCGGTAGGCCCGCGGGCCGATGTGATTCTCGGTGATTGCGAGCCAGGCGTCGGCCGCGATCGGTGCGCGAAGCTCTGCGAGCGCGATGAGCGTGGCGAGCGCGACCGCGCTGCCGCCCATGTCGGTGTGCATCTCGAGCATGGAGCGGTGGGGCTTGAGGTTGACGCCGCCGGTGTCGAACACGATCCCCTTGCCGATGAGCGACAGGTCCGGCGAGCCTCGGGAGCGGCGTGCGGGCCGGTAGGCGAGGTGCGCGATACCGGCCCCCGGCCGCTCGTTGGCGCTCGCGACCGCGAGAAAGGCGTTGGCTCCGGCGCGGCGCAGTGCCGCCTCGCCGAGCCAGCGCATGCTCAGGCCGTGGCGGCGGGCGAGCCGTACGATGACGGAGTGGTAGCCGCGCGAGTCGAGAAAGTTGGGCGGCAGCGCGGTGAGCCAGCGTGCGAGGTTGGTGCCGCCGGCACAGGCCTGCACATAGCGCAGGTCAAGGCCGGTGTCCGCAGGCAGCGTGATGCGCCGGATGCGCCGCCGCCCCGGCTCTTCTGACTTGAAGCTCGGCAGCGCGAACGCTTCGGCGAGGCTCGCCGAGAGCAGCGCCTCGAGCGCTGCGTCGGTCGTTGCGGGTGCGCCGATTGCCGCGAGGCCCAGGGTCTCGGGCGAGCGCGCGGCGGCCTCCTTGAGCATCCGGCCGGCGAGGGCGAGCCGCTCGAATGCGCCGGCTTCCTCGCCGAGGAAGCCGAGCACGGCCAGTGTCTGGCGGCGGTTGGCGAGCGCGCCGGTGCGCACCGTCCCGGCGCGGGGCTTGTCGCGCGCGTGCAGATCCTTCCAGCGGCCGCTGTCCGGCAAGCGCGCGAGACTCTCTCTTCCGGCAGACTCCGCCATCACCACAAGTAGGGCGTCGGCGTCGGGGCATGTGCGCGAACGCACGATTTGCGGGCTCGTGGCGGGCGGCAGCAGCGAGGCGCGGCGCAGCGGAGCGGGAAGCGGCGGGTCGGCTTGCTTGACCATCGAGGGTGAAACCCGGATTATTGCGCGGCTCATTGACAGGCGATCTTCGCTCGCAGGGGATGCTGGCGGCGCATCCTACTCCATTCGGCCCAGGCCCTTCGCTTCCGGCCCATGCGACGTGCGCTGCCGGGCCGCGGGCGATGCGCCGGGGCATTGGACCAAGAGGATCCCGCGCGGCAAGGCGCTCGGGGCCGAGCAGCGAGCGTGAGACCGCATGACCGAACCGCCAAAGCTCTCAGACATCGATCCGGTTGAAACCCAGGAGTGGCTCGAATCGATCGACTCGGTTCTGAAGACCCACGGCCCGTTGCGGGCACACTACCTCCTCGATCGGCTCATCGATTACACGCGCCGCAGCGGCGCGTACCTGCCGTTCAAGGCAAACACCGCCTACGTCAACAGCATTCCGCCGGGGCGCGAGCCGGTGTATCCGGGCAACCGCGCGCTCGAGAAGCGCATCGAGGCCTACATCCGTTGGAACGCGCTCGCCATGGTGGTGGCGGCCAACCGCAAATCCTCCGAGTACGGCGGGCACCTCGCGAGCTACGCCTCCTCGGCGACGCTCTACGAAGTCGGGTTCAACCACTTCTGGCGCGCCTCATCGGGCGGGCATCCCGGCGATCTCGTTTTCTTCCAGGGACACTCCTCGCCGGGCATCTACGCGCGCGCCTATCTCGAGGGACGCTTGAGCGAGAGCCAGCTGCAGCACTTTCGCCAGGAGGCCGGCGGCCCCGGGCAGGGGCTGTCCTCCTACCCCCATCCCTGGCTGATGCCGGATTTCTGGCAGTTCCCGACGGTCTCGATGGGCTTGGGGCCCATGCAGGCCATCTTCCAGGCCCGCTTCATCCGCTATCTGGAGCATCGCGGCCTGATCGGCCCCTCCGACCGCAAGGTGTGGGCCTTCCTCGGCGACGGGGAGATGGACGAGCCGGAATCGATGGGCGCGCTCACCATGCCGGTGCGCGAGGGGCTCGACAACCTGGTGTTCGTCATCAACTGCAACCTGCAGCGGCTCGATGGACCGGTGCGCGGCAACGGCAAGATCATCCAGGAGCTGGAGGCCGCCTTTCTCGGCGCGGGGTGGAACGTCATCAAGGTGCTGTGGGGCTCGCGCTGGGATCCGCTGCTCGCCCGCGATACCCAGGGCCTGCTGCGGCGGCTGATGGATGAGTGC
Organism: Pseudomonadota bacterium; assembly: GCA_021792755.1. Taxonomy (GTDB): domain Bacteria; phylum Pseudomonadota; class Gammaproteobacteria; order Steroidobacterales; family Steroidobacteraceae; genus 13-2-20CM-66-19. Next base: position 28,160 of record JAJYUA010000040.1, read on the forward strand.
GTCGACGGCGAGTACCAGAACTTCAAGGCCAAGGGCGGCGCCTACACGCGCGAGCATTTCTTCGGCAAGTACCCCGAGCTCAAGGCCATGGTGGCCAACATGTCGGATGAGGAGATCTGGCGGCTCAACCGCGGCGGCCACGATCACCGCAAGGTCTATGCCGCCTACGCCGCCGCCATGAGCCACAAGGGCCAGCCGACGGTGATCCTCGCCAAGACGGTCAAGGGCTTCGGGCTCGGCAAGGGCGGCGAGGGCCAGATGGTGGCCCACCAGCAAAAGAAGCTCTCCGAGGAGGACCTGCGCGCCTTCCGCGACCGCTTCCACATCCCGATCTCGGACGAGGAGATCGCGCGGCTGCCGTTTCGCAAGCCCCCCGAGGACTCCGAGGAGGCCCGCTACCTCGAGGAGCGCCGCAAGAGCCTGGGCGGCTACCTGCCGGCGCGCCGCAGGCAGGCTCCCGCTCTTGCCGTGCCGCCGCTCGAGACGTTCTCGGCGGTGCTCGAGGGAACCGGGGACCGCGAGATCTCCACCACCATGGCGTTCGTGCGCATCCTGACGGCGCTGCTCAAGGACAAGGGGATCGGCAGGAACATCGTGCCGATCGTGCCCGATGAGGCGCGCACCTTCGGTATGGAGGGCCTGTTCCGTCAGATCGGCATCTACTCCTCGGTCGGACAGCTGTACACGCCCCAGGACGCCGACACCCTCATGTCCTACCGCGAGGACAAGAAGGGCCAGATCCTCGAGGAAGGCATCAACGAGGCCGGCGCGCTGTGCTCGTGGATCGCAGCCGGCACGGCCTACAGCAATCACGGCATCAACATGGTGCCGTTCTACGTCTTTTATTCGATGTTCGGCTTCCAACGGGTCGGGGATTTCATCTGGGCCGCGGGCGATCAGCAGGTGCGCGGGTTTCTCCTCGGGGCGACCGCGGGGCGCACCACGCTCGCCGGGGAGGGGCTGCAGCACCAGGACGGCCACAGCCAGCTGCTCGCCACCACCGTGCCGAACTGCGTGGCCTACGATCCGACCTTCGGCTACGAGCTCGCCGTGATCATCCAGGACGGCATGCGGCGCATGTACGTCGAGCAGGAAAACATCTTCTACTACATCACGGTCAT
>JAJYUA010000041.1 GCA_021792755.1 Pseudomonadota bacterium
CGCTCGCTCCTCGTTCAACAACACAATCTCCGCCGCTTTGCGCATCGCTCGTTCCCCATTGATCGCCTCAATGGTAAGACAGGAATTGCGCTCATCGGTTCCGTTAATTATGAAGCACTACACTAGCAGGGTGCCGTGCAAGCCGGCGCGCAAGGCGGCTGCTCAAGGATGCTGTCCCCGAGGAGCTCAAGGACGCGATCGGGCGAGTCGCCGCTGGTGAGACTCTGATCGCGCCGACGACCCTGCGGCATGTGCGCGACCCGTCGCCTGCGGCGGATGCGGCGGTGGCGCCTTTCACCGACCGGCAGGCCGCCGTTCTGCGCCGGGTGGCGGGCGGCTACTCGAACAAGGAGATCGGCCGCACCCTGGGTATTTCAGACGGAACGGTCAAGAACCACCTGAGGAAGATCCTGGACACGCTGCAGGCGCGCGATCGCACTCATGCCGTTCTGAAGGCAATCGGTCTCCGATTCCTATGGCGGCAACCGCTTGTCGCTGCCCGCCGCGCCGCCTTCATGCCGGTGATCGCCGTGCCGCCGGGTGTCAGGGAGGCTATCGCGTGTTCATCGTCACGCGGGCGTGGGCACTGGCATGCCCGATAGCGGACATCGCTGAGGTCTCCGAGGCGTCGATACCCGCCCGTGTCCCCAACGAGCACGGCAGACCAAGGCGGCGGCGCAATTGTGCCGCCGGCCCGGCGTGCCTGAGCGGCACAAATCGATAAGGTCAAGCTTCGCGCCAGCGCGCCATTCCAGGACTTGACTGACGTCACGGACGGCATTTCGGTAGATCTCGACGGCCGCAGGGCGCACGGACGCGTCGCTTCACCCTGGCCTTTTAGCCTGAGTTGCACGCGTGAACGGCATGGAGCGCGCCTCGCAATGCTCGGGCGACGGCCGAGCCGGCGGGCTGTGCTCGGGCTGGCTCGAGTCGAGCGGCGCAGGCACCGCGGGCCGCGCGTAGAGCTGGCGCAGCTTCACCGGCAGGACCGGCATGGGTGAAAGAGGATACGTGGAATCGGTGCCATAATGAAACGATGCCGGCCACGCCCGCTGAGCCGTGCCATACGGGTTCACCGCAGGCGGATTGCTGAAAACCGTACTGCCGGGTCCGGTGTGCGCGGCGCGTAATCCCGCGATGCCCGGCCCTACCGAAGACATCACCTCACCCCTCGCAGCAGCCGCCGGCCGGACCGTGCTCGAGACCGGACGCCCGGACGGCACCGGAGGCCTGACGAGCGACGAGGCGAGCCGGCGGCTCGATCAGTACGGCGCCAACGCCATGCCGGACGATGAGCCGGGCGTGTGGCGGCAAGCGCTCGCGAAGTTCTGGGCCCCCGTCCCCTGGATGCTCGAGGCGGCAATCCTGCTGCAGTTCATGCTGCACGAGTATCTCGAGGCGGCCGTCATCGCCGTGCTGCTGGTGTTCAACGGCGTCCTGGGGCTGCTGCAGGAAGGACGCGCAAAAGCAACCCTCAATGCGCTCAAGGCCCGGCTCGCGCTCACCGCCCTGGCACGCCGCGACAGTGCGTGGCGCACCGTGCTGGCGATCGAGCTGGTGCCGGGCGATGTCGTGAAACTCACCCTCGGCGGCATCGTCCCGGCGGATATCCGACTCCTCGAAGGCAGTGTGCTCCTCGATCAATCGATGCTGACCGGCGAGTCCCTGCCGATCGAGGCCGGCGCCGGCGCATCGACCTACGCCGGAGCGCTCGTGCGCCGCGGCGAGGCGCTGGCGCTGGTCACGGCGACCGGTCCGAGGACGAAATTCGGCAAAACCGCGGAGCTCGTGCGCGTGGCGCACGGCGCCAGCTCGCAGCAGCAGGCGGTGCTGCGCGTGGTACGCAACCTCGCGCTGTTCTGTGCCGCGATGGTCCTTCTGCAGTTGGCGTACGCAACGGTCGTGCACATGCCCGGCGTCGAGGTGATCCCGTTGATCCTCACAGCCGTGCTGGCATCGATTCCGGTCGCACTGCCGGCGACGTTTACCCTCGCCTCGGCGATCGGCGCGCGGGCGCTGTCCGCGCAGGGGGTATTGCCGACGCGCCTCTCGGCGATCGACGAGGCCGCCACCATGGATGTGCTGTGCTCGGACAAGACCGGCACATTGACGCAGAACGCGCTCGCCGTGACCACCGTGCATGCCGCAGCGGGGTTCGATGAGCCGCAGGTGCTCGGATTCGGCGCCATCGCCAGCGCCGAGGCGGGGTTGGATCCGGTGGATGCTGCGATCCGCAGCGCCGCGGCGCGCCGTCCGGCAAGCGCGCTGCCCCGCCGGACCCGCTTCGTGCCCTTCGATCCGGCGCGCAAGATGTCGGAGGCGCAGGCTTTCGATGCCGAGGGCCGCACGCTCAGCATCGTCAAGGGGGCCTTCGCCCGTATCGCCGAGCTCGCGCCCCCCCCGCCGCAGATGAGCACCGCGGCGGCGGCGCTGGCGGACCAGGGCTACCGCGTGCTCGCGGTAGCGGCAGGACCGGCCGCCACGCTCTCCTGGATCGGCCTGATCGCACTGAGCGATCCGCCTCGTGGCGAAGCCCGCGAGCTCATCGCGGAGCTGAAATCCCTCGGCGTGCAAACGGTCATGGTGACAGGCGATGCGGCTTCGACCGCGGCCGTGGTGGCGCGCGCCGTGGGGATCGAAGGCGCCGTGTGTCCCGCGGGCACGCCGCCGGAGCGGGTTCATCCGCGCGATTTCGGTGTGTTCGCCGGTGTTTTCCCCGAGGACAAGTTCCATATCGTGCGGGCCTTCCAAGGAGAGGGGCACACGGTGGGAATGTGCGGCGATGGCGCCAACGATGCCCCCGCCCTGCGGCAGGCACAGATGGGCATCGCGGTTTCGAGCGCCACCGACGTGGCCAAGTCCGCCGCCGGCATCGTACTCACCCAGCCCGGGCTCTCCGGGATCGTCGCGGCCGTCAAGGCCGGCCGGGTGGCCTACCAACGCATTCTCACGTACACGCTGAGATCCGTGACCGCCAAGATCAATCAGATGCTGTTCCTGACAGTGGGGTTGCTGCTTACCGGGCAAGCCATCCTCACGCCCATGCTGATCGTCATCGTCATGATCGGCGGCGATTTTCTCGCCATGTCCGCAACCACGGACAACGTGCGCCCCTCTTCCGAGCCGAATGCCTGGCGGATCGGACCGATCACGATTGCGGCCATCGTTCTTGGGGTCGGCAACGTGTTGTTCGGCACGGCGGTCATCGCCGCCGCCTATTTCCAGCTGGGATGGACCGCCGGGCACGGACTGCGCACGCTCGCCGCCCTCACCCTGGTGTTCAACACTCAGGGCGCATTCTACGTGGTGCGCGATCGCCGCCACCTCTGGAGTTCGAGGCCGAGCGGCTGGGTGCATCTGTCTGCCGTGCTCAATGTCGCCAGCATCTCGCTCCTGGCGGCCTATGGCCTTCTCATGCATCCGCTTCCCTGGCCGATCATCGGCACCGTGCTCGCCGCGTCGATGTTGTTCGCCTTGGTGCTCGACTTCGTCAAATCACTGATTTTCGCGCCGCTGAAGCTCACCTGAGAGCGCGTCCTGCACGTTCCGACGAAACGGCCAGGATGACGCATCCGCTGTCCGTCGTATCGGCCGCGCCGTGCGCCCAAGCTCGCGGCGTCGTTTGAAGCTCCTGCGCACGCTCAAGCCGCCGCCGCGACCCCGGGTCACCGGCAACAGGCTCTATACGTAAATGACCGAATAACATCGTCCGGGCACATGCCCAAACTTGGATGTGTCCGATCCCGGACACTGCAGTCACACGGGAGTATGGTCATGAGCCTGATTCGATGGGATCCCTTTGCCGACGTAGAGAATCTGTTCAACCGCATGATGCCGCGGGGCAGCCGCGGCCCACGCCTGTCGTTGGAGGAAAACGGCGGAGTCATCTTCGAGTGGTCGCCTTCGGCCGACATCAGCGAGACCGACAAGGAGTACATGGTCCGCGCCGATCTGCCGGGAATGAGGAAGGAAGACGTGAAGGTCACCTTCAGCGACGGGCTGCTCACCATCCAGGGCGAGCGCAAGCAGCACAAGGAAGAGACCAACGAGAAGTTCCACCGGGTGGAAAGCTACTACGGCAGCTTCAGCCGCGCCTTCAGCCTGCCGGACAACATCAAGGCCGATGCGATCCGCTGCGAAAGCAAGGACGGGGTGCTAAGCGTGCACATCCCGAAGGCGGAGCAGAAAAAGCCCAAGGAAATCACGATCCAGTGATCGCGGAACGCGCCGGATCGCGGCGCGGCGCCGGCACAGGCGCCTTGGGCGACCCGTGCCGGCGCCGCGGACGGCTCACCGGTAAGGAGGGAGCCGCGGACTGCCGCCTCGAGCGAGGCGGCAGTCCTGTTTTCGCTACGCCCGCCTCCAGCCTCCGTCGGACCGTCCGCGCCCGCCATTGCGGTGCGCCGCGTGGCGGTCTGAGCTCATTTGCCCGCCCTGATGATGCGGACCGCGGTGAACGTGCCGGCTGTGCGCAGGGTCCGGCTGCGAGCCGCTCTGCCGGCGGTTGTCGCCGGCGTTGCGCTGATCGTCCTGCTGCGGCCGTGAATCCCGACTCTCTCGCGGCACTTGCCCCGCAGCCTGCCGCGCTCGTCCCGGCGCCTCGCTGCGGCCGCGATTGACGCCGCGGTCCGCTTGCCGCCGCCCGCCCGCCGGGCCGGTGCGAGGCGATGTCCGCTGCGCTCGCCGCTCGCTCTCGGGCGCCGCGTCGGCCGCGATCGGGAACTGCGGCAGCGCCGCGACCGGGATGAGGCACTTCAACAGTCTCTCGATATCCCGCAGCAGAGGCGCCTCATCGGGCGAGACCAGGGAAATCGCCGAGCCGGCGGCTCCGGCGCGCGCCGTGCGCCCGATACGATGGACATAGTCCTCCGGAACGTTGGGCAGCTCGAAATTCACCACGTGCGGCAGCTCCTTGATATCGAGGCCGCGCGCCGCGACCTCGGTGGCGACCAGCGCCGTGACGCGACAACTCTTGAAGTCCTCGAGCGCACGCACGCGCGCACTCTGGCTCTTGTTGCCGTGGATGGCGGCGGCGGCGATGCCCGCATCCTCGATCTGCTTGGCCAGGCGGTTGGCCCCATGCTTGGTACGGGTGAACACCAGCACCTGCTGCCAGTTGCCCTGGTGGATCAGGTGGGCCAGCAGATGCCGTTTGTGCTCCTTCGGAACACGGTACAGGCACTGCTCGACGCGCTCGGCGGTGGAGTTGCGACCGGCCACTTCCACCGTCCTGGGATTGCGCAGGAACCGCTGCGCCAGAGAGCGGATATCCTCCGAGTAGGTGGCCGAGAACATGAGGTTCTGCCGCTCGGGCGGCAGAAGCTTCAATACCTGGCGGATGGCATGGATGAAACCCATGTCGAGCATCCGATCCGCCTCATCGAGCACGAACTGGCCGATGCGGCTCAGGGATAGCGCGCCCTGGCCGGCGAGATCGAGCAGCCGCCCGGGCGTGGCGATCAGCAGGTCGCAGCCACGACGCAGCTCCTCGATCTGTGGATTGATGCCGACGCCGCCGAAGACGACCGCCGTGCGGATGTCGAGATGACGGCCGTAGACCCTGGCGTTGTCTGCCACCTGGGCGGCGAGTTCGCGGGTCGGCGTCAACACCAGCGCGCGCGGAAGCTTGCGCGGGGCGCCGGCCTCGGCCCCGGCCAGACGCTGCAGAATCGGCAGCACGAAGGCCGCCGTCTTGCCCGTGCCGGTCTGGGCGGCAGCCAGCACGTCGCCTCCGGCGAGGATGGCCGGAATGGCCTCGGATTGAATTGGGGTGCACGATGCGTAGCCTTTCTCGGATACGGCACGCAGCAGCTCGGGCGAGAGCCCGAGATCGGAAAATGACATGAATACCTCTTTGGTCAACCCGCGCGAACGGCCAGCGCCCCGGCGGATGCCGGCGAGCCTGATCAAGGCCGTAGCGGTCGAAGCGAGGGAATGTGATGGTTATCGAAGTGAAGCCGGGAAAGGCTCGACCGCGAGCGAGTCAGGCGCAGACCGCTGCGCGCCTGTATAGTCTTGCGAGGCCGACTATACCGGTGCGCCGCCCTCAAGTCCATCTTCGTCTCCGCCAACCCCATGCCTCTGCTCACTCTTCGCGACGCGCACCTCACTTTCGGTGACCGGCCTCTTCTTGACGGTGCGCAGCTCATGATCCGCTCCGGGGAGCGCCTCGGCCTCATCGGCCGCAACGGCACGGGCAAATCGACCGTACTGCGGATCATCGCGGACGTGCTTGCGCTCGAGGAAGGCGAGTTCGAGCGCCGCGCCGGCCTGCGCATCGCGATGGTCGAGCAGGAGCCGGTGCTGCCCGCCGAGGCGGACCTGAAGGCGAGCCTGCTCGAGAGAGCCCGGACCGTGCCTCACTCCTGCGCCTTCACCGCCGAGCAGCTGCACGGGGCGGACCGGGACCGATGGCACATGGAATCGCGGCTCGCGCAGTTCCTGCACCGCTTCGCACTGACGGGCACCGAAAGCCCGCAAGGCTGCTCGGGAGGCGAGTGCAAACGCGCCGCCCTCGCCCTCGCGCTCGCCTCTGAACCACAGCTGCTGCTGCTCGATGAGCCCACCAACCACCTCGACATCGACGGCATCCGCACGCTCGAGGAACAGGTGTTGAAGGCCCCCGCGGCCGTGATCGTCACCCATGACCGCGCGTTTCTCGATGCCACCGCCACCCGCATCGTCGAGCTCGATCGCGGCTGCCTGCGCTCCTATCCGGGAAACTTCTCCGCTTACGAGGCGCGGCGCGACGGACAAATCGCGGCGGAAGACCTGGCCCGCCGGCGCTTCGAGAAATTCTGGCAGCAGGAGGAGGTTTGGATCCGCAAGGGCGTCGAAGCGAGGCGCACGCGCAACGAGGGCCGAGTCAGACGGCTCGAGCGCCTGCGTGAAGCGCGCGCCGAGCGCCGCGACCGGCTCGGCAACATCAAACTGGCGCTGGATCCCGGAGAGCGCTCGGGAAGGCTGGTCGCCGAGCTCACGGGCGTCGGCCACGCGTTCTCGGGGAAGCCGCTCATCGAGGCGCTCTCCACCCGCATCATGCGCGGCGACCGTGTCGGGCTCATCGGACCGAACGGCGCCGGCAAGTCGACCCTGATCCGCATCATCCTCGGGGAGCTTGCGCCCGGGCGCGGCTCGATCCGCCTCGGCACGAACCTCAAGGTCGCCTACTTCGACCAGATGCGCGAGCGGCTCGACCCCGAGGCGACGCTCGCCGATGCGATCAGTCCGGGCTCGGACTGGATCGCGATCGGCGAGGAGCGCAAGCATGTCATCACGTATCTGGGCGACTTTCTGTTCCCGGCGCACCGGGCGAAGTCCCCGGTGAGGATGCTCTCCGGTGGCGAGCGCAATCGGCTGTTCCTCGCGCGTCTGTTTGCCCGGCCGGCCAATCTGCTGGTGCTCGATGAGCCGACCAACGATCTCGACATCGAGTCGCTCGAGCTGCTCGAGCAGCGCCTGCAGGACTACCCCGGGACGCTGCTGCTCGTCAGCCACGATCGGCGGTTCCTCGACAACGTCGCGACCCAGACGTTGGTGGCCGAAGGAGACGGCCTCTGGCGGGCCTACGTGGGAGGCTACACCGACTGGCTGCGGCAGCGCCCGCAGCCCGCTGCCGCGAGCCGCCGCCCGGGGGACACGCCACCGGCCTCGGCCGCCGCCCAGGACACCGGCTCGCCGCCGGCGCAAACGAGCTCCGCGAAGCGGGGCCGGCTGGGGTACCTCGAGGGGCGCGAGCTCAGTGCGCTGCCCGGGCAGATCGAAGCGCTGGAGCAGGAGCAGGCGCAACTCTCCGCGCGGATGAGCGATCCGGCGTACCACGCGCGAGGCGCAGAGCCGATACGCGCCGATATGCGCAGGCTCGAGGGAATCGAAGCCGAGCTCGCCGCCAAGTACGCCCGCTGGGAGGCGCTCGAGGCGCGCGCTGCCGCTCAGGCCGGCGCCGCCGCCAGCGCGCTCTGCGGGCGCACCCCATAGGAGAAGGAGCCCGGCTTGACCAGCACGAAGTCGCACTCGAGGTCCTCGACGAGGACCGAGGTCAGTGTTCCCACCAGGCTCACCGCGCTCGGGCGGTGCGTCAGCGCACCGAGGACCATGACGTCGTAGTTGCGCGCCGCCGCGAAGCCTGACAGCTCCCGTTCCGGGTGACCGGCGAGGAGATGCACGTGATCGGGCTCGATGCCTGCCTCCCGCGTGAGCCCGTGCAGCTTTTCCGCCCGGAGCCGGCTTACGGGCTCATCCGCAGCCGCGCGCTCCGCATAGGCGACGTCCAGATCGGCGTCGGTCGCCCGCGCCAGGTCCCTTGCAACCTTGAGGATGGTATCGGCCAGTCCCTTGGTCTCCTCCTCTTCAGATACGTCGATCGCGGTGGCGATCCGCATCTTCTTGCTCCAGTGCCTGCCGCGAACCAGCGCGAGCGTCGAGGGACAGGTGCGCATGAGCTGCCAGTCGTTGGCGTCGAACGCGCTATGGTCCGATCGGCCGCCGCCGGCGGCCTTGATGACCAGCGCCGGGCGGCTCCTTTGCACCTTGCGCAGGATGCTCTCGTACAACGGGCTCTCGCAGCTTGCGTCGACCGAAAAGGGCACGTCCCCGAGGCCGATCAGCTCCTTGTGCCGCAGAGGGTATTCCCTGGCCCGCTTGATGCAGTCCTGCAGCACCTTCTCTTCAAAGCCGCGCGAATCGTACGCGTGCTTCAGCTCGTAGGCCTGCTCGGCATCGCACACGAACAGCTCGAGCCCCATGCCGAGCGCGCGCGCGAGCCGCGCGGCCTTCACCATCAGCACCGCATCGGCCTCGCTGCGGCCGGTAACGACCAGAATCGATCTCAGTTTCCCCATCGCCCGCGCCCCATCGGCAGCCTTTCCGGCCGCAGCCGGACACACCCCTCGCGATCACGCTCTCACAGGTCTCTGCCCGCAGCCATCCGCACTCTCAACGACTGCGATAGCCGCTTTCCCGCACTGCGCCCGGCGCCCGGCGCCCCTCGCATGCACCCCGATGCCATGAGAGCGCCGTGAATCCGCTGAGCGCCATAGGTACTTTCGCGTATTTCTGACGCCGCTGCGGTGCGGCCAAGCTAGCCCATGCACTGGAGCGATTCCCTGCCGCCGCAGGCGCTGCCGCGGGTGCTTGACTGCGCGCCGGATGCGATGCTCATCGCCGATGCGGCCGGCACGATCCTCTTCGCCAGCCGCCAGGCCTGCGCGCTGCTCGGCTACCAAGCCGGCGAGCTCTGCGGCTGCTGCATCGAGCAGCTCATGCCCGAGCGTTTCCGCCGCCAGCACGCCGGCTATCGGGACCACTTCAGCGCGGAGCGGCGAACGCGCCCCATGGGAACGGGCCTGACGCTGCTCGCCTGCCGCCGGGACGGGGCCGAGATTCCCGTCGAGATCAGCTTGAGCCCCATCCGCTACGGCGAGCAGATGCTCACGGTGGCCGCGATCCGCGACGTGACGGAGCCTCAGCGCGAGCAGGCCGAGCTCATCGCCACCCGCGAGGCCGCCGAGGCCGCGCGGCGCAACGCCAACGAGGCCCGCGAGGCGGCCAACCGCGCCAATCAGGCCAAGAGCCGCTTCCTCGCGACCGCGAGTCACGATCTGCGCCAGCCGCTGCAGTCGCTTGCGCTGCTCAATGGCACGCTGCGCCAGCTGGTGCGGGAAGGCGATGCGCTCACCGCTCTCTCGCGCCAGGACGAGGCGATTGAGGCGATGTCGCGGCTGCTGAGCGCGCTGCTCGACATCAGCCGGCTCGAGTCCGGCGCGACCAAGCCCACCCCGGCGGACTTCCCCGTCGCGGAGCTGTTCCTCGCAGTGTGCAATGAGTTCTGCGCGCTCACCGCCGCCCGGGGCCTCGCGCTCGAGGTCACGCACTCGGCGCACGTCGTTCACAGCGATCGGGCGCTGGTCGGTCAGATCCTGCACCACCTGGTCACGAACGCAATCCAGTACACGCCGCACGGCCACGTGCGCCTGAGCGCCGAAACCCACTCCGGGCGGGTGTGCATCCACGTCGAGGACAGCGGCATCGGGATCCCGCCCGAGGAGTTACCGCGCATCTACGAAGAGTTCTACCAGATCGGCAGCGGCCACCGCGGCAGCGGCCACCGCGGCAGCGGCCTGGGCCTGAGCATCGTACGCCGGCTCGTGAGGCTGCTCGATCTGGAGCTCGAGGCGCGCTCGACCGTCGGACACGGCACGGTATTCTCACTGCTGCTGCCCGGCCGGGAGAGCCGTCCGACCTCGGCCCAGGCGCCCGAGACAACGCATTCATCCGCTTGCGCCGAGGCGCCCCGGGTGATGGTTCTCGAGGACGACCCTGCGGTCCGCAGCGCAACCCGGCTGCTGCTGACAGTACACGGCTACGATGTGCTCGCCGTCGCCACGATCGGGGAGGCCCTCGAGGCCGCGCGCGAGCAGGCCATCGAGCTGCTCATCACCGACTATCACCTCTCCGCCGGCGAGACGGGCCTGCAGGCCATCAACGCCCTGCGCGCGCTGCTCGGCCCGCAGCTGAAGGCGGTCCTCGTGACGGGCGACCCCCACGCGGCAGGCGGGCTCGAGCGCGACACGCGCCTTCGCCTCCTTGGCAAGCCCATCCACGCCGAGCAGCTGATCGGTACCGTGCAGGCGCTGCGCGGCCCCTGACGGGTATCGGACATCCCTCGCTCGGCTTTCCCGCCGGCGCTCAGCGCAGGTACGCCTCGGTGGCGTACCTGCGCATCATCCGATGGCTGTTGAAATACGCCGCGTTGGTGCCGATGGTCGCCTTCATCAATCTCACCCAGCCGCGCGGATCGCCGCTGTAGCCGTAGTAAAGCGGCAGCACCGTGTGCGCGAGCTTCTCATAAAGCGATCCGGCATCCTCGATCGCCCAGCCGGTGACCCCCTCGATGCAGCCCTCGAGCCACCAGCCGTCCAGCTGCGAGAGGCTCGGCACGCCGTTCAAGGCCGCCTTCATGCCGCTCGTGCCGGAGGCCTCGAGCGGCGGCAGCGGTGTGTTGAGCCAGATGTCGGCGCCCGAGACCAGGAGGAGCGCCAGATCGAGGTCATAATCCGGCAGATACACCACCGGGATCGCGGCCGCAAGCGCGCGGGCATGCTCGTGCAGCAGCGCAATCAGGCGCTTGCCCTCCTCGTCGCGCGGGTGCGCCTTGCCGGAGAGCACGATCTGTACGGGGTGCTCGTGCGCGACCGAGCGCAGCCGGGCGATGTCCGTGAACAGCAGCTCCGGACGCTTGTAGGCGGTCATGCGACGCGCGAAGCCCAGTGTCGCCACGTTGGCCAGCAGCGTGACGCCGGTCAGCTCTCGCACCTTGTCGATGAGCGCCTGCTTTGCCTTCGCATGGGCCTCGAGCAGCGAGGCGTCGGGAATGCCGTGCACCCTTCCGAGCAGCTCCGGCTCGTGGCACCAGCCGGGCACGAAGCGGTCGTACAGCTGCCGAAAGCTCGCCGCGCTCCAGCTATAGGGATGCACACCGTTGGTAATGGCCCGCACCTGGTAGCCGGGATACATCTTGGAGGACACCTCGGCATGGCGCTTGGCGACACCGTTGACGAAATCGCTGACGCCGAGGGCGAGCTGCGTCATGTTGAGCTCCGTCGTCCCGCCGAGCGAGGTGAGCACGGAGAACTCGATCGGTCCGTGCTCCGTGCCCGGCTGCCCGGGGGCCGGCGCCTCGTGATCGTCGTGGACGTACACGCTACTCGCGAACAGCCGCTTCACCAGGTCGTAGGAGAAGCGGTCGTGTCCGGCCTCGACCGGGGTATGGGTCGTGAAGCGGCACAGATCCCGCGCCCTCGGCAGATCGTACCGCGCCTCGCCCGGGCGCACGTCATCGGCCGGATAGGCGAAGTGGCGCAGCAGCTCCACTCCGAGAAGCGCGGAGTGGCCCTCGTTCATGTGATAGGCGCTGATCTCGAAGCCGAGCGCGCGCAGAATGCGTACGCCGCCGAAGCCGAGCACCATCTCCTGCTCGAGCCGGTAGACCTCGTCGCCGCCGTAGAGGTAGTGAGTGACCTGGCGGTCATCTTCGCGGTTTTCCGGCAGGTCGGTGTCGAGCAGCAGGACCGGGGCGCGGCCGCCCATGCGGCTCTCGATGACATACAGCCACACGCTCACCCACACCGGGCGGTCCTCGATGCGCACGGCCACCTTGGCATCGAGCCGCTGCGCCCAGCGGGCCGGGTCCCAGGTCTGCGCACGCTCGATCTGATGGCCGCTGGAGTCGATCTCCTGGCGGAAGTATCCGGCCCGGCTCACCAGGGTCACGCCGACCAGGGGCAGGCGCAGATCGGCGGCCGAGCGCAACGTGTCCCCGGCGAGCACTCCGAGCCCTCCTGCGTAGGTCGGGATCTCGTTGCGCAGGGCGATTTCCATGGAGAAATACGCCACCCGGGGCAGACTCAGGAACTCATCGAGCACAATGTGATCTCCACTTCGGCGCACTGCCTCCCGCCCGGCGCGGCCGAAAGGCGGATCGTTGCGGCGGCTGCCCGCGGGCAGCCTTCAGCCTCTCTCGCGGCGCTTGCGCCGGCAGATGCGCCCGCACCACCTCCTCAGCCTGATGCACCAGATCCCTGGGGAACCTGCGCGGCCGCGCTCGCCTCGCGCTGCGGCGGCAGCGCCTGACGGCCCCAGGCCGATATCACTGTACGCGGCCGCGACGGCGAGCCAATACGTAGTTGTGGAGACGCACGCGAGCTGTGGCGCGGCGTGTCGGTTGCCCGTGCTCGGAGGCAAATACGTATTGAAGCCAACGAGGCCCGGCGGCGATTCTTGCGCCGGCAATCGCGCGACGCGTATCGCGGAGTCACGTGGTCTTGGCAACCGAAGGCACTCGCATGTACAAGAAGATCCTCGTCCCGGTCGACGGCAGTCCCGCCTCCACCCGCGGACTCGACGAAGCGATCAAACTCGCCAAGGACCAGGACGCCGAGCTTCGCCTCCTTCACGTGGTCAACGAATGGCTTGTCGTCTCACCGGACGCCACGGGCGCCGACCTGGGAGGAATCGCCGAGGGACTGCGCGAAAGCGCCAACGTCGTGCTCGATGAGGCGGACGTGCGCGCCCGCACCGCCGGAATCATCCCCCACACCGTGCTGCTCGAGCAGATCGGCACGCCGGTCGGCGCCGTCATCCTGAAACACGCCGAGGAGTGGCCGGCGGACCTGATCGTGTGCGGCACCCACGGACGCCGTGGCGTACGGCGCCTGGTCATGGGGAGTGACGCGGAGTACATCCTGCGCCACACCCGGGTGCCCGTGTTGCTGCTGCGTCAGCCGGACGAGGAAGAAGGCAGAGCGGGCTGAGCGCGCCCCGGGGAGGCGTCATGGACCTCGAGCAGGCCATCTACTCCCGGCGCGCGGTGCGCCAGTACACCGACGAAGCCCCCGCTCAAGGAACGCTGCGCAAGCTGATCGACGCGGCGATCCAGGCCCCGAGCGCCATCAACGAGCAGCCCTGGTCGTTCACCGTGGTGACGGACCGGGATCTGCTCGGGCGGATCTCGGCGAAGACCAAGACCCATCTGCAGCGCAGCGCGCCCGGGCGCATCATTCCACAATCGCTTCACGCGCGGCTGGAGGATCCGCAGTTCGACATCTTCCACCGTGCGCCGGCGCTAATCGTCATCTCGAGCGTGACGCACAGCCGCTGGGCCGTTGAGAACTGCGCGCTCGCGGCCGAGAACCTCATGCTCGCCGCCTGCGCCGAGGGCCTCGGCAGCTGCTGGATCGGCCTTGCCCAGACCTGGCTCGCCACCGCCGCGGGCAGGAAGGCGCTCGGTGTGCCGGCAGATCACCTGCCGGTGGCGCCGATCATCGTGGGACGGCCGGCGGCACCGCCCGTGACGGTCCCGAGGAAAGAGCCGCGGATCCGCTGGATCGGTCCCTGATCCGGCCCCGGGGTCCTGATGCGGGCGCTGCCCGCGCAGCATCCGCCCGAGCAACTGCCGCTCGGGCGCCGCGGCGCGTGGATCGGCGCGCACGGGCGACGCGGCCTGCTTCCCGAATCTGCACGCCTGGCGCGCGCTCGGCCGGCGCGCCCGTCCCCGAGCGGCCGGCGGCGCGCCGCCGCGCGCCGCAGGTTTGCATTCCTCCCTGCGCCGAGGCTTGAGCGCCAAGATCCCCCGCGCCCGCGCATCCTCAGAACCCGGCCCCGCCGTCGACGTTGTACTCGACCCCGAACCACGCGCCGATCGGCACCCCCACGGTGCGAAACTGCTCGTTGCTCCAGCCCGTCCCGGTGGTATCGAAGGTGTGGCCCGGGCCGGTCAATTCGTTCAAACCGAGGATGCCATAGGTGTAGTAGCGCTGGTCGAACACGTTATCGATGCTGGCGAACACACGCCAGCGCGAGGAGAGCGAGTAGCCGGCATTGAGATTGACCAGGAAGAAGCCCGGGATCGGGCCGTTGACATCCCGGTTGTTCTCATCGCCCTGGGCGTAGATGTCCGACTGGCCGACGACGTTGACACCGAGCGTGAGCGCGCCGCTCGCGTACTGCGCGTTCAGCTTCACGATGTTTTCCGGGATTCCGGGGATGCGGTCGCCCGGGAGCACGCGGATATCGGTGCAGGTCGCGCAGTCGATGGGCGCCGCCGTCGAATTATTCGGACTGTTGAGGGTGAGCGGCGACTGGAAGGTCGCCTGGACGAACGAATAGTGCACGCCGAGCTCGAACGGCCCCTTTCTGCCATGCAGGCCGAGCGAGAGCCCCTGCCGGCGGGTCTGGCCGACGTTGACGAAGTATCCCGAGCTGATGATCCCGTTGCCGGCCGCGACGAATTGGATGTCGTTGTCGAGATTCGTGCGAAAGACCGAGGCGGTGAAGGAAAGCGAGCGCCCGAGCTGTCCGCGCGCGCCGACCTCGAAATTCTTTGCCGTCACCGCCTTCAGGGGCGGATCGGACGTGAACGCGTCCGGCAAGGTGCAGGGCGCGGTCGGATTGGCGCAAGTGAGCTCCATCGGAGTCGGCACGCGCGTACCCTGGTCGTAGTTCGCGTACAGCGTGAGCGTGCGGGTCGGGTTGAACGTGAGTCCCACCGATGGATCGAAGTGGTTGTAGACATCGTGCCCGTTGAGAGCGGTGCCGAGGCGATCCTGCAGCGTCACGCTCGCGTGGTTGTAGCGTCCGGCCACGTTGAGAAAGAGCTTGCGGGTGAGCCCCAGAGTATCGGAGAAGTACACGCCGGAGTAATTATTCACCGCGTGCAGCAGCGTGCCGAGCACCGCAGGGGAGCTCGAGAGCGTATCGCGCGCGGTGCCCGCCTGCTGGCTGAACTGACGGTAGTTCGTCCAGGCCGGGTCATAACTTGCGCCGACGATGAGGGTATTGCGGTGGCCCGCGAGCAGACTATGGCCGGCGATCTGCAGCGCCGCACCCGGCCGGTACTGGTCGATGCCCTCGATGGCGTTGCCCATCGGCTCGTTGCCGGGCCCGACGGGCTGGGTCGGATCGAAGTTCCCGTTGACGTTGCTGTTGAAGATGTCGGTGCTCACCCTGCGGAAGTAGCCCTTCGCCGTCAAAGTCCATTTGGAAGTGAGCCGGCGCCGCTCCTCGAAGTTCAGGAAGACCATCTGGTTCGTCTGAATGTCCGGCCAGGTGTAGCTCTGGTAGGGGTCCGACAGAAGCGACAGCGGCAGCGTCTGGTTGCCATAGAGCGTGTTGTCGGCATAGGTCAGGTTCAGGGAGGCGTCGTTCAGGCTGTCGCGATAACCCACCTCGCCGTAGACCTGGCGCACGCGGCTCGGGTTCTCATCGCCCCAGCCGTGATCGTCGAAGACCGTTCCGCCGAGATAGTAATCGAAGTGCCGGTCGTGCCCGCCGGTGTCGACCTGCTCGACGTGCCGGCCGAAGGACCCCCCGTAAATCTCCACGTGCGTCCCGGGGTCGTCGAATCCCCGCTTGGTCGTGATGCTGATGGCGCCGCCGAGGGTATTGAAGCCGAACACGGGATTCGCGCCCGGAATCACCTCCAGGCTGGAGATCGCCCCCTGGGGAATGAGGTCCCAGTTGACCACGTCACCGAACGCCTCGTTCACCCGTACGCCGTCCACGTACACCGAGACGCCCTCGGGCGTGCCGAGCACCGGGGAGGCGGTGAAGCCGCGAAAGTTCAGGTTCTCCTGAAACGGAGTGCCCTCGGTGTCGTTGAGATTGACGCCCCCGGCCAGCTGGTTGAGCGACCCGGAAAGCGTGGCCGAGGCGAGGCGGTCGATCGTGCTCACCGAGATCTGCTGGATATTGGCCGGGACCTCGTTGAGCGGGACCTCGCTGCCGCCGAGCGGAGCGGTGATCACCACCTGCCGCAGCGTCGGGGCGAGGGACGGGACCGCGGGCGCCGCCGCGGCGGCGGGTGCGGCGTGAGCGCCCGCCACGAGCGCCCGCGCGAGCCCCGCGACGATCAGGGCGGACAGCGCGCGGACGGAACGGGGGGACCCTGTGCGGATCGACATGCTTGACCGAGCTCCGGGGTGATTGGGGGCCCTTTACCCCCGACGGCACTTTTCCATGGCGGCCTCGGCGTGCGCAAGGGAGTTTTTCCCGATTTGCCCCTGCTCGGCCAATCCGCGGCATTGTGCCAAAATGGAACGTCCCCGCAGCTTGTGTACGCGGGCGTCAGACTCCAGGATAGACTGAGCGACGTCTGATCCGGCCGGACAGTCCGCGGCAGGTCGAAGGCAACTGGAGCATTCCGCAATGTGGGCTCGACTGCATCCCGGATCCGGCTCAAGCACCGCCTCACTCGCGGTTGCCACGGTCAAGTCCGGACCCCTGCGCGCTGCTTCATCGCCGAAAGACCCGCTGCGTAGAGTGCGCCAGCGTGATGCCCTCATTGTCGCTGCGCTGACGGTTGCCACGTGGGTGGTATGCGCAATCTTCAACGTCACGGAGATGTTGCGCCGCCTCACCGCCCCCTATGAGCGCTACCAGCTCGATGAGGTACCCACCGCACTGCTCGTGATGGGCCTCGCCCTGACCTGGTTCGCCACCCGCCGATACAACGAAGCCCGGCGGGAGATCGCCCGCAGAAAATCGGCCGAGGAGCGCCTGGCGGCGGTGCTCACCGACAACCGCCGCCTCGCTCAGCAGTACGTCGAGCTCCAGGAGGCCGAGCGCAAAGCGCTCGCACGCGAGCTGCACGATGAGCTTGGACAGTACCTGAACGTCATCAAGATCGATGCCGTGGGGATCCGCGACGATCCGCGGGTGGACCTGCAAGCGGTGCACGGCCGGGCGAGCGCCATCGTGGACAACTGCGATCACGTCCATGGCGCTCTGGCGACCCTGATCCGCGAGCTGCGGCCGGCGGGCCTGGATGACCTGGGCCTCGCGGCCGCTTTGGAGCACTGCGTGCAGACCTGGCGCACGCGCCTGCCGCAGGTGGCCCTGCGGCTGTCTGTGACGGGAGATCTCACTGCGCTGCCTGAGGGCCTTGCGCTCACCGCATACCGCCTCGTTCAGGAGGCGCTGACCAATGTGGCGAAGCACTCGGGCGCCCGTCACGTGAGCATCCATCTCGATCGCGCGGCCTGGCACGGGCCGCCGCCGCACGACACGGTGAGCGTGGCCGTCGAGGATGATGGGACCGGGAGCGAGCCGGGCGTGGCGAGCCGGGGACTCGGCCTGATTGGCATGCGCGAGCGGGTCATCGCGCTGCGCGGCGCCCTGGCCATCGAGACCTCCCCCGGACAGGGGTTCAAGCTGACGGCGCGCATTCCGGTGCAGGCCGCCTCGCAGGCCCTCTCATGACGACGCCGATCAAGGTTCTGCTGGTCGACGATCATGCCATCGTACGCGAGGGCTACCGCCGGCTCCTGGAGGGTGAGCCTGGCATCCAGGTGGTCGGGGACGCAGCCAATGCGAGGCAGGCCTGTGAGCGCGCGCTCGCACTCGCCCCGGACGTGGTCGTGATGGACATCGCCCTTCCGGGAACCAGCGGCATAGAGGCGACGCGCCGTATGCTGAAGGATCGGCCGCGCCTGCGCATCTTGATGTTCAGCATGTACGAGGACGCGATCTACGCATCCCGCGCGCTGCAAGCCGGCGCGCTGGGCTACCTCAGCAAGGCGAGCGCCCCGGGAGTCCTGGTACGGGCAATCTATGCGGTTTCCCGGGGCGAGAGCTGCATGAGTGCGGACGTGGCGGCGAACCTGGAACGCTCGGCGCCGCCCGCCCCGTCCGAGATCGAAGCACTGACGCCGCGGGAGTTCGAAGTGCTGCGCCTGCTCGTGCAAGGCGAGACGGTCAGGCGCATCAGCGAGAGGCTCGCCCTCTCGGAGAAGACCATCGCCAACCATCAATCGGCCATCCGCGAGAAGCTCGGCGCAAGGAACAGCGCGCAGCTTGCGAGACTCGCCGCACAGATGGGATTGTCCCGCTAAGCCCCGCGCCTCGACCCGGCGGCTCGCTGGAAGTCACCGACGGGCGGCGAAGACCGTCCTGTTGTGACTGCTGTGCCTGAGAGATTGCGCCGACTGCCGCGCCGCCCGCCGCAAACCGCCCGTGCACGGCCGCGCACCGCCGGCGGCGCCGGCGCGCTTGCCCGGCACGGCCGGTTGCGTGCAATCCCCGCTTTCCCTTATAAGGGAGCACTTGCATGCACCCTGTACCGCAATCCTCCGAGCCTGGATTCAACGGCACGGATCCGGCTGGAACCGGTGAGACAGCGGCCGATCCCGCTCTGCGGCCGCTGCTGAGCTTTCTTCGCCGGCCGCTGTTCGCCACCTCGCCCCCCGGCCGGCTCACCGTGTGGCGCTGGCTCGGGTGGATGTGTCTGCTGATACTGCTCGCGTACCTGAGCGGCTCGCTCAATCAAATGCTGGTGCATGCCTTTCACTGGCCGGTGCCGGCGCGCACCGCAAGCGGGCAATTCCTCACTCATCCCTCCTGGGCGGCGGTCGCGATCATGCTGGTCGCACCGGCGCTCGAGGAGCTGGGGTTTCGCGCGTTCCTCTCGACAGCCCCGGCCTTCGTCTTCACCGGCCTCACGTTCTTTCTGGGCTACGGCTACCTGTTGATTCAGGCCGAGATCACCCCGATGTCCGCCGCGATGCCCCCGGCTGCGGTGTTTGCCCGCTACTTCCAGTCGTTCTGGGTGTTCCTGCCCGCCGGCGCCGTCAGCCTGCTGCTTTACCGGTATCGGCGCGATGCGGTGCTCGGATTCTTCCGCCGCCGGGCCGGCTGGGTGTTCTGGACCTCGTGCATCCTGTTCGGCGCCGCGCATACCTCGCTCTACGTCAATCACCTCGTCTGGTGGGGATTCGTGCTGGTCCTGCCGCAGTTCCTGCTCGGCCTCGGACTCGCCTACCTGCGGGCGAGCTTCGGCCTGCGCTGGAGCATCGCCTCGCATTATGCAATCGACATTCCGAGCGTGCTCGGCACGTGGCTGTACCTGACAGCCTCGCCGTCCGGCCTGTTGCACAAAGGCCTGCTCTTCACAGTGTCGGCGGCCGGCTTGCTGATCGTGGCATACGGACTGGTGGTGCTCGCGCGGGTGGCCCGGCGCAGCTGGTGAGGCGCCGCCCGGGGGATTGCGCTACCCCCGCAGGCCCGGCCCGATGAGCGAGGGCGCCGGCGCCGGGCGGCCCGGTGCCGCGGGCCGACACGAGATGACGGCCGTGCAGACTTGCACGAATCGCCCGCTGATGGGCGTCTGCGGACCGACCGTGACATGCCTACCCGCTTCCCTTGGATGGCAGATCGAGGAGCGCGGTCAGGCCTTCGATGCGCTCGCGGAGCCGGTCTCGCGCGCTGCGGAACCGGCACCGCATCTCCTGCGCCGAGAGGGAGGGGTCGCTCGAGGCCGGATCCGGTATCGGCCAGTGAATCCTGCGAACCCGTCCCGGCAGGACCGGGCAGACCTCCTGCGCGCACAGCGTGATCACCGCATCGAGCCCCTGCCCATCGATCTCCTGCACCGACTTGGAGCGGTGGGCCGAGATGTCGATGCCGAGCTCCGCCATCACCTCGATGGCATACGGATTGATCCGCGAGGGCCGCGAGCCGGCGCTGAGCGCCTCGATGCCATCGCCGAGCAGAGCGCGCGCCAGTCCCTCGGCCATCTGGCTGCGCGCGGAGTTCGCCACACACAGGAAGAGGATTCGACGCCTCATGCACGCTCCTTGGAGCCACCGGGCCGCGCGCAGGCAGCCGCACGGGCGCCGCAGGGCAGCGAGCCGCCCCGCTCGTACCAGCCCCGGGACCGATTGACGATCCACACGACCGAGAGCATCACCGGCACCTCGACGAGCACGCCGACGACGGTCGCGAGGGCGGCGCCCGAGGCGATGCCGAACAGGCTGATGGCGGTCGCCACGGCCAGCTCGAAGAAGTTGCTGGCGCCGATCAGCGCCGAGGGCGCCGCGACGCAATGCGCCTCTCCCAGCGCGCGGTTGAGCAGGTAGGCGAGGCCGGCGTTGAAGTAGACCTGGATGAGAATGGGCACGGCGAGCAGCACGATCACGAGCGGCTGAGCGAGGATCTGCGGGCCCTGGAAGGCGAACAGCACGACGAGCGTCGCGAGCAGCGCCACCAGGGTGACCGGCTGCAGCACCGCCAGCAGCCGGCGCAGGCGCGGCTCCCCGCCGTGCCCGAGCACGCCCCGGCGCACGATCTGGGCGATCAGCACCGGGATCACGATGTACAGGACGACCGACAGGAGCAGGGTCTGCCACGGCACGGTGATCGCCGCAAGTCCGAGCAGCACACCGACGATGGGCGCGAACGTGAAGATCATCAGCACGTCGTTCAGCGCAACCTGCGAGAGCGTAAAGTGCGGCTCGCCGTTGGTGAGCTGGCTCCAGACGAAAACCATCGCCGTGCAGGGCGCCGCCGCGAGGATCACCAGCCCGGCGATATAGGAATCGATCTGCCCGGCCGGCAGGATGGCGCGAAAGAGATGCCCGATGAAGATCCACCCGAGAAGGGCCATGGAGAAGGGCTTCACGGCCCAGTTGACGAACAACGTGACGCCGATCCCGCGCCAGTGCTCCTTGACCCGATGCAGCTGCGCGAAGTCGATCTTCACCAGCATCGGCACGATCATGAGCCAGATGAGCACCGCCACCGGCAGGTTGACCTGGGCGATTTGCGCCGAGGCAATCGCCTGAAACAGGCCCGGCATCAGCTTGCCGAGGAGGATGCCGGCCGCGATGCACAGCACCACCCACAGCGTGAGATAACGCTCGAACGGCGACATCGGCTTGCCGGCCGAGCCCGTCACGGTGCGGCCTCTCCTGAGCTTTCAGGGCACCGGCGGGCCGGCGTGCAGCATGCGGATTTCGCTGCGCGCCTCGGCCCGATCTGCGCCCCCTCCCGCGCGCAGACCGTGCTCTCCCCGGTCGTGAGAAAGGTCTGCCGGAGGACACGCTGCGGGTCCTCGATCGAGCTCTTCTTGCTGTGCGCGTAATCGGATTCGATCACGATCGGTTGCGCCGCAAAGAGCGCCGGGTAGAGCCGAACGCAGGCCGCTAGGCTCTCGACGGCGAGGTGGACAGGCAGGCGCGTCATCGGCATTCGCACAGTTCAGTTTCTATTGTTCCAATTATATAGAAATATTTCTTGCGCGCAAACCGGTGCGGATCGCTCGATGCTTGCGCGCCACGAGCATCTCGATATGATGGCAGTCATGAATTCAGGGGATGCGATCGCCGCCCTCAGCGCCCTCGCCTCCGAGGCCCGGCTTGCCGTCTTTCGCCTGCTCGTGAAGCGCGGGCCCGACGGCTACACCCCGACCGAGCTCGCCCGGCGGCTCGGGGTCCCCTCCCCGACGCTGTCCTTTCATCTGCGCGAGCTGGTCAATGCCCGCCTCGTCACCAGCCGGCGCGAGGGCCGCAACCTCTTTTACCGCCCCGATCTCGAGCGCATGCAGTCGTTGGTCGGCTTTCTCACCGAAAACTGCTGCACCCTCGCCGATGAGACCTGCGCAGCGGATTGCCGGCCCCTTGCGGGCCCGGCCCAAGCGGCGCCTGCCGTGACGAAGCAGAGGAAGCGCGCCTAGCGAAGCGCATTGCGCGGCTGATCGCTGCGCCGCCGGCCATTGCTGCGGTCCGGGCAGCGGGGCGTCGCGGCCGGGTCGGTCACGGCCGCACTGCAGCACGGCAGCGCCTCGTGGCGCTGCAGGCACGGTGACCGCTCAATCGGACACTCTTGCCGCGAGCAGCTCGATCCAGTGCCGCACCGGCCGATCGGTGCCGGAAGCGAGATGCAGGAGGCAGCCGATGTTCGCGGTGGCAATCCAATCGGGAGCGCCCGCCTCGAGCGCCGCGAGCTTCTCGAGCTTGAGCCGACCGGAGAGGGCGGGTTGCAGCAGCGAATAGCTGCCCGCCGAGCCGCAGCAAATGTGGCTGTCCGCGACGGGAGTCAGGATGAATCCCGCCTGCGCCAGCAGCGGCTCCACCACGCCTCGTATCCGCAGGCCATGCTGCAGCGTGCAGGGAGAGTGGAAGGCGACTCGCTGCGCTTTGTCTCCCGGCGCCGCCCAGCCGAGCTTCGCATCGGGCTTCGCGAGCTCCTGCGCGACGACGTCGCTGATGTCGCGCGCGAGCTCCGTCACCCTGGCCGCCTTGCGTGCGTAAGCCGGATCGTCCTGCAACAGCGGGCCGTAATCGCGAACCATCGCTCCGCAGCCACTGGCGGTGACCACGAGAGCTTCCGCGCCGCGCTCGATCTCAGGCCACCACGTCTCGATGCTCTGGCGCATGTGCGCACGCGCCCTGTCGGCATCGACAAGATGATGCGCGAGGGCGCCACAGCAACCCTCCTTGACGCGCACCAGTGAGATGCCGAGACGGTCCAAAAGCTGCGCCGCGGCCAGGTTGATGCTCGGGGCGACCGCAGGCTGCACGCACCCATCGAGGACGAGCATACGGCGAGCATGACGCGGGGCCGGCCACGCAGTCGAGATGTGTCCCGCGGCCTTCGGCACCTTGCGCCTCAAGGCGTCGGGCATCAGGGGCCGCGCCAGCCGGCCCACTGCGAGCAGGGCCTTGAATCGCTTGCGATGCGGCACGATACTCAGCAGAGCCCATCTCGCCAGCCGCTCACGCAACGGCCGGGACACCACGCTCTCTACGCGCTGCCGGCCAATCTCGAGCAACCGTCCGTAGCGCACGCCGGACGGACAGGTGGTCTCGCATGCTCGGCAGGTCAGACAGCGGTCAAGATGCAACTGCGTCCTCTGGGACGGCTTGGCGCCTTCGAGCATCTCTTTGATGAGGTAGATGCGGCCCCGTGGACCGTCGAGCTCATCCCCCAGCAACCGATAGGTCGGACAGGTCGCGGTGCAGAAGCCGCAATGGACGCACTTGCGCAGGATGGCATCGGCCTCCCGACCCTCGGGGGTGGCGAGCACGGCGGCGGTGAGTCGAGTTTGCATCTACTTCACAGCGTCGGATACAGGCGGCCTGGGTTGAACAGGCCTTGCGGGTCGAACACCGCCTTCAGGCGCCGATGCAGCGCGAGCATCGAAGGCGACAGCGGATGGAACGGGCCCGGCGCCGGCTTCGTGGAGGCGCGAAACAGTGTGGCGTGCCCGCCCAAACGGCAGGCGAGCGCGCGCACCGCATCGCTCTCGACAGGTCCGCGCAGCCAGCGCAATGCGCCGCCCCATTCGAGGAGGCTGTCACCCGATGTCAGGGGCGGAGCATGGGCAGGCAGCGAGATGCGCCAGAGCGGCTGCGCAGCGCTGAAGAACTCCAGGCGCTGCTCCCGAAGGGCTTCCCAGTACTCCCCTGCCCCCTGCTGCATCAGCTCACCTCCCAGCTCCTGGCGCGCCGCCCGCACCGCGGCCTGCGCACCGGAGAGCCTCACGAGCAGCCGCCCGCCGTGCCAGGCGGTGGCGGATATCGGCAAAGGACGCGCAGCCCACCGGCTCATCCGCTCGAGCGCCAGCGGCTGATCCAGCTCGAATTGCAGCGTGCACTCGGCCTTGGGCCGGGGCACCGTCTTCAGGGTGACCTCGGTGAGCAGGCCCAGGGTGCCCAGGCTTCCGGCCATCAGCCGCGCGACATCGAAGCCGGCCACGTTCTTGATGACGCGGCCGCCGAAGCGCAACAGCTCGCCCCTCCCGTCGATGATCTGCACGCCGAGCACGAAATCGCGCAGCGCCCCGCAGTAGGGGCGGCGAGGCCCGCTCAGGCCGCTCGCCACGGCTCCACCGATCGTCGCGCGCTCCCCGAAGCGCGGCGGCTCGAACGCAAGCATCTGACCGTGCTCGCTCAGCCTGCACTCGATCGCAGCCAGGGCAGTCCCTGCCCGCGCCGTGATCACGAGTTCGGTCGGCTCGCAATCGACGATCCCTGTCAGATGAGTCGTCTCGAGAAGCTCTCCCTGCAGGGCTGCGCCATAGAAATCCTTGCTGCCGCCGCCTCGAATCCGCAGCACCCGCCGCTGCGTGGCCGCCGCGCGGATTCGCTCCGCCAGGCTTTGCAGTTCTTCGCTCACCCCCGCCGGCATGAGCGCTCAGAACCTCGGCAGCTCGGGATGGGGAATCTGACCGGCATGCACATGCAGGCGCCCGAACTCCGCGCACCGGTGCAGCGAGGGCAGCGCCTTGCCGGGGTTGAGCAGCCCTCGCTCGTCGAAGGCGCGCTTCACACCATGGAAGACCTCGAGCTCGCGAGCGCCGAACTGCACACACATGTGATCGAGCTTCTCCACCCCGACCCCATGCTCTCCGGTGATGCTGCCCCCGTGACGGACACACAGCTCGAGGATCTCCCCACCGAAGGCCTCGGCCCGGGCCGCCTCCTGCGGCACATTCGCATCGAACAGGATCAACGGGTGCAGATTCCCATCCCCGGCGTGAAACACGTTCGCACAGCGCAGGCCGTACTTGATCTCCATCTCACGAATCGCCTCGAGCACCGCCGCCAGGCATTTCCTGGGAATGGATCCATCCATGCAGTAGTAGTCCGGCGCAAGCGTCCCGACGGCAGGAAAGGCCGCCTTGCGCCCGGCCCAGAAGCGCACCCGCTCGGCCTCGTCCCGCGACACGCGGCACTCGGTGGCCCCGGCTCGGCGCAGCACCTCCTCCATGTGCGCCACCTCCTCGTGCACCTCGTGCGCCGTGCCGTCCGATTCGCAAAGGAGGATCGCCTCTGCATCGAGCGGATAGCCGGCGCGCACGAACGGCTCGACGGCCGCAATCGTGGCGCGGTCCATCATCTCGAGCCCGGCGGGAATGATCCCCGCGGCGATGATGTCGGCGACCGCCCGCCCCGCCGTCACGATGCTGTCGAACGCGGCGAGTATCACCCGCGCGCACTCGGGCTTCGGGATGAGCCGCACCGTCACCTCCGTCACCACCGCGAGCAAGCCCTCCGAGCCGGTAAGGAGCGCCAGCAGATCGTAGCCCGGCCAGTCCAATGCGCCCGCGCCGATCGCAAGCACCTCGCCCTCGACCGTCGCCGCCCGAAGCGCCAGGACATTGTGAACCGTCAAGCCATACTTGAGGCAGTGAACGCCGCCGGAGTTCTCCGCGACATTACCGCCGATCGTGCAGGCGATCTGGCTCGAGGGATCCGGGGCGTAGTAAAGGCCATGAGAGGCGACCGCCTCCGAGATCGCAAGATTGCGCACACCCGGCTGCACACGCGCGATCCGCGCGTGCGGGTCGATTTCCAGGATCCGACTGAGGCGCGCCAAAGACATCAGCACGGCATCGGACCGCGGGGTCGCGCCTCCTGAAAGCCCGGTGCCGGCCCCTCGGGCGATCACCGGGACGCCCGCCTCGTGACAGAGCTCGAGGACCGCCGTCACCTCAGCCTCATCCGACGGCAGTACGACCGCAAGAGGCAATTCGCGATGCATCGTCAGGGCATCGCACTCGTAAGGCCTGAGGTCCTCCTGCTCATAGAGCACCGCGCCCGGCGCCAGCGCCCGGCGCAGGCGCGCGATCACGGTCGACCCTTCAGAGGCGGTGCTACGGCTCATGCCTCATTCTAGCCGGTCCGCAACCGGGAGGATCGCCCGCAGCGGGCCCGTCCCCTCGCCGACCCGCGCGGGCGCGGCGGCAGGCCACCACGCTTGCCGAGGAACGCTCCGGGCTTCCAGGGCGCCGCCGCCGGGAGCGTCCTCCTCCCAGAACGGGCGCGGCCTGAGGCGCGTTTAGCAGCAAAACCGTATTGGAAAACAGGTCCTGGTAGAAATAACCGAAGAGCCACTGCAGGCGCCCCAGATTGCCCGGCATGGAAAGCGGCCTGTTGGAAGCGACCCGGAGCTCCTCGGTGATCTGGTGGGTATCATCCTGCTCGCCGATGCCCGGCCCGAAAGGCGAGCCATTGGGGCCGATCCCGCCTGCCGCCACGCCATACACCGGAATACCGATCGCCGGAGCGACGAACTCCGTACTGTCCTCCGTCTCGATCTGGTTGCGGTGCCAATACCCGGTCGCCGACGTCAGTGAGAACCAGGGCCGCTTATATACGGCTTTCAAGCTGCCGAAGCTGATGACGTCGGACTGCGGCTCGGGAGCATCGAAGACTTCATAATGCGCCAGAACCGAGGGCACCGTGGGGTGGGTCGGATTGCCGTTGACATCCACTTCGGTGGGACCGCCCGCATGCGTCCGCTCGTACATCGCCATGGGGTAGATGGTCAGGTCGCGGGTCGGCTTCCACAGAAGCGCCGCGCGGACCTGGTCCACGTTGGCCGTATTGACGCCCGGAAAGCTCTCCTGCAGAGGCGCACTATAGAAGTTGCCCGGGCGCGACACGTTCGGAAAACTGCCGGAATCGACCGCGACGGCGCCATTTTGTATGACCAGGGGCCTGATAAAGCCGCTGTTGCGCGTGAAGGAGCCCACCAGGCGCACCGCGGCGGTCTTCCCCAACGGGATGTTGACCATCGCATTTTCCTGGTGGTTCAGGTTGCCGCCATCCGTGGTGTCGCTGATCACCTCCTCCCCGCTGGCCCTGAAGACATCGAGGCGCGGTGGGTTGGGAATCAAGCGGATGGTCCCGCCCATGGAGCTCGACCCGTACAGGGTGCCCTGGGGGCCGCGCAGCACCTCGACCCGCTTCAGGTCATAGAGGTCCGGGTCGATCACCACCTTGCCGAAGAAGGCATCGGCCGGTGCCGACAGCGGTATGGAGCCCAGATACAAGCCCACCACGGAGGTGTTGCCCCCTTGGGAATTAAGACCGCGCATTTCGAGCTCGTCCAGGCCCGGACTTCCGGAGTCGCGCACGGCGATGCCGGGAACGCCGACCACTGAGCGAGGGGCCCCGCTCGGGGCGAGGCCGATCGGCATCGAGGCGCTGCAGGAGCTGCGCACGGAAAAGGCTATCTCCACGTCGGCACCGATACCGATGGGCGCACACTCCCCACCGACATCGGCATGGGCGAGGCGCTCGCGAAGAAATCCGAGGACTTCGTCGGCCGCCGCTCGCTCGAGCGCGTCGAGGCGAAGCGGCCGGACCGTTTACAGCTCGTGGGGCTCGCCGCCGACGATCCGGGCACGGTGCTGCCCGTTGGCGCGCACGTGGTGGCCGATCCCAAGGCGCGTCTGGACAGCCAGGGATATGTCACCTCGAGCTGCTTGAGCGAAGCCCTCGGGCGCGCCACCGCCCTCGGGCTCGTTCAAGGCGGCCGAAGCCGCCACGGGGAGTCGGCTGCGATCTACTGCAACGGCAGGCTCTGGCCCGCGCACATCGTCTCCCCGCAGTGGTACGACCCGAAGGGGGAGCGTCTCATTGCTTGAGCACCGCACGCCGTTTGACTCGATCCGGAAAGAGGAAGATCCCGGCAGCGCCGCCATCTCGCGGGAACTCATCGTCACGCCCGTACGCGACAAGGGGCTGTTGCTGCTGCAGAGCGCCTCCCTGCCCGCATTACAGGCGGCGCTCGAGCAAGAAATCGGCTTGCCCCTGCCGCCGGCGCAGCAAGCCTCTTTGCACGCTCCTTACGCCCTTCTCTGGCTGACGCCGGCGCAATGGCTTCTGGAGCTCCCTGCCGGGGAGTGCGACTCCATCGGTGCCGCTCTCAGCGGCCGGCTCGCCTCGGCGCTCGCCGCCATCACCGACTTCAGCGATGCTCTCGTGGCGCTCGAGGTCGGCGGTGCAGGGCTCGCCGACGTCCTCATGAGCGGCTGCAGCCTGGATCTGAGAGCGGATGCGTTTCCCCCGGGCCGCGTCGCGCGCACGGCGCTTGCCGATGTACCTGCAATCCTTTGGAACCCCGGCGGTCCCGGCCGCATCCGCTGCCTCATCGGCGAGCGCGGCTTTGAAACGCACCTGTTCGCCTGGCTCAAAGGCACGGCAACGCAATGAGCAGTTATTCCCGAAACGTTTGGCAAACCGCCCGGCGCTGAAAACTCGCGAAATTTGACATTAAGCCCGCCGAAGGCGGCAGCACGCCTTTGGACGGGCATGGGACCGCGATCTGCCGCAATAGCGCGATTTACCGCACTGCTACGAATGTGCTACGGGATGGGAGGCGGCCATCAAGAGACAGAATGGAAGTCCGTCTAACTCCTTGATTTTATTGGTGGGCCGTGTAGGGATCGAACCTACGACCAAGAGATTAAGAGTCTCCTGCTCTACCAGCTGAGCTAACGGCCCAATTTTTATCGCAGCAGTCGCCCGGTGCGGCTGCCGCGCAATCTGGGGTGGACGACGGGGCGCCACTGGCCACCGCAACTCTGCCAACTTTCCCGAGATTCGCGCGAGCTGCCACCCTAGTCTGTGGAACAGAAAGTTTAGCAGATGCTCGCGAGCGATGGAACATGGAGAGCGTAAGCGATGGAACATGGAGAGCGTAAGCAATGGGATGGACGCCCCCACCCCTTAACGGCATCTGATGTGCCAAAGTGGGAGCGCAGAGCAACCACCGGAACGGAGCGGGAGCGTCCACCATGAAGATTACGACAGTCGGCATTGATTTG
>JAJYUA010000010.1 GCA_021792755.1 Pseudomonadota bacterium
CATACAACGTCGTGCATACGGGTTGCGCGATGAGGAATACCTGCGGCTGAAGATCCTTACCTGCATGCTGCCTGCGATTTGATCAAAAAATGATCAAATTCCACCCACACGATCACGCGAAGACCCATTTATTGGTCGGGGTGACAGGATTTGAACCTGCGACACCTACGTCCCGAAGATTTCCTCGGCGTTGAACAGCGCTCTAGGTCCCGGTTTCGTCAGGGCAGAGTTGCGCCGCCAGGTTCTGGTCTTCCGTCGAGACGCGCGGACCCGCAGTTCTTTCGCGGTGCGAGTCGCAGGAGGACAGTTTAGGTGGCAGCCTAGATTGCGTCAGACCGGATCGCAACCGGACGGGATCTGATCACGACTTCGGTTTCGCCAACAGACGGCAACTGGAGTGGCTGCTTTTCGGCAGGCTGTCCAGCCGCCAGCTTTGCCCAATATCCCCGGTGCGGTACCGGGATGCCGGCGCGGCGGCAGGCCTTCGCGAGGCCGACGTCGGTGATGGCATACGTCGCGGCGAGGGTCGCGATCGGCTGTGTCCAGACGAGATCGTAGAGCTCCTGGCGGCTGAATCGATAAACACGGTGGCCGGTGTTCGTGACCATGCTCTCGTCGTCCCGGGGCTTTTTCTTGCGGCGGGAAGTTTTCGACGCCGCAATCCCTCGCAATCGCTCGCCGTGGCGGTCGAGGACACTCTGGCGGTCTTGGGTCTGGAAGTAGGCGTAACCGGCGGTCGTCTTCGGATCTTTGTGGTTCAGAACGGCACCGACTAGATGCAGTGACACTCCGTCTTGCACGAGCCAGGATCCGACTGTGCGGCGCAGATCGTGGATCCTGAATTCCTCCAGCCCCGCGGCGGCTCGGACCCGCGTCCAGGCGGAGCGCAGATCCTTAAGCGGTTGGCCGGTGAGTGGTCCGCAGATGACGTAGGGGTTTCCCTCGATTCGCGGAATCATCTTCAGTCGCTCGATCGCGGCGGTGGAGAGAGGGGCGAGCAGGGGCTCCCCGTTCTTTGTGCGTCCGATCGCCAGAGTCCGTCGGTCCCAGTCGACGTCACGCCATTGGGCCCTCAGCAGTTCCTTCTTGCGAACGCCAGTGAGGAGCAGCAGCCAGAGCGCGTGGCGAGCGTGTTCATTGAGCTCGCCATCGATGGCTCGCGCGAGCGCGGGCATCTGCTCGCCGGTCACGTAGACCTTGCGCTTACGTTCTGGGAATTCCTCGATGCCGGCGCAGGGGTTCGGAAACCCCCGAGGAACGAGACCCCAGGTCTCCGCGCAGTGGTACATCTTGCGTACGATCTCGAGCAGCCGGTTCGCGGCATAGGGATGCTTGGCGCCGTACGTCGAGTGGATGTCCGCGATGTCCGCCGGGGTGATCGTCACGGCGAGTCGTGATCCGAGCTTAGGGACGAGGAGACGGTTCAGGTACTGCTCGTCGGTGTTTCCGGTCTGCTTCTTGGGCTTCGCGTGCTTGCACAAATAGATATCGACGAGCGACTTCACCGTGCTTGCAGCCCGCAAGGCATCGTCGGCGGCTTGAGGGTCCTCCCGGTCCGCGACTTGGCCGAGAAAATTGCGTGCCTTCCTACGGGCTTCTGCGAGGGTCAGCGCGTCTGCGCGGCCGAGATTGGCAAGGCGCTTGCGGTGGTTCACCCGATAAGTGACCACGTACGCCCGTCGGCCGGCCGGATATACTCGCAATCCGAAGCAAGGAATCTCTTCGTCCCAGTAGATGCATTGCGCGTTTTTCTCGCCGAAATACGGCAGATTTCGCACAGTGTCTTGACGGAGTTTGGCCGTGGGCATGAGGGATTCGAACTCGGATTTTGAGTGACCACTGAGTGACCAACATCAAGCGTACTCGGGCGCACCTCGACCTGCAATAGCGAAGAGGTAAAGTTGTAAGTGATTGAAAATACAAGAGTAGCAAAGTCAGGCGCAGTGTGACGAAGCCGGTGTCATTGGCTACGAACCATGAGGTCGGGAGTTCGAATCTCTCCGGGCGCGCCAATCTCACACTCGTCTGCCCGCTAAGGATGTGCTCGAGGGCGCATTTCCGGTCGCGAGGAACCCGGGTCTGCTCGGCACGGCGAACGGGCGCACGGATTGCCGGCAACCGGCGGTGCGATACTCGCGGGCGCAGGGGACTGGATCCCCGGAGCAGCGCATGCGCTTCGCCATCGCCACCTATGACCGGTACCTCGGGGTCTTCGAGGCGTTCTGTCACGCCGGATGGATTCCGCTGAAGCTGTTCACCGTGCCTTTGAGAGATCCTGAGTTCGGCGATCAGCGGGCCTCGATCGCCCTCGCGGAGCGGATGGGCGCGTCGATTCAGCTCTCCCGTCTGTCGCAAAGGGATATCGCCGACCTCGGAATTGCCGGCTGCGATGTGCTGATCGTCGCCGGATATGACTGGAAGATCCCCGATTGGAATCCGCTGGTGAAGTATGCGATCAACTTTCACCCCTCCCCGCTGCCCGTGGGACGCGGCGCGTATCCGTTGCCGCGCGCAATTCTAGAAAATCACCCTTTCTGGGGAGTGACCTGTCACCGGCTGACCGCCGAGATCGACGCGGGGGAGATCCTCGCCACGGAGCATTTCCCGCTGCGCGCGGATGAATGCCACGAAAGCCTCGATCTGCGCGTCCAGGTCTCCTGCAAACGCCTCGCGGACCGGGTCGCGCGCAATTTCGGCGGGCTGTGGAGCGCCGCGGCGCCGCAGGGGGACGGAACGTACTGGCCGAGGATCACGCTGGCGGACAAGACGATGGATTTTGCCAAGCCCATCGACGATCTGCTTCGCCACATTCGCGCCTATGGGCGAACGGGAAGCGTCGCGAATGTCGAGGGGACGTGGCACGTCGTGAAACGCGCCGTCGGCTGGCAGGAGGCGCACGGGCGGCGCCCGGGCGCGGTTGTCCATACTCATGCAAGAGCGGTCGTTGTCGCAGCTGCGGACGGCTGCCTTGCAATTCTCGACAGCGAGGTCGTGCCGCCCCACCTCGCCGTTCAGATAGCGGGGACGCAGAGAAAACCCTGACGCTCGGCCGGGTTCGGCTCGGACGTTCCCTCGTCGCGATCCGGCGATGCTCGTCACAGCCGCCGTTCGATGCGCAGGCACCCACGGCGGGCAGTCGGGGCCGCCCCGATCTTCGCGATCGCGACAGTATCGGGGCGGCGGCAGTCTCTCGTACCTTGCTGGCGTGGATCGTCTCGAGTCCCTCTTTGCCGAGAGGCGCAGCAACAGTCGCGCCATCGTTTTCCCTTGGTGCCATAATCGGCGCCCATGCGGCCAAGGCATATTTCCCTTCTGTTCGCCGCGCTAACCGCGGTATCGATGGCGCCGGCGCACGCCGAGTGGCGCGCGCTGGCACGCCTTCAGCACCAGGGGGCACTCGTGTCCGCGGTGGCGGTGGACCTCAGGACCGGCCACGTCATCGAGCAGCTGGATCCCTCGCTGCGGCTCACGCCGGCCTCGCTGACCAAGCTGGCGACCGCAGCCGAGGCGCTGCGGGAGTGGCCGCCGAACGCCCAGTTCCAGACCCGCCTGTTGTCCGCCCAGCCAATCCGCGGCGGTGTGCTCAGGGGTAACCTGATCCTTGCCGGCGCAGGCGACCCGTCGCTCGACGATCGGTCCCTGTGGGAACTGGCCGCCGAGGCGCGCGGCGCCGGACTGCACGAGGTCACCGGAGCGCTGCAGGTCGATCCGCTGCCGTTCGGAACGCTCGCCTGCGGGAACGCGGATCGCTGCGCTGCGCTGCTGCGCAGCGACAATGCCTACAACGCGCCGCTGTCGGCGATAGGGGTGGATTTCGGTACGTGGTGCGTGCGGGTCATACCCACGGCGCCGTGGCGGAACGCCCGCATCGACGGGTGCGGGGTGACGCATCTGCCGATCCCGGTCGTGGGTCAGATCCGTACCGTGCCCCGGGGCTACCGGCAGACTTTCTGGGTTGAGCGGCGCACGCAGAACGGCAACGATACGCTGGCGGTCGGGGGCAATGTGCCGGTGGATGACGGTCAGCGCGTCTATCGCGCCATGTCCGATCCGGCGCGAGGCACCGGCCTGCTGCTCAAAGAGGCGCTGCGCGAGATCGGGGTGCGGGTCGCCGGCCCGGTGGTGGTGCGCTTCGAGCAGTTGCCGGCGGGTACGCATCTGCTGGCGCGGGTCGACGGCCTGCTGGTGCGCGAGCAGCTGTGGCGGATGCTGCAGTATTCCAACAACTACATCGCCGATGTGCTCACGCTCGACATGAGCGCGGCGGCCCGGCCGCACGAGACGCTTGCCTCCGCCAGCCGTCTGCTGTCGGATTTCGTCGCGCGCACCGAGTACGGCGATCCGCCCGATCTGGGGCCGCCGCCGCTTTACAGCGGCAGCGGCCTGACCACGGACAACAGACTCTCGGCGAACGATCTGGTACGGGTGCTCATGTACGAGTATCACGACACCCGCCGCTTCCCGGCGTTCTACGCCGGTCTGGTTGCCCCGGGCGATGCGCCGTTCCTCTTCCTGCGCCAGGGCGATCCCGCGTGGCTGAACCGCGTGGTCCTGAAGACCGGCACGCTGAACCAGCCGCGATCGGTATGCGGCATCGCCGGCTACCTGCGCCAGCGCGACGGCGGCTGGATTGCGTTTGCCGCCATCGTCAATGGCGGCCCGCGGTTCAGGCATGTGCCGCTCTACGAAGCGATCGGTGCGGAGCGCAGCGACATCGAGGCGCTGCTGCGAAAGTACTGAGCGGCTCCGCGCCGGGGGGGGGGGGGGGGGGGGCGCCGCGGCCGCCGGTTCCAGGATCGCCAGAGGCCGGGAGCACCGCACGGCTGCCCCGCCGGCGCCTGCCTGCGGGGGCCGCATTTCCCGATTTGATATGCTGATCGATCCTGCGCTCATCAGCCGGAGGGCATGTTGTCCCGACTCGCCGAAGAAGAACAGGTCGAACCGGATCAGTGGGGCGAGCGCATGCCGCGCACCATCGGGCCGTGGAGCGCGGCGTCGGTGGTCGTGGGCATCACGATCGGCAGCGGGATCTTCCGGGTGCCGGCGACCGTCGCGGCCCAGCTCCATGCTGCCGGGACCGCGATGCTCTGCTGGCTGCTCGGCGGACTCGTGGCGCTCTGCGGAGCGCTCTCGGTCGCGGAGCTCGCCGCGGCCCTGCCCCGCTCGGGCGGAATATTCGCCTACCTGCTCGAGAGTTATGGGCCGTTGCCCGCGTTCCTGTTCGGATGGACGGAACTTGCGGTGGCCCGTGCGGCCGCCCTCGGCGCCACGGCCACCATCTTCGCCGAGTATCTCGGCTATTTCATTCCGCTCACGGCGCATGAAGTGCGCTACGTCGCTGCGCTCGTGATCGTGCTCATCGGCGCGATCAACTACGTCGGCATCCGGCGCGCCGCGGCCGTCATGAGCCTGGCGACCGCCGCCAAGTACGCCGCGCTGTTGGGTTTGGGGCTGCTCGCATTCACCGTGGTCCGCGGCCCCGCCTCTCCTGCGCCATCGTTTCTTCCCCGCGAGGGCGGCGCCTCGCTGTCGCTCCTCGCGACAGCGCTGGTCCCCGTCATGTGGACCTACGACGGCTGGGCGGACCTGTCTTTCATGGGCGGTGAGGTGGCGCGCCCGCAGCGCACTTTGCCGCTGGCGCTCACCCTCGGTGCCGCTTGCGTGATGCTGGTCTATCTGCTGGTCAATCTGGGCTTCTGGTACGCGCTGCCGGCCGCGCAGATGGCGGCCTCGCCCCTCGTTGCGGCGACGGTGGCGGCGCGCATCCCCGCCTTCGGCGGAGCCGGCGCGGCGGTGATCGCGGCCGTGGTGCTGCTGTCGACGTTCAGCGGCTTGAACGGCTCGATGATGACCGGTCCCCGCGTGCTGTTCGCGATGGCCGACCGGGGTCTGCTCTTCCGTTCCATCGCCAGAGTATCACCGAGATTCCACAGCCCCTCGGCGGCGATCTGGGTAGCGACGGCGCTCGGCTGCATCTACGTGCTGGAGAATGACTTCGCACAGCTCGCCGATCGTTTCATTCTCGGCATCTGGCCGTTTTACGCGCTGACCGTGGCGGGGGTGTATGTGCTCAGGCGCAAGCGGCCGGATCTGCCCCGGCCATACCGCACCTGGGGCTATCCGGTGGTGCCGGCGCTGTTCCTGCTCGCATCGCTCTGGATGCTCGGCAACTCGCTCCTCACCGCTCCGCGCAACACCGGCATCACGCTGCTCGTGATCGTGATCGGCATACCGGTCTACTACGCGTGGCGGGCGTTTACGCTTCGCCGGACGGCGGCACCGTGACCGGTGAGCCTTCGGAGGGGCCCGGGGCGTGGCCGGGGTCCTCGTCGAGCTTGTCACCGAGGAGACGGCGTACGCTCACGTAGCACAGCGGGATCAACAGCACGCCCAGCACCACCGCGGTCAACATTCCGCCGACGACGCAGGTGCCGATGTCGTGGCGCGCGTTCGCGCCGGCGCCCGTGGAGACCACCATCGGAAGCACGCCCAGGATGAAGGCAAAGGAGGTCATGATGATCGGCCGGAATCGCATCCGGGCCGCCTCGAGCACGGCCTTGTGCAGGCTGAGGCCGTTGTGCTGCCCGGAGACCGCGAATTCCACGATCAGGATGGCGTTCTTGGCGGTGAGACCGATGATGGTGACCAGGCCGATCTTGAAGAACACGTCGTCCGTCAGACCGCGCAGGCTCGTCGCCGCGGCGCTGCCGATGATGCCGATCGGCACGGCGAGCAGCACCGCCGCGGGGATGCTCCAGCTCTCGTAGAGCGCGGCGAGCGCTAGATAGACGACCAGCACCGAGAGCGCGAACAGCGTGGGCGCCTGGGCGGCGGAGCTGATTTCCTGCAGTGATTGGCCCGCCCAGTTGAAGCCGAACCCGTGCGGCAGGTCGCGCCTGACGATCTGCTGCATCTGGGTCATCGCCTGTCCGGAGCTGTAACCGCGGGCCGCGGAGCCGACGATCTCCACCGCCGGATACTCATCGTAATCGCTCAACGTCGGCGAGGCCGTCTTCCACTGTGGGCGCACGAAGTCCGACAACGGAATCATCGCGCCGCCGGGGCCTGCCGAGCCGGCCGCGGCGCCCGCGCCGCTGGTGCCCGCGCCGCTGGTGCCCGCAGCGCCCGCGCCATCGACATAGAATTGATGCAGACTCTCGGGGCTCATGCGGTACGGCGCCGCGGCCTGCACCAGCACCTGCTCGACCCGTCCGTCGTAGATGAACTGGTTTGCAAACACCGGCGCGAGCATCAGCTGCAGCGACTGATAGACCTGCTCGGGCGACACGCCCATCGACTCGGCCTCGACTCGATTGACATGCAGCATCAGCTCCGGCTGCGGCGGAAGGCTGTTGACGCGCACGTCGTAGAGCTGCGGATCCTTGGCCGCCTTGGCGAGCAGCGTGTGAACCGCCGAGCTCAGCGCGGCGCGCCCGAGCCCCGCCCGGTCCTCCAGGTAGAAGTCAAATCCGCCGAACTGCCCCAGGCCCTGGATGGTGGGCTTGTTGACCACGAAGATGCTCGCATCGTGGATCTGACTGGCCGCCTGCCTGTTGGCCCAGCGGATGACCTGCGTGGCCGTTTGACTGCGCTCGCTCCACGGAATGAGGTGGATGAACGCCCTGCCGGCGCTCTCGGCGTTGCCGGCGAAGCCGCTGCCGGCAACCTGGAAGACATCGTGCACGGCGGGGTTCTTGATCATCATCCGGTAGAACTGATGCAGCACCCCCTCGGTGCGCTGCAGACTCGCGCCCGGCGGCAGCTCTACGTTCGCCATGATATCGCCCTGATCCTCCTCGGGCACGAAGCTGCCGGGGAGCCTGGCGAGCAAAAACATGCCGAGCGCGACCACCACCGCAAAGGCCGTCATCCACCGGGGCAGGTGCGCGACCGACTGGAATACCCGCCGCACATACGCCGCGCGCGTGCCCTCGAAGAGACGGTTGAAGCCGCGAAAGAGCGCGTTGTTCAGATGCGCCGGCCGCATGAGCGAGGCGCACAGCGCCGGGGAGAACGACATCGCGAGGAAGGCGGAGAACACCATCGAGATCGACAGGGTGAGGGCGAACTGACGGTAGATGACCCCGGTGCTGCCGGTCTGCAGGGCGCTCGGAATGAACACCGCCGCGAGCACGAGCGTGATCGCCACGATGGCCCCGGTGATCTGGCGCATGGCTTTGCGAGCGGCCTCCTTCGGCGGCAGATGCTCCTCGCGCATGATGCGCTCGACCGCCTCGACCACGACGATGGCGTCATCGACCAGGATGCCGATGGCGAGCACCATGGCGAACAGCGTCAGCTGGTTGATCGAGTAGCCGAGCGCGTACATGCCGATCAGCGCTCCGGAAAGCGCCGTCGGAACGACTAGCATCGGGATCAGGGTGGTCCGGAAGCTTTGCAGGAAGACCAGCATGACGACGAAGACCAGCACGAAGGCCTCGGCTATCGTCACCATCACGTCCTTGATCGCCGCTTTGATGAACACGGTGGAGTCGACGGGCGCGAACCAGCTCACCCCCGCCGGGAAGGATTTCTGCAGCCGGCCCATCTCCTCCTTGACGAGCTTCATCACCTTCAGGCTGTTGGCGCCCGGCAGCAGCTGGATGCCGAAGGCGGCCACCGGGGTCGTGTTGACCTTGGTCGCGAACGCATAATTCTGCAGTCCGAGCTGTATTTTGGCCACGTCTTTCACGCGCACGGAGGTGCCGTTGGCGTTGGTGCGCAACAGGATGTCGCCGAACTGCCTGGGCGAGTGGAACCAGCCCTGGGTGGTGACCGTGGCGGTGCTTTGCTGGCCGGGCACCGCCGGGGCGGCGCCGATCGAGCCGGCGGCGATCTGGATGTTCTGCCCCTGGATCGCCTGCAGCACTGTCGCGGCGGAAAGTCCGTAGGCGTGCAGCTCGCTCGGGTCAAGCCAGATGCGCATGGCGTAATCGGAACCGAAGAGCGTCGCCGAGCCGACCCCCGGGATGCGCTCGATCTGATCGAGCACGTGCGAGGCGACCCAGTGATTGAGCGCGGCCCGATCCGGGCCTCCTGCCGCCGAGCGCAGCGCGATCACCCCGAGGAACCCGGCGCTCGACTGGTTGACCTGGATGCCCTGCTGGGTGACTTCGCTCGGCAGCAGGGGCTCGGCGAGCGATACCCGGTTCTGCGTCTGCACCTGGGCGATGTTCGGGTTCGTGCCGGTCTGGAAGGTCAGGGTGATCTGCGACTGACCGTAGCTTGACTGCGCGGTGAAGTACAGCAGGTTGTCGATGCCGGTCAGATCCTGCTCGATGACTTTGGTGACCGTGGACTCGACCGTGCTCGCATTCGCACCCGGATAGCTCGCGGTGATGGTCACCTGCGGCGGGGCGACCACCGGGTAGGAGTCCGTGGGCAGGCGGCTCAGCGCGATGCCGCCGCCTAACAGGATGAGCAGGGCGATGACCCAGGCGAACACCGGCCGGTCGATGAAAAATTGCGGCACCCGCGGCTCCTAGCGGTCCGGTCCGGGCACGCTGCGCGAGGTTTTCACGGTGACCTTCTTGCCCGGGCGGGCCTCTTGAATCCCGCTGACGATCACACGGTCGCCGTTCGCCAGGCCCTTCGAGACGATCCAGTCATCACCACGCGTTCCCTCGGTCTGCACGCTTTTCTCGACGACCGTGTCGTCCGGCGAGACCGTCAGTACGTACGGGTCGCCGGAAGCGTTGCGCTGCAGCGCAGCCTGCGGCAGCAGGAAGGCATGGATCGCGGTGCCGACAGCGAGGCGCACGTTCACGAACATTCCCGGCAGCAACTGGTGATTCGCGTTGGGCAGTATGGCGCGCAGGGCGATCGTGCCGGTGGTCGGGTCGACGGTGGCGGCGCGGAAATCGAGCCTGCCGGGCTTGCCGTAGGGCCGGCCGTTCGGCAGAGTCAACTGCACTTCGGCGCGAGGGCCGGCCGGCCTGAGGAGCCCGGCCTCGGCGTCGGCGGCGAGCTGTTCCTGCTCGGCGGCCGGCTCGTCGAAATTGACATAGATCGGATTGATCTGATCCACGGTGGTGAGCAGTGTCGGAGTGCCCTGGCCGACCATCGCACCTTCGGTAACTTGCTGCTCGCCGGCGATGCCGGTGATCGGGGAGGTGACGTCCGTGTATCCGAGATTGATCCGCGCCGATTCTACGTTGGCCTGCGCCTGCTGCACGAGCGCGGCGGTGGAGCGCTCGGCTGCCTCGTCCGTATCGAGTTGGGATTCGGACACGAGGTGGGCCTTGATGAGCACCCGGTCGCGTTGCGCGGTGATGTGGGCGTTGACGGCGTTGGCCCTTGCCTGGGCGAGCGTCGCCAGGGCGGCATCGAGGGCAGCCTGATAGGGCGCCGGATCGATCTCGAACAGTCGCTGGCCCGCTTCGACCTTGGAGCCCTCCCGGTACCAGCGCTTGAGCAGGACGCCAGGGACGCGGGCGAGCACGTTGGCTTCGCGATAGGCGGACAGCCGGCCGGTGAACGCGCGGGTCAGCGGGATCTGCTGCGAATGCGCGATCGTCACGATCACCGGCGGCGGCGGCGCCGCTTTCTCGGGGGCGGAGGAGCCGCAGCCGGCAAGCAGCGCGGCGGCCGCGCCGAGGGCCGCGATGGCGCCAGCCCTCATCCGATGATCAGCGGCTCGGGACGGATGTCTTGACATTTCTTGACAAACAGGGTGGAAACGGCGACAAATAGCGGTCCGGCAGATTGCTGCCGCGACAGTAGACTACAAGGCAGCAATAGCCGGAGCAGCCATCTTAGGGCAGCACCGTCCACAAGCCAATGCATGATCGATAGACGGAAAGATTCACGCGACGACGTGCCGGTGCCGGCGCGGCGGGACTCGAAGTCCCGCCGCGCGCCGGTGGTGATGCCCGCTCAGCCGAAGGAAGAGCTCGGGGTCCGTACGCTCATCACCCGGGCGAGGGGCTCGGTGCTCTTGAGCCTCGATGCGGAGCTCGAGCGCTACGGCGTGACTGGAGCGCAGTTCGAGGTGCTGAAGAATCTCTTCCGCAACACCAGCGAGACGGGCGCGAGCCTCTGCCGGACGCTGCACTACGACACCGGCTCGATGACCCGCATGCTCGACCGGCTGGAGGAGAAGGGGCTCGTGCGCCGCGAGCGCGGCGCGCGCGATCGGCGCGTCGTGCTGCTGCGCCTGACCGAGGCCGGCGAGCGGCTGCTGCCGCGCATCCGCCCCGCGGCGCGGCGCGCGCTTCGCCGGCACCTGACCGGCTTTGCGCCCGAGGAGGTCGAAAGCCTGAAGGACTATCTTGGGCGGATCATCGCCAACGGTCGGCGCGAGGAGGCCCAGGCGCCGGGTGCCAATACGGGCCGCTCAAAGAGCGGGGCCGCGCGCTGAGGCGCCCGGGGCGGGTGGCGGATGTGCGCCAGACCCGCTCGGGGGCGAGCCGGAAACCAGGCTCGGGTAGAGCGTGAGCAGCGCCTCGGTGACACCGTTGGTCCAGCCGAAGCCGTCCTGCAGGGGGTACTCCCCGCCACCGCCGGGCAGCTCCTGCTCGACGTTGTATTTTTCCACCAGCTTGCCGGTGCTGTCGTAGACGCGCCGCACCGTGGCGATCCAGCGGCGCGCGATGCTGTAAGCGAGTCGGCCGTGGCCGTAGCGGCGCAATCCGCGGATCGCGATCCACTGCAGCGGCGCCCAACCGTTCGGCGCATCCCACTGCTGGCCGGTCACGATGGTCGTGGTGACCAGGCCGCCGCGCCGCAACAGGCGCGCGCGGGTGACGGCGGCCACGGCGTTCGCCTGCCGGTCATCCGCAAGACCCACGAACAGCGGATAGAGCGTTGCGGCGGTGAGCTCGCCGGTGCGCCTGCCGGTGTGCCAATCGTAATCGGAGAAGTAGCTGAGGCGCCGGTCCCATAGATAACGGTCGATGGCCTGCCTGCGCCGCCGGGCCCGCGCGAGGAATCTGCGCGCGCAGCCGGACTCGCGCCGCGCCGCACAGCCGTGAGCGATCGCCTCCTCCAGGCCATAGAGCAGGCTGTTGAGATCCACCGGTACGATATCGGTCGTGCGGATGGTGGTGAGGTGACGCTCGTCCCCGAGCCAGCGCGAGCTGAAGTCCCAGCCGCTTTCCGCCGCCGCGCGCAGGTCCCGATAGACGCGCGCCGGCGGCCGGCCCGAGGCGCGCGCGGTGAGCACATCGTCCCGGTAGGACTCGTCGCGCGGCGTATCGGCGTCGGCCCAATACCGGTTGAGCAGGGCGCCATCGGGCATTGCGACGACGTTGCGGCGTGCTTGTCCCGGGCGCA
This sequence comes from Pseudomonadota bacterium, assembly GCA_021792755.1. Taxonomy (GTDB): domain Bacteria; phylum Pseudomonadota; class Gammaproteobacteria; order Steroidobacterales; family Steroidobacteraceae; genus 13-2-20CM-66-19. The sequence goes on from JAJYUA010000010.1 coordinate 12,274, forward strand.
AGCCGGCCGCTCCTTTCATCCAATAAGCGTACTCGCGCTTCAGCTCCGGCAGGTGGTCGGCCCAGGCGTGCGCCGGATCGCGCGCATCGAGCAGAGCGACCATCAGGTAGTAGACCGGCGGCTGGGAGCGAGACAGGTAGTAGGTGCGATTGCCGTTGGGGATGTGGCCGTATGTGCGGATCAGGTAGGAGAAGTCATCGACCATGTCCCGGGCGTTGGCCATGCGCCCGTCCGGAATCAGCCCCAGCATGGTGAAATAAGAGTCCCAGTAATAGAACTCCTGGAAGCGTCCGCCCGGGATGATGTAGGGCTTCGGCACGTAAAGGAGCGACGAGTACGGCGGCGGTACCGCCGCCGGCCGGGTGAGCAGCGGCCACAGCAGGGCAATGTGCGCCCGCAATGTCGGAGCCGGCGGGACATGCGTGCGATCCGGCGGGGGAAGAGTGAAGTTTCGCTGGACGAAGCGCAGGAGCGCAGCGCGGCTGCGGGGATCGTCCTTGCGGTAGCGCCGCAGGATGATCTGGGGAGCGGCCTTGGGCACCGCGTCGACGAAGGTCATGCCGTCGGGGAAGATCGCGTCCATCTGGACGCGGGTGAACAAGGGCCCGAACAACCGCGCCGGCGTTGGGTAGAGCCGTTGCGCCCTATCCGCATGGGCCAGCGGGGCGATGAGCAGGCCGATCAGCACCGCAAGGGGCCACAGCGACGGGTGGGAAGTCCTGAATGGCATGGTTTTCGGTACCGGTTCGCTCGCGAGAGCGGCTCTTCTAGGCCAGAGCGCGGGCAGGAAACGCCTCGCGCCGAAAAAACAATGGGTTAGAGGATCGTTCACTTCGATCGATGGTCCGCAGGCAACCGGCTTGATCATTTCCCCTCACGCCTCTCGGGCGGCCGGCTGAAGTGTCGCACCGCATCTGTTGACCCGAGGGCTCGGGAGTCGCCGTCCTCCAATGACATCGATACCATGATGATATCGATATCAGCTGAAGCTGGCAATAGCATCCAACAGCCCGGGGGCGATCGGCGTTACACCCCTGATGAGTCCCATTGCCTCGCGAAAGGTGCACGCTGCGCGTGCGAGCCTCGGCGGCAGTGCGCTCGGTCTGGCGGCGACGGCGCGACCGACTTCCGCGACTTCGATCAACGTGACCGATGAAAAGCGATGTGCCCGTCTTCGACAGGTCAATCGCCGCCATCCGCTCCGCGATCCCGCCGCCGCGGATGGCGATGCGGCGCTGCCCGCGCCGGCAGTTCCCGCCAGGCAGGCGTTCGGCCTCGCGCAGCGCCGCCGCGATCCTTACCCAAGGCACCTTCGTGCCGGCGCGCGCAGCCGCCTGCCACTTGAGTGCGGGCGCGAACGCCCCGCCCTCGCCGTGGCGGCCACCTCGGCCGCCACGGCGCCGCCGCGAACGCGAATCCCCCGCCGCGCCGGGGGGAAAGGCGCGGGGGGCTCCCGGGGCGGCTTCAGAACAGATACTTCAACTGCGCCTGTATCTCGCGGCCGAAGATGGGCCGGGCCATCTCGAAGCCGTTGCTGATCCCCGAGGTCAGGATGCGCGCATTGCCTTCCGTGAGCCCGATGGTGTCGGTGAGGTTCGTGCCCTGCACGCGCACCTCGAAATGCGTGCCGATGTCGCCCACGATGCCGGCATCCACCGTGTTATACGCGGGCAGGATCTGCTGATTGCCCGGGTTCGAGTAGCGCTGGTCGACATGGCTGAAGGTGGTGAAAAGAGTGACTGCGCCCCAGCTCATCGGCACCGTGTACTGCGGCGTGAACCGGAACTGCAGCCGCGGCTGGCGCTGCAGGAAGCTGCCATTGTTGTCGAAGCCGGGCGCACAGGCCCCGTTGGCCGCGAACTTGGTGCAGAAGTGCGTGTAGGTGGAGTCCTGCCAGTCGCCGGTCAGCTGCAGCTGCAGATGGTCGATCGGGCTCCAATCACCGGAGAGGAGCACGCCGTTGGCGTTCGAGCCGTAAGTGTAGTTCACCTGCGTACCGTTGAAGAGAAACGCCTGAAACGGCACGCCGAAGAACTGGCGGTGGAAGAACGTCAGGGAGGTGAAGAACGAGTCTCCCGCCGCCTTGAACCCCACCTCGTAGTTCTTGACCTGCTGGGCATCGGGCGTGCCGCTGCGCAGATCGTCGAAGCTCGGAAAGTGATAGCCAGAGTTGACGCGAACGTACGCGCTCATGTGCTCGTTGAAATCGTAATTCGCGCCCACGCTCCACGCGCCCAGCGTATGGTCGTAGTTGGACGGGGTCCACTGGCCGGTGACCACGCTGACGCTGTTGTTGTAGAACGTGAGCGGATTGCCGTCGAGGTTCTCGTTCTGCGTGTTCTCGACGGTGCCGCTGATGTTGTCGTTCTCCACCCGGAACTCGGCGTCGAGCAGCCAGGGGCCGGTATGCCACTGATCCGACAGGTACTCGGCGATGTTGCGGCCGCTGTAGTGATCCTGCAGGCTGTAGAAGGAGCCGCCCAGGATGCCGTTCTGGGTCACGTAGCCGGTGCAGGAGCCGCCGGGAGTCGCGGCGGTCGGGCAGCCCGCGGCGGTCGAGAGCGTCACGTTCACGAGGGGCGCGTTCGGCACCGCGAGCATCAGCTCGTTATTGCCCAGATACCAGGTGTCGTTGGCGGTGTAGCTGGCGAAGTAGGTGCCGAACGTGAACGTGTCACCCGAGAACAGCTGGCGGCTCAAGCGGATTTCGTTGGTGAACGACTGAATCCTGTTGTCGACGATCCAGAATCCGAGCGAGGCGACCTGTGTGTTCGGGCTGACCGCGCCGCCGCCGACGATGCTCCCTGTCCCGCTGATGAACGGGCTGTTGCCGGTCGCGTCCATGATGGACGGCGTGCCGTTGGCGGTGGAGATCTGACTCGCGATGAAGCTCGAGAGCGTCTCGGGCGAGAGGTTGTTGAACAGAGCGTTGGTCGGCATGTAGCCGCCGGTGTAGCCCATGTTGTCGCTGAGCGCCCACTGGCCGACGTGAAGGTTCAGGTCGGCGCCGAACATGTGGACGTGGGAGCCGCGACCGTTGGCGAGGTCTGCACTGATGGTGCCGGGGGTGCAGCCGTTCGCCGGCTGGCCGGGTTGGACGCAGGGGAATTCCTGCACGGTGATCGCGCGGTTGGCGTTGCCCGCGAACGTGCCGGTGTTCGGGTTGAAGCCCGGGAAGGCCGATACGCGCTCGCCATTCGGGCTGACCGCGACCGGAATGTCGGTGATGAACAGGTTCTTGTCGCTGAGTTCCCGGCCCCAGAGCAGCAGGTTGCCGTTGTGCCAGGTGTGGTACAGGGTGGCGGTGAACTGTCCGCCGTTATTGGCGGGGAACTGCGAGTTGCGCACGCCGTCCGACTCGCGGTAGAAGCCGCCGACACTGAAATACCAGTGATGGGACAGCGGTCCGCCGTAAAAGCCGTCCAGGCGGTACAGGCCGTCGGTGCCGAGCGTCAGGCCGATCTCGCCGTGCGGGGTCGGGGTGCCGTGACGCAGAATGTAGTTGACCGTGGCGCCGATCTGGCCGTTGGAGTACACCACCGAGGGGCCGCCCTGCACGACCTGCACCCGTTGCACGGTGTCGTCGAGGCGGATCAGGGAGGAGTTGTCCATGAAGGAGATCGTCGGGGCCGGGTAGACCGGTGAGCCGTTGATCTGCATCGTAACGTAGGGCGCATCGCCGCCGCCGGGGAAACCGGCGATCTCGATGTTCGGCCCGGTGTCGCCGCCGCTCGCCTCCGGCCACAGGCCCGGCACGATCTTCAACAGGTCGGCGGCGCTCGAGGCCATGGCGTCGTGGATCTGAGTGAGGTTGGCCGTGGTCACCGAGAAGCTGGCATTGAGCAGTTTCACGCCACTCGCCGTCGGTGTGGCGGTCACGATGACCGTTTGCAGCGAGGGCAGAACGGGGGCGCCGGCGGTGGAGGTTCCCTGGGAAGCCGGGGCCGCCGGATCGGCCGTCTTGGCGTGGACGCTGCCTGCCGCGAGCGTCAGTAGGCCGGCGACGTAGGCCGTCAACGGGTGACATTTCATGTTTGGTGCCTCTTCATGTGGGAGATGAACGGAAGGTGCGGCAGGGAGAATTCCCCGGCGGGAGTCGAGCCGATGGCCGGGCGTTGCGACCCATGGAGAGGGGTGTTGGCGTTGTACCGAGGCCGGATCGGCATCCTCGTGCGCATCCGGCATGTCCGCCCGTGAGGCTGCAATCCCTGCGACGTCCCGCCTCGGTGAGGCAGGACTGCCGTGGGTTCGAGCCCGGCGATCAAGAGCATGGCGGTTCCCCCCTGAAATACCGCAGATGAAACCGATGTGCGCTCCCGCTGGGAGAATGACATCGATACCAAATGATATCGATGTCATGATGGCATTGCAATACTGCCTGCGCCTTGCGCCACAACGAATGAGCGTGGAAAACCGGTCCTGCTAAAACCTGTTGCTCTATAACAACAGGAGCGGGGGTGAAAGGCCGGTCATTCAGCCCGGCATGGCCGAGGCGGCAGGGCCGCGAACCCCGAGCCGCCGGTCCGCCTCAGGCGGTGAGGGCCTGCGGGTCCGGGTCCGTCTCGCGTTGCGCGCGGCGGCGCTCCTGATCGGTGAGATAGCGCTTGCGGATGCGGATCGAGGCCGGCGTCACCTCGACGAGCTCGTCGTCGGCGATGAATTCCACGGCGTATTCCAGCGTGAGGGCGATCGGCGGGGTGAGCAGGACGGCATCGTCCTTGCCGGCGGCTCGGATGTTGGTCAGCTTCTTGGTCTTGATGGGGTTGACCACCAGATCGTTGTCGCGGCTGTGGATGCCGACGATCATCCCCTCGTAGAGCTTCTCGCCGGGGCTCACGAACAGCCTGCCGCGCTCCTGCAGGTTGAACAGGGCATACGCGACGGCCTCGCCGTGCTCGTTGCTCACCAGCACGCCGTTGCGCCTCTCGGGTATCTCGCCCTTGACCGCAGCGAAGCCGTCGAAGATGTGGCTCATCAGGCCGGTGCCGCGGGTGAGGGTGAGGAACTCGCCTTGAAAGCCGATCAGGCCGCGCGCGGGAACGCGGTAATCCAGGCGCGCCCGGCCGTTGCCGTCCACGGCCATGTCCGTGATCTCGGCGCGCCGCCGCCCCAATGCTTCCATCACCGCGCCCTGGTGTGAGTCTTCGACGTCGACGGTGAGGGCTTCATAAGGCTCCTGCACCTCGCCGTTCACCAACCGGGTGAGCACCTGGGGGCGGGAGACGGCGAGCTCGTAGCCCTCGCGGCGCATGTTCTCGATGAGGATGGTGAGGTGCAGCTCTCCGCGCCCGCAGACTCGGAACACGTCCGGTGAGTCCGTATCCTCCACCCGCAGCGCCACGTTGCTCTGCAGCTCCCGCTGCAGCCGCTCACGCAGCTGGCGGCTGGTGACGAACTTGCCTTCCCTGCCGGCGAACGGCGAGGTGTTGACCTGGAATTGCATGGCGAGCGTCGGCTCGTCGATCCGGATCGGTGGCAGGCCCTCGGCACATTCGCTGTCGCAAACGGTCAGGCCGATGTTCGCCGCCTCGACGCCGGTGATGGCGACGATGTCGCCGGCGCCGGCCTCCTCGACCGGATGACGTTGCAGGCCGGTGAAGGTGAGCACCTGGGCGATCTTCGCCGATCCGCGATCCTCCTCGCCGTAGCGCAGCGCCACGGCCTGGCCCGGGCGGATCGAGCCGCGGCGGATGCGACCGATGCCGATGCGGCCCACGTAGCTGTTGTAGTCGAGCGTGGAGATCTGCAGCTGCAGCGGTCGGTCGCCTTCGGCGGCCGGCGGCGGCACGTGCTCGAGGATGGCCTCGAACAGTGCGGTCATGTCGCTCGCCGGCGTCGCGTGATCCTTGCCGGCCCAGCCCTGCAGCGCAGAGGCGTAGATCACCGGGAAGTCGAGCTGCTGGTCGCTGGCGCCGAGCTTGTCGAACAGCTCGAAAGTCTGGTCGATGACCCAGTCGGGGCGCGCGCCCGGACGGTCGACCTTGTTGACGACCACGATGGCCTTCAAGCCGAGCGAGAGCGCCTTGCGCGTGACGAAGCGGGTCTGCGGCATGGGGCCCTCGACCGCATCGACCACCAGCAGCACCCCGTCGACCATCGAGAGCACGCGCTCGACTTCCCCGCCGAAGTCCGCGTGCCCCGGGGTGTCGACGACGTTGATGCGGGTGCCGCGGTATTCGATGGCGCAGTTCTTGGCGAGGATCGTGATGCCGCGCTCGCGCTCCAACTCATTCGAGTCCATGATGCGCTCGGTGAGCTTCTCATGGGCGGCGAAGGTGCCGGACTGCCTGAGCAGACAGTCGACCAGGGTGGTCTTGCCGTGATCGACGTGCGCAATGATGGCGATGTTGCGGATGGGCTTCATGAGAGGCAGATGGGGCTGGCGTATTGCCGGGTGGCAAAGACTTCGAACTATAGCAGATTCCGGTCCGGCCAGCTTTGGGCATTTCCCGTCCCATCCGGGCGCTCCGTGCTCTGCTCATGCGCGGTCACCCAGCCTGGCCGCGGTGGCGCCCCCGGCGCGCCGGCGCCAGGCCGGGCCGGAGGCGGGCGGTCGCACAGGCAAGCCGAGGGCGGCCGCGCTGAGGCGCCGGAGGCTCGAACTGTGCCTTGGAATCGTCAGCCGATGCCCCCACATCTGCGTTGATGTCCATTGCCGCACGCGCCCGCCGCGAGGCGCTCTCCGCGCCTCCTTCCGAGCCGCTGACGCTGCGCGGGTTCCTCGGCGTGTTCCGCTACAGCCGCCGTGCCATCGAGCTGGTCTGGAGCACCAACCGGGCGCTCACCCTCTCGTTTGCCCTGCTGACGCTCGTGGCCGGTGTGCTGCCGGCTTCCGTGCTCGGTATCGGCTCGCTGATCGTCGACGGCGTCGTCGCCGCTATGCGCAACGCAGGCGCCGGCACCTCGCACGTGATCGAGCTCGTCATCATCGAGGGCGTGCTGGTCGCTTCGATCGCCGCCGCCCAACGCGGATTGACCCTGTCCCGCTCGCTGCTGCGCGTTCAGCTCGGGCAGCGCGTCAACGAGATGATTCTCGAGAAGGCGCTGACGCTCTCGCTCGGGCAGTTCGAGGATTCGGAGTTCTACGACAAGCTCACCCGGGCGCGCCGCGAGGCCTCGAGCCGGCCCTTGAGTCTGGTCACCCGGACGTTCGGGCTGGCGCAGAACGCCATCTCGCTGGCGAGCTTCGCCGCGCTGCTGGTGCAATTCTCTCCCTGGGCGGTGCTCGTGCTGCTGCTCGCGGGTCTGCCGGCATTCGTGGCCGAGGCCAAATTCTCCGGCGATACATTCCGGCTGTTCCGCTGGCGCTCGCCGGAGACGCGCATGCAGACCTATCTCGAGACGGTGCTCGCCCGGGAGGACTACGCCAAGGAAGTGAAGCTGTACGGGCTCGGGCCGAGGTTGCTCGACAGGTACCGCGGCATCTTCCACCGGCTGTACCGGGCCGATCGCGCGCTCACCGTACGGCGCGATCTGTGGGGTTTCGCCCTCGGCTTGGTTGCAACATTGTCTCTCTACGCCGCGTATGCCTGGATCGCCGTCAGCACCATCAGGCGGGTGATCACCCTCGGGGAGATGACGATGTACGTCGGGGCGTTCCGCCAGGGCCAAACCGCCGTCTCGGCGATGCTCTCGGCCGTGGGCGGCATGTACGAAGACAACCTCTACCTCTCGACGCTGTACGAGTATCTGGAGACGCCGGCGCCGTCGCCATCGGGGGGCATGGTGCGCGGTCCGCAGCCGCAGGACGGCATCCGCTTCGAGGATGTCGGCTTCGTCTACCCGGGCGCGCGGACTGCTGCGCTCGAGCACGTCTCCTTGCATTTGCCGCCCGGCACCAGCCTGGCGCTGGTCGGGGAGAACGGCTCGGGCAAGACGACGCTCATCAAGCTGCTGACACGGCTGTACGCGCCGACGAGCGGCAGGATCCTGCTCGATGGCCGGGATCTCGCCGACTGGGACGAGCAGGCGCTGCGCGGGCGGATCGGGGTGATCTTCCAGGACTTCGCCCGCTACCAGATGCCGGTCGGAGAGAACATCGGCGCGGGCGATGAGCGCTATTTCGAGGATGAAGCCCGCTGGCGGGAAGCGGCCCGCATGGGCCGCGCCGATAGCTTCATCGAGGCGCTGCCCGCGGGCTATCACACACAGCTCGGCACGTGGTTCCGGGACGGGCATGAGCTTTCCGGCGGGCAATGGCAAAAAGTGGCCCTGTCGCGGGCTTTCATGCGTACCCGTGCGGACGTGCTGGTGCTGGACGAGCCGACCGCCGCCATGGACGCACAGGCGGAAGCCGAGGTGTTCGAGCGTTTCCGCCAGCTCGCTCACGAGCGCATCACCATTCTCATCTCGCACCGCTTCTCCACGGTGCGCGTGGCCGACCAGATCGTGGTGCTCGACCATGGCCGCATCCTGGAGCGCGGGAGCCACGAGGAGCTCATGAGGCTCGATGGCACCTACGCGCGTCTTTTCACGTTGCAGGCGCGCGGGTATCGCTGATCGAATCTTGAGGACGAAGGACGGATGGGGAATGATCCGCACGCATTCAGCGCGACGATGGTCGCGGGGATCGCGCCGCGTGCCGATCCATTGGCGCCGGGCGGTGCTTTTGGTATTATTACAACAATTATAAAATACGCCGATCCGGCGGCTGCCGGGGGGGATGAACCGATGGAATTCGCGCTCAACGAAGAACAGCAGCTCATCGTCAAGACGACCGGCGAGTTCGTGCGCCGGGAGCTCTACCCGCACGAGGCCGAGGTCGAGGAGTCCGGTCATCTGCGCGAGCAGCTGCGGCGGGAGCTCAAGGCCAAAGCCATCGACGCCGGGCTGTATGCGGCCAACATGCCGGCCGAGGTCGGCGGAGGCGGCCTCGATCCGGTGAGCTGGGTGCTCTATGAGAAGGAGCTCGGGCGCACGAGCTATGCGCTGCATTACTCCTGCGTCGCGCGTCCCTCGAACATCCTGCTCGCCTGCGAGGGAGAGCAGCGCGAGCGCTACCTGCTGCCGGCGGTGCGCGGCGAGCGCACCGAGTGCCTCGCCATGACCGAGCCGGGCGCCGGATCGGACCTGCGCGGCATGAAGACGACGGCGGCCCTGCAGGGCGGGGACCTGGTGCTGAACGGCACGAAGCACTTCATCAGCCACGCCGACCACGCCGACTTCGTCATCCTGTTCGCCGCCTCCGGTCAGGAGAGCACGCCGCGCGGCAGCCGCCGCCTCATCACCGCGCTGCTCGTCGACATGGGCACGCCGGGGTTCGAGGTCCTGCCGGGCTACCGCAACGTGTCCCACAGAGGCTACACCAACAGCATCCTGAAATTCACCGATTGCCGGGTGCCGAAGTCGGCGGTGCTCGGGGAGCTGCACAAGGGCTTCGAGGTCGCCAACACCTGGCTCGGCGCGACCCGGCTGCAGGTGGCCGCCAACTGCCTGGGACGGGCGGAGCGGGCGCTCGAGCACGCCAAGCAATGGGCGGTGGACCGCGTGCAGTTCGGCCAGAGCATCGGCAAATTCCAGGGCGTGGCGTTCAAGCTGGCCGACATGGCGGTCGAGCTGCGCGCCGCGGAGCTGCTGACGCTGGAGGCGGCCTGGAAGCTCGGTGAGGGCACGGCGACGGATCTCGATCTGTCGATCGCCAAGCTCAAGGCCACCGAGATGCTCGCCATGGTGGCCGACGAGGCGCTGCAGATCCATGGCGGCATGGGCCTGATGAGCGAGCTGCCGCTCGAGCGCATCTGGCGCGATGCACGGATCGAGCGCATCTGGGACGGCACGAGCGAGGTACAGCGGCACATCATCTCGAGGGCGCTGCTGCGCCCCCTCGGCGGCTGACCGTGGCCCCATATCGCAGGCACGGCGCAGGCGCAGGGACGTGCCCGCCGCCGGAGGTGGCGAGCGGCGCGCAAAAACCACGCTTTTTGGGCGCCGCCGCGCTGGGCCGGGCACGATGCCCGGAGCCAGCGCGTCAAATGAGTCAGCAACCTTTCCAGGCCGGCTTGCGCTTCTCGGCGAACGCCCGGGCCCCCTCCTTGAGGTCCTCCGAGCGAATGACCCGCTGAACGGCCTCCAGGCTGTCGTGCAGCTCGAACGCCTGGTGCTCGGGGATCATCTCGGTATGGCGCAGGAGCTGTTTGATCGCCGGGAACAGCAGAGGCGGGCCGTCGGCGAGCTGCCGGGCGATCTCGCGCGCCTTGGCGAGCGCCTCCCCGCGCGGCACGACATGATTGGCGAGTCCCCAGTGCTTGGCTTCGGCGGCATCCATCCATCGGCCCGTCATCAGGAACTCGACCGCGACGTGGTAGGGAATCCGCCGTCGCAGCTTGATCGTGCCGGCGTCCGCCAGGACGCCAACGTTGATCTCCGGCAACGCGAAGCGGGCGTGCTCTTCCATCACGATGATGTCGCAGCCGAGGGCGATCTCGAAGCCGCCGCCGCAGGCGATGCCGTTGATCGCGGCGATGACGGGCTTGTCGAGATTGCGCGGATAGTTGAGGCCGCCGAACCCGCCGCTGCCCCAGTCCTCATCGGAGCGCTCCCCGTCCGCGGCAGCCTTGAGGTCCCAGCCGGGGCAGAAGAACCGGTCGCCGGCGCCGGTGACGATCGCGATGCGCAGCGCGGGGTCGTCGCGGAAGGCGCTGAACACCTCGTTCAGCCGCCGGCTGGCGGCAAGGTTGATCGCATTCGCTTTGGGCCGATCGATCCATACTTCGATGACCGCGCCGTCCGTGACGGTGCGAATGCCGTCTGTCTCGCTGATGTTCGACATGTCAGGGCTCCTCGGTGAGGCGGACCAATGCGTCCACCGCGACGGCGCCGCGGCCGGCCGGGCGCACGATGACCGGATTGAGATCGAGCTCGATCAAGCGATCGCGGCTGTCCCGAGCATAGCGCGCGCACCCGAGGGCGGCCTGGACCAGCGCCGGGATGTCCCCCGGGGGGGCGCCGCGAAAGCCGCCGAGAAGCTTTGCCACGGCGAGTGAGGCGATCGCGCGCTCGATGTGCGCGGCCGTGAAGGGCGGCAGCAGAATCACGGTGTCTTTGAGCAGCTCGGTGAGGACGCCGCCGGCGCCGAGCACGAGCAGCTGGCCGAACTGGGCGTCGGTCTTGATGCCGATCAGGATCTCGGCGACTGCGTCGGTGATCATCTGCTCGACGAGCAGCCGGTCGGACAGCCGCGACAAGCGGGCGGCCGCGGCATCGGCTTCGGCGGGCGTACGCACGTTGAGCACTACGCCTCCGACATCGGACTTGTGCTCGAGCCCCGGTCCTGCGACCTTGATGACGACCGGAAAGCCGATGTCGGCCGCGGCGTCGGCCGTGTCCGCGGGCGCTACGAGCCGCGACGCCGGCACCGGCACCCCGCAGGCCGCGAGTGCCGCCTTGCCCTGGTATTCGGTCAGCGTGCGCGTCCGCGGCGCACCCGCGGGGGCATGCGGCGGTGTATCGCGCCGGGGCTTGAGCAGTTCCACCCGTCCCCCGCAGTGCCACGCCTCGCCGATCCGCGCGGCGAGATCGAGAGCTTCGAGCGCTTCGCGCTGACCCTGAAGCGGCGCGATCCCCGCGGCGAGGCACCGGAGGCGCACTTGCGCAGGGAGGGATTCCGGCAGAGAACTGACGAGCGCGGTGCGCGCCTGCGTTTCTTTCGAGGCCGCCTCGAACTCCTCGATCACCGCGAGGTAGCTTGCCGCGTCCGCCTCCTGCGCCGGCGGACAGTCGATGAGCAGACCCACCGCGTCGTATCCGGCGCCCTGCGCGATCGAAAAAAGCGATCGCAGCCGCGGCCGGTCGAACCAGATGTGGGTGTGGAAATCGAATGGATTCGACAGGGTGACGCGATCCGTCAGCAATGTGCCCAACTGCCCGGCCTGCTGTGAGGGAAGGGGCGGGAAGCGCAGCTGAAGTCCGCGGGCCGTGTCCGCGGCCATCGCGGTATCACCGCCCGATGCGCCCATGAGCAACAGCCGGTGTCCGGGCAGCGGTCCTCCGGCATGCAGCACCTTCAGGGTTTCGCACAGCGTGGCGAGGGTGTCGCAGCGGGCAATGCCGATCTGGCGGCAGAACGCATCGAAGGCGGCGTCCGAGCCGGCGAGCGAGCCGGTATGGCTGTGCACGGTGCGCGAGGCGGCCTCGGTGCGGCCGGTCTTGACCAAGGCAAGGGGCTTGCCGGCCCGCCTCGCCTGGTCTATGGCGAGGGCGAAGCGCTCGGCATCCTTGATGCCCTCCACGTACAGTCCGAACGCCGTGACCCGCTCGTCCTGCGCGAGCGCTTCGATCAGATCCTCCACGGCGATGCGCTCCTGATTGCCCACCGTGAGTACGTAGCCGATCGGCAGCGAGCGGCGGTTGAAGAGCAGATCGAGCGCGATCGTGCCGCTCTGGCAGATCAGCGCCACGCCGCGCTGCGGCGGGACGCCGACCACCTGGTCCGGCCAAAGCGCCGCCCGATCGAAGAAATTGATGAAGCCGTAACAGTTGGGGCCGAGATACGGCAGGGCGCCGGCGGCGCCGGCGAGCTCGCCGGCGAGACGCCGGCCCTCCACGGCGCCGGTCTCCGAGAAGCCCGAAGCGAAACAGACGAATCCGCCGGCGCCCCGGCGCGCGAGCGCCGCCGTGATGGCGGGCGCTTCGCGCGCCGGGGCGGCGATGAACGTCGCATCGGGACTTCCCGGCAACTCCTCGATCGAGCGGTAGTAGCGCTGCTCGGTGCTCGATGGGCGGCGCGGGTGAACGCGCCACACCTCCCCGCGATAGCCGATGGCACGGCACGCTGCGGCGGCCGCATCCGCCCAGACTCCGCCGCAGAGCGCGACGGTTCGCGGCGCCAGGAGGCGCTCCATCGCGCCGTCGATCATGATACGAGCTCGCACTATTTAAACATTATTGTGATAATAATACAATACGACGCCAAAGCGCGGCAAGACCCGTGGGGGAGGCTGACATGCACGAGCGGTTGCTGATCGATGGGCGCCTGGTCGCGGGCGAGGGCGCCGAGGAGACCATCCTCGATCCGGCGAGCGGCGAGCGCCTCGCCGTCATATCCGGCGCGAGCGTCGGGCAGGTGAATGCGGCGGTCATGGCGGCCGAGCGGGCTTTCGAGACTTGGCGGGCCGTGGCGCCGAGGGAGCGGGCGGCGCGCCTGCTCGCCATCGCCGCGCATGTCGAGAGCGAGGCGGCGCAGTATGCCGAGTTCGAGTCCCGCAACACCGGCAAGCCGCTTGCGGCCGTGCTGGCCGATGAGATTCCCGCCATCGCGGATGTCTTTCGCTTCTTCGCCGGCGCCTGCCGCAGCCCGCACGGCATCGCCGCGGGTGAATACCAGCCGGGGTGCACGAGCCTCATCCGCCGCGATCCGGTGGGGGTCGTGGCCGCGATAGCCCCGTGGAATTACCCTTTGATGATGGCGGCGTGGAAGCTGGCGCCGCCGCTCGCCGCCGGCAACACCGTGGTCTTGAAGCCGTCCGAGCAGACCCCGCTCACCGCGCTGAAGCTCGCGGAGGCGCTCGCGGAGCATTTGCCCGCCGGCGTCGTCAATGTCGTGGCCGGACGCGGCGACCCGGTGGGGAGTCTCCTTGCCGCGCATCCGCGCGTGCGCATGGTATCGCTGACGGGAGATGTGGGGACCGGGCAGAAGGTGCTGGCCGCGGCCGCCGGAAACTTGAAGCGCACCCACCTCGAGCTCGGCGGCAAGGCTCCTGTGCTGGTGTTCGACGATGCCGACCTGGAGCTCGTCGTGGCGGGCGTACGCACCTTCGGCTATTACAATGCGGGCCAGGACTGCACGGCGGCTTGCCGCCTCTACGCCGGTTCCCGGATTCATGACCGCCTCGTCTCCGATCTCACGAGCGCGGTGCGCACCATCAAAATGGGCACCCAGCGCGAGGGGGGCGTGGAGATGGGGCCGCTGATCTCGGCGGCGCAGCGCGAGCGGGTGGCGGGATTCGTCGCGCGCGCGGCGGCGGTGCCTCATATCGAGGTCACCACGGGCGGCCGGCCCCGCCCCGGCACCGGCTTCTTCTACGAGCCGACCATCGTCGCGGGTGCGCGCCAGGATGATGAGATCGTGCAGCGGGAGGTGTTCGGGCCGGTGATTTCCGTGACCCGCTTCGAGGATGCCGAGCAGGCGCTCGCCATGGCGAACGATTGCGAATACGGCCTCGCCTCCTCGATCTGGACCCGTGACGTGTCGCTCGCAATGCGGGTCGCCGCCGGGCTGCAGTACGGTGTCACTTGGGTCAATACCCACTTCTCGACCGTGAGCGAGATGCCCCACGGAGGCTTCAAGCGCTCCGGCTATGGCAAGGACCTCTCCGTGTACGCTCTCGAGGACTACACTGTCTCTCGCCACATCATGGTCCGGCAGTGACGCACGGCCCCCGGGAGTCCGCCCATGCGCATGAGCCTGAAATCGACCGCCGCCGGGTGCGCGCGCGCAGCGCTGCTGCTTGTCGCGACAGCGGGGCTGAGCGCCTGCGGGCGCACCTCCTCGAAGCCGCCCCGCCAGCGGGTGCTCTACGTCTACAACTGGGCGGACTACATCGGCAAGGACACGGTGCGCGACTTCGAAGCCAAGACCGGCATCCGCGTGATCTACGATACCTACCCCTCCTCCCAGACCGAGGAGGCAAGGCTGCTCGCGGGCGACTCGGGTTACGACGTGGTCACCACATCGATGGATTACTTCGCCCGGCAGATCAAGGCCGGAGCCTACGAGCCGCTCGATAAGGCGAAACTCACCAATTGGAAGAACCTCGATCAGCGCGCGCTCGCCATCGAAGCCAAGGCCGACCCCGGCAACCGCTACGCCGCGCCGTACATGCACGCCATCAACGGCTTTGCCTACAACGTCGATGAGATCCGCGCCCGCCTGCCCGATGCCCCGACCGACAGCCTGCAGATGCTGTTCAATCCGCAGGTGGTCAAGCATTTCGCGGGCTGCGGCGTGTCGTTTCTCAACTCGCCGGAGAACGTGCTGCAGCTCGCGCTCAAGTACCTGCACCTCGATCCGAACACGACCCGCAGGCGGGACTATCTGCGCGCGGAGAAGCTGCTGATGGCGGTGCGGCCCTACATCCGCGCGTTCGATTCGAGCCAGTACATGAGCGGCCTGATCAACGGCGACTACTGCATCGCCATGTCCTATTCGGGCGATTTCGCGGTGGCCGAAGCGCGCGCGCGCGCCGCGGGCCTTCACGTGCCCCTCGCCTTCACGGTGCCCATCGAGGGCGCCAATCTGTCGTACGACGCATGGCTCATCCCCGCCGGGGCGCCTCACCGGCGCGCGGCGCTTCAGTGGATCAACTACCTGCTCGAGCCTCGCGTCATTGCCTCGATCACCAACCAGATCTATTACGGCAACGACAACCGGGCGGCTGATCGCTATGTCGATCCGTCGATCCTGCATAATCCGAACATCTATCCTACGCGGCAAATGGAGGCGAGGCTCTACGAGTCGAAGCCGGCGTCCGCGAAGCTCGAGCGCCTGCGCACCCGCATCTGGATGCGCGTCACGACGGGGATCTGACCGCGCGCGGCACCCGCTCGCGGAGATCGGGCACGCGCGGGGCGGCGTTCAGCCGCTCCGCTTCGTGCATCTCGAGCTCGTGGCGCGCCTCGGCGCGGCGCATCATCCACCCGGCGCAGATCACGCCCGCGCCCACCGCCACGATGATGAGGGTGGCGAGGGCGTTGATCACCGGGCTCAAGCCCAGCTTTACCTTGGAGTAGATCAGCATCGGAAGCGTGTTGGTGGAAGGTCCGGCCATGAAGCTTGAACTTACGAGGTCATCGAGCGACAGCGTGAAGCTGAGCAGCCACCCCGAGATGATCGCCGGGGCGATGAGCGGCAGGGTGATGTCGATGAAGGCCCGGCCCGGACCGGCGCCGAGATCCATGGCCGCCTCCTCCAGCGACTGGTCGGCGCCGTGCAGCCGCGACTGCACGGTGACGGTCACGTATGCGATGCAGAACGTCGCGTGCGCGAAGACGATCGTGAAAAAGCCGCGATGGGGCCAGGAGAAGGTGTGCAGGAGCGAGACGAACAGCAGCAGCAGCGCGATGCCGGTGATGACCTCGGGCATCACGAGCGGCGCGGTCACCATGGCGGACAGCAGGAACCGGCCGGGGAAGCGCGCAAAGCGCACGAGCGCGATGGCCGCCAGAGTGCCGAGCACGACCGCGATGGAGGCGGCGCACATGGCCACCTCCAGCGACAGCAGCGCTGAGTCGAGCAGGTTCTGGTGGTGCAGGAGCCGCGAGTACCATATGGTGGAAAATCCGCCCCAGACGTTGACCATCGGCGAGGCGTTGAACGAGTAACCGATGAGAACCACGATCGGCACGTATAGCACCCCGATGCCGAGGCACAGTATCGCTACGTGAAGCGCGGAGAATTGGCGCCGCATGGGGTCAGCTCTCTAGGTGTCGTGCGCTGAAGTACTGGTAGATCGCGATCGGGCCCACCAGCAGCACGACGAAGGCGATGGCGACGGCGGATGCGACCGGCCAGTCGTGATTGGTGAAGAACTCATCCCACAGGACTCGGCCGATCATCAGGTTGCCGGGGCCGCCGAGAAGCGAGGGAATGACGAACTCCCCCACCGCGGGAATGAACACCAGCATCGAGCCGGCAATGATCCCGGGCAGGGACAGAGGCAGCGTGATGTCGAGAAACGCGCGCCAGGGCGGGCTGCCGAGGTCGGATGCCGCCTCGAGCAGCGCCGGATCGAGCTTCTGCAGCGTGGCGAACAGCGGCAGCACCATGTAGGGCAGGTAGGAGTAGACGATGCCGATGTAGATCGCCAGATTGGTGTGCATGATCACCAGCGGGTGCGAGATCAGCCCGAGGCGCAGCAGCAGCATGTTGAGAATACCATCGTTTTGAATGACCGCCTCGAGCGCGTACACCCTCAGCAGGAACGACGTCCAGAAGGGCAGGATGATGGCGAGGAGCAGCACTTTCTGCGTGGCGCGCGGCGCCCTCGACATCGCATAGGCGATCGGGTAACCGAGCAGAAGACAGGTCAGCGTAGAGAAGAACGCGGTGCGCAGAGAGAACAGGTAGGCCAGGCCGTAGACCTCTTCCGTGAACAGGCGGCGGAAATTGTTCAGATCGAGCGTGAGATGCAGGCGGTGGTCCGCCGTACGGGTGAATATGTCGGTGAAGGGGGGGATGCGGATCACCGATTCCGCGAAGCTGATCTTCAGCGTGTAGAAGAACGGTACCAGAAAGAAGATCAGCAGAAAGAGGAGCGGCGGCAGGATGATCAGCCAGCGCCGCGCATGCCTCGTGCGGTTCATGATGTGTATGCTGAATTTGGCCTCGGAGCCATTGTGCAGGATAAGATTGCCGCCGTGTCAAGCGAACGCCATACCAGCGCCCCCACCCCTTCCGGTGCGTCCGCCCGTGCGCCGCGCATGCGCCAGCGCCAGCGGCTGATCGATGCATGCATCGCCGCGCTTCACCTGTACGGACCGTCGCGCACTACCGTCGAGAAGGTGGTTGCGATCGCCAACCTCTCCCCGGGCATCGTGCGCTTTTATTTCGATTCCAAGGACGCGATGCTGGTCGCCTCGCTCGCCTATCTCGCCGCGGAGTTCGAGGAGCGCGTGCTCGCCCCGGTCGCAAGGCTGAAGATCACGCCCACCCACGCCCTCGAGCGGCTCGTGGAACTGTATTTCGATCCGCAGATCGCGAGCCCCCGCAAGGTGTCCGTGTGGTACTCGTTCTGGGGCGAGGCGAGCTCCCGCCAGGAGTACCACGACATCTGCGGCAAGAAGGACGACGAGTTTGCCACGCTCGTGCGCGAGCTGGTCGAAGCGGTGATGGCCGAGGCGGGCCTGGCGCATCTCGATGCCGATGCGATCTCTCTCGGGCTGATCGGCGTGCTCGAGGTGCTCTGGCAGAGCATCGCGTTTCAGAACGAGGAGAACATCGACCGCGCTGCCGCCCGCCGCCGCTCGCTCGCGTATCTCGGCTCGGTATTCCCGGGAATGTTCCCGGCGGGCACTCGATCTGGCCCCCCCCCGCGCGAATCCGCCGTCCCGCCCGGAACGTGTCCGGATGGCCGTTTGCCCGGCTGGGCGTATTCGGACGCCGCCTTCTTCGCGCTCGAGCGCGAGCGGCTGTTCCGGCCCGCCTGGCAGGTGGTCGGTGTTGCCGAACAGCTCGGTCGGGCCGGAGCGTTCATCACCGCCGCCTGGCCCTGGGAGCGGGTGCTGGTGGTGCGTGGCGCCACCGGGACGCTGCACGCGCTGCGAAACGCTTGTCGCCGCCAGCCGCACGCCTTGCTCGAGGAGCTTTCCGGCCGGGTTGCGGGCAAACTGCGTTGCGCAGCTCACGATCTGAGTTACGATCTCGATGGCCGGCTGCTCGCAGGCACGACGCCCGGAGACCTGATGCCGCTTGAGCTGACGAGGCTGGGCCCCCTGCTCCTGGTGCGCTCGCCGTGTCCAAGCGGGCAGCTGGGCGGCGGCGTTCCCGAGGTCACGCTGGATACCTGGCCGGCTTTGCACGTGGCGCGGATCGAGACAACGATCGCAGCGGCCGACTGGAAGCTCCTCGTCGAGCAGTGGCTCGAGAGCCCCGATCCCGGCCGGCATTTCCTGCCGCCGAATCAACTGCTCGACCTCGCATCCGAGCCGCCGCAGATCCTGCAAGCGCTGCCGGAGGCCGCCGGGCGGACCCGCGTGGTGCGTTTCGAGCTGCGCACGGCGCAACGCGCCCGCCGACCGGGTCGCGGCACCCGCCCGGCCGGTGTCAACGTGACGGGTGAGATCGCGCTCGCCGAATCGGCCCAGCGCGGGCTCGAGGCATTTCCCGTGCAAGCACAGGATGCCGGCCCCCTCACCCCGGAGCTGGCGCGTTTTCGGCACTCGATCGCCATGCTGTTGCCGTTGCTCGGGTCGGATCGGGTCACGAGCTAAGCAAAACAGGCCGGGGCGGACGGCTCGCGCACCTCCGGGATGCGCTCGCGCAGCAGCTCGTGGAACTGGAACATGCAGCTTTCGAGCCTTGAAAGGGGCCCGGGCTCGTAGGCGCGCGAGCCGAGGCCGCGCTGCACCCGGGTGCACAGGAACTCGTCTTCGCGCTGCACCTGGCGGTTGATCCGCGCACACAGGTAGCGCAGGACGCGCATCTCGCGCCGCGAATCCGGGTGCGCGAAGCAGCCGCCGCGGATCGTGCACTTGCCGGGTCCCCGCGGCAGCACCTGGAAGAAATCCATCTGGTCGGGAAAGATGTCGATGCCGGTGTTCGGCAGCATGCTGTAGAAGCGCCAGCGCCGCCGATGCTCCTCGGGTAGGTCGTCGGCCGTCGGCACGACGAGTTTCTGATACAGGCGCTCGCTCCAGCGGCTCGAGGGCAGATCGCGCATGTGGCTGACGCCGCGCGCCACGCCGCCCGGCAGCAGCACCTGGTCCTGGTAGTCGGGTGTGAACATGCGCTGCAGCCCCGGGTGGCCGATCGGCACGTGATAGGACTCCAGGTAGTTGTCCATGGCGACTTTCCAGTCGCAGTCCCAATGCTCGATGTAGAGGGGCCCCAATGGCTGCATCGCCTCGATGTGATACGGCTCGAGCTCGACGGCGAGCTCGCCCCACACCGCCTCGATGGGCGGCGGATCGCCGGCAAGGCATACGAATACGAATCCGAACGCCACCTGCGAGCGCGCGGGCTTCAGCCCCCAGCGCGCGCGGTCCAAACCGGGAAACGTGTCGCGCTCGGGCGTGCCGATGAGCTCGCCGCCGAGCCGATACGACCAGCCGTGGTAGGGGCAGACGATCGGCCCGGAGCAGTGGCCCGATCCTTCGAGCAGGCGCGCGCCGCGATGGCGACACACATTGTGATACGCGCGGATCGCACCTTCCGAATCACGTACCACCACCACGCCGCTTGCGCCGAGCTCAAACGTGGCGAAGTCGCCGCGACGGGGGACGGCATTGACGTGACAGACGATCTGCCAGCTCGGCTCGAGGATGCGCTCGAGCTCAAGACGGGTCATCTGCGGATGATTGTAGGTCCAGGCCGGCAGAGCGCGCGGCGTGCTGGGTGATTCTCTAGTGCAGGCGGCGGGCGCATTCATTTGAAGCCTCGTTCAAATAAATTATATGAATATATAAGTATATCGCCGGTAAATTATATGTATATATAGACTTTTCATCGGGCCGATGCTACCTTGCGGTCAGCAACGAGCGCGGGAGGGGATATGTCGCGAGTCCTAGAGAGAAGCCAGGCGCATTATCGGCAGGCACTGACGCGGCTGCCGCTCGGCGTTGCCTCGAACTTCCGCTTCTGGGGCGAGGATCGCACGATCTACGTGAAGTACGGTCGCGGCGGGCGCATCGTCGATCTCGACGGCAACGAATACGTCGATTACCGCCTTGGCTACGGGCCGGCGATTCTCGGTTACGCCGACCCGCGCGTCGATGAGGCCGCTCGGGAAGGGATGCAGGTCGGCGGGGTGTTCGCGCTGTCGACCGAGCGCGAGTACCGCGTGGCGGAGCGGATCGCGAAGATGGTGCCGGCCGCCGAGCTAGTACGCTTCTCCAACTCGGGCACCGAGGCGGTGATGGCGGCGCTGCGGCTCGCCCGCGCCTACACGGGCAAGAATGATTACATCATCCTCGAGGGCAGCTATCACGGCCTGTTCGACGCGGTCATGTGGTACACGCCGATGGACAAATGGTCGCAGGTCGGCGACCCGGAGGTCTACCCCTACAGCCAGGGCGTGCCGCTCAGCACGCGCAGCTTCGCGCACTTCGTGCAGGCCAACGACGCCAACCAGCTTGAGGACGTGCTCAATCGCCATGCCGGCCAAGTCGCCTGCCTGCTCATCGAGCCGATCATGGGCAACTGCCTCGGCATCGCTGCCGATCCGGCCTACATGCGCGCCGCCCGCGAGCTTTGCGACCGCTACGGGGTGCTGCTGGTGATCGATGAGGTGAAGACTGGCTTCCGCGTCGCCCGTGGCGGTGCGCAGGAGCTTTATGGCATCCAGGCCGATCTGTGCACGTTCGCCAAGGCGGTCGCCAACGGCTATCCCATCTCCGTACTGGCCGGACGCGAGGATGTCATGCGCAAGATCGGGCGCGGCGTTGCGCACGGCGGCACCTACACGGCCCACTCCGTGTCGCTCGCAGCTGCGGAGCGAACGCTGCAGATCCTGGATGAAACCGACGCGCTCGCGCGCATCGCGCGCTACGGCACCTCGTTGCGCGAGGGGATGAGCGCCATCCTGCGCGCTCGCGGCGTGGCGCACAGTTTCGTCGGGCATCCGTCGATGAGCGGTCTGTACTTCGCGCAGGAGCCCCCGCGCACATACCGGGACTGGAAGGGGAGCGACTACAGCTTCTATGACGCAGCGGCAAAAGTGCTGCACGACGAGCGCGTCCTGTGCGAACCCGATTCGCGCGAGCCGTGGTTCGTCTGCGCGGCGCACGACGAGTCCTGCCTCAAGCAGACTTTGAAGGGCTTCGAGATCGCGGTCGACAAGACGCTCTCGGCACAGCGCGGCAGGCAGCAGGCCAAGGCTTGACGATGTCCGAAGCCGCGCCGGTACCGAAGCGGTCGAACGGGCGCGATCGGCCCGAGGCAATCGTGGTGGGCGCGGGTCACAACGGGCTCGTCGCCGCCTGCTACCTGGCGCGCGCGGGCCTCAGGGTGCTGGTGCTGGAGCGTAATGCCTACGTCGGCGGCGCCGCCGTCAGCCGCCGATTGTTCAGAGGGTTTACGTACTCGAACTGCTCCTACGTCTGCAGTCTGCTGCGCACCGAGATTATCCGGGCGCTCGATCTGCCCTCGTACGGATTGCAGATCATTCCGTACGAGGGCGGATGCACCCTGATGCGCGACGGCGGGCATCTCGCCCTCTACGACAATCACGACGCGCTGCGGCGCGAGATCGGCCGGCATTCGCGCCGGGATGCCGAGGCCTACGACCGGTTCATGCGCGATATGCTGCGGCACTGCAGGTTCATCAAGCCGCTGCTGCTGCGCGCTCCACCCGACCCTACTACGTTGCGGCCGCGCGACCTGCGCGAGCTCCTGTATCTCGGCCGGCACTTCTCGGGTCTCGGCGAGGAGCGCATGTACGACACGCTGCGATTCTGGACGATGAGCTGCGCAGATCTGCTCGATGAGTACTTCGAGAGCGAGATCGTCAAGGCGCACCTCGCCGGCAGCTCGATCATCGGTACCGCGCTCGGTCCGCGCTCGCCCGGAACCGCTTACGTCCTGCTGCATCACTACATGGGCAGCATAGATGGCACGGTGGGTGCGTGGGGCTTCGCGCGCGGCGGCATGGGCGCGATCACCCAGGCGCTGGCGAGCGCGTTGCGCGCGAACGGTGGTGAGATCCGCACCGAAGCGTCCGTGGACCGTATCCTCACCCGCAACGGGCGCGCCACCGGGGTCGTTCTCAGCGGCGGTGAGGAGTTGCACGCCAAGATCGTGGTTTCCAACCTCGACGTGCGCCGAACTTTCCTCGAGTCAATGGATGCAGCGGATCTGCCGCAGGAATTCCTCGCGCAGGTGCGGCGCTTCAAGATCCGCGGCTCCTCCGGCAAGCTCAACATCGCCCTCGACGGTCTGCCGCGCTTCCCAGCGATTCCGCCCGGCGCGCCTTGCATCCGGGGCGACATGCACGTGACCGATACGATCGACATGCTCGAGCGCGCCTACGACGACTGGAAGGAGGGGCGCTGGTCGCGGCGGCCCTATATCGACATGCTCATTCCGACGCAGATCGATCCGACCATGGCCCCGCCGGGCAAGCACTACATGTCGGTCTTCGTACAGTACTGCCCGTACCACCTTGCCGAGGGCCCGTGGACCGAGGAGCGCCGCGCGCGCTTCGGGCAGACCGTCATCGACAGCATCGCGCAGCACAGTCCGGGCTTCAGGGATCTCATCCTGCACGCGGAGATCCGCACCCCCTGGGAGATCGAGAAGGAAGTCGGCCTGACCGAAGGCAACATCTTCCAGGGCGAGCTCACCTTCGATCAACTGCTGTTCAATCGCCCGATCCCGGGGTATGCGCAATACCGCTCGCCGATCCGGGGGCTGTACATGTGCGGCTCGAGCACTCACCCCGGCGGCGGGGTGATGGGCGCCCCGGGGGCGAATTCGGCAGCCGCGATCCTTAGGGACCTGCGCCGGTGAGCGCCTGCCGTTACGACTGCATCGTCGTCGGAGGCGGCCACAATGGCCTCACCTGCGCGGCGTACCTCGCCAGGGCGGGGCGCTCCGTGCTCGTTCTCGAGGCGCAGGAGGCCGTCGGCGGAGCGGCGCGCACACGGGAATTCGCCCCGGGGTTCCGGGTGTCCGCGTGCGCCCATTTGCTGCACCTGATGCCCGGCTGGCTGTCCCGGGAGCTCGATCTCCCGCGTCACGGGCTGCGCATGGCCGCGGAGCGCATGCCGACCTTCGCACTTTCCGCCGCGGCAGGGGTGTTGCGGATCGATCCGCGCACGCACGGCGCACCGGCCGGTCTGAGCGGCGTCGATGCGCGTGCCTATCCGCGGTACGCAGCGCGCATGAACCGGCTGGCCGCGGCACTATCTGCGCTGCTCGAAGCAGTGCCGCCGCGCCTCGGCACCGGCGCTTGGCGAGATCGGCTCACGCTGTTGCGACTGGGAGCGCGGCTGCGCTTCATCGGACGGCGCGATCTGCGCGAGGCGCTGCGTATCGGTGGCATGTGTGTGCAGGACCTCCTCGATGAGCACTTCGAGAGCCCCCTGCTCAAGGGCGCACTCGCCTTCGATGCAGTCCTCGGCACGAACTACGGGCCGCGCTCGCCGGGAACGGTGTTCACTCTTTTGTATCGCATGGCGGCCGGCACGGCGTCGGCCCATGCCGTCGCGCAACCTGCCGGCGGGCTCGGGGCGCTGTGCGAGGCGCTCGCCGCCGCGGCGCGCAGCGCCGGCGCGACGATCCGCACCGGGGTGCCCGTGGCGAGCATCGTGCTGCGGGACGACCGCGCCGCCGGTGTGCGTCTGGAGACGGGAGAGGAGTTCGAGGCCGGGTGCATCATCTCCAACGCGGATCCCGCCACGACCTTCCTCGATCTGCTCGGGGCCGAGCATCTCGACACCGGTTTCGTGCGCCGCGTGGCTCACCTGCGTACCCGGGGCATGACCGCAAAACTCCACCTGGCGCTCGAGCGCCCCCCGCGCTTCGCGGGCCTCGAGGACGCCTCGCCCGGACGCATCGTGCTGGCGCCGTCTCCCGAGTCGATCGAGTGTGCGTTCAATCACGCCAAGTACGGCGAATTCTCCACCCTTCCGGCGCTCGAGGTCCTGGTTCCGTCCGCTGCCGATCCGACGCTCGCGCCTCACGGCAAGCACGTGCTGTCGGCGGTGGTGCAGTACGCGCCGTATCGCCTGGCCGCGGGATGGACGGAGCATCGGCATCAATTCCTGGATGCGATCCTGGCGCTGCTCGAGGCACATGCGCCGGGACTGCGCGACTCGGTGTGCGCCGCGGAGTTGCTCACCCCGCAGGACATCGAAACGCAGTTTCGCATCCGCGGCGGGCACTGGCATCACGCCGAGCTCGCCCTGGATCAATTCTTCATGGTGCGTCCGGTGCCGGGCGCCGCCCAGTACCGCGCGCCCGTGCACGGCCTTTATCTGTGCGGCGCCGGATGTCACCCGGGCGGGGGAGTCATGGGGGTCGCCGGGCGCAATGCGGCGCGCGAGGTCCTGAGAGAGGCGGCCTGAGATGCTCACCGAAACCGAGCCGCACTACCGCCAGCCGCTGCTGCGCACGCGGTTTCACGAGCGGATGCGCGCCTACAGCCAGGTCGACTCCTTCATCCCGTGGTCCGGGTACAGCACGGTCGACGTGTTCACCAGCGTCGAGCAGGAGTACTTCGCCATACGCAACAGCGCCTCGCTCTACGACCTGACCCCAATGGTGAAGTACCGCGTCGCAGGTCCGCAGGCCACGCGCTACCTCGATCGGCTGCTGACGCGATCCGTCGCGAAGCTCTCCCCCGGCAAGGTGGCCTACGCCATCTGGTGCGACGATCGCGGCCAGCTGATCGATGACGGTACGGTGTTTCGCATCGCGGAGTCGGAATACCGGCTGTGCACCGCCGAACGCCAGCTCGACTGGTTGCTTGACTCGAGCATCGGCTTCGATGTCGAGATCACCGAGGTGACAGCCGACATCGCCGCGCTGGCGCTTCAAGGCCCATGCTCATGCTCGGTGCTGCGGGCGATGGGACTTCAGGGCGTCGAGGTGCTTGCGCCCTTCGAATTCAAGCACTTCGTCTTCGGAGCGGGAACCGCGGCTCTCGTCTCGCGCACCGGCTTCACCGGCGACCTCGGCTATGAGCTGTGGGTTGATCCGTCCGAGGCTGAGCGGCTCTGGGACGGGCTGATGGACGCCGGACGCGTCCGCACGATCCGGCCCGTGGGATCACGCGCGCTCAACATCGCGCGGCTCGAGGCCGGCTTCCTGATGCCCAATGTCGATTTCGTCTCGAGCGCCCACACCCTGCGCAACGGTACGGCGCGCTCGGCCCTGGAGTTCGGCCTCGGCTGGCTCGTCGACTTCGGCAAGGGCCATTTCACGGGCCGGCGGGCGCTACTCGAGGAGAGCCGGCGCAAGCCGCTCCGGCGCTTGGCGGGCCTCGATGTGGCCGGGACCAAGCCGGCCCACAACGCGCTGCTGTACTCGGACCGCGCAGGGCGCAGGCAGATCGGCAGCGTGACGTCGGCGGCCTGGTCGCCGACCTGCAAGCGCAACCTCGCGCTGGCGATGCTCGACGCGCCGCACTTCGATATGGGGCGGCAGGTGTGGGCGGAGATCTATGTGAACCGTGAGCTGGTATGGCAGCGGCGCATGGTGCCCGCCCGGGTGGTCGAGCGGCCGTTCTTCGCGCCCGCGCGCCGACGCGCCACGCCAGCGGGGGACTTTTGAGCGCCGCGCCTGATAGGCGCGGTGGTGATGGACGCGGCGGGAGCTTGCCGGTATGTTGACGGCAACGCAATTGCGGAGCGCCAATGTGACAACAACCGCGCTCACCGGTAACGGCGACCGACCGTGGACCAACCCGGAGGCGAAGCCGCAGATCGTCATCGAAGGGGTCACCAAGACCTTCGGCGCGGTCACTGCGGTCGATAACGTCAGCCTCGGCATCTACCAGAGCGAGATGTTCGCGCTGGTCGGCGCCTCGGGTTGCGGCAAAACGACGCTGCTGCGAATGTTGGCGGGGTTCGAGCGCCAGAGCGGTGGACACATCAGGATCGACGGAGTCGAGATGAGCGAGGTGCCGCCGCACGAGCGCCCGGTCAACATGATGTTCCAGTCGTACGCACTGTTTCCCCACATGACCGTGGAGAGCAACGTCGGCTACGGGCTGCGGCGGCTGCCGTTGAAGCGTGCCGAGCGCAAGCGGCGCATCGAGCAGGCGCTCGAGATGGTGCAGCTCGGCCCCCTCGCGCAGCGCAAGCCGCACCAGCTCTCCGGCGGCCAGCGCCAGCGGGTGGCGCTGGCGCGCGCGCTGATCCGCCAGCCGAAGGTCCTGCTGCTCGATGAGCCGCTGTCGGCCCTCGACAAGAAGTTGCGCGAGCAGACCCAGTTCGAGCTGATGGACCTGCAGTGCAAGGTGGGGATCACGTTCGTCGTGGTGACGCATGACCAGGATGAGGCGATGGCCCTCGCCACCCGCATCGCGGTGATGGACCGCGGCCGGGTGATCCAGGTGGGCACGCCCTCGGAGATCTACGAATTCCCCAACTGCCGGTTCGTCGCCGATTTCGTCGGCACGACGAACCTGTTCCAGGGGGCGGTGACGGCGGTCGAGTCCGGTCTGGTGACCGTGCATTGCCCCGATACCGGCAGCGACCTGCTGGTCGATGATGTTGGCCGGTTCGTGCCCGGCCAGCGCGTGTGGGTGGCGCTGCGGCCGGAGAAGATCCGCCTGAGCAAGCAG
Organism: Pseudomonadota bacterium; assembly: GCA_021792755.1. Lineage (GTDB taxonomy): Bacteria > Pseudomonadota > Gammaproteobacteria > Steroidobacterales > Steroidobacteraceae > 13-2-20CM-66-19. Next base: position 39,213 of record JAJYUA010000010.1, read on the forward strand.
CCCCCGGGCGAAGAACGCATCAACGTGTTGCGGGGGGTCGTCTGGGAGCTCGGTTATCTCGGCAAATGCTCCACCTACCAGGTGAAGCTCGCGACCGGCAAGCTGGTGACCGCGCTCGGGCAGAACGTGCGGCGCACGTCGCAGTGGACGATCGACTGGAGCGATGAGGTATACATGAGCTGGCAGCCGGACGCCGCCGTGATCTTGCAATCATAACTACACTCCGCTTCCCGGACGGACGGGGCGAGGAGAACTGCATGGGCGCACGTTGCAGGTACTTTGGGGCCGGGAGCCGGGCGCTTCCGGAGCGGGTTGCCACGGCAACCGTTGACACGAGCGTTGCGTTGAACTACGGTATTATCGTATCAGTAATAAAAAGAATCACCGGCACGACGGGGGTCTTATGAGTATTGCTGCAAAGTTGCCTTCATCGGAGCGTGCCGGGGCGCGCGGGGCTCGCACGTGCCCGAAGATCGCGCTCGCGGTGACTGCGGCACTGTACGGGGCGGCCGCGCTGCAGGCACGGCCGGCATCGGCCGCCGTTGCGGGCGGCGCCTTCGGTCCGTCGACGGCTCTGCGGGAGGTGATCGTCACCGCAACCAAGATGCCGCAGAACGTGCAGGACATCCCCGAGGCGATCCAGGTGATGACCGGCAAGGACCTCAACGACCTGGACCTCACGCGTTTCCAGACCCTGGCGGCTCATCTGCCGTCGGTATCAATGGTCAACATGGGACCGACCGAGCAGACCTTCAACATGCGCGGCGCTTCCGACGGCTCCAGCGCGAATGCCGCTGACACATCGACCACCGGATTTTTCCTCGACGACGCCTCCACGAGCTATTACGACGCGATTCCCGACCTGCACCTCTACGATATCCGGCGCATCGAGGTGCTCGACGGTCCTCAGGGCACGCTCTTCGGCGCGAGCGCCATGGCGGGCGCCGTGCGCGTCATCACGAACAAGCCCGACTTCAATCGCTTCAGCGCCGGCGTCAGCCTGAACGGCAGCCAGATACAGAACGGCGGACAGAACAGCACCGTGGAGGGGTATCTCAACCTGCCTGTGGTCAAGGGCGAAACCGCCATACGGCTGTCGGCTTTCCTGGTGCATCGAGGCGGATTCATCGACAACGTGCTTCAGACCAGGCACTGGGTGAACGGGGTCGTGTCCACCAACGCCGAATGGGCGCGCAACAACTACAATACGGAAAGGGAGTATGGAGGGCGAGTGGCAGTCGCGCAGAGGTTCGGCAAGTACTGGAACGCCGTCCTCACCATCAATTTCCAGAATCAGGATGTCGCCGGATCCTGGTCGCAGGATCCGAGCCTGCCGCCTTATCAGCTGCGCAAGAACGCGCGGTTCGGGCCGGAGAACATCCGCGACACGTTCACGGACTACGATCTGCATGTCGAGGGCGACGTCGGCATCGGGGATCTGATCTACGCCACCACCTTCTGGACGTATCCGTATCATTACACCAGCGAATACTCCAACTACGTCCAGTACAATCCGTTCCCCGACTCCTATCAAAACTCGCCGGCGCTGCTGCAGAGTCTGAGCTGCCTGACCGGGCCGACGATCGGAGGCGGAACGTCCCCGTACAGCGGCTGCCAGGCCCCGATCATGTACGACAACTACGACATCTGGACGCGCCAGTGGTCGAACGAGCTGCGCCTGCAGTCGAAACCGGGCGGCCGTTGGCACTGGCTCGCCGGCCTGTACTGGCAGAAGACGCGTCAGCTGTATGACGAATGGTACTACATGCCGGGGATGCAGGCCAGCGGCCAGGCGTACCAGAGCGCGCTCTCGTACTACAACACCTACACGCAAAGCGCCCAGCCCCTGCCGCATGAGTGGTACAGCAGCGTCTCGCGCAACGACACACTCGAGACGGCGGAATTCGCCGATGTCACCTACGACATCACGAAGCGCTTGAGCATCGAGGGCGGACTGCGCTGGTTCGACGGCACCTACAGCACCAGCGACCAGTGGGCCTCGTATTTCTACCAGGCGAGGACGCCCTCGCCTCTGTACAGCGTCTCGGCGCACAAGCTGACCGGCATGGCGAGCGTTTCCTACAAGGTGACTCCGCACGTGATGGTCTACGGGACCTTCAGCCAAGGGTACCGCATGGGTGGGGTGAACGGAGGGTACGCGTCGTCGTGCTACCAGCACGGCGTGCCGCACACCTTCACCCCGGACACGGTCGACAACTTCGAGGTGGGCTGGAAATCGACCCTTCTGCGGGGCCGCATGCGCTGGAACGGCGCGTTGTATTACATGCCGTGGAAGAACTTCCAGGCGCCAATCTACGACGCGTCCATATGCTCATCGGGAACCTTCTTCGCGAACTTCGGCAAAGCCCGCATCGAGGGCGCCGAGAGCGACATCGAGTACCGAGTGGTGACGGGCCTGACGCTTCAGGCCTCCTTTGACTACAACGATTCGCGCCTGGTCAGCATCAAGCCGGACTTCACCGGTGCGCTCACGCAGATGATCAAGCCGGACGAGCGGCTGCCGATGGTTCCGTTCTTCGCCTACAGCGCGAGCCTGCGATATGTGCACTCGCTCAGCAGGGCGCTCGACGGGTTCATTCAGTACGACATCGTGTACCGGGGCAGCATGTGGAGCGACTTGCGCGCCATCGCCAATCCCGCGCTCGGCAGCAAGGGCACGGCCCGCTCGCTGCAACCGTCGTACAGCATCTCCAATGTCCGCCTGGGTGTGGAGAATTCCAGGTGGACCGTCGAGGCGTACGTCACCAATCTGACGAACAAGGACGCCATCCTCCTCGTCAACACGGCCAACTACGATACGCGACAGACGACAAACCAGCCGCGTACGTTCGGGCTGCGAATAATCTACAAGTGGCTGTAAGCGGCTTCGGCGCCGGCGCACGGCGGTGTGGTCAGCGACCCAAGGGCGTGAGCTGAGCGGGAAACTCGTGCGGCTAGCGCAATGGCGCCCCGGATGGATCCGAGCTTTCCGGAACGCATCGGGGGTGGGGTAATGGCGCGCGTACAATCCGTCCAGGCAAATCGGCCGCTCCTTTGGCTTGGGGGTGCTGCGGAAAGAATTGCGCCGCTTTTTCTTTGCTTCACTCGCTCATGTGGTGCTGCCGGCCTGTTTGTCCCCGGCGGGAGTCTTGCCGTAGGTTTGATTGCGGCAATGCTCACTCTGTCGGCGGGAGCGGCCGATGTTTGCACGGCTCATGCCGGAGCCGTGAATCCCCTTCGCTTCGCGCGCGCTTTTCTCTGTACCGCCGACCCGGAGGCTGCGACGACCGTTCCGGGCTGGATCACCGTCGCGGGCAGTCCGGCGCTGCAGTGCGCCGGATCGCTGCCCGCGAGCTGGCCCGGGGAGCGCCCGCCGCGGGTCGTGATTGCCAGCGGCCCTTACGGGACGAGCGTGCTCGAGAGAGTGCTTCCGCTGCTCCCCCGGGCGGCCGTTCATTTTCGCCTGAGGTTGTCCGCGTCGTTTGCCGCTTGGGGAGGCAGGTCTGCCCAAGGGCTCTTCAGCGCCCTGTTTCTGGGCGCTTCGGGTCAGGCGCTCGGTCCGGCGATTGTGCTGCGCGGGCCGCGGGCGGCGCGCGGCAACGCTCCGCCGCGCTTCGAGCCGCAAAGCGTCGTGCGAAGCATTCCAAAAGGGGCGGTCGCGCTCGAGCTGCGCCTCGCGATGGATGGGAAGACCGACGTGGCAGACAGCTATGTCGCCGCGATGCGGCTCAAGGTGTCTCCTCCCATGAGGTTTGCGCCGCCGGCGCCTCCCGTGGCGCATGTGCCGCGCTTCACGCACGTGTTTCTGATCATGATGGAGAACACGAACTACGGCCAAGTCATCGGCGACTGGAAAGACGCCCCCTACGTCAATTCGTTGGCCGCGCGCGGCGCGCTGCTGGCGAACTACCAGGGGGTCTATCACCCGAGCGATGAGAATTATCTCGCCATCGCCGGCGGGGCCACTTTCGTCGGGGGACCGGTGTACTTTCCGGACATTCATGTCGATGCCAGGAACCTCGGCGACCTGTTGCAGGCGTCTGGAAAAACATGGAAGGCGTATGAAGAGGGCATGGGCCGGCCCTGCAATGCGAGCACGCGATACGACCGCAACTACGAGCCCGACGACGCGCCGTTCATCCTGTTTACGGACATCCAGGACGATCCGGGGCGCTGCCGCGCCCATCTCCTCGGCATGCGCCAATGGCCGCAGGACCTCAAGCGTATCGCGACCACGCCGGCATTCGCCTGGCTCGCGGCGGACGATTACAATGACGGGGAGATGCCCGGAAACGGATCTCCCGCGAGCCTGCGCGTGCAGAATGCGTGGCTACGGCGCACCCTCGGGCCGCTGTTCAAGTCGCCCGCCTGGCGCGAGCAGAAGAGCCTGCTTATTCTCACCTGGGACGAATCCGACAGCACGGCGCACAACCACATCGCCACGATCGTGCTCGGCTCACGCGGGACGGTGAAATACGGCTACGTCAGCCGCGTGCGCTACGACCATTACAGTACGGCGCGCACCATAGAGGCCGCGCTCGGCCTGCCCGCAATGACGAGCAACGATGAGTATGCGCGGCCCTTCAACGATGTGTTCGTCCGCCGCTGAGGCGAGCTTGCCGCGGCAGCGCGACGCGGTCTCGTCATGGCGCTCGCCTGCGTCAGCCTCCGTCGATCGGGCGGGGCGGAACGGGCGCCGAGCGAGTCCCGGGGTTGCTTACGCAGTGGGGCGTCCATAGCGTCAAGAGCGCGAAGCGCTGTGATCCGGCCTGCTATGGGCTCGAACGTGGCCAGTTACGGAATTGGACAATAACCGTAGGAATTCCGGTACCGTTGACTCGCAGGGCCGCGCGCCCGCGACGGGCCGCGGTACGATTTTCCGCAGAGAGCGCCTTCCGGTCCGATGACGCACCGGGCTGCAAACCCAAAAGAGCCGTGATGCTTCGGGCAGCCGGAAGGCACTTCATAAAACGCGAGCGGACCGTACGGATTGCGCTTGCAGCAAGAAGAGGGCGGTTGCGCAGCGGGCACGCGGTGGCCCATGGGGTGGCGTATGAAGTCGAATATTGTCCTGTCAAGAACGGTCGCTGCGATCCTGGGCGTGGCCGCCGTCCGAGGCGTCCTCGCCGCGACTGCCGCAGCGGGCGCGCCCGCAGGTGGCAGTGCGCAGCTGAAGGAGGTCATCGTCACGGCGACGCGCCGCGCGGAGAGCCTTCAGAACGTCCCCGTCGCGATCCAGGCCCTGACGGGCCACATGCTCCATCAGCTGCACGTCCACACGCTCTCGCAGTACCTGCAGTATGTGCCCAACGTCACCATGGCGGCCATGGGTCCGGGCCAGGGGATCTTGTACATGCGGGGACTCGGCACCTCGAACACCGGCGTGCAAGGGGAGGGTTCGGTCGGCGATTTCCCCACCGTCGGCACCTACCTCGACGACCAGTCGCTGATGTTGCCGGCCCGGGATCTGGATGTCTACGCGGTGGACTTGAATCGCATCGAGGTCGACGAGGGCCCGCAGGGCACGCTTTTCGGCGCGGGAGCGGAGGCGGGCGCCATCCGCTACATCACGAACAAGCCGAAGCTCGATACGCTCGAAGTGAACGTCAACGCCGGATATGGTACGACGGCGCACGGGGGGGCGAACAGCCGCGTCGACGGGGTGCTCAACATTCCGTTGCTCGCGCACAAGCTCGCGGCTCGTGTGGTGGTGTTCACCGACAGCCGCGGCGGCTACATCAACAACCTGCCGGCAACCTTCTCGCGAGGCAGTACCGATCTGGGCTTGGTGGCGGAGAACGGCGGCGTCGTGCCCGGGAACAGCGCGACGATCAACAACTATCTGATCGCCGCGAGACACATCAATCCGCTCACCTACAAGGGCATTCGCGCCGAGCTGCTCTACAAGGTCAACGACAACTGGGACGTGCTGCTCACCCAGATGTACCAGAACATGGACGCGCAGGGCGTGTTCTACGAAATGCCCTACAGCACGGTGGGCGCGAAAGTCAATGACGTCACCGGCGTGCCGATCGGAACCGTGCCGTTGCCGCCGCTGTCGGTGAATCTGTTCAACCCCTCCTACGACAAGGACAGGTTCGAGGACACCGCGGTGAGGGTGCGCGGCAAGGCCGGGCCGTTGAGCGTGGTGTACTCGGGCTCTTACCTGGACCGCAACGTCGCGCAGTCTCAGGACTACACGAACTACGCGCGCGGCCGCTTCGGATACTACTATCAATGTACGGGGGTCACCTACAGCTCGACCTCGGGCAACCCCAATGCAACCTGTTACTCGCCGAGCGCCGTCTGGACCGAGTCCTTGCGCAACACCAACGTGCAGCAGGAGCTGCGTGTGAGCACGCCGCGCACCTGGCGGCTGCGGGCGATCGCCGGGGTCTTTTACTCCGATCTCAAGATCTACGACGACACCGCGTGGCATTACAAGACGGTACCGGACTGCTCGCCGACAGGACCGACGTCCAACTGCTTCCTGCCGATCCAGCCGTGGCCGGGGGTGCCGGCGGTGGTTCCCGGCGTGCGCAACTCCAGCGTGGCGTTCATGGACGACTTCACGCGCGTCAACATCCAGAAGGCGGCGTACTTCTCGAGCAGCTTCGACATCGTCCCCCGCAAGCTGACCATCACGGCCGGTATCCGCTACTTCGACATGTACGACTCGGAGATCGGCGGGGACGTGGGCAGCTTCGGCTGCAAGCAGTTCAGTTCCACATCGTATTTCGGACCCTGTCTCACTCCCTACGGCACGAACTTCGCCAATCAGGTCCACACGGCCGTCGAGACCGGCCACCTCGGCCGCGGGAGCCTGACCTGGCACATCACGCACAACGTGATGGTGTACTACACCTATTCGCAGGGTTTCAGGCCCGGCGGCTTCAACCGCGGCAGCTCCGCGGAGCTGCCGGGCCAGAACGGCGTCGCGCAGTTCCTGACGCCGCTGGTCTACACCTCGGACATCCTAACAAACAACGAGGTCGGCTGGAAGACGATGCTGTTCGGCGACAAGCTGCGCTTCAACGGAGCGATCTACAACGAGAGTTGGAATCACGCGCAGACGGAGTTCTTCTGTCCCCAGTGCGGCTTCGGTAATCTGACCTTCTTTACCAACGGAGCGCACTACCGGGTGAGAGGCATCGAGCTGCAGATCGCCGCGCGGCCGATGCGCGGACTCACGGTGCAGGGCTCGGCGGCCGTGAACAGCGGCGAGCAGATCAACTCGCCGGCCCTGATCGACAACAATCCGGCGAGCCCGAACTTCGGCAAGGCCATCGCCACGTATTATGCCAATGGCGTCGCGATCCCGGTGCGCAATCCCTTCGGCCCCATCGGCAGCAACCTTGCGCAGTCCCCGCCGTTCAAGGCGAATCTGACGGTCCGGTACGAGCGACCCGTCGGTCCTTATCTGGCGTACGTGCAGGCGGGCTTCCAGCACTCGGCCTCGGCGATCTCCTCCAGCCAGTACTTTTCCGACTTCAGGCTGCCGTCGTGGACGACGTACGCGGCCTCGCTGGGCGTGTCGAAGGGCGACTGGACCGTATCGCTCGTTGGCACGAACCTCACGAACGTGAACGAAAGCCTGTATACCACCGCCACGCAGTTTACGCTCACCGAGACCCCCATGAGACCGAGGGTGGTGGAACTCGTCTTCAGCTACCACTTTTCGCGGCACGAATGAGGGCGGCGCGGCCTCGGGCGGAATGCCGGGCGCGGTCAACCCCGCATCCGCGAGCCCTCAGGATCGAACGGCGGCTCGCTGAGAATCCTCGCCGCGCGCCTCTCTCCCAGGATCTCGATCTGGAAGGCATGTTCGGCGGTGTCGGCCGCGAGGGCGGCCGGAACGTATCCTTGCGCGAGTGAGCGATCGACACGGTGGCCGTAGCCGCCGGAGGTGACCCACCCGATGACTTCGCCACCGTACCAGATCGGCTCATCGCCGAGCGCGTCGGCGTCGGTGGCGTCGATCGCGAAACTCACGCGCCGGAGCCGGCCGCCGGTCTTCTTCTCCTCGCATGCGGCTGCACGGCCGATGAAGTCGGGCTTGCCGAGATCGACGAATCGGTCGAGGCCGGCTTCGAACGGCCCGTAGATCGGTCGCAGCTCTCGGAACCACGTCGGATAATTCTTCTCGAGTCGCATGCTGAGCAGCGCCCGCATGCCGAAGAGCACGAGCCCGAGAGTCCGGCCCGCGGCCCTGATTTGCCGGTAGAGCCGCCGCTGGTACTCCGGCCTCACCCAGATCTCGTAACCCAGCTCGCCCGTGTAGCTGACGCGGTTGATCATCGCCGGAACGTCGGCTACATCCGCGGCACGGTGATCCATGAACTTGAACGCCGCGTTCGAGAGGTCTTCGTCGGTGAGCCGCGCCAGCAGCTCGCGCGCGCGCGGCCCGGCGATTGCGAGCCCGATGAGGCCCTGGTCGAAGCGGTGGATGCTGACCGAGCCATCGGTGGGCAGGTGGCGCTCGAACCAGCGCATGTGATGGATCTGCGCCTGGGATGAGCCCCACATCAGGAAGCGCGCGGAGGCGGCGCGCGCGATGGTGAAATCGCCGATGAGCTTGCCGGCCGCATTGAGCATCGGGGTGAGGGTCATGCGCCCCTCGGGCGGCAGCTTGTTCGTCATCAAGCGCGCGAGGAACCCCTCCGCGCCGGGGCCGGTGATCTCGTATTTGGCGAAGTTGGCGATTTCGGTCGCGCCCACGGCCTCGTGCACGCCGAGACATTCCGCCTTGACGTGCGCAAAGTCGTTCGAGCGGTGGAAGGAGACGATATCGCGCGGCTCTACGCCCTTCGGGGCGAACCACAGCGGCGTTTCCAGGCCCCAGCTGTCGCCCATGACCGCCCCTTCGGCCAGCATCACATCGTACAAGGGGGTGGTTTGCTGGGGCCTGGCGGCGGGCAGCTCCTCGTTCGGGAAGCGGATCGAGAAGCGCCGGGAGTAGTTCTCGCGGACTTTCTCGTGGGTGTAGTGCCTCGTCGCCCATTCTCCGTAGCGCGCCACGTCCATCGCCCAGACGTCGAAGCCCGGATCGCCGTGGACCATCCATTGCGACAGAGCGAGGCCGACGCCGCCGCCCTGGCTGAAGCCCGCCATGACCGCGCAGGCGCACCAGAAGCCGGGCCTGCCTTGAACCGGACCAACGAGAGGGTTGCCGTCGGGAGAGAATGTGAACGGGCCGTTGATGACGCGCTTGATGCCGGCGCGGCTCATCGCGGGGAAATGCTCGAAGCCGAGCTCGAGAGACGGGGCGATCCGCTCCAGATCCGGGGGCAGCAGCTCGGTGCCGAAATCCCACGGCGTCGTCCGCGGTTGCCAGGGCACGCAGGCCTTCTCGTAGGTGCCGAGCACCATGCCGTTGCGCTCCTGGCGCATGTAGATCTCGGCCTTGAAGTCGATCGCGTGCGGCAATTCCCGGCCGTGCGCCCGGTTGTATTCGATGACTTCGGGCATATCGTCCGTCACGAGGTACATGTGCTCCATCGCAAGCACCGGGAGCTCCAGCCCCACCATGCGGCCGACCTCGCGCGCCCAGAGGCCGGCCGCGTTGACGACGTGCTCGGCGTTGATCGTACCGGCGGTAGTCGCGACGTCCCACGTGCCGTTCGAGCGGCGCGAGAGGGCGGTGACCCGCGTGTGCTCGTAGATCTCGGCGCCGCCGATGCGCGCCGACTTGGCATAGGCGTGCGTCGTGCCATAGGGATCGAGATTGCCGTCGGCGGCATCCAGCATGGCGCCGACGAAGTATTTTTCCTCGATCAGGGGCAGCAGCTCCCGGGCCTCCCGGGGCGTCAGGAGCGAGGTCTCGAGGCCGAGGTAGCGCGCCCGGCCGTGCGCCATTTTGAGCCACTCCATGCGCTCGGGCGTGTCGGCGAGCAGCAGGCCCCCGGAGCGATGCAGGCCGCAGGCTTGGCCGGAGATCCTCTCCAGCTCGTCATACAGGCCGATGGTATAGCCCTGCAGCTTCGCCACATTGGGGTCGCCGTTGAGCGTGTGAAAGCCGCCGGCGGCGTGCCAGGTCGATCCCGACGTCAGATGATCGCGCTCGACCAGCACGACATCCTTCCAACCCGCCTTGGTCAGGTGATAGAGGACGCTGCAGCCAACCACCCCGCCGCCCACGACGAGCACCTGTGCGTGAGATCTCATGGGGTCTCCGGTGCGAAGATTCCGACACCGGGGTCGCACGGGACGCGCCGCCCCCGTGTCGCGATGCATCTGGAGGCTGGTATAATATACAGCGGGTCGGCGCTTGAGCGATCGGGCCGCCGGCCCGTGACCGGCGACGCTGCGAGCCCCTCGCGGCAGGCAAGCGCAATGCTACGGTGGTGTCGGCTGCAGGCGTGCGTTGGGTAAGGGTACATCGTCGTTTCCAGGCTGGACCGTCAGCCTCCTGACCGCGGAACAGCCCTCATCGGGGGGGATTAAAGACGTTGAGCCGTCTTCTGCGGATCTGCGCCGGCATCATAAGTCGGTATGTGCGCCCTGGGGCCTGCCGTACGGGGGCGCGCGGACCCATTTGCTAGGAATTCCGGCGATTTGGTCGGTCGCGTCGGCCCATTGCGGGCGGCGGCTCGCCGGGTCCTTCGGCGCTTTGCGCCCGCAGGCTACGCGGCGCATCTTGCGCCGGCGGTCCGGGGCGGCGGCGGTGCTGCTTCCCGGCCGGCTTGCGCATGCGGCGAACCCGGGGGCAGCCGGCCCTTGCACGGCGAGAGATGCTGGCGGGCCACGGAGCAATCCCGCGTGTCCGTCATCCGCGGCGGCGCAGTTGCAACCGGCCGCCCGAAATCCTAAATTCAAATGCGCATGCCCCAGTCACAGACCTCGGATCTGCTAGTCACGGGAGGACCGATCGGCGCCGAAGGCGCCGGTGCGCCGGCGGCGCCGGACCGCGGAGGGTTGTTCCGTGCCTTTCTCGCCGGCCCGTGCGGCACTCTCGCTGACGCCTTCGCCAATCTCGAACGGGCCCCGGGAGTGCAGGTGATCGCCCGCCACGCCCGGCGGCGGCTGCTGGCGGCGCGCGTCGTTTTTCCCCCAGAGGAGGGCGAGGGCTACTGGGAGCTGACGCAGATCGGCGATGACGTGTACGTCGTCGTGTCAAACGTGTCCTACAGAAGCTCGCGGCGCGAGCTCGTCCCGGGCGACGGGATGATCCAGTTCTATTTCAAGCTCTCCGGGGACCTCACTCTTGGGGTGAGCCAGACCGAGCCGCTGCGCCTGAACCGGCCGAGCCTGCTGGTGTACTTCCAGCCGGTCGGATTCGACATGCAGGAATGGTCCGCACCGAGCATCCGCGAGCGCAGCGTGACCGTCAACGTGCGCGCCGAGTATCTGATCGAGAATTTCATGACTTCCCTGGCGCACGCGCCGCCGCAGCTGAGCGCGCTGCTGACGGGCTCACCTCGGCAGTTCAATTACTGCCAGTTGCCGCTCAGCTCGCGCATGTTCGATCTTGCCGCCCGGCTGGTCGAGAGCGTCTATACCGGCACGCTTGCGCTCGTGCACACGGAAGCCTCCATCCTCGAGCTGCTGTGCGCGGCCGTGGCGGAGTTCGGCGCCGCGGAGCAGGCGCCGATCGAGCAGTTCAGCGAGCACGATCTGCGTTGCCTGCACGCCGCGCGCGCTCTGCTCTTGAAGCAGTTCTCGCCCGCGCCGACGATCCGACAGGCGGCCCGCGCGGCCGGAATGAGCGAGACATCGCTGAAGCGCGGGTTCAAGAGCCTCTTCGGCGAGACCATTTTCGACTTCTCGGTGCGCTGCCGGATGCAGCATGCGCTCACCTTGTTGCGCGAGCGGCGAATGCCGGTGGCGCGAGTCGCCGAAGCGGTTGGCTACAGTCACCAGACCTCGTTCGCAACCGCCTTTCACCGGCACTTCGGCCTGTGTCCGAAGGACGTGCGGGGGCAGAGATTCCGCTGATCCGGTGCGCAAGCCGCGTGGCCAAGACGCGCAGGCATTCCCCGGCGGGGTGCTGCCGTCCATGTCGCGGTCCGCGCCTCGAGGCGGCCCCCCCCGGGCAGGGCGCCTGCCGGCGCGGACCCGAGTTCCTAGCAAGCACGCCTGAGCGCCAAGCTTCCCGGACGGCCATCTGCGGTATGTTCGACGGCAATTCATGAGGCTGATCATGAGAGCTAACCGTCGTCACCCGGGAGCAGGCAGCCGGCAGAGTGCGCAGCCCCGCCCGGCCGACTACCGGCGGCTGCGCAATCCGTTCACGCCGCAACGTGTGTTTTCCGACGATGCGGTCGCTGCGATGCACGAGAGCGCGCTCAAGATCAACGAGACGCTCGGCATCAAGGTGCTGCTGCCCGAAGCTCGAGATCTCTACCGCGAGGCGGGCGCACTGGTGGATGAGGACACGCAGATGGTGCGCATCGGGGGGGAGATCATCGCGCAGGCGCTCGAGAGCTGCCCGCGCTCCTTTCGGGGCTTCGGGGCCGACCCGCAGCGCACCGTGGAATTTGCGCCGGGGACGCTGGTGTTCGTCGGCGGCTCGAGCTGCCCGAACGTGAGCGACTTGGAACGTGGCCGGCGACCCGGCGCGCTCGCGGACTATATCGAGCTGCTCAAGATCAGTCAGCGCTTCGACGTGCTGCAGATTTCGGGCAACTACACCGAGGCGCAGGATGTGCCGGTGCACCTGCGCCACTACGCCATGCTGCGCGCGCAGCTCACGCTTTCGGACAAGATGCCGTTCGTGCACTCGCGCGGCCGGGAACAAGTGCGGGATGCCTTTGCAATGATCCGTCTGGCGCGCGGACTCGGCGAGCAGGAGTTTCGGCAGGCCGTGTACGCCCATACCATGATCAACAGCAACTCCCCGCGGGTGCTCGATCATTCCATGGCCCAGGGCCTGATCGATTTTGCCCGCCATGGGCAGATGGCGATCGTCACCCCGTTCTGCCTTGCCGGGGCCATGGCGCCGATCACCATCGCCGGCGCCCTGACGCTGCAGCACGCGGAGGCGCTCGCCGGCATCACGCTCGCGCAGCTTGCCCGTCCCGGTGCGCCGGTGCTCTACGGCAGCTTTCTCTCCAATGTCGATATGAGGTCCGGCTCGCCCGCTTTCGGCACGCCCACCCACATGCAGGCCACCCTCGGGGCCGGACAGCTTGCGCGCCTCATCGGGCTGCCGTGGCGCGCCGGCGCCGGCACGGCGGCCAATGTGGTCGACGCCCAGGCGGCGTGGGAGACGCAGTTCTCGCTTTGGGCGAGCGTGCTCGCCGGCGCCACCGTGTGCATCCATGCGGCGGGCTGGATGGAGGGCGGATTGACGCATAGCTACGAGAAATTGATGATCGATGTGGAGGTCTTGCAGATGGTCGCCGAGCTGTGCGTGGCGCCGCCCGCCGACGAGGATGCGCTCGGCTTCGAGGCAGTCGCCACAGTGCCGCCCGGCGGGCATTTCTTTTCGGCGGCGCACACCATGGCGCGCTACCGCACGGCGTTCTACGAGCCGTTGATCGCGGACACGGCCAATTTCGGCGCCTGGCAGGAGGCCGGCGGGCGCACTGCCACGCAGCGGGCGTGCGAGAAGTGGAAGCAGACGCTCTCGGATTACACGCCACCGCCGGGCGCGGCGGCCTGCGGCGAGGCGCTCGAGGAATTCATCGCCCGGCGCACCGAGGAGGGCGGCGCCCCGCCGCTCACCTGATATGCCGACCGCGATCACGGCGGAACGTCACAGCATCGATTTCATCCCGCTCACCGAGCGCTACGGCGCGCCGCGGCGGCTGTTCACGCTCTGGTTCAGCGTCAATCTGCACATCCTGGGGGTGGCCCTCGGCGCCCTGAGCATCGCCGCCGGGCTGAGCCTCGCTCAGGCGGTGGTCGCCCTCGCGCTCGGCAACGCCATCGGAACCGTCATCATGGCCGCGCACTCGGCGCAGGGACCGCAGCTCGGGATTCCCCAGATGATCCAGAGCCGGGCGCAGTTCGGCGTCCTCGGGGCCGCGCTGCCGTTGGTGGCCGTGATCGTGATGTATGTCCTCTACACCGCCGCGGACCTGCTGATCATGCAGGGCACCATGAGGTCGCTGTTCTCGCTCGGCAGCGACGGCTCGCTGCTGGTGATAGCCCTGGCGACGCTGGTCATCGCCTACATCGGCTATGAGCTCATCCACCGCATCGGCAAGGTCATGACGATTCTGTCGGGCGGGCTGTTCGCCGCCGGCGCAGTGCTGTTGTACGCCGATCACCACGCCGGTGCGGCCGGCGTCCACCCCGCGAACGCACCGCTCATCGCAACGGCCTTCTCGCTGACCATCACGCAGGCGGCAGCCTGGTCGTTCAGCTACGGGCCGTACGTGGCCGACTATTCCCGGTATCTTCCGCCGGACGTGTCCACGGCGAAGACCTTCTGGAGCACGGCGCTCGGTTGCTTTTTGGGCTCCACCCTGATCATGATCTTCGGAGCGTATCTGGCATACAAGATCCCGGCACTCGGGGCCAATCCGGCCGAGGCGGTCGCCGGCCTGTTCGGGCCGGCCGCTCCCCTTGCCGAGGTGCTGCTGATACTGGCCATCGTATACGGCAACGTGATGAACGTTTACAGTGCATACATGTCGAGCTGCACCATCTTCTCCGGTTTCAACCGCATGAGTCGCGTCGGAAACGCGTTCAAGCTGCTCGTGATGTCCGCCATCATGGCCGCCGCCATCGTGGTGTCCATCGGCTCGCAGCACGACTTCCAGGGGTATTTCGCCAACATCCTGAGCGCGATGGTCTACATGCTGGTGCCGTGGAGCGCCATCAATCTCGCCGACTACTACCTGGTGCGCAAGGGCGTCTATGACATCGATGCGATGTACGACATCCACGGCATCTATGGAGCGTACCGCTGGCGCACTATCGCGGTGTTTCTGACCGGCATCGCGGCGCAGACGCCGTTCATGGACTTCAGCTTCTACCAGGGGTGGGTGACGCAGCGCATCGGTGCGGACATCGCCTGGGTGCCGGGGTTGCTGATTCCGGCGGTGCTGTACACGCTCGTGGAGCGCGGCAGGGTGCTGCAACCCTGCGTAGCGCGCCCGGGGTCCGCCGGCTAGCGTTGCGGGCCCGGGCGAATGTATCGTTACTCACTGTTGCGGCTCGCTCGGCACGCGCTCTCGGACCGGCCCTGGCCGCGCGCGTGGCGGCAGGCGAAGCCGCGAAGCCATTACGATGTCGTGATCATCGGCGGCGGCGGCCACGGCCTGGCCACCGCCTACTATCTGGCCGCCAATCACGGCATGGACCGGGTGGCCGTCGTGGAACGGGCGTACATCGGCGGCGGCAACGTCGGGCGCAATACGACGCTGGTGCGCTCGAACTACATGATGAAGGGCAACACGGAGTTTTTCGAGTTCTCGCTGAAGTTGTGGGAGGGGCTGTCGCATGAGCTCAATTTCAACGTGATGCTCTCGCAAAGAGGGCAGATCGTCCTCGCCCACTCCCCGGCGCAGATGGATGCGCTCGCCCGCCGGGGCAACATCATGCGCCTCAACGGAATCGATGCCGAACTGCTGGAGCGCGCAGAGCTGCGGCGCCTGCTTCCCTATCTCGATTACTCTGCGGCGGCGCGCTTTCCGATCCTCGGGGGGCTGCTGCAGGGCAGGGCGGGCACGGTTCGCCACGATGCGGTCGCCTGGGGCTATGCCCGCGCCGCCGATTCCCTGGGAGTCGATATCGTGGAAGGCTGCGAGGTCACCGGATTTCTCCGCGACCGCAGCGGTGTGCACGGGGTCGAGACGACCCGGGGGAGAATCCTGGCCGATCGAGTCGCCGTCGCCGTCGCCGGTCACTCTTCGCAGGTCGCGGGGCTCGCGGGCCTCAGGCTTCCGATCGAGAGCCATCTGCTGCAGGCTTTCGTCACCGAGCCCGTCAAGCCGTTCGTGGACCACGTGATCTCCTTCGGGCCCGAGCTGTTCTACATCTGCCAGTCGGACAAGGGCGGTCTGGTGTTCGGAGGCCACATCGACGGATTCAACAGTTATACCCAGCGCGGCCAGTTCCCGAAGGTGCGGCAGGTGGCCGAGTGCGCCGTTGCGCTGATTCCGGGCATGTCGAGGTTGAAGCTGCTGCGCCACTGGGCGGGCATCCAGGATATGACGCCGGACGGAGGACCGTTCATCTGCCGCACGCCGATCAGACATCTGTATCTGAACGGCGGTTGGTGCTACCAGGGGTTCAAGGCCACTCCGGCGGTCGGCTGGTGCCTGGCCGCGACCATCGCTCGCGACGAGGAGCACCCGCTCGTACGCTGTTATGCGCTCGATCGGTTCGCGCGCGGCGGTGAGAGCCTCGACGAGTACGGCCACGGCCACCGGCCCTACAGGCATTGAGCCATGCTGAGAGTCCACTGTCCGCTGTGCGGGGAGCGCCCGTACACCGAGTTTCGCTACGGCGGGGACGCGAGCAGGGCCCGGCCGGCACTCGGCACGAGCAGCCTCGAAGCCTGGCACGACTATCTGTTCCTGTTCGACAATCCCAAGGGGCCGCACCGGGAATTCTGGCAGCACGAGCAAGGCTGTCGTCAATGGCTGCTCGTGGTGCGCGATACCGCGACCAACGTCGTGCGCGAGGTGATCGTGGCGAGGAATGCGGGCCCGGGCGGCGGGCAAGGCCCGGGCAGCCGATGATCGCGGGGCCGCGCAGGGTGCCGGTCGCCGGCCGCATCGATCCGCATCGGCCGCTGAGGTTTTCCCTGGACGGCAGAGCGTTCACGGGTTATCAGGGCGATACGCTGGCTTCGGCCCTGCTCGCCGGCGGGGCGAGGGTCATCGGCCGGAGCTTCAAATATCATCGGCCGCGCGGTTTTCTCGCGGCAGGCGTGGACGAGCCGAACGGACTGTTCACCCTCGGGGAGGGCAATCGCACCGAGCCAAACGCGCAGGGAACCATGGTGCAGATCACTGAAGGACTGAGCGCGAGCTGTCAGAACGCCTGGCCGTCGGTGCGCTTCGACCTCGGCGCGGTCAATGCCTGGTTTGCGCCCGCCCTGCGGGCGGGCTTCTACTACAAGACTTTCATGGGACCGGCGCGGCGCTCGTGGATGACCTACGAGCGTCTCATCCGCAGGGCCGCGGGCCTCGGTGCAGCGAGCCACGAGCCGGACCCGGACCGCTATGAGACGCGCTACGCGTTCACCGACGTGCTGGTCATCGGCGCCGGTCCGGCCGGTCTCAGCGCCGCGCTCGCCGCCGGCAGCACCGGCGCACGCGTGATGCTCGCCGAGCAGGACGGATTGCTCGGCGGCACGCTGCTCGGTGATCCGGTGACGGGCGACACGGAAGTCTGGCGCACGCGGATCGAGGCGCAGCTGCGGTCGCTTGCCGGGCTGCAGATCCTGCAGCACACGAGCGCCGCGGGCATTTACGACGGCGGCACCGTGGTTCTGGTGACCCGGCGCGATCATTGCCGGCCGGACCCGAGCGCCGGCGAGGCGCTGCAGATCCTCACCACGGTGCGGGCGAAGGCGGTGGTCCATGCCACCGGGGCCGTCGAGAGGCCGCTCGTCTTCGCGGATAACGACAGGCCGGGAATCATGCTGGCTTCCGCCGCCCGCGCTTACCTCAACCGTTACGCGGTCGCCTGCGGCCGGCGCGCCGTCGTTCTGACCAACAACGACAGCGCGTATGCGGCGGCATTCGACCTGCTGCCGCACATCGACAGCATGGTGGTGGCCGATGTGCGCCGTGCCATCCACCCATCGCTGGCGGCACAGGCGGCGTCACTCGGCATCGAGGTCCATACGAGCGCGGTGGTCGCGGGCGTGCGCGGCCGCGCGGCGGTCCGGGGTGTCGTTCTGTGCCTGGGCGAGGGCCGGCCGCGCTTTCGATCGATTGCGTGCGACTTGATATGCATGTCGGGCGGCTGGTCGCCGCTCGCCCACCTGAGTTGTCATGGCGGCATCAAGCCCCGTTACCGCAAAGACAGCGCAGCTTTTGTTCCGGGCGGCTATGCAGCGGGGCATTTCGGGGCCGGCGCGCTGACGGGGGCGTTTTCGCTGCAGACCGCGGTGCTGGAGGGCTGGGAGGCGGGAAACCTGGCCGCCGCCTTCGGCGGCTTCACCCGCGCGGCGGATGGCCTGCGACCTGTCCCTCCGGCGGCGGCTCCGTGGGAGTCGGCGAACCATCACATCGAGCCGGTCTGGCAACTGCCGGGCGCGCGAGCCGGCAAGGCGTTCGTCGACTTCCAAAACGACGTGACCGTCCAGGATCTGCTGGTCGCGCACCAGGAAGGGTATGGCTCGGTCGAGCATCTGAAGCGCTACACCACGCTCGGCATGGGCACCGATCAAGGCAAGACGAGCAACATCAATGCGCTGGGAATCATGGCGGGTCTTCGGGGCATCGACCTCGAGGACGCCGGCACCACGACCTTTCGGCCGCCTTTCACTCCCGTGCGTGTCGGGGCATTAGCCGGCAGACACGTCGGCCGGCACTTCCGACCGCTGCGGCGCTCTCCTCTTCACGACTGGCATCTGGCACATGGGGCGCAAATGATCGAGGCCGGCCCCTGGCTGCGGCCCTGGTATTACCTCTGGGCGGGCGATGCCGTGGAGCGGGCCTACATCGAGGAGATGCGCCTCGTGCGGCGCGCGGTCGGTCTCTCCGACGTCTCGACGCTCGGCAAGATCGATGTCCAGGGTCCCGATGCGGCGCAATTTCTCGACCGCGTCTATGTGAACGGATTCGCGAGGCTTCCCGTGGGCAAAACCCGCTATGGAGTGATGCTGAGCGATGCCGGCACGATCTTCGACGACGGCACCACCACGCGGCTTGCGGACACCGGTTATTTCATGACGACGACCACGGCCGGCGCGGAGGAGGTGCTGTGCTGGCTGGAGTTCCTTCTGCAGACCGCCTGGCCCGATCTGCGGGTCCACGTGACGTCCGTGACGGACGAGTGGGCGGGCATGTCGGTCGCCGGTCCCAAGGCGCGCGCCGCGCTCGAGCGGGCCTTTCCAGGTGAGGATTTTTCGGACCCGGCCGTGCCGCACATGGGCTGTCGGGAACTGCTCGTGGAGCGAATACCGATGCGGCTGATCCGCCTGAGCTTCTCCGGCGAGCTCGCCTACGAGCTGTACGTTCCGGCAGGCCATGCCCCGGCGGTGTGGGAGCACATGCTCTGCAGCGGTGAACCGCTCGGCATGCGGCCCTACGGGCTCGAAGCGCTCGCGGCGCTGCGCATCGAGAAGGGTCATATCGCCGGCTCGGAAGTCGATCCCCGCCTTTCCCTCGATGACCTGGGTCTTGGCCGGATGGCGAGGCTCGAGAAGCCCTTCGTCGGCCGGGAGTTGACCGCTCGAGCGGCGGGCGGCCCGAAGCGGCCGTCCCTGGTCGGCATCGAGTGCCTGGAGCCGGGCAAGCGCCTGCGCGGCGGGGCGATCCTGTTCGCGGCCGGGGAGCCGCTCAAGGGTCACGGCCGCGGCTATGTCACCTCGGTCACCTGGTCGCCGACCCTGGAGAAGTTCATCGCGCTCGGCCTGTTTGCCGGTGGCCTGGATCACCTCGGCGAAGAGATCGTCTGCGCCTTTCCGCTCAAGGGTGAGCGGGTGAGGGCCCGGATCACATCTCCGGTATTTCTGGATCCGAAAGGCGAGCGTCTGCATGTTTGAGTGTCGCCCAGCCCTCGCCGGCCTGTTGCAGCCGCGACCCGCAAGCCCCGCGGCGAGCGCGCTCGTCGTTGGCGAAGAGTCCGGTTTTGCGCTTCTGCAGGTGTCCGCGTTCACCGGTAGCGAGGGCGAGCTCGAGCGAATCGCGCAGCACGTGCTCGGCGCGGAGCTGCCGCAGCGCGTGGGCGCACCGGGCGGCTGCGAGGATCGCCACATCTTCAAGGTCGGGCCCGGGCAGTTCTGGATCGTAGGGCCGCAAGATGCGCGGATCGCCTGCCTGCAGGACGCCGTGCCCCGGCAGATCGGCTCGACCGTGTCGCTGTCCCACGGCCGCACGCGGCTGTTCATCGACGGCGCATCGAGCCGCGCGGTGCTCTCGGGAGGCATCGCGCTCGATCTGCACCCCGAGGTATTTCGTCCCGGCGCCTACGCGCTCACCGACCTGCAGCACACTCCGGTGCTGCTGCATCGCGTCAGCCAACACCGGTACGAGCTGTACGTGCTCAGGACGTACGCCGTCTGGGTCTGGGAGTGGCTCACGGACGCCGCGCTGCCGTTCGGCTTCGCAGTCGCCGCGGCAGCTGCGCCGCAAGACCCGCCTGAAGTCCGGACATAGAGAAGTCCGGACATAGAGGATGGCGGACGGGCGGCGCGCTCGGCCGCGCACAGGCGCGGCCGTGCCTTGACTTGCGCCGGCTCTCTGCTGTACATTCGTTCAATAGCAACGAACCGGCGCTTCGGTCGTGACCGTGCCCGCGAGTGATGTCTTTGATTCCCGAGAGCCGCGCGCCGGGCAGGAGCTGGAGCATTTGCCGTCATGAGCGCTGAAACGTGCGACGTTCTCATCATCGGGGGCGGTCACAACGGGCTGGTCTGTGCCGCGTACCTGGCCGGGGCGGGACTCGGGGTCACGGTGCTCGAGCGCCGTGAGGTGGTCGGCGGCGCGGCCGTGACCGAGGAGTTTTATCCCGGGTTCCGCAACTCCGTGGCCTCCTACACCGTCTCCCTTCTCAATCCGAAGGTCATCCGCGACCTGAATCTGCCGGCCTACGGCCTGCGCATCGTCGAGCGCAGGATGGCGAATTTCCTTCCCACCGCGGATGGGCGCTACCTGTGCAGCGGTGAAGGTCGGACCCGCAGCGAGGTCGCGAAATTCTCAGCGGCGGACGCCGGACGGCTGGACGCCTACGGCGCACGGCTGGAAGCGATTGCGGACGTGTTGCGCAGCCTGGTGCTCGAGACGCCGCCGAACGTGGTGCAGGGCGGCTGGTCAGAGGCGCTGCCGGAGCTGTTGCGCGCCAGGCGTGTCGGCTCGCGGATCAGCAAGCTCGATATGAGTCTGCGCCGCGAACTGCTTAGGCTGTTCGCCACTTCCGCGGGCGAGTATCTCGATGGCTGGTTCGAGAGCGACCCGATCAAGGCGGTGTACGGTTTCGACGGCATCGTCGGCAATTACGCGAGTCCCTATTCGCCGGGCTCGGCGTACGTGCTGTTGCACCATTGCTTCGGCGAGGTGAACGGCAAGAAGGGTGCGTGGGGCCATGCCATCGGCGGCATGGGCGCGATCACGCAGGCGATGGCAAAGTCGGCCGCGGCTCGCGGCGCGGTCATCCGGGTGGGCTGCGGCGTGCGCCAGGTTCTCATCGAGCGCGGCCGCGCCGTGGGGGCGGTCACGCAAGCGGGGGAGACGATTCGCGCCTCGGCGGTCGTGTCCAATTTGAATCCGAAGCTGCTTTATCTGCAGCTCATCGATGCCGCGGAGCTACCGCGGGATTTTCTCGAGCGCATCGCGCAGTGGCGCTGCGGCTCGGGCACGTTTCGCATGAACGTGGCGCTCTCGGAGCTGCCGGACTTCACGTGTCTGCCGGGCAGGACGGTCGCCGATCATCACACCGGCGGTATCATTCTGGCTCCCACCCTGGGCTACATGGAACAGGCCTATTTCGATGCCCGCACCTACGGATGGTCCCGGCAGCCGATCGTCGAGCTGCTCATTCCCTCCACGCTCGACGACAGCCTCGCTCCGCCCGGCAAGCACGTGGCGAGCCTTTTCTGCCAGCACGTCGCCCCGCAGCTTCCCAACGGGGAATCCTGGGATGCGCACCGGGAGACCGTGGCGGATCTGATGATCGACACGGTCAACCGCCATGCGCCGAACTTCAAGGCCGCGGTGCTCGGCCGCCAGATCATGAGCCCGCTCGACCTGGAGCGCACCTTCGGCCTGATCGGCGGGGACATCCTGCACGGGGCGTTGCAGCTCGATCAGATGTTTTCCGCCCGGCCGATGCTCGGGCACGGCAACTATCGCGGGCCGCTGCCCGGCCTGTACATGTGTGGGGCCGGCACGCATCCCGGCGGGGGCGTGACCGGCGCTCCGGGACACAACGCGGCGCGGGAGATCATCGCGGACTTTCGCAGGCGCCGCCTGCGCCGGGCGGGCTGATTGCCTCGGCGTGTGTTCATGGGCGTGCGCCGGGCTTCAGGCGGCGCGGTGCCGCCGGCGGCGATCAGGCTCTTGGCGGTCTCGACCGCGATCGCCGCATCGCGGCAGTAGGCGCCCGGCCCGCGCACGGCCTTGCGGAAATCAGCCCCTTGCGCGCCTGCTCCGGCGCTGCCCGCGCGCTGCCGGCGCGACGCTCGGCCGCTCCGCTCTCGGCAGCGTCTCGGGAAGGATCTCGCCCGGCCCCATTCCGCTCCTGACGATCCGGATCATCTGCTCATCGACCCTTGGATCCAAGGGCGGGGACACGTACGCGCCGAGCAGCCTCTCGACTTCCTGGTGCACGCGCTGATCGAGAGTCATGCCGCCGGCTTGCAGCCACGTCTCCCTGTTGATCCGGTCGAACACCATGCCGGGCAGATACAGCTCGCTCGGCCAGTGCTTCAGCGTGTGCTGCGAGGTGAGCAGGTGCTTCTCGTGCAGCAGCTGCCGAACCAGGTCGCGGGTGGGAAGATCTTCCCGCACGTCGAAGTCGCGGCAGAAATGCAGTGCCTGTCCGCACAGCTCGTCATCGAAGACGAGTTTTCCGAGACTGAAAGTGAGGACGTAATCGAGCATTCCGGGGCCGGAAACGGAATTGATCCCGCTCATGGCCGCGAGCAGGGCGCCGCCGAAGGTCTCGGCGCCGGCCTGGGCATCGAGGAACTTGCCCTCGCTGAGGGCCATGTAGCTCTGCGTCGGCAGATCCAGGTGCTTCGCGACCTCGACGTAGGCAAGGTTCAGGTGCAGCGTCTCGATGGCCGCCATCGGCGACATGGCCGTTTTCATGTGGAAGGTGGCCGGGGCGCCGCCAAACAGCACCGGGATGCCGGGCTTGACGATCTGCGCCATGGTCAAACCGGCCAACACGTCGGCCACGTGCATGACGGTCGCGCCCACCAGTGTGACCGGAGCGATCAGGCCCATCAGGGTCACCGGCACGATCTCGACGGGGATGCCGTATTCGATGCAATCGAGCAGGTTCTGGCAGGAATCCTCGCTGTAACGGTAGAAGCCCGTGGCCGTGACGGTGAAGATCGACAGCGGGCGGGCAATCAGGTCCGCCTTGTCGCGGCGGAACAGCTGCATCATCTCGGCCATGCGCACCACGCCGTGCTCGGAGAATGCTCCCGACACGACGGGTTTGACGGAATTGGTCAGCACCAGATACAAACGCCACGCGTCCGACACCATCGGCTCGATGTCGTTGGTGGAAAAGGCCGTGGCGAGATAACCGAGATTTTTCAGGCCGTCGGCCACGCGCACGTACTCGATGAAGTCGCGCGTCGCGGAAAGGCGGGTCTCGCCGGTGCGGTGGTCGAGCACGTGCAGACCGCTCGAGCCGGGAACGAAGTGCACCTTTTGTCCGCCGAGACGGGTGTACGGCGCGCCGTCGCGGTCGTAGAGCGGGAAGCCCTTCGGGGCCGTCTCGATGGCGCGCTCCACCACCTCGGCCGGGAACAGCACGCGCTCGGCATCATCGGCGGTGCGCGCGAGCTTCAGCCCGTGATCGAGCAGCCGCTCCCGCAGCCGCGTGCCGCGCACCTCGACGCCGATCTCGGCCAGAATCCTCTTGGCCTCATCGAGTATGGGGCCGACGAGCTGATCGGGAACGACGCGAAGCTGCGGTCTCATGCAGGCGCAAGTCCGTCCTTCTCGGGGAAGGGTAGCTATTGGACAATCGTACAATAGTGTCCGGACACTGTCAACCCGCGCGCCGCGGCCGCACCCGGCCTCGCCGTGCGCTCCGCGGACGGGGGCGGCCATTGCGGCTGCCCCCGGCGCGGATGTTTCGCGGGCGCGAAAGCGCAGACCGGCTGCGTGGTTGGGTCATCGCACGCTTGCGGCCGACGATGCCATCCGTGCATCATGATCTCGATGTCATCCAACAGGCATGGGGTCGGGCCGCGGATCCGCTGGCGGATCTTCGGGTTGCTGTTCACGCTCGGGCTGATCGCCTACGCGCAGCGCACCAGTGTGACGATCGCCGCCGAGCAGATGATGCCGGACCTGCACCTCACCCAGCTGCAGATCGGCTGGATCGAGCAGGCCTTCGTTATCGGCTACGCGCTTTTTCAGCTGCCGGGCGGCCTGATCGGGCAGAGGGTTGGTGCCCGCGTGGCATTTACGGCCTTCGGCTTCGTGGCGTTCGCTGCGATCATGGCGAGCCCTGTGGCGCCGGAGTTTATCGGCGGCGCGGACCTGTTCGTCGTGCTGGTCGCGGCACAGTTTTTCCTCGGGGCGGCGCAAGGCGGAGTCTTTCCCGTCTCGAGCGGTGTCTTCGAGACCTGGTTCCCCGTTCGCCAATGGTCGCTGGTCCAGGGCGCGCAGAGCATGGGCCTGAATCTCGGCTCCGCGATCACCCCGCCGCTCATTGCCGTGCTCATGCAGGGCATCGGCTGGCAGCGGGCACTCGTCTGGTCGAGCATGCCGGCGGTCCTGGTGGTCGCGCTTTGGGCCTGGTACGCGCGCGACACGCCGCGTGAGCACCGGGCGGTCTCGCCCGCTGAGCTGGCGGAGCTCGGCGAGGTCGCGCGGGCGACTGTGGATGCGAAGCTTTCCGTGCGGCGTCTGCTGCGCATGGTCGGGCATCGCAATACCGCGCTGCTCACCGCGTCGTATCTGTTGATGAACTATGCTTTCTACCTGATCACCAATTGGTGCTTTCTCTATCTCATCCAGCAGCGTCATTTCCCGGTTCTGGAAAGCGGCTGGCTGTCAGTGGCGCCACCGATCGCAGGCAGCCTCGGCGCCGGCATAGGCGGTCTGCTCACCGCGCGGCTGTGGCAGAAGCTCGGTTCGGTGTGGGGATTTCGGCTGCTGCCTCTGGTGTCGCTGCCCGTCGCGGGGGCTCTGCTGCTCGTTGCGACCCGGACCGCGAGCCCGTACCTCGCCGTGGGGGCGCTCACCGCCTCCTTCGGCTGCATCGAGCTCAATGAGGCCTCCTACTGGGCCGCCTCGATGGCCGTGGGCCGCAGTGATTCGATGGCGATCGGGGGAGTACTCAACACCGGCGGCAACCTCGGCGGCATCATCGGCATTCCACTGGTCGCGTGGCTCTCGGGCAGGCACGCCTGGGGCGCCGCGTTCGCGATCGGCAGCCTCTGCGCCGTGGTGGCCGCCCTGATATGGCTCGGGATCGACGCCGATGAGCTCGTGACCGGGGAGGCGACGCCCGGCGCGGTCTAGCCGGCTCGCAAGCTCGGGTGAGGCCCGCGACGCGGCCGCGGTGGCGCACAGCCGCCGCGCAACCGTCTCAACCGCGGGATCGGCGGGCAAGCAGGCTCGGGAATGCGCCCGAGCACAGCGCGTTCGTCCAGTCCTCGCACAGGCACACGGCCTGCGCCGGCTTGAAGGCGCGGGGGTTCAGGCTCGCCTCGATCCACAGCCCATCGAGCAGCGCCGCGAGCGCGATGCCGGCCGGCCGCAATCGGAAGGCGGGGACGCCCTCGATCGTACGCAGCTGTCCGAGCAGGGATTCGAGCGCCGCCCGATAGGCGACATACGTACGATCCTGCACGGCGCGCATCCCGGCGTCGTGCGCGATCATGCTCCAGAACACGAGCCACGCGTTGAACAGCCCCGGCTCGATGAGCGCCGGGGCGAAAGACGCCTCGAAAAAGCGCCGCAGCCGCTCGCGCGGGGTCGCGCCGACTTCGCGCGCATGCTGCCGGATCGAGCTCAGCAGCGACATTGCGAGCGTTTCGTACGAGGCGGCCACCAGCGCCGAGATGCTCGGAAAATGGTGCGTGATCAGGCCCGCCGACACGCCCGCCTCTGCGGCGATGCGTCTTGCGGATACGCCGTCGTGACCGTACTTGCGCAGACACGTCAGCGTTGCCTCAATCAGCGCCTCGCGGCGCACGCTCGCTGAGGCGCGGCGGAATTTCGGCGCGTGCTGTTCTTTGGCCATTCCTGAATCCAGTCTGTCGACGTCGAGCGTGCGGTATGCCCGCCGGCCACTCACGCCCTCGCGGGGCGGGCGGGCGTTGGGCGTGGCGGCCCGCAGCGGCGGACCGAGATGCGCGGCAGCTTTTGCCGGGAGCGGTCCTCGATGCGGCCCAATCCGTGCCGCGCGCCTGTCAAGCAGCAACGAAACCAACGCATCGCCACGAGCCCCTCCCATCGAAATGGCGCCGGCGGCGCAGGACGAAAGCTTTTGCGCCTCGAGCCACCGTGACCGGAAAGCCTTCGGGCGCGAGAAGAACCGGATCCGCCGCAAGATGCTGCCGTGCCCCAGCCGGGTAGGTGAGGTCGCGAGTGCCGACGATTATAACTGGTTTGGGCCGCGCGGTGAGAGGGTCGGCGCGTCTGCGGCGCGCCGAGCGGACGGCTTATCTTCGCAGCGGGACTCACCGGGGGCTTGCCTCGCCGCGGCGATTCCCCGCGGGGCTTGCCGAGGCAGATGAGCCCGGCGAGCCGCCTGGGGCGCTACTGATGGTCGCGCGGAACGGTCTTCTTCCAGGTTCTCGAGATGACCACCTTGCCGTCCCGCAGCAGCGTACGCGTGTACTGATAGAAGAAGTCATGCAGGTCGCTGCGGACCGAGAGGCGGCTGCGCCAGGTGAGGGTGTGGCCAGCGACCGTTTGGGCGTACAGCGCTCTGCCGATGTCCTCGGCGTCGGCGGGGTTTGCGTTATCGACCTCGTAGGTGAGCGACTCGCGTCGATGCATCAGGCCCCACGGAAAGCGGGTATAACTGCTGCCGTGCCAGAGGACGCGGCTGCGGCCATCCTTGTCCGGTAGCACTTTGTAGGAAGCCGGCCAAAGATAGTCGCTGCCTTTGATATCCGCCAGCCTCGCGACCGGACGCGGGCGTGTGAGCAATGCTGGCGGCGGAGCCCGTCCCTTGCGCCGCACGCGCGGCAGATCGATCCAGGACGCCTGAGGGCCGCCGAGCTGGACGGTCGTGTGCATGCGATAGGGTGTCGGCCAGGCCATCGGCCACATGGCGTTCGAGAGGGCCAGCCGGATGCGATGCCCCTTCGGGAACACATACGAGGCCAGATGCAGGTTGAACGAGAACGTATAGAACTTGCCGGGCACCAGGTATTTGGGATACAACATCGAGTTGCGCTGGGCGCCGTTCAGGCCTGCGCCGGTTATGAGGGTGACGCGGCCGTCGGGGGCGACGTCCTCCAGCCGGGCAAACCAGTCCGCGAGCGGTGCACTGGCCGCCGCGCGCAACATCAGATGAGGGAAGCCGATGATGGCGACGGCATGCGACAGCGGCTTCGTGTCGTAGACGAGGCTGTGCGCATCGACGGGACGCTGGTCGGGCAGCAGATCCCCCCACCAGAAGATGCCGCTGTTCTTGCCCGTCGAGGGCACATAGGGCAGCCGGTCGCGTCCCGAGGCGGCCGCCTTGGCGTCCAGGGCGTGATCGGGCTGCAGGTACAGCCGCTCCTGCCATCTGCCCCGGGGAGGCCATTTGGCGTACGCCCGCCAGACTCCAGGGATGTCTTGATCCTGTGCGCCGGGCGGGTACCAGTGCTGCAGGTAGATCATCAGCTTGGGATCGGCGAGAACGCCCGTGTTGCGTCCCTTGAGCCAATAATCGAACCAGCGCACGGCCTGGCCGCGCCACCCGTAGAGCGGACCGTAGTCGCTGTCATCGGGCCAGGAATGGTTCCAGGGACCGATCCACGCCTTCACCGGCGCAGGGACCTGCTCGAGCATGCGCGGGATGCTGTCGCGGTAGCCGTCGTGCAGCCCGCCGATCAGGAAGCAGGGCACATGGATGGTCGACAGCGGCCGCTCCGGGCGGTGCCAGAACGCCCCATCTCGCTGGTGCTCCAGGTAGGCGAGCGTCCAGGGCTTGGAGTTCATGCGAGGTCCGATCACGCTCGTTGCCAGGGAAAAATCCGGCGCCCCGCTGATGCCCTGGGAAAGATCCATGTACAGCTCGTATTCATCGACGTGGAAAATCCCGTCGATGTAATGAATGTCATCCTTGTACAGCCTGTTGGTCCCATCCACTGCGATGATTGCCTTCAGCGCCGGCGGATTGCGCATCGCCATCTGGATGGAATTGAAGGCGCCCCAGGAAATGCCGAACATTCCCACCTTGCCGTTCGACCAGGGCTGGCGGGCAAGCCATGCGATGACCTGCTCACCGTCGTGCCGCTCCACGGCCGAATACTCGCGGTCCGGCGGTGCGCCGCCGCTGTCGCCGAAGCCCTGGATGTCGACCGCCGCGCCCACGAATCCGCGTCGGGCGAAGTAGCTGAAGATGCCGTATTGCTCCTGCGCCGAGTCATCGTCCTTGCGATAAGGCAGGTAGTTCAGAATGGCGGGGAAATGCGCTCCCTGCGGCGCTCCCGTCGGCATGTAGAGTGTGGCGGCGAGCGTGATGCCGTTGCGCATCGGGATACGGGTCCGCTCCATGGTGAAGCCATACCGGGGAGGCGATGCGCTCTGGTATCGCCGCGGCGCTGCGCTCGCACTGCCTCGGGCCGGGGCGAGCCCAGCCGACAGCAGCAGAATGAGAATCGTCACAGTCGATCTGCGCATGACTCAGAGCCTCCGGAGCGCTTCGGTTGCTGACCTGATCGGCCTGCCCGTCATCCGCAAATGCCTGTGCCGGCATGCCTGGCATTCTCGCCGTCGCGCGCCGGCCGGTTCGGCGGCGTCGGTGTCACGCCGATGTCGGCGCATGGATCGCGGTACGGACCGGTGCGTCGCGCCGCAGTGCACGCTCCTCATCTCTCGCGTCGAGCTCACGTCCGTAGCGGTGCCCGCTGTAAACGGCGTGAGCGATTGCTCCGGGCGCGAGCGCATCCCCGATGCGGGTGATCGAGGCGACACCGGCTGCAAGGAGCTCTTCGCGCCGGGTGGTCAGTTCCTGGTACAAGGCGTCCTGCGGCAGACGTGCGCCCACGATCACGAGCGCCCGGCAAGGCAGGCGCGTGCGGGCGAAGGTAAAGACGTTGATGAGCGTTACCTCATCGTGCTCGAATGACTCGACGCGTGTCAGAGTGTACATCGCAACGTCCGCGTCGGCGAGCGCGCGGTACGTCTGTGGCTGCTCGTTGGTCATGATGGACCAGGCGGAAGCCAGTCCAGAGGGAGTCGCGTAGCTCACGTGATGGCCGGCGCCCGCGAGATGCTCGGCCAGGGCGGAACCCATGTAGTAATTGTCGAAATCAAACACGACGACGGGGTCCTCGAGCCGAGCACCGGCGGCAACGTCATCGGGCGTGTAGACACGGGGACTGAAAAGCGTACCCGATGGGACTTCGAGAGGCGTGTA
The DNA here is from genome assembly GCA_021792755.1 of Pseudomonadota bacterium. Taxonomy (GTDB): domain Bacteria; phylum Pseudomonadota; class Gammaproteobacteria; order Steroidobacterales; family Steroidobacteraceae; genus 13-2-20CM-66-19. The sequence continues at coordinate 68,556 of JAJYUA010000010.1, forward strand.
GAGCAAGGGCACCCACCGCGACCCGGTAGCCGCCACCACGTGTCCGGGCCGCAGCTCCAGGATCTCGTCCGCGGTGAGCCGGTTGCCGCGATACACCGTGACGTTTCCCAGGCGCTGCAGCTGACTGCGTCGCCAGTCAAGAACACGCGACCAGGTGGCGAGTCCAGGCAGGCGCGTCTCAAAGCGCAGGCGCCCTCCGAGCTCTTCCCCGGCCTCCGCCAGCATGACCTCGTAACCGCGCCGGCCGAGTGTGAGTGCGCACTCCAGGCCGGCGGGCCCGCCGCCCACCACGAGCACCGTTGTGGAGTGGGGCGCGGCCGGCACGCGCTCCGGATGCCACTGCCGGCGCCATTCCTCACCGACGGTGGGGTTCTGCGTGCAGCGGACCGGAACACAGTCGTGCCAGCTCGAGATGCAGATGTTGCAGCCGATGCATTCCCGGATGTCTTCCTCGCGGCCCTCGCCGATCTTCTTCGGCAGGAACGGATCGGCGATCGACGGCCGCGCGGCACCGATGAGATCGAGCACTCCGCGGCGAATCTGCCCCACCATCGCATCCGGGGAGGTGAAGCGCCCGACACCGACGACCGGCCTGCCCGTGATCGACTTGACGAAGGATATCACCGGCTCGTGGCTGCCCTCGGGCGCGAAGCGCGATGGCGCGCAATCGGTCGTCTCGGAATCCATTTTCACGTCCCAGAGGTCCGGCAGGTCTGCGAGCAGCTGCACGAGCTCGTGCGCTTCCGAGGGGGCGCGCTCGCTCGGGCGCGCGCGAAGCTCCTCGAGGCTGACCCGCAGCGCGACCGCACAGCGGTCGCCGACCGCCTCACGGGTCACTGCGAGCAGTTCCCGGACGATGCGTGCACGGTTGCGCAGGCAACCGCCGTAGGCGTCCGTGCGGTGATTCCATTCGGGCAGGAGAAATTCATGGGGCAGGTAGCCCATCCCCGCGTACACGTACACGATGTCGAAGCCGGCGCTGCGTGCCAGGCGCGCGGCCCGCCTCTGCGCGTCGAGCAGGCCGCGGATGTCCTGCAGATCCATCACACGCGGGCGCTGGTTGCCGATGTAGCTGACGTGCGTCGGCATCCACGCGGTGCCCGAGGGAGACATGGAGGGCGTCCGATTGAGCCGGTTCATGACCGAACCGCCTCCATGCCAGAGCTCGATGCCGGCGAGCGCCCCGTGCCGGTGAACCGCTTCCGTCATCATGGCGTGGGAGCGCACGTCGTCGTCATCCCACAGCGTGGCATAGGGCAAGGGAGCGTCGTCCGACGCGGGATCGATGGAAACGTAGCCGCTGCAGACCACGCCCCAGCCGCCCTCAGCCTTGGTTTCCCTGAACGCCGCCCGCATGCGCGGCATGGCATTCGTCATGCCGCTCGCGTGGGGCACCGCGTAGAACCGGTTGGGAGCGGTTACCGGGCCGATCCGCACGGGCTCGAACAGGACGTCGTAGCGGGGATTGCGAGGCATGAAAGTGAGCCTTCGAGTCGTTGCTCCGCCGCCCCGGCCGCCTGATCGGATCAAGGGCAGTTCTTGTTGGCCGATCGTACAGCAACAGCCGGGACGATGGCAACTTGGCCGCCGACCCGCCTCATTCCTCGCTGATCTGGTCGGGCAATTGCGCCTTGCGCCGTGCGATGAACTCGAGCATGGCTTCATCGCGCGCGGGGTCGATCCCCGGGTCCTGATACTCCGCCAGCATTCTCTTCCACACGCGGTTGGCGCGCTGCTCTGCGGTCAGCCGTCCCTCCTCCGACCATTGCTCGTAAGAGGAGTAGTCCGCCACCGCCGACTGATAGAACGCGGCCTCGAAGTTGGCTTGGGTGTGCCTGCAACCGAGGAAGTGGCTTCCAGGGCCGACTTCCCGGATCGCATCGAGCGCCTGGCCGCGCTCGGACAGGTCCATGCCCTGCGCGAGGCTCTGCATCATCGCGCACTGATCCGCATCCATCACGAACTTCTCGTAGCTCGCGACGAGTCCGCCTTCGAGCCAACCAGCCGCATGAGTCACGAGATTGACTCCGGCGAGCAGCGTGGGCAGCAGCGTGTTCGCGCTCTCATAGCCGGCCTGGGCATCGACGACCTTTGAGGAGCACAGCGAGCCACCGCTGCGGCAGGGAAGGCGCAGCCGGCGGGCAAGCTGCGCTGTGGCGAAAATCATCTGCGTCGCCTCCGGAGTGCCGAACGTCGGCGCTCCCGTGCGCATGGAGATCGCGCCGACGAACGAGCCGAAAATCACCGGTGAGCCGGGGCGGACGATCTGCGTGAGCGCCATGCCGCAGAGCGTCTCGGCGAGCAGCTCGGCCATGCAGCCGGCAGGCGTCACGGGGCCCATGGCGCCGGCGAGCATGGCGGGCACCACGATCGTACCCTGGTTGTGGCTGGCAAATCGCCGCAGCGCCCCGAGCATCCGTCCGTCATAGACAAGCGGCGAGTTCGAGTTGATGTTACCGAGTACGACCGGGTGTGTCTGCAGGTAGTCCTCGCCGAACAGGATCTGTGCGAGCGCGATCGCATCGGCGGCGTGCCCTTCGGTCTCCGGTGTGGCCTCGCAGCCCTGGTCCGAATACCGGAAGAAGGCGTACTGCACGTCGAGGTGCCGCTTGCCCGGAGGGATTTCCATCGGCTCGCACATGCTGCCGCCGGAGAAATGAATCGCGGGCGCCATGTGCGCGAGCTTGATGAAGTTGTGCAGGTCCTCGAGTGTTCCGTAGCGGCGGCCCCGATCGAGGTCGCTCACGAACGGCGGTCCGCCCACGGGAGAGAAGACGGTCGCCTCGCCGCCGAAGCGGACGTTGCGCTCGGGGTTGCGGGCAAAGAGGGTGAACACCGACGGAGCGCTCAAGAGAAGATGCCGGGCCAGCCCTCGCGGGATGTGCACCCGCTCGCCCTTCACGTCCGCTCCCGCCTGCCGCCAAAGGCGCAACGACTCCGGGTCGCGCCGCAGCTCGATGCCGATTTCCTCGAGGATCGTTTCCGCATTCGCCTCGATGATCTCGATGGCCTCCGAGCTCAGCAAATCGACAGGCGGCAATCGCCGCCGGATGTACGGGTATTTCTGCGCAGGGGCGCGGGCGCGTGCGCGCCTGCTCTCACGGGCGCGACGAATTGGGATCGCGGGGTCGCTCACGAGGTGCTCCGTGGTATCTTTCGACAGGTCAGCCGCTGCGCTACGGTCACGCGAGCTCATGGATCGAGTCGAGTCCGCTGCTGCAATTATACTAATGTAAAAATACTGGGGCGGCCACCGGATCGCGCGCTCGAGCCAAAGGCAGGCGAGGAGTGGATCCGAGCGCTGGTGCGGCCGCGCGGGCCGATGCGCCGCGCACCGGCGGCAGTCCGGGGATCGGACGGCTCAAGTCAGGCGCGGCGCTCGCATCCGCGGGCCCGCGGCGGCCCGCTCATTCCCAGGCGGCGAAGCGCTCGAGGCAGGCGCCGAGGCTCGCCCGCAGAGGCTCGAGGTGCTTCGCAAACCGCCTCCAGTAGCCCACTCCGGAGGCGTACAGGGGCTGGCGCACCTGCTCGGCGCTGGCGGTGCGCACGGCGCGGCGGTTCTCGTGAAAGCTGAGCGTCCTCGCCTCGAACTGCAGTCCGCAGTGCTCGAGAAGGCGCCGGATGGTGTCTTCCGGCTCGCGAATCAGCTGCTCGTATTGAAGGTGCATGATTTTGCCCGGCAGCACCGCGTCCCAGTGATCCATCAGGGCGAGGTAACAGCGGTAATAGCGCCCGAGATCCTCGAGGTCGTAGCTGAAGGACTGGCCGTTGGCGAAGTACTGCTTGAAGTTGCTGAAGCAGGCATCCATGGGGTGCCGGCGCACATCGACGATCCTGGCGTTCGGAAGGATGGCGTGTATCAGCCCGACGTGGCTGAAATTGTTGGGCATCTTGTCGATGAAGCGCGGCTTGCCGGACCGTACGGCGCGGGTCTCCTCGATGTATCGGCGGCCGAGCCCGGTGAGCTCGTCCGATGAGAGCGCGCGCACTCTTTCCGGATAGCCGTCCCGATCGGCCTCAAGGTGGTCGAGCTCGCGCACCATCGCGAGGATGTTGTGCAGCTCCATCGTGCCTTCCACCTGGGAATGGCTGGCGAGGATCTGCTCGACCAGCGTCGAGCCGGATCGGGGCAGGCCGAGGATGAAGATCGGCGCGGAATCGGAATGACCGGCCAGGGCGCGGTCCCGGAAGAAATCGCGGCTGTAACAGGCCGCGACGCGCCTGGATTTCTCCTCGAAGCTCTCGATCGAAAAGGGGGCGGTCCGCCTGCGCAGTGCATTACCCTCGGCATAGTGATCGAACGCTTCGGCGTACCTGTGCCGTTGCTCGAGGGCACGCGCAATCGCAAAGTGCAGCTGCGCCGGGTCGGTACCGCCCGTAGAGGCGAGCAGGTCTTGCATCGACGCGAGTTCCTCATCGCTGAAGAAGTAGTTCTTCAGATCGGCGAGGCTCCAGTAGGCTTCAGTGTACTTCGGGTCGAGTCTCAGGCACTCCCGATAGGCTTTCTCACATTGCGCGCGCCGTCCGAGCGTCTTGTTGACGTGGCCGATGGCAAGCCGGAAGCTCGCTTGCGAGGGATCGAGTCGGGCGGCCTCCTCGTAGGCCGCCAGCGCCTGCTCCTGACGCAGGAGCTTGATGTACACCGAGCCCAATGCCGACCAGTTGAGCGGGTTCTGCGGCTCGAATGTCAGCAGATCACGGAAAGCGGCTTCCGCCTCGGTGAGTCGCTCTGCGGCAAGCAGGCTGTGGCCCCACGCGCGCCGCACGAGGGGGTGGTGAGCGCAACGGCTCCTGGCGTGGCCCAGCAGTCGCTCGGCATCGCGCACATTGCCTGCCCGGATGGCTACGGCGGCGAGACCGGCGAGAGCGGCGAGGTGGCTCGCATCGCTCTTGAGGACCTCACGGAAGATTTCTTCCGAGGAGCGATAGTCGCCGCCGGCAAGGGCGGTCGTTGCCTGCTCTATGCGTTGTCGATGAGGATCGAGCCGTCGCGCCTGCTCGAAGGCGATGCGCGCGTCCGCGGTCATGCCCAGGTCCACGAGCACCTCTCCATAGGCGAGCCAGGCGGGCTCCAGGAACGGCCTTTCCTGCACGAGCCGGCGCAGTTGCGCGCACGCCGCCTCCAGGCGCCCGTCCTGGCGGTAGGCGCGCGCAAGATCGACGCGTGCGTGAGCGAACAGGGGAGCATCGGCAACGACGCGCTCGAGGACTTCCAGCGCGGGTGCCAGCTTGCCCTGCGACAGCAGGGTCGCCCCCAGCAGATGCAGGCTGTTGATCTCTCCTGGGCAGGTGTGCTGGATCTGCCGCAGCAGCTGCTCCGCGCTCTGGAAGCGCCCGAGCCGCACGGCCTGCAGCGCCCGCATGTATGCGGCGCGAACAGCGCCTTGAGCCTGCGAAGACACGGCAGCCACCCTCGATTCACCACCGGGCTGCGCATCTGCGCGCAGTCCTCTCGATCGATTCTATCTCCTGGCGCTGGAACCCGCTACGCATCGTCGGTCACTGGTCCGATGTGCGTGCGAACGCGGCGGCTGGGCGCCACGGGGCTTGCGCCGGGCGTGCCCGGTACGACGGGCAACGGTGAGCACGCGCGAGCCTGTGCCGAGGTGTTGATCGGCCGGCGCGGCCCGGACGGGCTCAGATCAAGACCCGGTCGCGTTGCGGCGGCTGGCGGTCGGGGCCTTCGTCGAGCTCCCGCGCGGCCTTGTGGCCGCAGTAGACCGCGTGGGCGATGAGCGCCGGCTGCAGGCAGTCGCCGATGCGCTGGATGTTGCCGGCGTGCTCCTCACCGTCCGGCACGAGCTCCCGATAGAGCGTGTCGTCGGGCTCTCTCGAGGTGACCAGCACGAGCGCATTCGCGGTGTGTTTGCGCACTGTCGCGGTATAGATGCACTCGAGGGAGACGTATGTTTCCTCGAATGCGGCGAGGCAGGTGTCGACGATGATCTCGACGCCGAGCTCGAGCAATTGCCGCTGGGTCGCTTCCTGCTCGCCCGTGTAGTGGCTCCAGGCGCCCACCCGGGATTCCGTGGTCACATAAGTGACGCGTGCGCCGGAGCGGGCGAGCAGCGCGGCCAGCACGGGCCCCATGTAGTAGTGGTCGTCGTCGAATACGGTCACCGCGCCGGTCGGTCGCGCGCCCGCCATCAGATCATCGGGGGTCAGCACGGCGGGAGCGTGCAGGGCGCTGATCGCCCCCGTGTGCCACCTGCCGAGGCCATTGCGCCGCCACCGGGCACCGGTGGCGATGAGCACGTGATCGGCTCCAAACTCGCGGACGTCCTGGGCCGACAGTCGGTTGCCGAGATACAGGGAGACACCGGACAGCCGCTTGATCTGAGCCAGGCGGTAATCCCTGACCCGCGCCCATTCCGAGAGGCCGGGCAGGCGGCTCTCGAGCGTGACCCGCCCTCCGGGCTCGTGAGCCGCATCGGCGAGCGTGACCGAATAGCCGCGCTTGCCGAGCACGTGGGCCGCTTCGAGTCCGGCGGGCCCGGCTCCCACGATCAGCACCGTGCCGCCGCGAGCCGCAGGCACCTTCTCGGGGTGCCAGCCGCTGCGCCATTCCTCTCCCATGGTGGGATTCTGCGTGCAGCGCAGTGCCGCGCCGCGGTAATTGTGCGCATAGCAGATGTTGCAGCCGATGCATTCGCGAATGTCCTCGAGACGGCCTTCGCGGATCTTGGCGGGCAGGAACGGATCGGCGATCGAGGGGCGCGCGGCGCCGATGAAGTCAAGGACGCCGCTGCGCACCTGGCGCACCATGGCGTCCGGGGAGGTGAAGCGCCCGACACTCACGACGGATTTGCCCGTCAGCGCCTTGACGTGGGCAACCTTCGATTCGAGCGCGCCTTCCCTGACAAATCGCGAGCTCGCCATCTCCTCGCCGTAGTAGTCGGCGACGACCAGGTCCCACAGGTCCGCCATCGGACCTGTCATGGCGAGCACATCCCGGGCCTCATCGCCGCTCAGGTGCCGATCGCCGTGACCCTCGGCCGAGAAGCGCACCGCGAGCGCGCACTTGTCGCCGACCGCCGAGCGCGTCTCGTCCAGCAGCTCGCGAAACAGCCGTGTCCGGTTCTCAAGCGAGCCTCCGTACTCATCGAGACGCCCGTTGAGCTCGCGCGAGAGGAATTCCGAGACCAGGTAGCCGTGCGTCGGGTAGACATAGATCACGTCGAAGCCCGCAGCCCTGGCGCGTCTCGCGGCCGCGAGATGCCATTGGCGGAAGCGGCGGATGTCGCGCCGGTCCATGCGCTGGGACTGGATTGGCTCGCAGCGGCTCGGCATCGAGCGCACCCCGAGGCTCGGTACGCGACTCGCCAGGTTCGAGACGAAACTGCCCCCGTGCCACAGCTCGATCCCGGCGAGCGCGCCGTGCGCGTGCACCGCATCGGCTACGGCGGCGAGGTTGCGCACGTCGCCCTCGTCCCAGTTCGCCGCCGATGGATACGGCTGGTCATCGGAGCTCGGGTGAATGGAGCAGTACTCGGTGCAAACCACCCCCCAGCCTCCCTCGGCCTTCATCCCACGCATCGCCGCCAGCGTGCGCGGCAAGGCGGCGCCCATGCCCGTGCAATGGGGCACCTGGTAGAAACGGTTGCGCGCGGTGACAGGACCGATGCGCACCGGCTCGAACAGCACGTCATAGCGGGATTCGGTACTCATTTGCGCTTCGCGGCGGGCCGCGCTCGGGACGGTTGGCCGTCCATGGTGAGGTGGTCAGGAGAACTATATGAGCATATAATATATTTGGCAAATGCTATATAGTCATATAAACTTTGGACTCTAATCCCGCTCCATAACACGGCGGATAACCTATGCCTACCGAAAGCCGCCCGGCGCGCCGCGCAAGAAGACCCCAGCCGGCCCCCATGTCCGAGACCGTGAACGCCCCGCCCGCCGATCCGGGGCTGCATCACGGCGCCACCGCGCCGTACGAGGCGGTGCCTTCCGAGCTCGCCCTGCGGCTGATCGAGGGCGCGCTCACGCTCATGCAGGACTGCGGCGTCGCCTTCGACCCGCAGACGCAGGCTCTCGAGCTGTTTCGCAAAGCCGGGTGCGACGTCTCCTCCGATGGGATCGTGCGTTTCCCGCCACAGCTGGTGCGGGCGGCCCTCGTCGGCGCCGCAAAGAGCGTGAGGCTCTGGGATCGCAACGGGCGGCGCTGCATCGAGGTCGACGACCGCCACACCTGGTTCATGCCCGGCATGACGTGCATCAAGATTTTCGATCCCGTGAGCGGTGAGCAGCGTCCGAGCGACGGCGAGGACCTTGAGATGGTGACGCGTGTCGCGGATGCGTTACCCAACATGGATGCGGTCTGCGTCGCTGTCAAGAACGTGGCCCGGTCGGACATCCATGGCGAGATCGAGGAATTCGCCATCATGGCGGCCAACACGACGAAGCCGCTCGAGTATCTGTGCGAGAACGCCGAGTCTCTCGACCCCGTGCTCGAGATGGCCGCGGCGATCCGCGGCGGACGGGAGGTGCTGTTCGAGAAGCCGTACTTCCTGCACATCATCACGCCGCTGCCGCTCAATTATCCGCGCGCCCACGTGGAGCAGCTCGTGAAGTGCGTGCGTGCGGGCGTGCCGGTCAGCGTGGGCACTCTGCCGATCGGCGGCGCCTCCACTCCCATCACGACTGCCGGCTGCATGGTGAACAGCCTGGCGACGGATTTCGCCGGCATGGTTCTCGCGCAGCTCATCCGCCGCGGCGCATTTTGCGTCGGCAGCTCCGATGTGTCATTCATGGAGCCGGCCACCGGCGGCATCGGCAATTTCGCCCAGACCTCGCTCGCGGACATGCTCATGTGCCAGGTGCGCCGCCACCTGCGGCTGCCTTCCCTCACCGGTGCCGGCGGCCACTCCCCCGCGCGCCGCTTCAATCAGGATGCGATCGCGGAGATCTCCCTCGGCATGATGCAGGCCTTCTACAGCCGTCCCGCGACGCTTGACTACCTCGGCTCGCTCGACCAAGGCCTGACGTTCTCGCTGCACGCGCTGTGCCTGTGCGATGACCTGGCCGGCCTGCTGCGCACGCTTTGGCAGGGCATCACGATCGATGCGGACACGATCGCTCTCGATCTCGCCCGAGAAGTCGGCGCCCGGGGCAATTACCTTGGCCGGCGGCACACCGCCGCGCATTGCCGCGAGCATCTGTGGAACAGCCGCTACTTCGGTGCCCGCCTGCCGGTGAGCACGGGGATGCTACCCGATGAGGAACTCCTGGAGAGAATCGATGCCGATGTCCGCGCGCTCCTGGCGCACCGCCCCGAGCCGCTTGGCGCCGAGCTCGAGGTGCGTCTGCGTGCGATCCGCGAGACCTTCGCCGCAGCCCACCGGCCGGGCGGCTGACGGGACAGGCGCTTTGCATGCTCGATCGGGGCGGAGCGGCTCCCGGCCTCTCGATCATCGGGCTCGAGGCCCCGGGCGCGGCGCCTCTTGCAGGGCGGCATCCAGGACCGACGGGTGCCGGTGGCGAGCGGCGACGGCACGCTCACGCGTCGGAAAGCACGGCCTCATCCGGCTCGGTCGCGTCGGTGGCGGGCTCCAGTCCAAGGTCGGCCGCCGCGGCCGCGCGGGCGTCAGCCTCGAGATCCATCGTGCGGCAGGCGAGCAGGTAAAGCCCCGCGGACACCGGCAGGCCGACCAGCATGGACAGATCGGCGCCGCCGAGCCAGCGGGCGACGGGCCCGGTGTACATCCCGGTGCTGAAGAACGGGATCATGGCCGCGAACCCGCCGGCGTAGGCCATCAGCCCGTGCCAATTCCAACGCCCGTACATGCCGCGGGGGTTGAAGATCTCCCGCACCGAGTAATGCCCCTTGCGCACCAGGTAGAAGTCCGCCAGGTTGATTGCCGTCCAGGGCGTGAACAGGTAAAGCAGCACCGAGAGCAGATTGGAGAAGCCGTGCAGAAAGTTGCTCGAGGAATCGAGCGCGATCGCGGTGGAGACCATGGCCGCGGCGGCGAGGCTCGCGATGCGCTTGCCGGCGCTGCTCTTGAGCGGCTCGAAGGTGTCCCAGACGCTGAGCAGGGTCAGCGATGCGCCGTAGAAATTGAGCGCCGCCACGGTCAGCAGGCCGAGCAGCGCACCGACCAGCACCAGCACGCCGAGGCCGGGAAAGATGCCGTTGGCGGCGCGCTCGAGCGCCGCGGGCACATCGAGCCGCGGGAACATCGCCGCGGCGAGGCTTCCTACCAGCATCATCCAGGCGCCGCCGACGAACGCGCCGAGGTAGGTCCACCAGAAGGAGGCGCGGATGCTGACCTCCTTCGGCAGGTACCTGGAGTAGTCGGACACGTAGATCGACCAGGTGAGCTGGTAGGCGGCCGCCGCCAGCAGCTCGGTGAGAAAGGGCGTCGGGCGAAAGTCGTGAAAGTCCCACTGCGAGGCGGGAATCTTCAGCAGAAACGCCGCGCTCACCGTGAACAGAGTGAGGATCGCCAGCATGGAAAACGCCACCGCCCGCTGCGCGAGGTGGATCGAGTCGTAGCCGACGGTGGCGATGCCGGCGGCGAGCAGCGCGAAGCCGATCACCAGCGCCGGCGAGTCGGCGGGCAGGCCGTGGGCGAGCTGATGCAGCGCCTGGACGGCGAGCACCTGATTGAAGGCGTTATAGCCGATGTAGGTCACCAGGGCGAATGCCCACACGAGCAGCGCCCCGGCATAGCCGAACTGCGGCCGCGATTGGATCATCTGCGGCAGCCCGAGTTGCGGCCCCTGCGCCGAGTGAAACGACATGAAGAAGGTGCCGATGGCGCAGCCGGCGATCACCGCCACGGCCGTCCACAGCAGGTTCTCACCGAGGGCGATGCCGAGCACGCCGATGGCGAGGGTCGCGAGGTGCGCATCGCCCGAGAACCACACCGGCCAGAGGTGCCAGACCTTGCCGTGCCGCTCGGCGAGCGGCACGTAGTCGATGGAGCGTTTCTCGAGCAACATTCTATGGGCCACGCGTGCTGCGGCGCCGCGCCGGCATCCCGGTACGCGAGCGAGCCTGTTTATATTATGATGGCAATATTATAAAATGCCGTCGCCGGCCGCAAGCCGCCGGCGGGAGGGTGAGCGAAATGGTCGAAAGCATGAGAAGTGTCAGGACACTGGGGTTGCTGGGCACCGGGGTGATCGGCGGCGGCTGGGCCGCGCGCGCGCTGCACTTCGGGATGGATGTGATTGCGGCGGACGTCAGGCCGGAAATGGAGGACTGGATCCGCGGCGCGGTCGCCAACGCCGAGACCGCCCTGGCGCGGCTGACGAGCGCGCCGCTGCCGCCGAAGGGCACGCTCACCTTCACCACCGATCTCGAGGCGATGGCGCGCCGGGCGGATTTCATCCAGGAGAACATACCCGAGCAGCTGGAGCTGAAACGGCGTGTGCTGGCGGAGGCCAGCCGGCATGCGCCGGCGGACGTGGTGATTGCCTCGAGCACCTCGGGCCTGATGCCCTCGGACCTGCAGCGCGACATGCACTCTCCGCAGCGCTTTCTGGTCGCCCACCCGTTCAACCCGGTGTACCTGCTGCCGCTGGTCGAGCTGGTCGGGGGCCGCGAGACCTCGCTGCGCACGCTCGAGGCCGCCCACGCATTCTATACGTATATCGGCATGCATCCGTTGCGCGTGCGCAGCGAGGTGCCGGGCCACCTGACCGACCGCCTGCAGGAGGCGCTCTGGCGCGAGATCCTGCATATGGTGAACGACGGGGTTGCCACCACCGGCGAGCTCGACGAGTCCATCGTGTACGGACCGGGCTTGCGCTGGGCGGCGATGGGCACGAACCTCATCTATCATCTGGCCGGCGGGGAGACGGGCATGCGCCACATGCTGCGGCAGTTCGGTCCGTGCCTCAAATGGCCCTGGACCAAGCTCGAAGCGCCGGAGCTCACCGAGCAGCTCATCGACCGCATGGTCGAGGGCACCCAGGCGCAGGCGGCCGGGCGCTCGATCCGTGAGCTCGAGCGGCTGCGCGACGACTACCTGGTGGCCATCCAGCAGGTGCTGAGGCAGTTCGACATCGGGGCCGGCTCGACGCTGCGCGCCTTGGAGGAGCGGCTCTACGCCGATAGCGCCGCGGCGCTCGGGGGCGCTGACGGGGATGGCGCCGCGGTGCCCGGGCAGCCGCTCAAAACCCTGCAGGCCGAGGTCCGTCCCGAGTGGATCGATCACAACGGACGCATGGCCGAGTCGCGCTGTGTGCAGGTGTTCGGCGATGCCGCGGACGCGCTGTTCCGGCTCGCGGGCATCAACGGCGCCGATCGAAGCGCGGGCCGGGCGTTCTTTGCCGTCGAGAGCCACGTGATTCATCATGCGCCGGCCAGCGCGCTCGATTCGATTTTCGTGACCACCCAGGTGCTCGGGGTCGACGACAACGGCGTGCATCTGTTTCACAGTCTCAAGCGCCGCAGCGACGGTCGCCTGATCGCCACCGGTGAGCAGCGCTATGAGTATGCCAGCGCCTCGGAAGGGGCGTGCGCGCCCATCGACACGGCGGTGCGCGCAAGGCTCGATGGCATCCGCGCCGCCCACGCCAAGCTGCGGGCTCCCGCTCAGGCCGGCCGTCATGTAGTCTTCCCGGGCACATGATGTCCGGGAGGGCTATCGAGTCATGCCCAAGATCGTCGATCATGCACGGCGGCGCGACGAGATCGCGCTCGTCGCCTGCCGTGTCGTGGCGAAGTACGGCTTCGAGCAGACCACCATCGCGCGCATCGCGCGCGAAGCCGGCTATACCACCGGGATGGTGGCCCATTACTTCGACACCAAGCAGGACATCATCGTCGCCGCCCTGCGGCTGATCCTGCGGCGCATCGAGGAGCGCCTCTCCCATCAGACCGAGGCAGCGGAGCAGCCGGATCTTCTGGCCTTGCTCTGCGAGGCGCTGCCCGTCGATGCCACGCGTTTCACCGAGTGCGCGTTCTGGACCGCCTTCTGGGGCCAAGTCATGGCGGACAAGCGCCTGAAGCGGGTCAATGTCTGGATCCACCGGGCGTACCTGCGCCTGTTCGAGCGCTGCCTCGCGCAGAGCTGGCCGCAGTGGCCGCAGTGGCCGACCGATACGCGCGAGGAAGTCCTCAGATCGGTGGTGACGTTCATCAACGGCCTGACCGCGAGCGCGGTCGCGAGTCCCGGGGACTGGCCGCCCGAGAGGCAGATCCGCCAGCTGCGTCTGCAGCTGCAGCTGCTCGCGGGCTGGGCCGGCGCGGCCTCGACGAGCGCGCCCGCCCGCCCCGGGCGGCGCCCGGGGCCGTCCGGGGCCTGACGCCGGGCGTGTCGCCGCTCAGAACGACCTCGAGTACTCGAGAGTCACGGTCGCCGGCCTGAGCGTGGCGACTTGCGGGATGACGATCCCGGCCGCGTTGTACTGCGCGTAGCCCACGTAGCCGATGTCGCCGAGATTGGGCTTGGCGTTGGTGAGATTGCTGCCGTTCAGCGACAGCGATGACCTGCCCCAATCGATGCCGATGCGCGCATCGAGCAGCGAATAGCTCGGCCGGGTCGCGATGGCGCCGGCGCCGCCGTTGAGCAGCGATTCGCTGCTGTCCGTGAAGCTGTAGTCCGCACCCACGAAGCCGGTGACACGGGCGCTGATCGGGCGGCGATATACGCCCCCGAGGGTGCCGGTCCAGGCCGGCACGTCCATGATGCGCGAGCCCGGGCTCAGACCGACCAGGCCCAGCGCTCCGGGCTTGGTGAGGTCGGTGGCTTCGTAGCCGACCCCGAAGCGCATCTGCAGGCGCTGAGTGAGATAGCCCATCGCCTCGAGCTCACCGCCGTTGATGATGGCCCTGCCGCCGTTGATGTCGAAGTACGCGCCGCACGGCAGCGCCACCTGCTGCTGGATGTTGTTCCAGTTGATGTGAAAGCCGTCCGCCGTGAGCAGCAGCCCGGGGTGCGACAGCTGCATCTTGGCGCCCGCCTCGTACGACCACAGCGTGTCGGACTTGAGGTGCGTGATGTCGCTCACCGGCAGGTTCGGCTCGGCGCAGAAGGGCAGATAGGCCTGGGCGTTGCCCGCGCGGAAGCCCTTCGAGGCCGACATGTACAGCATGGTCGATTTGGTCGCCTGATAGGACAGCGCCACCTTCGGGTCGAGGCCGTGCTGGCTGTTGGTTTGCGGGGCGCTCGGCGTCAGGCCGAAGTTCATGAAGCCGTTGGCGATGTAGTCTGTGCTCTGCCTCAGCCAGTACTGGCGCGCCCCGAGCGTCAGCGTGTATCTGGGCAGGAAATTCCAGTACACCTGGCCGAACAGCGCATAGTCCCTCTCCCTGCCGGGGTTGCGCTGCGTCCAGATGAGGTCGTTCGGCCAGGGGCCCACGACCGTGTTGCCGGCCGTCGCCGCGACCAGGCCGTTGGCGAAGGTCGGCGGGATGTAAAAGAGGGCGCGCGAGTCCGCCACGAACAGGCCGAACGTGCCGCTGACGTGGTGAATCGGCTTGAAGGAGAAGCGTGTCTCGTTGCTGAACTGGTTGAAGTAATGCTCGCCCGTCCACAGATACGGCTGCGCGGGCAGGCCCGAGACCTGGTAGTAGGAGGAGAGCACCTGTTGCGTGCCGTAGGTCGAGTCCTCGACATCCTGCGTATGACGGTGGAAGTAGCTGGTGGCGGACACCACGCTCCAGCCGCTGCCGCGGTACTTCAATGTGAGCGAGGCCATCTGCCAGCGGTCGAGGGCGGTCGGCTGGACGTTGAAGGCGCGATTGAGCGTGTACACGGGGTCGAAATTCGGCAGCGGCGCGAATGTCGCGGGAAAGCCGTGATACTTCTCTTCCTGGCTCATGAGGAGCAGGCTGGCGTTGAAGCGCCTGCTGATCCGCCACAGCACGGTGGCGCTGCCGCCGTAGGTCGTGATGGCGCCCTGGTTGCCGACGCTGCGGCGCGGCACATTGAGAAATGGGTTGGCGACTGCGGGGCTCGAAGCGCTCGCCGGGAAGGTGCGTGTCAGGTAGCCGGCGTGGTGGCTGTCGAAGGCGACGATGCGCACGCCGAGCACATTGGATACAAGCGGCAGATTGACGACGGCGCTGGCGCCGTAATCGGGGCTGCCGCCGCCGGATGTGGCGCCGATGTCGGTCGAAAAATGCCCGTCGGTCCTCCGCAGGTTCACCCTGTGGGTGATCAGGCGGACGTTGCCGCCGAGGGAGCTCTCGCCGTACAGCGTGCCCTGCGGCCCCTTGAGCACCTCGATGCTGGAGATGTCCACGATGCGCGGGTCGATCGAGGCCGGCAGCGGCGTGCTGTCGATATAGAACCCGGTCGCGCCGGAGGTGCCGAACAGGTTCTGACCGGTGATGCCGCGAATCGCGACGCTGCGCGCATCGGCGATCCCGGTCGGGCCGCCGCCATAGGAAAAGGAGAGGTTCGGCGTCTTGGTGGCGTAGGCGGCGAAGGACTTGATGTGGAAGGCGTGCAGCGCCTGCGAGGTGAACGCCGTGATGCTCTCCGGCACCTTGGCGAGCGGCTGCCTGAATTTCTGCGCAGTCACCACGATTTCCCCGAGCGGCGAGCCGGGCGCGGCCACCGGCAACTCCGGGGCGGGGTCGGTGGCCCACAGCGATCCTGCGGAGCCGAGACCTGCGATGATCAGAGCGGCGAGCGCGGCCTCCTTGTGCCGGCTCCTCGAATGGCTTGTCGGACTCATGTCGTCATACCCCCGGGGTTGAATTTATGTGATTCGATCCGATGGCCCCGCCGGTCAGCCGGCGCCGTAGCGGCGCACGCTCGCAGCGGGGTTGAGAAAGGCGTTGATGACCGAAGCGACGCGGCGCGGCTGTTCCCAGAACGGGTTGTGGCCGAGTCCGGGAAAGATCACGACCTTGGCGTGCGGCAGAGCCCGCTGCAGGCCGCGGCGCATGGCGGGCAGCATGATCGGGTCATCGCTTCCCCAGATGAGCAGTGTCGGTGCCTTAAGGCGCGGCAGCGTCGAGGCGAGGCCCCGCAGGTCGGCATCCGACAGGCTCTGATGGAGCACGGCCAGCCAGATGCGCAACGGAATTGCGGCCGCATTTTGCCGCTCGCGCCGCAGGAAAGCCGGGTCGACCGGATGCGGCGACGACCACCACTTGCGCATGAAGGCGGAATCGGGGTTCAGCGGCTCTTTCAGCCGGCGGATCTGCGCCGCCCAGTCGTACTCGTGACGCGCTGCCTTGGGCGGAGGGCCCGCGGTCGAGGAAATGAGCACCACCCGATCGGTGCGCTTCGGCCAGACCTCCGCGAAGGTCTGGGCGACGATGCTGCCGAGGGAGTGGCCGACGATGTCGGCGCGGCGCACGTGCAGCTTGTCGAGCAGCAGCTTGACGTCATAGGCGAAGTCGTAGCGGGTGTAGCAGCATTGCGGCTTGCTCGATTCGCCGTGGCCGCGCAGGTCGACGACGATCAGGCGGAAGCTCTTCGAGAGGTAGGGGATGAGCGGGGTCCAGTCGAGGTCGCTGTCGGTGTAGCCGTGGATCAGCACGACCGGAGTGCCGCGCGGGTCACCGAGCGGCACGTACGCCATGGAGATGCCGTCCGGCAGGGCGACGATGCGGCGGGCCGCATCGAGGGGGCGCATATTGAACCGGGCCGGAGCGGCGGCCGCGGCGGTGGCCATCAGCGCCAGTGCAGCCGCGGCCAGCCAGGCGAGCGGGGTGCGTGAGCGGGGGACAGTGGTCATGGGCGGCTCCTCAATGCCATCTGGCGTGAGCCCGGGCCGACGGGCATGCCGGCCGACTGCTCGCGGAAGTGCTCGATGGCCCGGGCGATGTCGGGCGGAAAGGGCGCGACCGCGGGCGTGTCCCCCTGCTTGATGTGCAGGAGCATGATCTCGGCGGCGGCGGCCGGCTCGTCCCGGCCCTCGCAGCCGAGCCGCACGGCCGCGTGTATCCGCTTGGTGTCGCTGCCGAGAATGGCCGCGTTGACGACAACCACATCGCTCTCGTGCACCTCTTTCAGGTAGTGGATGTGCATCTCGACGGTGTAGAGCGTGCAGCGCGTGCGCTCGCGGTAGGGCGCATCCATGCCCAGACGGTCCATCAGCGCGTCCGTGGCGAGGCTCAGGATGAGCCCATAGTAGGCGTCGCGCAGATGGCCGTTGTAGTCGATCCACTGCGGATCGACCGGTGTGCGGTAGAGCGGTTGCACCGGCATCGGCGCTGTCCCCCGGGCGCTCGCTCAGCGAATCTGCAGCCGTTCGCGCGCCTGGGCCGGCAAGAGGATGCGCGCGCCCATGGCCTCGATGAGGGTCCGGGCCCGCTCGACCAGCTGGGCATTGCTCGCATACACGCCGCGGCTGAGATAGAGGTTGTCCTCCAACCCGACCCGCACGTTGCCGCCGAGCAGTACGGATTGGGCCACCCACGGCATCTGCATGCGGCTGATGGCGAAGGACGTCCAGATGCTGCCGGCAGGCAGGGTGTTGACCATGGCGAGCAGATGGCCGAGGTCGGCCGGCACCCCATACGGGATGCCCGTGCACAGCTGGATGAGCGCGGGCGCGGGAATCAGCCCTTCGTCGACCATCTTGCGGACGAACCACAGGTTGCCGGTGTCGAACACTTCGAGCTCGGGCTTCACGCCGAGGTCGCGCAGGATGGCGGCGCCGCGGCGCAGATAGTCCGGTGTCGACACGTACGCGCGGTTGCCGTCGCCGAAGTTGAGGCTGCCGCAGTCCAGGGTGGCGATGTCGGGACGGTACAGCCCTTCGTGACACAGATCGATCACATGCTGCATGCGCCGCTCCTGGCTGACGAAATCCGTGCCCGGCGCGGGGGTGTCGTCCAGGCCGCGCTCCCCGACGCAGATGTAGCCGCCCATGCCGCAGGTCAGATTGACGATGACATCGACGCCGCTTTCGCGGATATGCTTGACGACCTCCCGGTAGTGGCGGGTCTCCATGCTGAAAGCGCCCGTCTCCGGATCGCGCACGTGGATGTGTACGATCGCCGCGCCCGCCCTGGCGGCATCCACCGCTGCCGTCGCGATCTGCTGCGGGGTGACCGGGCAGTGCGGGCTCTTGGTGACTTTGGTGTCATCGCCGGTCACGGCGCAAGTGATGATGACGTCGTGGTTCATGCTCTGCACTCTCGCTGCGGCGGGCCCGTAGATATTATGATGATGATAATACATATGGCCCGCAGGGCGCGCAAGCACCCTGCGGCGGTGAGGTCAGATGCGTGCGAGCCGCCGCGGGGCCGGCGGGCGAAGCGGCAGTCGATCGGCCGGGGGGGGGGGGGGGGGCCGGCGGCGAGGGCTCGGCGCGCAGGACGCCTGCGCAGCGGCGCAGCGACGGCCCGGCCGGCGGCGGATCAACCGGGCATCAGCACGATCGCGGCGAGCGGAGGCAGGTGCAAGGTCAGGGAATGCGGGCGCCCGTGGGAAGGCTGGTCGGCGGCCTGCACGCCTCCCAGGTTGCCGCTGCCGCTGCCGCCGTATTCGGCGGCATCGCTGTTCAGGCGCTCGACCCATCGGCCGCCGAGCGGCACCCCGACTCGATAGCCGTCCCGGGGTACGGGCGTGAAGTTGCAGGCGATCAGGGCCCAGTCAGCCGCTGCCCGTCCCCGGCGCAGGTACACGATGACGCTGTCGTCGGCATTGTCGCAGTCGACCCACTGGAAGCCTTGGGCGCTGAAGTCGCGCTCGTGCAGCGCCGGGGTGGAGCGGTACAGGCCGTTGAGGTCCTTCACCCATTTGCGCACTCCCGCGTGCGGCGCCTGCTCGAGCAGGTGCCACTCAAGGCTCTCCTCGTGCCCCCATTCTCTGCGCTGGCCGAACTCCCCGCCCATGAACAGCAGCTTCTTGCCCGGATGCGTCCAGAGGTAGCCGTACAGCAGCCGCAGCCCGGCGAAGCGCTGCCAGTCATCGCCCGCCATCTTGCCAAGCAGCGAGCCCTTGCCGTGCACCACCTCGTCGTGGGAGAGCGGCAGCACGAAATTCTCGTTGAACGCGTACCAGAGGCTGAAGGTGATCTGGCTGTGATGGTACTTGCGGTACAGCGGGTCGGCGGCGAGGTACTTGAGCGTGTCGTGCATCCAGCCCATGTTCCATTTCATGCCGAATCCGAGTCCGCCCAGGTAGACCGGCCGCGAGACCATGGGCCAGGCGGTCGACTCCTCGGCGATGGTCTGCGTATCGGGATGATCGCGGTAGACGGCGAGGTTGAGCTGCTTCAGAAACTCCACCGCCTCCAGGTTCTCGTTGCCCCCGAACCGGTTGGGAATCCATTCGCCGTCGCGCCGTGCGTAGTCGAGGTAGAGCATGGAGGCGACCGCGTCCACGCGCAGCGCATCGACATGGTAGACCTCCAGCCAGAACAGGGCGCTGCTCAGGAGAAAGTTGCGCACTTCGGCGCGGCCGTAGTTGAAGATCGAGCTGTTCCAGTCCGGGTGATGTCCCTGGCGCGGATCGGCATGCTCGTACAGGTGCGTGCCATCGAAAAAACCGAGCCCGTGCTGATCGGACGGAAAGTGCGACGGCACCCAGTCGAGAATCACGCCGATGCCACGCTGGTGCAGGTGGTCGACGAAGTACATGAAATCCTGCGGCGTACCGTGGCGGGAGGTCGGCGCGAAGTAGCCGGTCACCTGGTAGCCCCAGGAGCCGTAGAAAGGGTGCTCCATGACCGGCAGCAGCTCCACATGCGTAAAGCCCATCTCGGTCACATAGTCGGCCACCGCGTGCGCAAGCTCCCGGTAGGTGAGCCAGCGCTGGCGCTGCGGCGGGGGCCGCATGAACGAGCCCAGATGCAGCTCGTAGATCGACCAGGGCGCATCCAGGGCATTGGTCCGGGCGCGGGAATCACGCCAGCCCTCATCGCCCCACTCATAGGCGAGATCCCATACGACCGAGGCGGTGCGCGGCGGCTGCTCGCAATGAAACGCGTACGGATCGCTCTTGTCGACCGTGTAGGCCCCGTCGCGGGACACTATGTGATACTTGTAGAGCGTCCCGGGGCCGATGCCCGCAACGAAGGCTTCCCAGATCCCCGAGGAGTCGTGACGAGGCGCGAGGGGGTGGCTTTGCACGTTCCAGCCGTTGAAATCCCCGATCAGCGAGACCGAGGCGGCGTTTGGAGCCCACACCGCGAAGCGCGTCCCGGCCGTGCGGCCCGGCTCGGGCGCCAGCGGGTGTGCCCCGAGCCTCTCGTAGGCTCGTCCATGGGTACCCTCGCGGAACAGATAGATGTCATGCTCGGTCAGCCACACCCCGCCAGTGTAGCAAGCGGCACAAGGCGATGCAGAAACCCACCGTCATAGGTCATCGGGGCGCGAGCGGCTATCGTCCGGAGCATACGCTGGCGGCCTATCGGCTCGCGCTCGAGCAGGGGGCCGACGCCCTCGAGCCGGATTTGGTCATGTCCCGGGACGGGGTGCTGGTGGCGCGTCATGAAAACGAGCTCGGCGGCACCACGGATGTGGCGCGGCACGCGCGCTTTGCCTCGCGGCGCACCACGAAGGTCATCGACGGAGCGGCCGTCACGGGCTGGTTCACCGAGGACTTCACCCTGCAGGAGCTGAAGACCCTGCGCGTGCGCGAGCGCATCCCGGACCTGAGGCCCGACAACCGCCGCTTCGACGGGCAGTTCGAGATCGCCACGCTGGAGGAAATCCTATCGTTGCGCGAGGAGGTCGGGCGCGAGAGGCGCGCGCGCGCTCTCGGCTCGCCCCCACCCGGGCCGATAGGGCTGTATCCCGAGATCAAGCACCCGAGTTACTTCGCGGCCCTCGGCCTGCCCATGGCCGAGCCGCTCATCGAGACGCTCGAGCGTTTCGGTTGCCGCGGACCGCACGCCGGGGTGTTTCTGCAATCGTTCGAGCCCTCGATCCTGCGTGAATTGAGTCTGCTCACCCGACTGCCGCGCGTTCAGCTCATCGAGGCCGAGGGCGCCCCGGCCGATCTCATCGCCTCGGGCGATGCGCGCCCCTTTGCCGATCTGCTCACGCGCAAGGGACTGGCGCAGGTGGCCACCTACGCCTCGGCGATTGGCCCCGAGAAATCGCTGGTGGTTCCGCGGGACGGCCGGGACGGGCTCACCGGACCGACCGCGCTCGTCGCCGACGCTCATGCGGAAGGGCTGCGGGTCAATCCCTGGACCTTCCGTGCGGAAAACGCCTTCCTGCCCGCGCAGTTGCGCTCCTCGGCCCAGGACGCGGACCGCGGCGACCTCGCGGGCGAGCTCAGATGTTTTCTCGCAACCGGGATCGACGGGTTCTTTACCGACCAGCCCGACATCGGCGTGCGCGCCCGCGATGCCTTCTTGTCAGCCTCTCGGGCTTGATTGCGCACCCCAAGCCCGACGGGCTTGCGGGCTCTTCCAACGGCATAGCGTGAGCTAAAGCTTGTACGCGCGTGGGTGACCGCCATGGGAGGAGCCTCCCGAGAGGCCCCACGAGGGTTCGGCAAGCCGGGCCTTCGCCCGGGCGACAGGCCGTTTCCCATGCCGCGGGGAGGTATGCTTTATACTGCGCGGATGTGGTAGAAGACGGCCCATGACCGAAATCGCTGATACCTTCGACTCTGCATTTACCAAAGCCGTCGATCTGGGCAATCGGATGGCGGATAAGGACCGGGACGCCGACCTGTGGGACATCGCCGACGGGCTGCTTGCCGGTGCGCTGCAGTACTGGCTGTATTCGCGCCAGCCCTGTGGAGATCCGCGCTGCCAGGACTGCCTGCCCATCAGCACGGCCGAGGGGCGCATGGCAGAGCTCACGCGCTTGATCGAGCAGCTCGCCTCCGAGAGCGAGTATTTCCATACGCCGACCGATTCGAACGCGGGCCGCGCCTGAAGATCTCGGGTGCCGGTCCCCGCGGACCCCGCAGCACAAGCACCTCGTTTAAAATCGGGGCTTTGCATCCGAGAAAGGGTGGCTGCGCGTGAGTGAGATCGATCTCGAGTCCGGCAAGGCCGGCGCAGAGCCTATCGACGCCGAGGTGGTGATCATCGGCGCGGGGCCCTGTGGTCTTTTCCAGGTGTTCGAGCTGGGCTTGCTTGGCATCAGCGCCCATGTAGTCGACTCGCTGGCCCATCCGGGGGGCCAGTGCACGGAGCTTTATCCCGGAAAGCCCATCTATGACATTCCGGCGCTCCCGGTGTGCGGCGCGCAGGAGCTGATCGAGCGGCTGATGGAACAGATCAAGCCCTTCAAGCCGCGATTTCACCTGGGGCAGGAGGTCAGCGGGTTCGCGCCCCGGGAGGACGGGCGTTTTACGCTGAGCACCGCGGCCGGTACGCGATTTAACGCCGGCGCCGTGGTCATCGCAGCGGGTGTCGGATCGTTCCAGCCGCGCCGCCTGGGACTTGCGGGTGCCGAGCCCTTCGAAGGAGGTGCCATCCGATACCGGGTCAAGGATCCCGCCGCGCTCGAGGGCAAGCGCATCGTCATCTTCGGAGGCGGAGACTCCGCGCTCGACTGGACGCTGGAGCTGGTGTCGCGGGTCACGAGCCTGACACTGGTACACCGGCGCGCCGAGTTCCGCGCTGCGCCCGCCTCGGTCGCGAAGATGAAGCAACTGGTCGCGGCGGGGCGTATGCATTTGTACGAGGCGCTGCCGCAGTCGCTGCTCGTTCGGGACGGGAGGCTGCACGGCGTCAGCGTGAAGACGCATGCCAGCGTGCTCGAGCTCGAGGCCGAGCAGCTGCTGGTGTTCTTTGGACTGCACCCCAAGCTTGGGCCGATCGGCGAGTGGGGCCTGCAGCTTGAGAAGAAGGCACTCGAGGTCGACACGGAGAAATTCCAGACCAGCCTCCCGGGCGTGTTTGCCGTGGGCGACATCAACACCTATCCGGGCAAGAAGAAGCTCATTCTCTCGGGCTTCCACGAGGCGGCGCTGGCCGCCTTCGGCATCCAGCATCACCTGTATCCGCAGAAGCGCCAGTTTCTTCAGTACACCACCACCAGCCCCGTCATGCACCAGCGCCTGGGCGTGCCCGACTAGTATGATGCGCCGGATCCGGGCAGTGCGCTGCGCACACCGTGCTTCGCTCAAGCGCGGTTGCGCATGCAGGGACCCCCGCTCGGCGGGGCGAAGCGATGCTGCGCCGC
The DNA here is from genome assembly GCA_021792755.1 of Pseudomonadota bacterium. Taxonomy (GTDB): domain Bacteria; phylum Pseudomonadota; class Gammaproteobacteria; order Steroidobacterales; family Steroidobacteraceae; genus 13-2-20CM-66-19. The sequence continues at coordinate 91,576 of JAJYUA010000010.1, forward strand.
AAGGCACGGCCTCGCCGCTGCGCCCCGGGGGACTCGTCTCTCGATCCCGCACCGAGGAGAACTGATGGATCCCCGACTCGCCGACCTCGTCAAGCTTCTCGATCTCGAGCCGCTGGAGGTGAACCTGTTCCGCGGCGAGAGCCGTGACATCGGCGCTCCGCAGGTGTTCGGCGGCCAGGTGCTCGGCCAGGCGCTCAGCGCCGCCGCCTCCACCGTGGAAGGGCGCATCGTGCATTCGCTGCACGCATATTTCCTGCGCCGCGGCGATTTCAACGCGCCCATCGTGTACCAGGTCGACCGCAGCCTGGACGGGCAAGCGTTCTGCAACCGCCGCGTGGTGGCCATCCAGCACGGCGAGCCGATTTTCAACATGGCGGCCTCCTTCCAGATCGTGGAGGAGGGGTTCGATCACCAGCTCGAGATGCCATCCGTTCCGGCGCCGGAGACGCTGCCGGATTCCAGCCGGCCGCCGCAGGAGATGCTCGCCTGCCTGCCGGAGGGCGTGCGGCGCTTTCTCGATCGTCCGCGGCCGTTCGAGTTCCGCTTGGTGCAGCCCATGCAGTTCCTGAGTGCGCGCAAGGCGCCGCCGGCACGGCAAGTCTGGTTTCGCGCGGTCGACAGGCTGGCGGACGATGAGAGCCTGCACCGTCGCCTGCTCGCCTACCTGTCGGATTATTTCCTGCTCGATACCGCGACGTTGCCGCACGGACTGCCGTCGTTCAGCGGCAAGCTCGTCATGGCGAGCATCGATCACGCGATGTGGTTTCATCGCCCGATGCGGGTGGACGAGTGGTTGCTCTACGCGGTCGAGAGCCCGAGCGCCTCGGGAGCGAGGGGTTTCGCGCGCGCCGCAGTGTATTCGCGGGACGGGAGGCTGGTGGCGAGCACCGCGCAGGAGGGGTTGGTGCGGTTGCGCAGGGAGGCTCGCTAGCGCTCCCAGGATTGCAGCGCGCGCTCGCCGCCCTCCGGCGGCTCGGCGAGCGGCTCGCGCGCAGCGTCTGCTCGCTCAACGGCGCTCATCGCCGGTCTGCGGAGTCCGCCTCGCCGGTCCGTCAGGACGTCGAGGCGAGCCGGCGGCGGCGCGCGATCCAGCATTCATCGGCGAGGTTCATGGCGGAGATGACGCCGGCGGCAAGCATTACGCGGATCACGTCCGCGGAAAGCGACGAGTGCAGAATGACCCAGAGTGTGCCGATGTTGTAGACGATCAGGAGGGTCGCCATCAGCCGGATCGACTGAGCGACCCCCCGGTATTCTCCGACCGCCGGAAAGAAAATCGCGAAGCTTTCCGGGGCCTTGCGGAAATGAAGGCGCAACGCCAGCGACAGCGCGCCGACCCCGATGACCAGCGTGCCGGCGTTGACGAGAAACGTCGCCGCGCCTACCCGTACCGCGTATGCGCACACGGTGGCGAGCCAGGTGATCAGGGCGCCGGTGGGCAGGAAATGCTGGTTCGATTGTCGCTTCATCTCGGCTCTCTCACGGGTTGAGCGGGCTCATTGCGCATCCCGCCGCAGCACCTTGCCGGGATTGAGGATTCCGCGCGGGTCGAAGACCCGTTTGATCGCGCGCATCAGGGCCAGTTCCACGGGCTGGGCGTAATGCTCCAGCTCGCCCACCTTCAGCCGGCCGATGCCGTGCTCGGCGCTGAAGCTGCCGTCGAAGTCGCGGACCAGGTCGTGGATGGCGCGCTTGATGGGCTCGCTGCGCGCGAGGAAGGCGGCGCGATCGGCGCCCGGCGCCTGGTTCAGGTTCAGATGCAGATTGCCGTCACCGACGTGGCCGTAGGCGATCAGCCGGCCGTCTGGCGCGTTCTCGCGCAGCCACGCCCCGGCGCGCTCGATGAACTCCGGGATCGCGGCGACGGGCACCGAGATGTCGTGCTTGAGGCTTGCGCCATCGAGCCGCTGCGCCTCGGGGATGGTTTCCCGCAGCTTCCAGAACGCCGCGCGCTCGCGCTCGCTTGCGGCGAGCGCGGCATCCCGCACCAGCCCGCCCTGCAGAGCCTCGCCCAGGCATTCCGTCAGCATCGAATCGAGCGGGTCGGCGGCACGGGAAGAGGTGAGCTCGCACAGGACATACCAAGAGTGGGGCGCCTCCAGCGGGTCGCGTACCCCGGGGATGTGCCGTGTGGTGAGCTCGATGGCCAGGCGCGGCACGAGCTCGAAGGAGCTCACCCGATCGCCGCTCGCCTCGCGCAGGCGGGCGAGCAGCTGTACCGCCGCACGCGGGTCCGGTACGGCGGCAAAAGCGGTGGCGGAGCAGCGGATCTTCGGAAACAGCTTGAGACTCGCCGCGGTGATGATGCCGAGCGTGCCCTCTGCGCCGAGAAAGAGGGATTTGACGTCGTAGCCGGTGTTGTCCTTGCGAAGGCTCGTGAGCGAGGACAGCAACCGGCCGTCGGCGAGCGCCACTTCGAGGCCGAGCACCAGATCGCGCATCATTCCGTAGCGCAGCACGTGCACCCCGCCCGCGTTGGTGGATAGATTGCCGCCGATCTGACAGCTGCCTTGCGACCCCAGGCTCAGAGGGAAGAATCGCTCCGCCTCCTCCGCCGCGCGCTGTGCGTCGGCCAGGATGCAGCCTGCTTCGGCGACGAGCGAGTAGTTGAGAGGATCGACCTGACGGATGCGGCTCAGTCGGGCGAGCGACACCACGAGCTGCGTGCCGGATTCATCGGGGGTCGCCCCGCCGCAATAGCCGGTATTGCCTCCTTGGGGCACGACGCCGATGCGGTGCTCGTTGCAGAAGGCCAGGAGGCGCGCGAGCTCCCCGGCGGTGTGAGGTCGAGCGACGAGGCCGCGGCCGTGGTACAGCTGACGGTGATCGGTGAGGAAGGGCTCGGCCTCGGGGCCGGCCAGCAACCGTCCCGGGCCGAGCACCTGCTCCAGGCCGGCGAGCGTTTGCGGCTCGAGTGGCCCCGGTGCGGATGCGAAGATCATGCTCATGTGCCGCCCAATATGCCTCATCGCGGCCGGTTGGCGAAACCGTTTCGATGGCACGGAGCGCCCGAGGGGGCGGTCGTCAGCGGAGGGCCGCGCCGAGCAGGTGGCCGATGAAAAAGCTCAAGGCGCCGGCCCCGCCGCCGATCAGAACCATCCGCAGCGCGCCCCGCAGCGCGTCCCGGCCGGTGAACAGGCTGATCGCGAGGCCCACGGCAAACAACGTGAGGACGGTGAGCAGGGCTGCGGCAATGATCTCCCGCAGCCGGGTGAGGCCGACCAGGAAGGGCAGCACCGGTACGGTTGCCCCGACGGCAAAGGACAGAAAGGAAGCGCTGGCCGCGCTCAAAGGAGAGCCCAGCATGCCCGGGCTCAAGCCGAGCTCTTCGCGGCTGAGCACATCGAGTGCGTTCTGCGGCCGGGAGAGCAGGGCCTGGCTGACCGCGCGCGCCTGCGTCAATTCCATGCCGCGCGCCTCGTAAATGAGCGCCAGTTCTTCGGCTTCTTCTTCAGGATATTCGGCGATTTCCGCCCGCTCGAGCGCGATCTGGTATTCGTACATCTCGCGCTGCGAGCGCACCGAGACATACTCGCCCGCACTCATGGAGAGCGCCCCGGCGAGAAGCCCGGCTACGCCGGTGATCAGTACCAGCGCCGCAGATGCGCCTGCGCCGGCGATTCCCATCACCAGGCTGGCATTGGAGATGAGTCCATCGTTGATGCCGAACACGGTCGCCCGCAGGTTGCCGCCGAGACCGGCGCGATGGCGCTCCCCGACGTCGGCGAGCGTCGTCGGCATGTCGTGGCCGGTGATGGCGGCGCCGCTGTAGACCGACAGGCCGCGTAGCTTCATGGCCGCGAGGACGGGCCGCATGGCCTTGGGTCCGAGCCATGCCACCAGCCGCGCGACGACACGCGCGCGCGGCGTCGGCCGAAAAATCAGAGCCGGCGTTGCGGACTCGGACTGCCTCAGGGAGGCTTCCCACCGCTTCGCCTGCTCTTCCGCGGCGGCCGCGAGCTGACCGAACAGGCGCTGCTTGCGCGGGTCGGGCTCCACCTCGGCGACCCGCCTGTACAGCCACGCGGACTCCTTCTCGTGCCGCCAGCTGTCGAGGCCGTCGCTCATGCCGCGCCGCAAGCCCTAGGAGCCGTGCCCGGGCTGCGGCTCACCGAGTGGATCGCAGTGAGTCTGGCGCTGAAGGCTCAATAATCTCTCTCGTCTTCGTCCTCCTCCCAATCCTCATCCTCATCATCCTCATCCTCATCCTCATCATCCTCGTCCTCATCATCCTCGTCCTCCTCCCAGTCGTCCTCATCCTCGTCTTCTTCGTCTTCGTCCTCACTCCAACCCTCGGGCTCCTGGGTAGGCTCGAGGTCCATCTCGTGCCAGGTCTCGAGGTCCATTTCCTCGATCTCGCCGTCGAGATACTCGATCTCGACCAGCTCGGCGTCCTCGTCCATTTTGAGGACGCGGAAGGATTCGTCGTCTTCAAGGTTCTCGTACCACTGGCCGGGAACCGGTTCGTAATCTCTGCTCACCGATGTTGTCCTCTCCACTTCGCGGCCGCGCAAGTTTAGGGGCTGCGGTGGCGGGGAGCAACGCGGAATGAGCGGATTGACCCAGGGGCCCGGAAGGCGCCATCGCCCCCAGGCACGCAGCACCCCGGGCGCATCACCCGGCACAGCGAAGTGCCCGCCGTCGCCGGTGGCGAGCGGCAAGCACGGTGCCGTGGCCAAACCATGCTCGAGCGCTTGGGCGCCGCGTGCCGCCGCGCCGGCCCGGGCGCGATGCACGGCTCCAGCGCTTCGTCATGGCGCGATCTGCCGCGGGACCGTATAGTTTTCGCCCTATGGCCCGCGACCCGAACACCGTTTCCCGCCTCGGCAGGGCCCGGCGCGTGGTGATCAAGGTCGGCTCGGCCCTTCTGGTCGATGCCCGCACGGGGCGCCTCAATCGCGCATGGCTCGAGACCCTGGTCGAGGATCTGCTGTGGCTGCGCGGGCGCGACCAGCAGGTGATCCTGGTGTCCTCCGGCGCTATCGCGCTCGGTCGCCGCCAGCTTTCGCTGTCCAAGGGGGCGCTGCGGCTCGAGGAAAGCCAGGCTGCCGCTGCAGTCGGCCAGATCCGACTGGCGCACGCCTACAAGGATCTGCTCGAGAGCCGGGGGGTTACCGTGGCCCAGGTCCTGCTTACCCTGGAAGACAGCGAGCGTCGGCGCAGATACCTCAATGCCCGGGCGACGCTCGAGACACTGCTGTCCCTGGGAGCCCTGCCGGTCATCAATGAAAACGATACCGTGGCCACCACGGAAATCCGCTATGGTGACAACGATCGTCTGGCCGCCCGGGTGGCGCAGATGGCCGCAGCCGACTGCCTGATTCTGCTGTCCGATGTCGATGGGCTCTACAGCGCCGATCCGAACAAGGATGCGGCGGCGCGCCTGATCGAGGAAGTAAGTGAAATCACGCCGGAAATCGAGGCCATGGGCGGACGCTCCGCGTCCGAGGTGGGCTCCGGAGGCATGACCACCAAGCTCCTTGCCGCGCGCATCGCCGTTTCCGCCGGCGCCTACATGTGTATCGCGGCGGGCCACCACCGCCATCCCGTCAGGCGCATCGAGCAGGGCGCGCGCTGCACCTGGTTTCTGCCTGCGGCGGCGCCGGGCACCGCGCGCAAGCAGTGGATCGCCGGAACGCTGCGTCCGGCCGGAGCGGTGGTCATCGACCGCGGAGCGCTCGATGCGCTGCTCAACGGAAGAAGCCTGTTGCCCGCCGGTGTGACCGCCACCCATGGTCCGTTCGAGCGCGGCGACACCGTCAGTGTGCTCGCGCCCGACGGCGCGGAGATTGCTCGCGGCATCATTGCCTATTCGGACGGCGATGCGACCCGGATCATGGGACGCAAGTCGGTCGAGATCGAGGGCATTCTCGGTTTCAGAGGCCGCGATGAGCTGATTCATCGCGATGATCTGGTACTGTTGAAACACGTCACCCCATGAGCACGCAACCGGACCATCGGCTCGGTGAGACGATGGAGCAACTTGGCCGCAGCGCCGTCAGCGCCGCCTCGGTGCTGGCGCTGGCGTCGACGGACGTGAAAAACGCCGCCCTGGCAGCGGCGGCCCGCGCAGCGCGCATCCACGCCGCCGAGATCCTCGAGGCGAATCGGCACGACGTCGCGGCCGCGCGTGCGGCCAAGCTGGGCACGGCCCTGATCGATCGGCTGGCGCTTTCCGAGCCGCGCCTCGAGGCGATGGCGCGCAGCATCGAGGAGGTCGTGGCGCTGCCGGATCCGATCGGTGTCATCGCCGCGCAGTGGCAACGGCCGAACGGCTTGAGGATCCAGCGGGTGCGGGTGCCGCTCGGAGTGATCGGCATCATCTACGAAAGCCGGCCGAACGTCACGGCCGACGCCGGCGCCCTGTGCCTGAAATCCGGCAACGCCGTCATCCTGCGCGGCGGGTCGGAAAGCCGCCATTCCAACGTCGCGATTCACGCCTGCCTCCTCGAGGGCCTGGCCGCCGCCGGCCTGCCCGCCGGCTGCATCCAACTCGTGCCCACCACCGACCGCGCGGCGGTCGGCTACATGCTGGCCGGCATGACCGATTACCTGGATGTGATCGTGCCGCGCGGCGGCAAGAGCCTGGTCGCGCGCGTCCAGCAGGAGGCGCGAGTGCCGGTGATCGGACATCTCGAAGGCAACTGTCACGTCTATATCGATCGGGACGCGGATGTGCGCATGGCTCAGGCCATCGCGCTCAACGCCAAGATGCGCCGCACCGGCATCTGCGGGGCCGCCGAGACTCTGCTCGTCGACCGAGCCTGCGCGAAGACGCACCTGGTGCCCGTGGTGAGCACCCTGCTCGAGGCGGGTTGCGAGGTGCGCGGCGATGCGCTCGTGCAGAAGGCAGATGCCCGCGTGCGGCCCGCGTCCGAAGACGATTGGTATACGGAATACCTCGACGCGATCATTGCCGCCCGCGCGGTCGACGGCGTGGAGGGCGCGATCGCGCACATCGCAAAGTACGGCTCGGCGCACACCGAATCCATCGTCACGGAAAACCAGGCCACGGCGGAGCGGTTTCTGCAGCGCGTCGACAGCGCCATCGTGCTGCACAACGCCTCGACGCAATTCGCCGACGGCGGGGAGTTCGGCATGGGCGCCGAGATTGGCATTTCCACCGATCGCTTCCACGCCCGCGGGCCGGTCGGCGTCGAGCAGCTGACCAGCTACAAGTACGTGGTGCGCGGGGCCGGGCAGGTCAGACCATAGCGCCTCGGGTCAGCGCGGCCAGCCCGCCCCGGAGCGAGAACACCTGTGCGCGCCCGCGGGCGCGCAGTTCCCGCGCGGCCGCTAGGCTGCGAACGCCAACGGCACAGACGAGCAGATATCTGCCCGCGGGCGGTGCGTACGCCCCATAGAGCAGCTCTCCCATGGGAATGCATCGGATCCGCGAGCAGTCAGCCGGCTGCGCGGCCACTTCCGCGCCTTCGCGGATGTCGATCACCTCGAAACCCGCCTCGGCCGCCTCCTGCAGCGAGTCGAAATCGATCTCGATGTCCGAGTCGGCGGCTGCATCCGCTCCTTCCGCCGCGGCGCGCGACCGTCCATGGTCCGGGCAGTCGGGCGTGCGCCGCGCCCGTACGCGCGTGATGGACAGAGCGAGCAGGTCGACCATGACGAGGTCCTCGCCGAGCTGACCGGGAAGGTCCAGCAGGAGCTTCAGCGCCTCCAGCGCCTGCAGGCTGCCGAGGGTAGCGGGCACGGGCCCGAGGACACCGGCTTCGGCGCAGTTGCCGACGAGGCCATCGCGCGCCGCCTGCGGCCAGATGCACCGCAGGCAGGGGCCCCGATCCGGCCGGACCACCTGCAGCTGGCCTTCGTACTGGTAGACGCTCGCGAACACTATCGGCTTGCCCAACCGCATGCAGGTGTCGTTCAGCACGAGCTTGGCGGCGATGTTGTCCGTGCAGTCGATGACCAGGTCGTAGCCTGCGATGATGTCCGGCGCGGTGAGCGCATCGAGGCGGACCGGATGAAGGCTGAGCACGGTCTCGGGGTTGAGCGCGCGCAGGCGCAGGGCCGCCAGCTCGACTTTCGGCCGGCCCACGTCGGCCAGGGCATACAGCGGTTGCCGGTGCAGATTGGAAGCCTCCAGGCGGTCCGCGTCCGCGAGGCCCAGCCGGCCGACGCCTGCGGCCGCAAGGTAGGTCATGGCGGGGACACCGAGGCCGCCGCAGCCGACCACCAGCACCGATGAGCGTCTGAGCTTCGCCTGTCCCGCCGCGCCAACCTCCTTCAGTGCCACCTGCCGGGAATAATCGGGCGCAACCGGGGCAAGATGCCCATGATCATGGCGATGCTCCCCCGTCTCGCGTTCCGCGGCGAGCGCGTCCGGCGGGGCGGCGCACCGCTCGCAATTGACCCAGCCGGAGTCCCCGCTCTCGTAATGTTCCTTCTTCCAGATCGGGACACGGTGCTTGACTTCGTCGATGATGTAGCGGCACGCGAGGAAGGCCTCGTGCCGGTGCCGGGCGCTGACACCCACCCAGACGGCGGTCTCGCCGATCCCGAGCAGCCCCAAGCGATGCACGCAGGCGGCACGCTCCACGCCGAAGCGGGCGATGGCCTCCGCGAGGATCCGCTCGCCTTCCTTGATCGCGAGCGGCTCGAAGGCTTCGTATTCCAGACGCACCACGCGCCGGCCTTCATTGTGATCGCGTACCCAACCTTCGAAGCAGGCCTGGCCGCCGCAGGCGGGATCCTCGAGCGTGGCGCGCAAGGCGACGGATTCTATGGGATCAGTCTTGAACCGGAACACAAGGAGCCTCTGATCAACCGCCCGCAACAGGCGGGATGAACACCACCGTGTCTCCATCGGCAAGCGGCTGCGACCAGTCGCCGAACTCGGCATTGACGGCCACCCGCAGCAACTCCGGAGGCAGGGTGAAAGGGTAGCGGGTCTTCAGCTCAAGGTACAGTTCGCGCGGCGTGCCTGCGACGGTGAGAAGAGATTCGCTGCCCCGTCCGGCCTGCTCGCGCAGCAGCGCGTAATACTGCACGCCAATGCGCTTCGGTCCCGGCGCCGGCCGCGAGCCTTCCAGCGTGTCGGCTGCTCGCTGGAACTCCTCCGGGGTGTTGATATTGTCGAGCGAGCCGGCGCTGGGTTGATCGAGCAGCTCGACATCAGCCTGGATCAGGAACTTTCGCGGGCAGCTGCGGCCGGCGGCCGCGTGCGCGGCCAGGCTTGCGTGACTTGCGGGCTCGTAGATGGCGCACAGCGGCTCGGGAAGGCCGTCGCGGCTCGAGCGATAGGCGGTCGCCGCACGATGCGCCGTCCGGGAGGCGATCAGCCGATCGAGCGTGCGCGCATCAAGGAAGGGCAAATCACAGGCGAGCACGAGCCAAGCCGCGTGCGGGTGAAGGGCCTGCGCGGCGAGTATGCCGGCCACGGGCCCGAGGCCGCGCTCCTGGTCCACGATCTGCGCAAATCGAGCCCGCACGGGATCATTGCGCTGGTCCTCGCGGACCGATATGAACGCGCGCTGCACGCGGCCCTCGAGCAAAGACATCGTCCACTCGAGTTGGTTGAGGCCGTGGTAGTCGAGCGTGGCCTTGTCGCGCCGCATGCGGGTGCTGTGGCCGCCTGCAAGCACAAGACCGTAGAGGGGCGCGGCGGCGGAGGCGGTAGCGCGGGGGGAGGTTGCCATGGCGGAGAGTTTACCCTTCCTCGGCCGCTCTGCGCGGGCCGGTCCGGCGGTACGCGCGCTTGCCGCCGGATTTCTCCAGCAGGCGAACGCCGCTGATCTCGATATCGTGCGAAAGCGCCTTGCACATGTCATAAATGGTCAGTGCGGCGACGGTGGCGCCCGTCAATGCCTCCATCTCGACGCCGGTACGGTGGTGCACCGCGACGCGACAGCGCACCAGCACCTCCCCGCCGCGGCGCTGCTCGATCTGCACCGAGCAATGCTCGAGGCCGAGCGGGTGGCAGAACGGAATGAGCTCGTGCGTGCGCTTGGCCGCCATGACCCCCGCGATGATCGCCGTGTCGAACACAGGGCCCTTTTCCGTGCGATGACCGCTGCGTTGCAGCGCCGAGGCCACCACTCGGGGAAGCAGCACTCTCGCTTCGGCGAGAGCTTCGCGGCGGGTGATGTCCTTGGCGCCGACATCCACCATCGTCGGGCGGTTGCGGTCGTCCAGATGCGAGAGTCCCGGAAGTGTCCTCGAGGTCAATCAGATGCTCCTAACCACCGATATAGAACATCTCGACTTTACGCTCGCTGACCGGCAAGAGCCCCTGGCGGCGCTCGCTGTAATTGTCGGAGCGCTCCAGCCATACTTTTCGCATCACATCGAGCAGCGCGTCGTCGCTGGCGCCGCTGCGCAGCTGGTCGCGAAGCGCGGTTCCATGCGTGGCGAACAGGCACGTGTACAGCACGCCATCGGATGAAAGGCGCGCCCGGGTGCAGCCGCCGCAGAACGGCTGGGTGACCGATGAAATGAATCCCACCTCTCCCCGGCCGTCGGTGAAGCGATAACGGGCGGCCACCTCTCCATGGTAGGCGCGCCGCAGGGGCGCGAGCGGCCAGCGCGCGCCGATCCGAGCGACCAGTTCCTTCGAGGGGACCACCACATTCGGCTGCCAATGGTTGCGGTTGCCCACATCCATGTACTCGATGAAGCGCACGATCACGCCCGTGCCGCGGAAGCGCTCCACCAGGTCGAGCGCGGTGTGATCGTTCACGCCGCGCTGGATGACGGTGTTGACCTTGATCGGCTCCAGGCCGGCGCGCCGGGCGTGCTCGATGCCCGAGAGCACGTCCTCCGGGCCGCCGAATCCGCCGCTCAAGCGCCTGAAGGTCTCCGGATCGAGGCTGTCGAGACTGACCGTGATGCGCTGCAGGCCCGCGGCGCGCAGCTCGAAGGCGTACTTGCCGAGCAGGGCGCCATTGGTGGTGAGGGCGATGTCCTCGATACCCTCGATGGCCGTCAGGTCGCCGATGAGGTCGGTGAGATTGGGCCGCAGCAGCGGCTCGCCGCCCGTCAGGCGCAGCTTGCGCACGCCCAGCCGCACGAACAGCCTGGCGAGACGCACGATCTCGTCGAACGAAAGCCGCTCGTGCGATCCGAGAAAGCGGTATTTATCGTGGAAGGTCTCGCGCGGCATGCAGTAGGGGCAGCGGAAGTTGCAGCGGTCCATCACCGAGATCCGCAGATCGCGCAGCACCCGCGCGCGCAGATCTCGCGGTCCGGCGCCGCCGAGGGGAGTCACGCTGTTACTGCCAGCCATGGAGTAGATTTATCACCGGCAGGCGCGGATTGCCATTGTTCGGATGGAGTAAACCGACCGGCGGGGGCCGGCAGGTGCGATGCTGCGCTACCAGCGGAACAGCCGGGCCACCGATCCCCGGGGGTAGGTCTTGGGCCCCGGCGGCAGCTCGACGAACCCGTCCGTACCGGCCAACGCCGTGAAGTCGCCCGATCCGTTGGTGGGTTTGGGTCTGGCCCAGCAGCGTCCGCTGTCGTCCGTCTCCAGGACGATGGGCAGGAAGAAGCTGAGTGCCGAATTGACGGTGAAGGGCTCGGCCAAAGGGACCCGCTCCGGCACGGGGGCGGTGCGGCCCTGGCTGGCGGCGAGTGCTGGCAGGACGTAGCGGGAGACGCACACGGCAGTGGACACCGGGTTGCCCGGCAGGGCGAGCACGGCGGCGCCCGTGCCGGCGATCCCGAACCACAGGGGTTTGCCCGGACGCTGGGCCACCTTGTGGAATACGCAGCGAACCCCCAGCCCTTCGAGCACCCCGGGGACGAGGTCGAGCTTGCCCATCGAAACCCCTCCGCTCAGCACCAGCACGTCGTGAGTCTCGAGGTGAAATTTCAGGCGGCGCGTGAGTTCCGCCTCGTCGTCGGCGATGTGGTCGTCCGCAACGCGCTGGAACCCGTGTAGCCGCAGCGCTGCGGCAATCGCATAGGCGTTCGAGCGCCGGACCTGGTGGGCTTCGATGGGCTCGCCGGGCTCGATGAGCTCGTTGCCGGTGGAAATCACCGCCAGCATCGGCTGGCTGCTGACGCGTACCCGCGCCATACCCGCCGAGGCGGCGATCGCGATCTCCGCCGGGCCCAGCCGGGTGCCGGCGCTGAGCAGCAAGGTGCCCCGGCGAGTATCGGTCCCGCGCCGGTGGACATTCTGCCACGGCTGCACCTGCAGCGGCTCTTGAAGCTGCGCCTCACCGTCTTTCACCGCGAGCTGCTCGATGGGTACCACGCAGTCGCAGCCTCCCGGCAGGGGCGTGCCGGTCATGACCTCGATGCAGCCGTCGCGGGAGGCCAGCGTGAGTGGCGCATCACCGGCCGCCTGGGTCCCCTCGATACGCAGGCGCCGGATGCCCCGGGCGACCTGGCCGCTCTCGAGCGCAATGCCGTCCATGGCCACGCGGTCGAAGGGCGGCTGGTCGCGCTCGGCATGGATGCTCTCCCGCAGCACCGCGCCGGCGCATTGCGCCAGCGGCAGCGACTCGACCGGCAGGCAGGTCAGATGCCGCCCGATCAACTCATCGGCTTCGGCGGGAGTCAGCAACACCAATCCTCAGTTGCTCTTCTTGGCGTGCTTGGCCTCGAAGATCTTCACCTGCACGTTGAACCGGTTCGCGACGGATTTCAGCTGATCGACCGCGGCGTTGTTCTTCTGCACCTCCATCACCTCCATTTTGGCGATCTGCTTCTTGGTGAGCTTGGTGGACGCCTTGACGATGGCGGTGTCTTCCTGGCGCTTGATACAGTGCAGGTAGGTCATCATCTTGCTGTTGTAGGTTTGCACGGCCTTCTGCGCCGTGAGCATCTGAGCCATGGTGGCGACGCTGCCATCCGGGATATGGCTCGGGGCATGCGGATAGGCGCAATCGGCAAAGGCGGGAGACACGGCAAGAGCCGCCAGGCCGGCTGCGGCAAGAAGCAATTTCATTTAGGAGTACCTCAGATGGGCGAAGCGCCTATCTTACGGGCGGGGCACGACGAGGACCACTGACCTTGAGCAGGAACGTCGATTGCGGGTCGCCCGCGGGGGCCAAGATCGCATACCGGGGGCCGCGGCCGCCGCTCGGGCCTTCCCCCAGCCGCCGGCAAGCAGGCGCGTGCGGGCGGCTCTCGTGGACGGCGGCAGCCCCGCCCCAGAGGGACGGAAGGCCGGGAGGGAGCGCATGGTGATGAGGAGCGGGGCGCCGGAGCCGTCCGGGCCGCCCGGGGCGGCACCGGCGGCGGCAGGGCGTAATCCCTGCGGGCGGACCGGACGATGCCTGATAAAATGCCCCCGGGTCACGCGCCCGTAGCTCAGTCGGATAGAGTACCTGGCTTCGAACCAGGTGGTCGGGGGTTCGAATCCCTCCGGGCGCGCCAATAAATTCAATAATAACAATAAGTTGTGCGCTAAGCGGGAACCGTGGCAGTGGCCTTCGCCACAGTTCTGCCACTAATATTCACCCGATCCGAGCTATAGTCAAGGTGGAAATGCGTCGCACGACTAAGGGGCGTGAAGTGAAGAAGCGCGAGCCCAAGGGCAACATCCGAGAGCGAATAAACAGGGGCAAGACGGTGTACCAGGTGCAGGTGCGCATAGTGGGCTACCCCTCCCGCACTGCGACTTTTCCAACACGACGACTCGCCGAGCGGTGGGAAACCAAGATCAAAGCACAGATGATCGAGGGCCGGCATTTCCGCGATGTCGAGGCGCGCCGCCGCACACTGGCCGATGCGATCGATCGCTACACCGAAGAGGAGTTGCCGAAGAAGCGAGCGGACACCATGCATCGCTACTGCCTGCCCTGGTGGCGGGCCCGACTAGGGCACCTGAAGATGGCCGATATAACACCTGTGGCCATTGTGGACGCGCGCGGTCAACTTGCGCGAGAGCCCTATACCCGTGCGCGCACGGGCGCGAAGCGGACTTCGCTGAAGGCGGGCGAGAAGCCAGCGGAATACAAGCGCAGCAACAGCACGGTCAATCGCTATCTCGAGGTGCTGAGTCACGTATTCACGGTCGCCCGCCGCGAATGGCACTGGATTAGCAGCAACCCGATGGAGGGGGTGAGCAAACTCCACGAAGGGCCGGGGCGCGTCCGATATCTCTCGGATGACGAACGCGATCGTCTGCTCGCCGAAACAGCCAGGGATCCGCAGCTCCACGCCCTGGTGGTGCTTGCGCTCTCCACTGCGAGCCGGGCGGGTGAGTTGCTGCACCTTGAATGGCGCGATGTGGACCTGGAAGAGGGCCGCATGCTGTTAGGCCGAAAGCCGGGCCAACAATCGAGACTCGCCACTAAAAATGGCACGGCGAGGGTGGCGTGGGCCAGCGGCGAGGCGCTGAGATTATTGCAAGAGCGCGCCCAGACTCCTCACCGGGATGATGACCGCGTGTTTTCAAGCCCGGGTCGCTCAGGCGGACGGAGCGTATACAACTACGACGATCCGTTCGGCGATGCCGTGAAAGCTGCGGGTCTCGAAGATTTTCACTTTCACGATCTTCGACACTCGGCCGCCACCTATCTCGCCCGAGCCGGCGCGACCGAACAGCAGCTACGAGCGATCGGCGGGTGGAAGTCCAATGTCGTCAACAAGTATGTCCACTTGGCCGGAGACGATGTGAAGGAATTGCTCGCCAGCCTCAGCGAGAAGGTCGGCGGGGCGGTGGAGAAGGGGAAGGACTCCGGCTGACGCCGACCTTGCGCCGTATATATCCAATCGGATATACTTGCGGCCAATGACGAAGCTCAAGCGCGTCGAGTTCTTGGGTGACTCACTCAAGTGCCTGCGGGACTTCCCGGAGGATGCGCGCCACGACGCCGGTTACGAGCTCGAGCAAGTGCAGCGCGGGAATCGACCGTCAGACTGGAAACCGATGCCGGATATCGGGAAAGGCGTCGAAGAGCTCCGGGTGTGGGATGACACGGGCACGTACCGAGTCGTGTACTTGGCCCGGCTCTCCGATGCTATTTACGTGCTGCACGCCTTCCAGAAGAAGACCCAAGCGACGGCCAAGCGAGATATTGATCTCGCCCGGATTCGATACCGTGCGCTGATGCGAGGTGACCTATGAAGCGCAAACATCCGACTAAATCGCAGCGCTTTTCCAGCGTATGGGATGCCCTTGCCGATACGCCAGAAGAGGCGGCGAATCTCCGCGCCCGCGCGGATCTGATGCGAAGTCTCACCGACTTCATTGTTGCGCGGGGGTGGACGCAGAAGGAAGCCGCTGCGCGTTGCCACCTCACGCAGCCGCGCATCAATGACCTCTTGCGCGGCCGTATTTCACGGTTTTCTCTCGACGCTCTGGTCAACATCGCGTCCGCGCTCGGCCTGCGCATTCATTTGGAGTTGAAGGCGGCCTGAGCGGCTTTGAATCGGCGCAACGCCCGATAGAGTGTAGAACGGCCGATCCCGAATTCCGTGGCTACAGCCACATCTTTGGCACCCTCCATCAACCGCTGCACCGCTTGGGCGATGTGCTGATCGGTCAGTTTGCGCCGCCTCCCGCGCGGTGTGCGCGGTGCGGCGGCCGAGACCAGCCGAAGATCGGGCTCATTGACCGCAGCCCGCGCCGCCTCCGCGATCCACTGCGTCGCCGCCGCAGACTGCGTGCGCTCGAGATTACCGACGCGGCCACACCGGCACTCCATGTACCACCCGGAGTGACCGGGCACCGCGGCGAAACGAATTATGCCCTTGTGGCTCCCGCAATCCGGGCAGGGTGCTGGCGATCCACTCAATTGAGGCAGGCGGGAGCCCGCAGCCTGCCACCTTCGCCGCGTGACGGCGGCCCTCCGCAAAATCTGTAACTCCTCCGCGAGAGTGGCCAGTGCCCTGCGGCACGACGGTCCAGGTGAGTAGCCGGGCAGCGTGCGCCAGTGGCTGCCGCTCGCATTGCCGCCAGGCACACAACCCATAGCGCGGGCGGCGGCAAGCAATGCAAGTCGCTCGGCCTTGAGATCATCGTGAACCATTTTTGGGACTCCCGTAAATTGGGACTTCATTGATTCTACAGGGGGCCCGGGGTGCGGAGAAGTGGGGTAGCGGCTACGACTGGTGGCCGCCGGAGTACAGACGATGCCGCTCATCCCCATGCACGAGACTGACGACCTGCGCAAGGCGGGCGTCCATTACCCGGCCACCCCCGAGTCCTGGCGGTGGCTGTTCCGGACCCGTCGCGAGCGCGGTGTCGAGGAAGCGTTTGTCCGCGTCGGCCGGAGAATTTTGGTCGACACAGAGGTGCTCCTCGACCGGATGAGGCAGGGCGAGGTGCCCAGCGGTGGGCGTCGGGTGGCCCCCGCCCCGCCGCCGGTCCCCCGGGTGGCAGCCCCCGCCGCGCCGCCGCCCTCGAGGGCGGCTCGGCGCCGGGCGGGAGGTGCGCAGTGAGTGCGCGCCGGACCGCGCGTACGTCTCGTTCCCCACGCACTGTCGAGGACGCTCCGACTCTTCCCCATTCGGTCGAAGCCGAACAGGCCGTGATCGGCGGCCTGTTGCTCGAGGCGAGCGCATGGGACCAGGTCGCGGACGTGATCAACGAGAAGGACTTCTGCCGGCCCGACCACCGCCTGATCTTTGGGGCCATCGGCGCGTTGGTCCGCATCGGCCGTCCGTGCGACGTGGTGACCGTCTCAGATCAACTCGAGAGGATGGGCAAGCTCGATGTCGTCGGTGGCCTAGCCTATCTGAGCACGCTCGCGCGCGACACACCGACTGCGGCGAACGTGCGAGCGTATGCCGATATCGTGCGCGAGCGGGCCGCGAGGCGGCGGTGCATCGAGGCTGCCCGTGCACTAGGCGAGCGGGCAGCGGATGGAGCGACGGCGGCGGATTTGGCGGCGGACCTCGAGCGCGAGGCAGCGACACTGCGGCGCGTCAGTCCTAAGGCGGGCACCAGCAGGTTTCAGCGGCTCGAATTCGGCGAGATGAGAGCCCACCTCACCGACGGTTACGTCGTCAAGGGATTGATCGCGCCCAACACGCTCGTCCTCGTGGTAGGCGGGTCGGGGTCAGGCAAGACTTTTTTCACCACGGACCTATCCGTGCATATCGCCGCACAGCGGCCGTGGCGCGGCCGTAAGGTTCGCGGTGGGTTGGTGGTGTACGTAGCGCTTGAGGGCGCGGCGTCCGCCGAGAATCGCTTCGCCGCGCTACGCGATGAGGCAGAGATCCCGAAGGGGATCCCGCTTGTCCAGACTCCAGTGCCGCTCAACTTGCGCGACACATCTGATGTCGCCGATCTGATCTCATTCGTGCGAGACAACGAAAGCACTTATGGGGAGAAGTGTGTCGCCATCTTCATCGACACGCTCTCGCGGGCGATGGCCGGCGGCGATGAGAACGCACCCGATGACATGGGCGCACTGATCGGCGGGGCCGACGCGGTACGGATCGCCACAGGAGCCGCGATCGTGCTGATCCACCACGTGGGAAAAGACATGGAACGCGGCGCGCGAGGCCACAGTAGCCTCCGGGCAGCGCTCGACACCGAAATCGAAGTCTCGGTCACGGCCGAGGGCCAGCGGGCTGCAAAAGTGACAAAACAGAGGGACTTGCCGGGGGGAGACGAGTTCGCGTACCGGCTGCGCCAGGTCATCCTCGGCCGAGATGAGGACGGCGATGCGGTGACTACGTGTGTCGTGGAGCCCGTGGATTCTCCGCAGCCGGCGCAGCCGGCGAAAGAGATTGCGGGCTCCGAAGACACACTCGCGCTATCGCGACGGCGAATGAAACGGGGGATTCGGGATGGCGACTCATTCTCATTCTGACTCGGTCGAACTCCCGACCTCCACGGTCTGCCAGGCGCGGCTGCGGATTTTCCAGCCCACTCGCCGGCCGCGCCAGATCGATACGGTCATTGTGACCTCATGGGGCCGCGCGCGGATCGTGGGCCGCCTGGGCCAACAGCACGCTGATGTGTTTGAGGCGATTTGCTACACCGCGCGCGAGGCCATCAGGACGGCAGATGGACGGGTCAAGTTATTGGTGGACCCATCCCTGGTGAGACGGGTGGCACGGCAGCCGAGCGGGACGACCTTTCTGAACATCCGCGACGATTTGGTATTGGCGCTGATCGAGATTGTGGAGCCCGCACATCTCTCGTGCGTGGGCCACCTCATCGACCACATAGAGAGCGCTCAGCGCGCCGACGGGTCGTATATCACCGCAGAAAACCCGTTGGGCGGACGGCGCCGGCCGAAGGGGCGGATGGGTGGGCATGCTGCGGAGCGGCACCTCTGGTGCGTCGATGTCGGCAAGGCGGCGCTGAAGTTGTTCTCAGCGGACCTGTTGCTGCACCACAACCCGGCGCCAATCGCAGCGTTGCGGCATGGGATCAGCCAGGCCGTCGCCCGCCACTACCTCTCTCATCGGGCCGGGACGTGCGCCGCGTGGAGACTAGACACATGGATCCGCGCCGTGGCCGGCGATATTGCCGCCCAGGACCTGTGGGAGCGCCGGCAGGAATTGATGGCGGATGCGGGGCACCTCGCGGCTATGGGCGTGACTCTGGGCGTCGACCAAAAGCCTGGGGGTATCGACCAAAAGCCTGGGGGTATCGACCAAAAGCCTGGGGGTATCGACCCAAAGCCTGGGGGTATCGACCAAAAGCCTGGGATGGCGGGGTCTCTTCAGGATATTCAGGGTCTCTCAGGACCCTGAGGAGGCGCTCCGCGCCGCCCTCGTGGGGCGGCACGGGCACCGAAGAAGTCGGAGAAGAACGGCGGAAGAGAAAAGGGGGTCACGGGCCGGTGCGGCACTGACCGGCAGTGCCGGGCGACGGACCTGCGCGGAGTCTCCCCCCATCCTCCCCCGCATGTTCTGCCCGCCCTTCCTGGGCGGGCTCCGGGCCAGGCAAGAGAGCGGTACTCTCGGGCAAGGCATTGGGGCAGATCGCGGCGCTGAAGCCGCTATAGGCGCCTCTGCGGGGTGGCGCCAGCGCAATCTTTGCCGGAGCAGGGGCGGCGGGCCGCTCGGCGTGCAGGAGCAGACCGTTTCACTTTGGGAGCGCGGCGAACAGCCGGTGCCCCAGCATGCCGCGGTGCTGACCTCTGCAGTGGCGCGCGAGTATTTCGCCGGTCAAGCCGCGATGAAAACCGTGATCGACCGTGTATGTTCCGCGGATCGCGCCATTGAGAAGGCGAAGCTGCTGATTGAGCGGACCGATCAAGGCTACTCCGGCTGGAGCGCCCGGCGCCGATATTCGGCCGGCTGAAAGCGGTTCGCAGCAGTCGCGCCTAAGGCTCAGTTTGCGGCCTCGGGACGTCCATGGTGTCATCTACATAGAGACTATGTTCAGGGGACATGCCGTGTTGAAGCTGTTGAATGAGTGCCTCCGCGCCATGCGCGAAACGATCCAACTGGTCCACGATATCGGGAAAATGAGACGAGGATTTATTAAGGGGCAGTTACTCGAGCGAGCCGAGGCCAGCGAGACTCGGTCAGATACGACCTGAGATTCTTGTGCCACAGCGGTGGCGGGACGAGTTCGATCCTCAACCTCAGTTCTCGCACGATGACCTCCCGATTGCCGGTCCGCGCAGCGGCGCGGTTCTAGTGCAATGCTGCTGCGGCCGCCTCGGCGACGCGCACGGCCGGCGAGGCAGGCACCGTGAGTGAGTTGCCCGGGAGTCGCTCTCCCGGGCAGCAGTGGCCGACTACTGACGCTGAACCAGTTGCTGGCGGATCGCTTCGACGAACGAATTCGCCTGTTCGCGCTGCCAGGGCAGGCCCTTGGATCGGCTCTTGTCCTGGCCGGCCGTATTGACATACACCGTCGGAGATCCCCAGAGAAGCAGCATGGCCAGCGCAACGAGCAGTACTCCAATCACCTGCATGCTGTTCGAATTCGCGGCCTTGAGAGCCATGGGCAGGCCAATGAGTGCGAGTAGAATCCCACCGAGCAGATGCCGCGTCGTGTCGAGCCTGACCGAGGTAACGTGCGCAAGAGGGATATCCTCGCGCGAGCCACCGCTGAACCACCCGCGGGATCGATTGTAGATCACCCTCTTGGTCGTGACTTGGCCGAAGATGGTCGAGGTCAGAGTCTGCTCTTGGCCAGGAGCGTCTGTCTGCGAGACCTGTGCGTTCATATGCCCCCCTATTGAGGTGCCGGTTATGCTGCCTGTCACTATGAGGCGGGCCGGGACGCCTATCCGCGCCCCGGCCACATGCGCTCGAAAGAACCCGCTGTTCTCCCCAGGGGACCATTGAGTCGCGACGTCAGAATTCGACGGTACTGCAAAGGTCATGACACCGGACGTGCCTTCTTCACAGTTTGAACCGCCGCCCCCGGGGTAGGGAATGGGCACGGCGCCCGCGTCAGCCGGACAACGGACATCTGGACTCGGTCTGCTCGGCCTGCTCGGCGAAGCGAATGGACAGGTCACTTGCCCGATCCCGCTCACGGGAGGTGAGGCGGCGCTGAGACCGTATGATCTTGCCCGCCGCCTGGCTGTCGGTGGCGTCCACACCTGGGATACCAGCACTGAGTAGCGCCAGAGCGGCCTGACGCTCGCGCGGGTCGAGGCCGTAACCACGCGCGAGGGCGTGCAGGCACCACGAGATCGCGTGTAGCACCGCGGACGGATCCGCTGCTGCTGCTGCTGGCTCGCTCGCCAGTTGATCGTCCATGCTCATCGCCCGATGTCTTGCGCAGCGGGCCGCTCGGCCCCGCCGTCGGGGCCATCCAGGCCGGCGGCGGCGAGCGCCTCAGCCGAGACGGTCCACCCCGCCTCCAGTGCTGCCTCTGCCCATCGGCGGCACTCTCCACGGACGACCTCGACATCGTCGGCGCACGCGCGGGCCCATTCGGCGTCATCGCAGGGGAAATCTCCAGATGTCACCATGTCCCGGATGAGCTGCTGCGCGACGCGCTGCGCTCGCGCGAGCTCGTCTGCCCGAGGGTCTCGCTCCGCGCCTGGTCGCGCCTGTGGCGGCTCGCCCCGCTGTATCCTCTCCCGCTCGTCGGCGACGATGGCAGCGAGATCCTCATCCAGGACGCGGACGCCTTCGCGGGCCGCTGCGCGGGCGGCGCGCTCGCGAAACTCCGCGCTGCCCTGCACAGAGACCTCGCCGCCCCACTTTGCGGCGGCGAGTTGTAGGGCTCCGACCAGTCCCTCCTGATCTTGCCGATCGTGGACCTGCACGCGGCGACCGATGTCCGAAAAGATCGCGCGGTGATCGCCGCGGTGATAGGCGACCGCCGCGCCCCGTACCTCGGCCTGGAAGGCACGGATATCGTGAGGCTGCACTGTGCCTTCGTTGCCGAGGAACGAGTCACGATACCGTCCCGTTTGCCGCCGCTGCTGGCGGCGCCATTCGTCGATGGCCGGAAAGTGACCCGCGAGTCGCTGCCGCTCCTTTCGTTGCCGATCGCGCAGCGCCGCGCGCTCCGCCGCGTGTCGCTGGGCAAGCAGCGAGCGCCCGACCAGCGCGGCGTCCCCGCGTAGCTGAGCACCAGCGAGTTCGCGACGCTGCTCGCGATGGTGGGTCACCATCTCACGGTATTCCGCGCCGTGACGGGTGCGCAGCTCCGCCCGCTGTTCGCGGCGTTCTTGATACCATGCCGTCCGCGCTGCGCGATACTCGGCCACGATGGGATCCTTGGGCGGTGGCTCGGGCCGCGCATCAGATTTCCGCTTGGCGTTCGCGCCCTGCTCGGCGGTCGCTGGCTCGTACGGCCCGAGCCGCCTCTCGAGCGCCGTAAGGCTTGCGCTGCGCGCAACCTTGGACGCCTTCACCGGCGTCGGCATATCGCCGACCCACACGATTGCGCCGCTCCCTTTTTTTTCATACCGCATTCCGATCTCGGCGAGTCCCTGGTGCAGTTCAGCCCAGGATCGGGCCCGGGCGATGACGGGCGCTGCGCGCTCCTGCGCAATGCGCTCGGCGCTCTGATCGCCCGTGCGGCGCTCATAGGCGCGCGCGCCGTCGCTCATCGACGGCCCCTCCGAGTCCTCGTGGTGCCCCTCTTGCCGCTCCTCGGCCCGCTTGCGATCCGCGCGCCGTTCTCTTTGCCGCCCCTCGCCTCCGCGCTTCGCCAGCGTGCCGTTCTCGCGGACGGCGTACCGGGCGTTGTCACAGCGTTGCCATCCCTGTTCATGCTCGATCCGGGCAACGGCGCGGTGCAGGGCTTCAATATCAAGGCCCTGTTGGGTTACCCGACCAGATTCCGGATCTACGCGGTTCGCGACGAGGTGCAGGTGATCGTGGTCGGTGTCTCGGTGCAACGTATACACAACCTGGTGTCCCGGCAGGCCGAGCTCCGCGAGCACGATATCGACGGCGCGCTCGATCTGCTGCTCCGTTGGGTGCTCGTCCTCGCGCCAACTGAGTACGTAGTGAGAGATCGGATCGCGGCTGCGCGGCGCCGCGTGGGCGAGCGCGAGCATCTCCGCCATTTGCCCGGCGCCGGTGTCGCTGAGGAAGCCGCGGGTCCCGGAGTAGACGCACTTCTCGATTTTGTCTTCGCACTCCGGGGTCCGGACATACTTCAGCAGCGCCGTGATCCGCTCAGTCTTGCTGGCGGTCTTTTTTGGATTGCGGATCTTCTTGGCGATCATGGCGTGCTTTGCTTCCTCATGAGCGTCCCGTCGCCGTCAGGCGCGAAGTTCGCGCCGGTTGCAAGACTTGCTCTGTGCCGGGGGGAGGCCGAGGACCCTCCTGCAATCCGATTGATTGCCGCTGTGACCGCGCGCCACGCCGCCGCAGTCTCCTCCGAGTGTGCGCCGCCGCTGGCTGTGTGCATCGCCTTCGCGAGCCCACCAAGCCGGCGCAGCTCGCCGACGACGGTGGTATCGACGCGGGCAGCCACCACTCTGCCCAGGATCAGACGCCGGCAATACGCCGATACCGTAAGACCGGCGAGGGCAGCCTGCTCGGCGATAACCATGCGCTCAGCCTTGGAAACGCGAATGTTCAGCACGGCGGCGAGCCGTTTGCGGTCGGTGTCCATACCTGTATTCCCGATCGTGGGCCCTTTGATTGCTCCTTGTTGCCGTCCGAATTCGGCCCACTTGCGGTTTCCGTTGGATTCCGCGGCCTATTGAGAGGGCATTACAAGATGGCAGTTGTCACACAACGGGGTCCGGCTACCGCCTCCCCGTGTGTGGCAACTGCAAAGAAGAAGAAGAACGCTCGGCGGCTGCGCCTTCTCGCTGGCTGGACGTTCGGCACTGCGCTTCTCACGTCCTGATGGGCGGCGGCCGGCGATGCGCAGGGGCCCACCGTGCGGAGCACGAGTAATGGCGGGCGATGGGCCCGTGATGTGCCGGAGGTGAGGCGGTGAAGCAGTACGACATTGAGGAGTGCGCAGCGCGCGCGAAGGCCGCGATCGAGAAGATGCGTGCCACAGTGCGGCCCGGAGCGCAGACGGGTCGGGGCGGCAAGGCGGCGGTGTTGCGAGCGGTGCGTGAGCAGCTCCGAGACGCGCTGCAAGCCGAGTACACGGTACGACAATTGCTCGAGGCGCTCCGCGAAGTGTTTGGCGGTGAACTCGCCGCCAAGACCGTGCGGGCCGCGCTGCGAGACGATGCCGCACCCTCACGAGGCGCGGCGAAAGCCGCCAAGAGGCGGCGGCAGTGCAAGGCCACCGGCATTGGCGCGGCACCTGCGGCAGCCACCGCCGCGCCCACCGCAGCACTGGCGTCGAGTCCCCAGCCCGATACCGCGAACTCCCCGGTGCAGTCCCCAACCGAGGGACCTCCCGCAGACCCCGTAGCGCCATCAGACGCGGATGCAGTTCATCTCGGTGCACATTTCACCGAAGAGCAGCGTGCTCAGTACGAGATCCCCCCGTGGGCGGACGGCTCGGACCTGCGGCCCGGCGAGACGCTCGACCGATATGCCATCCGCCAGCGCGTCGCCGGTCCCCCAAAAGGTGCAGATGAACTTCGCAAATTTATCGGCGAGGGTAACCGCGGCCGTTGATTGGGGCCCGGGCGGCGGAGAACAGGTATGGACACAGGCATAGACACCGTCGCGGTCACGTCGTCTGGCTCTGATGAGCGGCCCTGGCGTCGAAGGTCGCGGCTCTGGACCTACGAGGCCGAGATTCGTCGGCTGCAGGCCGAGGGTTTTTCCCTCGCCCAGATCATTCGCCAGCTCCGCCTCGGCGTGTCCCGCTCCTATCTGTGCCGCTGGCTCCATCGCGCAGCCGCCGCCCGTCCTGCGGGCGAGCCAGCGCTCGCCGCGCCCCCGGCCGCGCCGAGCGGGGCGGCTTCTGCCGCCGCCGACGACGCGGCGGCCGAGGCGCTGCTCGCCGTCTCCAATTTCGCACCACCCACCGGAAGGTCACCACGATGAATGTATCCTCCATGAATTACCTCGCCCTGTCGGGCGTCGGGAATGTAGGTAAGACGACGTTCTGCCGCTATGTCTTGGCGCTCGGCGATCGGACAGAAGTTCCTATTGCGACCTTCGAGTCGCATTCGCCGTCCGGGGAGGAAACCGATCCCATCGACAGCGGCGTTCTCGCGGCACACCTGTTCGCATCGCAACCTGGCGGCGTCATCCTCGATGTCGGAGTCGGCGATTGCGACGCGGCACTCGAGGCGCTCGCACTCGTGAACCGGCAGGACTCTGGCCTGCCAAATCGCCTGCGGATCGTCGCGCCGATGCTCCACGACAGTAAGTCAGTTGCTGGGCTTCGGTGGCTCCTCTCCCAATTGCCCGAGAGACTTCGCCCCTCGGTGCGTGCGCCGTGGAACCGGGTCAGGCACGAGGACGAATCGGCGCTGAAAGACAGCGACGTCGTGCGTGCGGCGCGGTCCGTCGCCCGCCAAGGCGGGGCTCAGCTCTGCTCGGTGCCGCTCTACGAGTCGCCTCTATACGACCCCGCGCATCCGCTCGTGCGTCGCTACCGCGGCCTCGAGGCTCTGGCAAGCCTGCCCGATGACGAGATCCGAGCCGCCCCATTGGCTGACATGTCCGCGCTGCTCGCCGGCCGGGACGCGGCGCAATTGGCGCTCGCGAACTGCCGCGCGGTATTCGCCGCTATCACGGAGTAAGTATATGCGTCATCACATCCCTCTCAGGTGCGCCGCCGCAGCCGCGGCGGCCACCCTCATCCTCGCGTCAGCCTCGCCGCCCGCCCAGGCGGTGTCGGAGGTGGCCGGCGCGACCTTCCCCGAACAGATCGTCCAGGAGGTCACGGCCGTTGAGCAGGACGAGCAGGCGGTGATGCAGACCGAGCAGCAGATCGGCATGCTCGCGAATCAGGCCGAGAACCTCGGCACGATGCCGCTTCAGTTCTGGGGGCAGTTGACTGCCCCCATCATGCAGATGCAGGAAATCATCGGGCAGGC
>JAJYUA010000042.1 GCA_021792755.1 Pseudomonadota bacterium
CCCGCCGTTCGTCTCGGCCATCACCTTCGTCAGCGCCGCAGTCAGCGTCGTCTTCCCGTGGTCCACGTGCCCGATCGTCCCTACGTTCACATGCGGCTTGCTGCGCTCAAATTTCTCTTTGGACATGGCTGCTTACCTTGAAAAAAACTACTTCTTGATGATGCCGTCGGCGATGTTCGGCGGCACTTCGAGATACTTGGCGAATTCCATGGTGAAGGTTGCGCGGCCCTGGCTCATCGAGCGCACGTTGGTCGCATACCCGAACATCTCAGACAGCGGCACTTCAGCCGTGATGGCCTTGCCGGCCGGCGACTCGTCCATGCCCAGGATCTGGCCGCGCCGGCGATTGAGGTCGCCGATGACGTCGCCGGAGTATTCCTCCGGAGTCACCACTTCGACTTTCATGATCGGCTCGAGCAGCACCGGCCGGGCGCGCTTGAAGCCCTCCTTGAAGCCAATGGAGCCGGCGATCTTGAACGCCATTTCGCTGGAGTCGACGTCGTGGTAGGAACCGTCGAACAATGTGATCTTGACGTCGACCACCGGATAGCCGGCGATGACGCCCGTCTGACAGGCCTCCTGGATGCCCTTGTCGACCGCGGGAATGTATTCGCGCGGTATGGCGCCGCCGACGATGCCGTTGACGAACTCGTAGCCCTTGCCGGTCTCGTTCGGCTCGATCTTGAGCCACACGTGACCGTACTGGCCGCGGCCGCCGGACTGACGAACGAATTTGCCTTCCTGCTCGACGCCGATGCGAATGGTCTCGCGATAGGCCACCTGCGGCTGGCCTACGTTGGCTTCGACCTTGAACTCGCGCTTCATGCGGTCAACGATGATCTCCAGGTGCAGCTCGCCCATGCCGGCGATGATGGTCTGGCCGGACTCCTGGTCGGTGCTGACCCGGAAGGACGGATCCTCCTTGGCGAGGCGCTGCAGGGCGAGGCCCATTTTCTCCTGGTCGGCCTTGGTCTTGGGCTCCACCGCCACGGAAATCACCGGCTCCGGGAACTCCATTTTTTCCAGCGTGATGACCTTCTCGAGGTCGCACAGCGTATCGCCCGTGAACACGTCCTTCAGACCCACGGCCGCGGCGATGTCGCCGGCGCGGACTTCCTTGATCTCCGTGCGATCGCTGGCGTGCATCTGCAGCAGGCGCCCGACGCGCTCCTTGCGGCTCTTGGTCGGCACGTACACGGTGTCGCCCGAATTGAGCACGCCGGAATAGACGCGAAAGAACGTCAAGTTGCCGACGAAGGGGTCGTTGAGAATCTTGAAAGCGAGCGCAGCGAACGGCTGATCATCACCGGCCCTGCGCGTGGCGGGCTCTGCGGCTTCGTCGATGCCCTTGACATCGGGCATCTCCACCGGCGATGGCATGAAATCGATGACCGCATCGAGCAGCGCCTGGACGCCCTTGTTCTTGAAGGCGGAGCCGCACATGCACAACACGATCTCGTTGCGGATCGAGCGCTCGCGCAGCCCGGCGCGGATCTCCTCGTCGGTGAGAGTCTCGCCTTCGAGGTACTTGTGCATCAGTGCGTCGTTGGCCTCGGCGGCGGCCTCGATCATCTTGCCGCGATACTCTTCCGCCTGCCCCTTGAGCTCGGCCGGAATGTCGCGGTACTCGAAGCGCATGCCCTGGGTTTCCATGTCCCAGTAGATCGCCTTCATGCGAATCAGGTCGACGACGCCCTCGAACTTGTCCTCGGCCCCGATCGGCAGCTGGATCGGCACGGGATTGGCGCGCAGGCGCGCCCGGATCATGTCCGCGACACGCAGGAAGTTCGCGCCGGCGCGATCCATCTTGTTGACGAACGCGATGCGAGGCACGCCATACTTGTTCATCTGGCGCCACACGGTCTCGGACTGCGGCTGCACGCCGGCGACCGAGTCGAACAGCGCGACGGCCGAGTCGAGCACACGGAGGCTGCGCTCCACCTCGATGGTGAAGTCGACGTGCCCCGGCGTATCGATGATGTTGATGCGGTGCTCGGGATAGGCGCCGTCCATGCCCTTCCAGAAACAGGTGGTGGCCGCGGAGGTGATGGTGATGCCGCGCTCCTGCTCCTGCTCCATGTAGTCCATCACGGCCGCGCCGTCGTGCACCTCGCCGATCTTGTGCGAGACCCCGGTGTAAAAGAGGATGCGCTCGGTGGTCGTCGTCTTGCCCGCATCGATGTGGGCGGAGATGCCGATGTTCCGATAGCGCTCAATGGGCGTCGCGCGTGCCACGATTCGCTTTCCTTTGGGTCAATGCAGTGTCGGATGAAGGGAAACCGCCAGTCTCACCAGCGGTAGTGCGCGAAGGCCTTGTTGGCCTCCGCCATGCGGTGCGTATCCTCGCGCTTGCGCACCGCGGCGCCACGGTTCTCGGAGGCATCCAGCAGCTCGTGCGCCAAGCGGTGGGCCATGGACTTCTCACTGCGGGCACGGGCCGCCTCGATCACCCAGCGCATGGCCAGTGTCTGGCGACGAGTGGCGCGCACTTCGACCGGCACCTGGTAGGTCGCGCCGCCTACGCGACGGGACTTGACCTCGACCACGGGTTTGACGTTGTCGAGGGCGGTCGAGAGCAGCTCGATGGCGTCCTGGCCCTGCTTGCCGGTCTTCTCGGCGATGCGGGAGATGGCGCCATACAGAATGCGCTCGGCCGCGGATTTCTTGCCGTCCTTCATGACGACATTCATGAACTTAGCCAGCATTTCGCTGTGGAACTTGGGGTCCGGCAGGATGGTGCGGACCGGAGCTTGGGCTCGACGGGACATACCGGATCCTCCTTACTTCTTGGGCCGCTTGGCGCCGTACTTGGAGCGGCCCTGCTTGCGCTCGCCGACGCCGGCGCAATCGAGCGTGCCGCGGATGGTGTGGTAGCGTACGCCCGGCAGATCCTTGACGCGGCCGCCGCGGATGAGCACCACGGAGTGCTCCTGAAGATTGTGGCCCTCGCCGCCGATGTAGCTGGTGACCTCGTACCCGTTGGTGAGACGGACACGGCAGACTTTCCGCAGCGCGGAATTCGGCTTCTTCGGCGTCGTGGTGTACACACGGGTGCAGACGCCACGCTTCTGGGGAGACGCCCCCAGAGCGGGCACCTTGGTCTTTTCTGTCCGCGTGCGGCGCGGTTGCCGGATGAGCTGACCGGTGGTCGCCATACTGTCTCCAAGATCCTGCGTTCGGGCACGGAACGCTTCCCCTGAACCTTCAAAGGACGCGCCCGCGCGGTGAGCGGCCGGACGAAAACCGGGCCCCCTTGCGCACTGCGCACCTCGTTTTGGCGCGCTCGCGAGGATGTGGCCCGGTGTCGGTGTGTGCTGTTTCAGGGGCCGGCATGCCCTCGGGCCGACCCAGGAAAGGCCGGCGATTCTAGGGAGGGGGGACGAGAGTGTCAACCGTGGCGAGGCCCGAAATCGTCTTCCGGGCCCCTGAACAGGGCGCGGTCTCGCCGGTGGGCACTGCACTCTTCCCCGTTCAAGGCTCGGATTCCGAAACGTCAAGAGCCGGCTCAGCCGTGCCCTGGGCGCCTGGCGTCCCTATTTCCGCCAGGCAGGGACGACGCTCCGCCCGGATTGGGGTAAGCATTGCCACGCTCCAGGTATCCGGTCAAAAGCCGCCCAAGTCCCGCAGCGACGATGACCAAGCCCCACCACCATTGGGCGCTCACCCCCGGCGACTGCCGCAGCGCCAAGGTGACCGCCCCCCCCACCAGAAGCAGGGTGAGCCCCCGGTACCGGCCACGGCCCGCACCGTATCCGCCGCTGTCCTGATCATGGAGGAGTTCGGGCGCCAGGGGTGGCAGCTCGATACCCTTCTCGATGGCGGCCATGCGCTCGGCGTGATGCAATTGGAGCATTTCCCGCTGCCGGCGAACCTTCAGGTACAGCGAGTAGGCGGCAAAGGATATGCCGCCGATGATCGCGACGATGGGAATGACGACGGCGGTCATGAGCCCCGTGAGAGAATCAAGTACGGAAGACATGGGTGGACTCTCCGAAAGAATTGCGGGACGCACTTGATACCCGGCGAGCCGGCGGAAGGTTTCAAACCACGCCCGAATGGCGGTTGAAACCGATTCCGGCGCGGCCGGGTATCCAATACTGATGCCTGGGAGCATCCCGCGCAGGGATCACTCCGGGGATTGCAGGGGGTAATGAGTGCGAGCAGCGGCAACCGGAACGACCGGCCGGGACCAGGACATCGTCGAGCTCATCCGGCTGGGCCGCCGGGACGGGGCGTTCGAGGAGCTGCTGCGCCGCTACGAGGGGAAGGTGTACCGCTTGTGTTGCGCGCTGCTGCGTGATCACACCCAGGCGGAGGATGCCGCCCAGGACAGCCTGGTGCGGGTGTGGAAAGCGCTCGACCGTTACGACGGTCGAGCGTCGCTGTCGAGCTGGATCTATGCCATCACCCGCAACCGCTGCCTGACGGCGCTCGAGCGCAGGCGCAAGCTCGATTCAGGGGATGAGCCGGGCGAGGCGCCCGAAGCGGCGTTGGCCGCCGCCGCCGCGCCGCCCTGGGATGGACGCGCGCAGCAGTTGCGCGCCTTGGTGGAAGGGATGCCGGAGCACCTGCGCCGTGTCTTGCTGCTCTACTATTACGAGGATCGCTCGGTGCGCGAAGTGGCTCTGATGCTGGGCTGCTCGGAGGGCACGGTGAAGACCACCCTCTTCCGGGCCCGCGCGACACTGACCGAGATGCTGAAACGCCGGGGATGGGATGACCCGGCCTACTGGGCCGAGGAGTTCTCGTGACCGGACCCGCAGCGGATGGCAAGCTTGAACGCGCGCTCGATGGAGCGCTGGGACGCGCATTGCGCGCGCCGAATGTCCCTGAGACCTTTCACTGCCGCCTGAATGCCGGGTTGGCACGCGCCGCCGACTCTGCTGACCTGTCCACGCTGCGCAAGCGGCTGGAGAGCGAGCGGCGGGAACAGCTCGGGACGCTGGAGGCGAACTACATCCGCGTCCGCCGCAGCGCGCTCGGCACCCTGATCGGCGTCGCCTTCGCCGCCGGCGCCGCGGCCGCGATCGCCCTTCCCTGGTTGCGCGCGCACCTGGGGGCCCATACTCCGCAAGCGCTCGCCTGGGGCGGTATCGCGCTGGGGCTGGGGATCGCCTTTTTCGAGCCGTTGCGAAGGCTCTTGCGGCGTTATTGAGAAGCGCTGGACCCGCTCGCGAGCCGCGCCGGCCCGATCGCGTATCATGCGCGGCACTCGACGCCTCATACTGCGAGAATGCGCCATGCTCGAGCCCTCGCCCGCGAAGCCCGCCCCGCCGCGCCTGCCCGGCCGATGGCTGTCCGGAGCGATCCCCCTGCTGTGGCTCGGGGGAGTGACGGCGTGGGTCTGGATTCGCTGGGCGCAGCTTCCTCCGATGATGCCGGTGCACTGGGGGCTCATGGGCTATCCGGACTATTGGGTGCGGCGCACCCCATCGGCCGTGGCGATGAGGATCGGGACCATGGGCGCCCTCTGCCTCGCCTTCATCGCGCTCGCCGCACTCTTGCTGCGCCAGCCGCCGCAGGCGAGGTCGCCCGAGGCCATCGCGGCGGAAAAGGTCTTTCGGCGGCGGACGGCGCTGCTGATCGTGGCCTGCGCGTGGTTCATTGCCTTCCAACCGGCATTCACTCTGCTGCCCCTGCCCTACGGATCGTTTCGCATCTGGATGATCCTGTTTGCGATCACCCTGTTGACGGGAATCGGCATGCTCGTGCGCTCGGGGCTGAGAATGCGAAGCGCGCGCTTGCGCTGAAGCGCCGAGCCCGAGTCGCTCCTTCTGCGGCAACACCAGTGCTCCGGCGCTGCGCTTGGCGATGGATCGACTCAGATCACGGAATGTGGCGGCGGTCATTATGTTAATGTTGGGCCGGCGCACCGGATCGCGGCCGAAACGCCGCTCCGGCGGCTCGTCTTGAGCCGCCTGTTCCTTGCCGACCCGCAGATCGATCGCGAGAATTCAAAATGAACAAACGAGGTTTCGGGCTGGGGATGCTGATGCCGGCTGCGGTGCTCCTCACGGCGGTGTTCGCCTCCCCGCCCGCCCACGCCGCCCGCCGCTACCTCTGCCACTCTTACTCCCCTCATCGACGCATCTGCCGCCGCCACATCGGGCGCCCCTATCGTGCGGCCGAGCGCCGGATCGTTTCGAGCCATCCCTATGTGCGCTCGAGCGAGGCGCTGGTGTTCGATGCGACCCGCTCCCGGGTGCTCTTCGCCAAACGGGCCGCCGGCGTCACGCCCATCGCCTCCATCACCAAGCTGATGACCACCCTGGTGGTAGCCGAGGCGCGCCAGCCGCTCGATCAGGTCCTTACGGTCACGCGGGCGGATATGACACCGTACTCGCACCTGCCGCTCGGCGCCCGGCTGACCCGGGCGCAGTTCTTTCATCTGGCGCTGATGTCCTCGGAGAACCGCGCCGCGCACGTGCTGGCCCGCAACTACCCAGGAGGGACGAGCGCGGCGGTGCGCGCCATGAACGCCAAGGCGCGTGCACTCGGCATGACGCAGACCCATTTTGTCGAGCCGACGGGACTCTCGGCCGGTGACGTGTCGACGCCCGATGATCTCGCGAAGCTCGTATTGGCAGCCTCCCATAACCGGATCCTGCGCCGCTACTCGACCAGTCCCGGATATACGATCCGCGTAGGCCGCTGGCGCCTGCCCTACTACCCCACCGACCCGCTGGTCAGGGACCGGTGGTGGCACATTGTGCTGCAGAAGACCGGCTTTACCGACCCCGCCGGCCAGTGCCTGGTGCTCGACGCCTGGATCGCCCACCACGACATCATCGTGGTGCTGATGCACTCCTGGGGGCAGTACACGCGCACGGCGGATGCCACTCGGGTGAGACAATGGGTGCAGAGGCGTTTCGCCCGCCGCTGGGACCAGACCGTCGCCAGCGACCCGGCCGGCCGGCGATCGTGAGGCATCGCTGAGCGGGGCCGGCATGAGCGATTCCAGTGCCAGACTCCAGCGCTTCGCCGAAGCCCAGGCGCCGGTGTGGGACCAGGTACTGAGGGAACTGCGCGCCGGCCGCAAGAGAAGCCACTGGATGTGGTTCGTATTCCCTCAGCTGCTTGGCCTCGGCCACAGCCCAACCGCGCAGTTCTATGCGCTCGCCTCGATCGATGAGGCCGAAGCGTACCTGCGCGAGCCGCCGCTCGGCGCCCGGCTGCGCGAGTGCACCCGGCTGGTGAACGAGATCCAGGGACGCGCCACAGGGGAGATCTTCGGCTATCCCGACGAGTTGAAATTCCACTCCTGCATGACGCTGTTCGCCCGGGTGGCCACTGCCGGGGAGGCGTCCGCCGAAAACCAGGTCTTCCGCGCCGCACTCGAGATGCACTTCGGCGGGCGCGAGGATCCGCGGACGCTGGAGCTGCTTGGGCAGCAGGGGTGAGCGGCGCGGTTCCTTCGCCGCTTCCGGCTCGGGCGATATGTCAAGGAATCAACACCGTCGAGCCGGTCGTGCGGCGCGCTTCGAGGTCACGGTGGGCGGCGGCGGCCTCCGCCAGAGGATAACGCTGTCCGATCCTGACCCGCACCATCCCCTTCCTGACCGCCGAGAACAATTCGCGCGCCGCCGTGTCCAGCTCGGCCCGCCGGGAGATATAGCTGAAGAGCGTGGGCCGGGTGAGGTAAAGAGAGCCGCGCTTGCTGAGCTCGAGCGGACTGATCGCCGGCGGCGGTCCCGAGGCGTTGCCGAAGGAGACCATCATGCCGAGAGGTCGCAGGCAATCGAGCGAGGCCATGAAGGTGTCCTTGCCGACCGAGTCGTACACGACCGCCACGCCCTCACCGCGCGTGAGCTTCCTCACGCCCGCGACGAGCTCGTCGCGCCCCGGGATCAACACGTGCCTGCAGCCGTGTCTGCGCGCCAGCTCCGCTTTGGCCTCGCTGCCGACGACGCCGATCACTGTCGCGCCCAGGGCCTTCGCCCACTGCGTGAGCATGAGGCCGACCCCGCCCGCTGCGGCATGCACCAGGATGACATCCCCGCGCTGTAGGCGATAGGTACGGCGCAGCAGCGAGCGCGCGGTCAGGCCCTTCAGCATGATCGCGGCGGCCTGCTCGTCGGAAATACCCTTGGGGACCCTCACCAGACGTTCTACGGGCACGTTGCGCAGTTCGCAATACGCCCCCGGCATCGAGTGAACGTACGCAACCCGGTCGCCGAGCCGGAATCCCCGCGTGTTGCGCCCGAGCGCGACGATGACACCGGCGGCTTCGCGGCCCAAGCCGCTCGGCAGCTCCCCGGGATACAAGCCGGTCCGATCGTAGACATCGATGTAGTTGAGACCGATCGCGCTGTGGCGGATCTGCGCCTCGCCGGGGGCCGGCGTGCCGGGATCGCGGTCCTCGACGCACAGAACCTCAGGACCACCATGTTCGTGGAATCGGATGCATTTCATGGACTGCTCCTGCAAGCGCGGGATTCTTGCGGCCCGCCCCGCCCCATCGCGGATGAGCGGGCACCGGGCATGCAGTGCCAATTCTGGCACTAAAGGGAGCGTGGCGCGGGAATCCCGCACCGAAGGACCTTCAGTGTGGAAGGTCTGCCAAGCCTGCCCCGTGAGGTTTCGATCAGCCGCCCGAGCCGCTTCGCTGCGGGACTTACCGAGCCGCACCTTCGTCCGGCCGGCCCCATCCGGTACCGCCCATGGCCCATGCACCGAGCCCCACCGGGGTGATCGCCATGCCGCCGGTGCCGAGGGAGCAGACCGGCGGGCGGTCTTTGACCGGCGTGGCAGAAGGGGTCGCCCTGCCAGGGTCTCCCTCCGCTCGGCGCGAGCGGCAGCGGCTGGCAGGGGCGAGGACCGCCGGCAACCCGCAGCGACCCGTGCGACTCGACGAGAAGGGGACTCGCCGCGCGCCTCGCGCCCGCTCCTCTCGGGAGCGATACCTTTGCTGCGAACAGCGCCCGCGCCTGACTGGCGGGCCAGCGGCCCGGGAGCTGACGGCTTGACAGCCCGCGCGCCACTTTGTACTGTTCGGTACAGAGCGACATCCGAGCAACCGCTCCTGGAGGACATCACATGTCCAACCGACCACCATTGCCGCCGTTCACCGCCGAGACCGCCGCCCAGAAAGTTCGCATGGCGGAGGACGCCTGGAACACCCGCGAGCCCGAGCGGGTCGCGCTCGCCTACACCGAGGACAGCCGCTGGCGCAACCGCGCGGAATTCGTCACCGGACGCGCCGGGATCATCGCGTTTCTCAAACGGAAATGGGCTCGCGAGCTCGACTACCGTCTGATCAAGGAGCTCTGGGCCTTCACGGGCGATCGCATCGCGGTCCGTTTCGCCTACGAATGGCGTGACGACGGCGGCTTTTGGTTCCGCGCTTACGGCAACGAGAACTGGGAGTTCGACGAGCACGGCCTGATGCGCCGGCGCTTTGCGAGCATCAACGACCTGCCCATCGCCGAGTCCGACCGGAAGTTTCATTGGCCGCCCGGCCGGCGGCCGGACGGCCATCCGGGCCTGAGCGAGTTGGGGCTCTAGCGGCAATGGCGGCAACGGCGCGCGGGCGCGAGGAGGCGCTGCCGGCCCTGGCCGAGGTGTTCCGCGAGCACGGCTACGAGGGAGCCAGCCTCTTTCTGATCAGCCAGGCCACCGGACTCGGCAAAGGCAGCCTCTACCATTTTTTCCCGGGCGGCAAGGCGGAGATGGCGGCGGCCGTTGTGGCCGAGATCGACGCGTGGTTCGAGCGCCATGTGTTTGCCGCGCTTCGTGACACGAGGCGGCCACGAGAGGACATCGCGGCGATGCTCGAGGCTGTTGATCAATACTTCGGCACCGGACGGCGTGTCTGCCTGGTGGGCCTGTTTGCGCTTGGCGACGCCCGCGATGCCTTCACGCGCGAGGTGCACGCGTATTTTGCCCGTTGGGTCGGCGCACTTGCCGACGCCCTGGTCCGCAGCGGCAACGGGCGGGCAGCGGCGACCGCGTTGGCTGAAGAGACGGTCGGCGCCATCCAAGGGGCTATCGTACTCACGCGCGCGCTCGATGATCCCGGGATCTTCGGCCGCGCTTTGCAGCGGCTGAGGAGCCGGTTGGGGCTGGAGCGGCGCTAGCAGCGGGGCAAGGGACGGCCGGAGGGCCCCCAGGCGCTGCCGGTCGCGCCGAGCGGGCGAGAGCTCGCCCGGCGAAACGCGCGAACACCGTGTGACGCCGGCGGCGGATCGCTCTCGCGGGGACACCGGTGCGATCGGGAGGCGGAGAATCCTATAATTGGAATACATGCCGGCCTCGTACCGGCATACAACGCTGCCTGAGGCGGACACCGTTCAAACACCGGAGCATGCCCGATGCGCACGCATGAGCAGATTGTCCAGCACCAATTCGATCCACGCGCCGAGGCGTATCTTGGCAGTGCCGTCCACTCGGCAGGACCCGATCTGCAGTATGCCAAGGGCCTCGTGCAACGGACGGCGGCGCGCACGGACGAGGCGCTCGACATCGGCTGCGGCGCCGGCCACCTCGCGTTCGCACTCGCACCGTACCTCGGCCGCGTGGTGGCGCTCGATCCTTCTCCCGGCATGCTGGCAACCGTAGCGGACGGCGCCGCACAGCGCGGTTTGAGCCGGATCGAGGTGCGCCGGGGCAATGCCGAATCTCTGCCGTTCCCGGACGGGGCCTTCCCCCTGGTGTGCACGCGATACAGCAGCCACCACTGGAGGCGGCTCGAGACGGCCATACAGGAAATGCGCCGCGTGCTCGCCCCCGGCGGCCACGCGCTGATCATCGACACCTTGGGCGCAGAGGATGCGCTGACCGACACGTACCTGCAATCCACCGAGCTGCTGCGCGATGTATCGCATGTCCGCAATCGCTCGCTGCGCGAGTGGCGCACCCTTCTTCAGTCGGCCGGCCTCACCGAGGTGGAGTATCGCCAGTGGCCGACGCGGCTGGAATTCACTTCCTGGGTGGCGCGGATGCGCACGCCCGAGGACAGGATCGCCGTGATCCGTGGTCTGCAGGATGTCGCGCCGCGCGAGGTGAGAGAAGCCCTGGCGATCGAAGCGGACGGATCGTTCACCCTCGGCACGGGATTGTTCTGGCTGCGCGCGCCGACGTAGAGCGACTGTGCGACAGGCGTGGGGGCGCATTTTTCCTGCGCCTGCGCCGCGCGGTAAGCGAGCGCCGCCGGCACGGCCTGCGCGGATTTTGCATGCGGGCGCAGCGGCTCGCCCTTCGCCAATGGCGCGCTCCGGGAAGCCGGCCGGGCCCGAAGGCAACTGCTGAAGACACGCTCAGAACAGATTGATCCCTGTAAGACCGCCGTACACGCCGAGCGCAGCGGTCAACCCGGAAACTGCGACGACGAGCCACGCGTAAGGGCCTTTCGGGCGATGCTCGGGTGGCAGGGCCTTGAATGCCAGGGCCACGAGAAAGCCCAGCACCAGGGGCAGCATCAGCGCATTCATGACTTCGACGCCGATGTTCAGCTGCACGAGGTTGGGCACGAGGTCGACCACCGCGGCGCCGGCGATCACCGCCAGGGCATAGATACCGTAGAACCAAGGAGCTTCCAGCGGGTGGTGCTCCAGCGAATGGCGGTATCCGGTCACCTCGCCGAAGCCCCAGGCCGAGGCCAGCGAGACCACGATCGCCGCCACCATGGCCGCGCCGATGGTGCCCAGGCCGAATATGACACGCCCGACGTCCGCGCCGAGGAACGGCACCAGCATCTTGGTGATATCGCCGATCGTGTTGAGGCTGGCATGCGGATGGCGCTTGCCGATGGTGGCCGCGGCGGCCACCAGAATCGCGGCCATCACCAGCTGGGTCAACACCGAGCCGATGGCCGTGTCCCACTGCGCGCAGCGATAGTGATGGGGCTGCAGCTTCTTGTCGGCCACCGCGGACTGCTGATAGAAGATCATCCACGGCATGATGACCGCGCCGATATTGGCGGCGACGAGATACAGGTAGGCGTCGTTCCCGAGCGGCATGTGCACCAGCCCGCGGGCCACTTCGGCGCCATGCGGGTGGGCGCGCCAGGCCACCACGAAGAAGGCGAATTCGAACAATCCGAGCGTGATGGCCACCCGCTCGACCCGGCGATAGCTGCCGGTCAGCACCACGGTGAGCAGCATGATCACGGTGAGGCTCAGGCTGAGCAGCCTCGGGATGCCAAACAGCTCGCCGACGCCTGCGATGCCCGAGAATTCGGTCAGCAGCGCCCCCAGCGTGGCAACCCCCAAGCCGCTCACGGACAACCAGGCCCATCCGGTGCCGAAGGTCTTGCGGATGAGCTCCCCATGGCCCTGGCCGGTGAACACGCCCAGACGAACCGTGAGCTCCTGGACGATGAAGAGCACCGGGATGAGCACCATCTGCAGCAGCAGCAGCCGATAGCCCCACTGCACGCCGCTTTGCGCGGCGGTGATGATGCTGCCGACATCGGTATCAGCCAGCATGACCACCAGCCCCGGCCCCATGACGAGGAGGAAGGTCCTCCAGCCCCGGCGAGAGGACTGGGCGGGCATCAGGACGTCACTCGCGGGCCTATCCACGGTTGCGGGGCCTCATGCCATCACGGGAAGGAGTCGTTTCCCACCGACCGGCGGTCGACCCCGAGAGCCGTGAAGCATCACGAGCGGCCGCCCAGGCACAGGGAGTGTGCCCCGCCGCCGCAGGCGGCGGACGTTGAGCCAAAAACCACGCTTTTGGGCTCAACGGCGCTGGGCGGGGCACGATGCCCCGATCCAGCGCTTCTCAATAGCGCTCTGCGAGGCCGAATGCCCCGCCGCATGGATGGCATGACGCCCGCAGGGCAACGCACCGCAAACCAAATACGATCTATTCTCATTTGCATGAGATTATCAGTGCCACCGAGGGAAGACAACGACGGAAATCCGAAATCCAGCGGCAGGATCGGGATCGGTTTACCGGCGGTGCCTCGGGTTGTACCCGGCGAACGGCTCCCTCACGGGATCTTTACGATCGCACCTGTGGCTGCGTGCGCGCGGGACGGGAAGACAACTGGAAACCGGGGAGGGGCAGATGGCATGCACACGGCATGCGCCGGCAAGAAGAGCGGCACGGGCTCATCCGGCCACACTCGATGCCGTTGATCCGCTTGATGTTTTGGCTGCCGGCCGTGGGTCGCTCGAGCGCGGTGGCGGCCCGCGAGCACCGGCGGGCGCAACGGCCGGCGATCGACCCCGCAGTCCTTCCCCGGGGACGCGAAGCCCCGAAAGCCCTGGGCCACTACGCACGAGAAAGGCCGGCGCAAGCTCACGCCTGCGCCGGCCCGTCTGATCGCTCCGATCTTCGCAGTACCCCGGGCACAGAAACCGCCCGGGTACGCCAAGCCTCTTTACCCCGCGGCGCTCTCGGACTCCTCGCCGACGCTGCTCTCGTCCGCCTCGGGTATTGCGCCGCCGACCTCCATGAAGCTGCGGCGCTCGGCGCCTTCGCTCTTGCGGCGCCGTGACGCATGCGTCGCGAACCCGGTACCCGCCGGGATGAGCCTGCCGACGATGACGTTCTCCTTCAGCCCGCGCAGGTCGTCCTGCAGCCCACGCACTGCCGCTTCCGTGAGCACGCGGGTCGTCTCCTGGAAGGAGGCCGCGGAGATGAACGACTCGGTCGCGAGCGAGGCCTTGGTGATGCCGAGCAGCACTGGCTGCAACGCCGCGGCTTGCTTGCCGTCCTGTTGCGCGCGATCGTTGATGTCGAGCGCGCGCGCGCGGTCGAGCTGCTCGCCGCGCAGGAGCGAGGTTTCACCCGAGGCCTGCACCTCGGCCTTGCGCAGCATCTGACGGATGATCACCTCGATGTGCTTGTCGTTGATCTTCACGCCCTGCAGGCGGTAGACGTCCTGGATCTCGCGCACGAGGTAGTTGGCAAGTGCCTCGACGCCCTGCAGGCGCAGGATGTCGTGCGGATTGGGCTCGCCGTCGGCTATCACCTCGCCGCGCTCGACCGTCTCACCCTCGAAGACGTTGAGCTGGCGCCATTTGGGGATCAGCTCCTCGTACTTCTCACCGTCGTCGCTGGTGATGACGAGCCGCCGCTTGCCTTTGGTCTCCTTGCCGAAGCTCACGGTGCCGGACTTCTCGGCGAGGATCGCCGGGTCCTTCGGTTTGCGCGCCTCGAACAGATCGGCCACGCGCGGAAGGCCTCCGGTGATGTCACGTGTCTTGGAAGACTCCTGCGGGATGCGCGCGATGACATCGCCGACCGACACCCGGGCACCGTCCTCCAGCGCCACGAACGCGCCGGCGGGAAGCGAGTACACCGCCGGAATCTCGGTGTTGGCGAAGGTGACCTCCTTTCCCTTGGAGTTGACCAGCTTGATGGTGGCGCGCAGGTCCTTGCCACCGCGCTGCTTGGTGTCGAGCACTACGGTGCTGGACAGGCCGGTAACCTCGTCCACCTGGGTGGTGACCGTCAGGCCGTCGATGAACTCCTGGAACTTCACGAAGCCCGCCACCTCGGTGACCACCGGGTGAGTGTGCGGATCCCAGGTCGCCACCACCTGCCCCGAGGTCACCTGATCGCCTTCCTTGACGTTGATCATGGCACCGTAGGGAATCTTGTAGCGCTCGCGCTCGCGGCCGAAATCATCGACCAGGCCGATCTCGCCGGAACGCGACACGGCCACCAGATGACCCCTCTCGTGCTGAACGGTCTTGATGCGGTGGAAGCGGACCGTACCCTTGTTGCGCACCTCGACGCTGCTGGCGGCGGCCGCTCGCGAGGCCGCCCCGCCGATGTGGAACGTGCGCATGGTGAGCTGCGTGCCCGGCTCGCCGATCGACTGCGCGGCGATGACTCCCACGGCCTCGCCGATGCTGATCAACCGGCCGCGCGCGAGATCGCGTCCGTAGCACTGCCCACACACGCCGTAGCGGGTCTGGCACGTGATCGGCGAGCGCACCTTGATCTGATCCACACCCTCGTGCTCGAGCTCGCGGATCAGCCTCTCATCGAGCAGCGTGCCGTGCTCGATGAGCACATCCTCCGTGCCGGGCTTGTGAACGTCTTCCGCCAGAACGCGGCCCAGCACGCGCTCACCCAGCGCCTCCACGACGTCGCCGCCCTCTACGAGCGGCGTCATGGTCAGGCCGTTCCCCGTACCGCAATCGGCTTCCGTCACCACCAGGTCCTGGGCCACATCGACCAGGCGGCGGGTGAGATAGCCGGAGTTGGCGGTCTTCAGCGCGGTGTCGGCCAGTCCCTTGCGCGCGCCGTGCGTGGAGATGAAGTACTGCAGAACATTGAGGCCCTCGCGGAAGTTGGCCGTGATCGGCGTCTCGATGATCGAGCCATCGGGCTTGGCCATCAGGCCGCGCATGCCGGCGAGCTGGCGAATCTGCGCCGCCGAGCCGCGCGCGCCCGAGTCCGCCATCATGAAGATGGAGTTGAAGGACTTTTGACGCACCGTCTGGCCCGTGGAGTCCGTGGCGTCCTCCGCGCCCAGCTTGTCCATCATCGCCTTGGCGACCTGGTCGTTAGCCCGCGACCAGATGTCGACCACCTTGTTGTAGCGCTCACCGTTGGTCACCAGACCCGAGGCGTACTGCTCCTGGATCTCCTTCACCTCCTTGTCGGCGTTGCCGATGATGCGCGGCTTCTGCTCCGGAATGACGATGTCGTCGATACCGAAGGACACTCCGGCCCGGGTGGCGTAGTGGAAACCGGTGTACATCAGCTGATCGGCGAAAATGACCGTTTCCTTCAGCCCCAGCGTACGGTAACAGGCGTTGATGGTCGCGGAGATCGCCTTCTTGGTCATGTCCTGGTTGATCAGATCGAAGGA
Source organism: Pseudomonadota bacterium (assembly GCA_021792755.1). GTDB lineage: Bacteria > Pseudomonadota > Gammaproteobacteria > Steroidobacterales > Steroidobacteraceae > 13-2-20CM-66-19. Next base: position 15,776 of record JAJYUA010000042.1, read on the forward strand.
CAGCCCCTTCGGCAGGATCTCGACCAACAGCGCGCGTCCGACGGTGGTATCGACCGTCCGGGTGCGCTCCTGCGGCTGCCCGCCATGGATGCGCTCCTTGATGCGCACCCGCACCCTGGCCTGCAGCTCGACCATGCGGCTCTCATAGGCGCGGTGCACCTCGTGCACATCCGAGAACAGCATGCCCTCTCCGCGGGCGCCCACGCGCTCGCGGGTCATGTAGTAAAGGCCCAGCACCACGTCCTGCGACGGCACGATGATCGGATCGCCGTTGGCGGGCGAGAGGATGTTGTTCGAGGCCATCATCAGGGCGCGCGCCTCGAGCTGCGCCTCCAGCGACAGCGGCACGTGCACGGCCATCTGGTCGCCGTCGAAATCGGCGTTGAAAGCGGTGCACACCAGCGGATGCAGCTGTATGGCCTTGCCCTCGACCAGCTGCGGCTCGAACGCCTGGATTCCCAGGCGGTGCAGCGTCGGGGCGCGGTTCAGCAGCACGGGGTGCTCGCGGATCACCTCCTCGAGGATGTCCCAGACTTCCGGCCCCTCGCGCTCGACCAGGCGCTTGGCGGCCTTGATGGTCGAGGCCTCGCCGCGCAGCTGCAGCTTCTGGAAGATGAACGGCTTGAACAGCTCGAGCGCCATCTTCTTCGGCAGGCCGCACTGGTGAAGCCGCAGCTGCGGACCGACGACGATGACCGAGCGGCCCGAGTAATCGACTCGCTTGCCGAGCAGATTCTGGCGGAAGCGCCCCTGCTTGCCCTTGATCATGTCGGCGAGCGACTTCAGCGGCCGCTTGTTGGTGCCGGTTATGGCCCGTCCCCGGCGGCCGTTGTCGAGCAGCGCATCCACCGCCTCCTGCAGCATGCGCTTCTCGTTGCGCACGATGATGTCGGGCGCGTTGAGCTCGAGCAGCCGCCGCAGGCGGTTGTTGCGGTTGATGACGCGCCGGTACAGGTCATTCAGGTCCGAGGTGGCGAAGCGGCCGCCATCGAGCGGCACCAGCGGGCGCAGATCCGGCGGCAGCACGGGCAGGACGGTCATGACCATCCACTCCGGCTTGTTGCCCGACTCGATGAATGACTCGATCAGCTTCAGGCGCTTGGACAGGCGCTTCAGCTTGGTCTCGGACGAGGTCGATCCCATCTCCTCCCGCACTTTGGCAAGCTCGGCCGCGAGATCGATGTTGCGCAGCAGCTCGTAGACGGCCTCGGCGCCCATGCGCGCATCGAACTCATCGCCGTGCTCCTCGATCGCCTCGAGGTACATCTCATCGGTGAGCAGCTGCCCGCGCGTGAGCGGCGTCATGCCCGGATCGATGACCACGAAAGCCTCGAAGTACAGAACCCGCTCGATCTCGCGCAACGTCATGTCGAGCATGAGACCGATGCGCGAGGGCAGCGACTTCAGGAACCAGATGTGCGCCACGGGGCTCGCGAGCTCGATGTGGCCCATGCGCTCGCGGCGCACCTTGGCCTGGGTGACCTCGACGCCGCACTTCTCGCAGACCACGCCGCGGTGCTTCAGGCGCTTGTACTTGCCGCACAGACACTCGTAGTCCTTCACGGGCCCGAAGATCTTGGCGCAAAACAGGCCGTCCCGCTCCGGCTTGAAGGTGCGGTAATTGATGGTCTCGGGCTTCTTGACCTCGCCGTACGACCAGGCGCGGATCATCTCGGGCGAGGCGAGTCCGATCTTGATCGAATCGAACTGCTCGACCACTGCGTTGGTCTTGAAAAACTTAAGAAGATCTCTCATCGGGTGTTCTCCTCACGGCGCGCCGTGATCAGTCCTGCTCCAACTCCATGTTGATACCGAGCGATCGGATCTCCTTGACCAGCACGTTGAAGGACTCCGGCATGCCGGCGTCCATCTGGTGATTGCCGTCCACGATGTTCTTGTACATCTTGGTGCGGCCGTTCACGTCGTCGGATTTGACGGTCAGCATCTCCTGCAGGGTGTAGGAGGAGCCGTAGGCCTCGAGTGCCCACACCTCCATCTCGCCGAAGCGCTGGCCGCCGAACTGGGCCTTGCCGCCGAGCGGCTGCTGGGTGACCAGGCTGTAAGGGCCCGTGGAGCGGGCGTGCATCTTGTCGTCGACGAGGTGATTGAGCTTGAGCATGTACATGTAGCCCACCGTCACCGCGCGCTCGAAGCGCTCGCCGGTGCGGCCGTCGTAAAGATACGTCTGGCCGCTCGTCGGCAGGTCGGCGAGATCGAGCATCCGCTTGATTTCCGCTTCGCTTGCACCGTCGAACACCGGGGTCGCCATGGGCACGCCGTGCGACAAGTTGCCGGCAAGCCTCGCGAGGTCCTCCGAGCCGAGGCTGTCGATGTCCTCCGGCTGACCGCCGCTCTGGTTGTAGACCTGCTTGAGGAACCCGCGCAGCTCCGCCTCCTGGGATCGGGCCTCGAGCATCCGGCCGATCTTCAGTCCCAGGCCCTTCGCCGCCCAGCCGAGGTGGGTCTCGAGCACTTGGCCGACGTTCATGCGCGACGGCACGCCGAGGGGGTTCAGCACGATGTCGACCGGAGTGCCGTCTTCCAGGTACGGCATGTCCTCCACCGGCACGATGGTGGAGATCACGCCCTTGTTGCCGTGGCGGCCGGCCATCTTGTCGCCGGGCTGCACCCGGCGCTTGACCGCCAGATACACCTTGACCATCTTGAGCACCCCCGGGGCGAGATCGTCGCCTTGGGTGATCTTCGCCTTCTTGTCCTCGAGACGCTTCTCGAACGCCTTGCGCTGAAGCTGCAGCCGCTCGGCGGTCTGCTCGAGCTGCGAATTGGCGTCCTCGTCCTGAAGGCGGATTTCGAACCACTCCTCGCGCGCCAGTCCGTCGAGGTAGTCGGCCTCGATCCGGGTGCCGGCCTTGAGCTTGCGCGGTCCGCCCGCGGCGCTCTGGCCGATCAGCATGACGCGCACGCGCTGGAACAGGTCAGCCTCCAGGATGCGCTGCTGGTCCGCGAAGTCCTTGCGGACCCGCTCGATCTCGGCCTTCTCGATGGATAGCGCGCGGGAATCCTTCTCCACGCCATCGCGCGTGAACACGCGCACGTCTATCACCGTTCCGTCCATGCCCGGCGGGACACGCAGCCCCGTGTCCTTCACGTCGGAGGCCTTCTCGCCGAAGATGGCGCGCAACAGCTTCTCTTCCGGGGTGAGCTGCGTCTCGCCCTTCGGGGTTACCTTGCCGACCAGGATGTCACCGGCTTTCACCTCCGCGCCGATGTACGCGATACCCGCCTCGTCGAGCTTGGCGAGTGCCGCATCGCCCACGTTGGGGATGTCGGCGGTGATCTCCTCCGGTCCCAGCTTGGTGTCGCGGGCGACGCAGGTCAGCTCTTCGATGTGGATCGTCGTGAAGCGATCTTCCTGGACCACCCGCTCGGAAATCAGGATCGAGTCCTCGAAGTTATAGCCGTTCCAAGGCATGAACGCGACCAGCAGATTCTGCCCGAGCGCGAGCTCCCCGAGGTGCGTCGAGGGTCCGTCGGCGAGCACATCTCCCCGGGCGATCGCATCGCCGGCGTTGACCAGCGGTCGCTGGTTGATGCAGGTGTTCTGGTTCGAGCGGGTGTACTTGGTGAGGTTGTAGATGTCCACACCCGGCTCCCCCGCGGTGGTCTCCTCGTCGTTCACCCGTACCACGATGCGCGAGGCGTCCACCGAATCGACCACGCCGCCGCGCTTGGCGACCACGGTCACGCCCGAATCGATCGCGACGGAGCGCTCCATGCCGGTACCCACGAGCGGGGTTTCGGCTCGCAGCGTCGGCACCGCCTGGCGCTGCATGTTCGAGCCCATGAGAGCGCGGTTGGCGTCATCGTGCTCCAGGAACGGAATCAGCGAGGCCGCCACGGAGACGATCTGCTTGGGGCTCACGTCCATGTAGTTGATGCGCTCGCGCGCCATAAGGGTGAACTCGTTCTGAAAGCGGCACGAGACCAGCTCGTCGCCGAGCTCACCGTTCGGTCCGAGATTGGCATTCGCCTGCGCGATCGCGAAATTGCCCTCCTCAATCGCCGACAGGTAGTCGATCTGGTCGGTCACCCGCCCGTTCTCGACGCGCCTGTAGGGCGTCTCGAGAAAGCCGTACTGGTTGGTGCGCGCATACACCGCCAGCGAATTGATCAGGCCGATGTTCGGGCCTTCGGGAGTCTCGATCGGGCACACCCGTCCGTAATGGGTGGGGTGCACGTCGCGCACCTCGAAGCCGGCACGCTCGCGCGTGAGCCCCCCCGGGCCGAGCGCCGACACACGCCGCTTGTGCGTGACCTCGGACAGGGGGTTGTTCTGATCCATGAACTGCGAGAGCTGCGAGGAGCCGAAGAACTCCTTGACCGCGGCCGCCACCGGCTTGGCGTTGATCAGCTCCTGAGGCATGAGCGGTTCGCTTTCGGCCACCGTGAGGCGCTCCTTGACGGCGCGCTCGACGCGCACGAGGCCGACGCGGAAGGCGTTCTCTGCCATCTCGCCGACACTCCTCACCCGGCGGTTGCCCAGGTGATCTATGTCGTCCACCTGGCCGTTGCCGTTGCGGATATCGATCAGGACCTTCAGCACATCGATGATGTCGGAGGTCTCCCCGTACCGCTCGACCAGCTGCTTGGCGCCCTCGTCCGCGCGGGCGGTGAAGTACTTGTGATCGTACAGGATCCCGGCGCCGGTGATGGCGTCCCGGCCGACGCGACGGTTGAACTTCATGCGCCCGACCGCCGAAAGGTCGTAGCGCTCGGTGTTGAAGAACAGGTTGCCGAACAGGTTCTCGGCCGCATCCCGGGTCGGCGGCTCACCGGGGCGCATCATGCGGTAGATCTCGACCAGTGCCTCGAAACGCGTGCGAGTCGGATCGATGCGCAGCGTATCGGACATGTACGGACCACGATCCAGGTCGTTGACATACAGCGCATTGACCTTGGCGATGCCCGCGGCAATCAGCTTCTCGACCGACGCGGCGGTCAGCACCTCATTGGCCTTGGCGAGCACCTCGCCGGTGTCGGTGTTGACGACATCGTGGGAGAGGATCTTGCCGTACAGGTACTCGCGCGGCACCCGCAGGCGCGTGACGTTGGCCTCCTCCAGCTGGCGCACGTGCCGGGCGGTGATGCGCCGACCCTCCTCGACGATCACCTTCTCGCCGATGCGGATCTCGAAGGTTGCGGTCTCACCACGCAGACGCTGCGGCACCAGCTCAAGCGCCACCTCCTCGGAGCCGAGGTGGAAGGTATTCGTATCGAAGAAGGTCGCGAGAATCTCTTCCTCGCTCATGCCGAGGGCGCGCAGGAGGATCGTGACCGGGAGCTTGCGCCGACGGTCGATGCGCGCGAACAGGCAATCCTTGGGATCGAACTCGAAGTCGAGCCAGGAGCCGCGATAGGGAATGATGCGCGCGGAGAACAGCAGCTTGCCCGAGGAGTGGGTCTTACCGCGGTCGTGGTCGAAGAACACGCCCGGGGAGCGGTGCAGCTGCGAGACGATGACCCGCTCTGTGCCGTTGATGATGAAGGTGCCGTTGTCGGTCATCAGCGGCAGCTCGCCGAGGTAGACCTCCTGCTCGCGCACGTCCTTGACGGGCTTCTTGGCGCCCGGTGCCTCCTTGTCGAGGACGATCAGCCGCACCTTGACACGCAGCGGCGCGGCATAGGTGAGCCCGCGGAGCTGGCATTCCTTCACGTCGAACACCGGCTCGCCGAGCCGGTAGCTGACATACTCGAGGAAAGCGTTTCCGGAATAGCTCGTGATCGGGAACACGCTCCTGAACGCGGCGTGCAGCCCCACGGGCTCGCGCAAGTCCTCGGGCCGGTCCGCCTGCAGGAACGTACGGTAGGAGTCGAGCTGGATGGCGAGCAGATAGGGGGTGTCCAGGATACCCGGCTGCTTGCCGAAGTTCTTGCGGATGCGCTTCTTCTCGGTGAAGGAATAAGCCATCTCGGGGTCACCTCAGAAACAAAATAGTGAGCCTTCCCGGCTCGGTGTGCGCGCCGCGCCCTTCGGGTTTGCGCCGCGTATGTCCTCGGTCGTACATCCTTCCCTGGGGAAACCGTTCCCTGTACGGGGCCCGCGCATCCTGCGCGAACCCCGTCGCTCCTGCGCGTGAGCGCAAGAAAATCCTTACTTGACCTCCACCTTGGCGCCGGCATCCTCCAGCTTCTTCTTGAAGCTCTCGGAATCGGCCTTGGACACCGCCTCCTTGACTGTCGAGGGCGCTCCTTCGACCAGGTCCTTCGCTTCCTTCAAGCCGAGGCCGGTGATCTCGCGGATCACCTTGATTACCGTGACTTTCTTGTCGGCCGGATACTCCTTGAGGATCACGGTGAACTCCGTCTGCTCCTCGGCGGGCGCAGCGGCGGCGGCGCCGGCGGGCGCGGCGGCCACGGCCACCGGGGCCGCGGCAGTGACGCCGAACTTCTTCTCCATGTCGGAGATGAGCTCGACCACCTCCATCAGGGTCATCTTGGAAATTGCATCGAGGATTTCGTCTTTGCTGACAGCCATGTTGAGTCTCCGCAGATTGAAATTGGACAAGTCGGTGTCGGGCTAGGCCGCCTGTTTCCGGTCGCGGACCGCGGCCAGGGTACGGGCGAGCTTCGCCGGCGGTTCCGCCAGCGTCGCGACGAACTTCTGGATCGGCGCCTTGAGCACGCCGAGCAGCATCGACAGCGCCTGCTCCCGGGTCGGCAGATTGGCGACCTTGTCGAGCTCCCCGGCCGGCAGAACCTGCCCGCCGAGAGACACCAGGGTCGCCACGAGCTTCTCGTTCGCCTTCGCGAAGTCCTTCACCAGGCGCGCGGCCGCGCCGGGGTCGTCCTTCGAGAACGCGAGCACGAGCGGCCCCTTGAGCTGCGGTCCCACCGGCTCAAAGGTCGTGCCGGCGAGCGCCTTGCGTGCCAGTGTGTTCTTCACCACACGCATGTAAACGCCCTGGGCGCGAGCCTTGGCGCGAAGCTCGGTCATCTGTCCGACGGTGAGGCCGCGGTACTCGGCAGCCACGACGGACTGCGCTGCGGCGGCCACTTCGGCCACCTCGGCTACCAACGCCTTCTTGTCTTCCAGGTTGAGTGCCATTCCTTCTCTCCTCTCGGGTGAGAAGATCACGGTTTACCTACGAAGCCGCCGGTTGCCCGGCCGCGCTTCCCCTTCAAATCCGCGGCAGCGGCGCCTTGCGGTGCCGCCGCCGCGCGGTGACCCTTCTCGCCTCGAGGACCGACCTCGATACGATCAGCGGTTCACCATCTGCGCAGGCGGTCATTAAGAGGGCCGGCCCCTCGCCTGCGGTCTTCGATGATGACCGACGCCGCCTGTGCAACATCGGCCCGCATCAAATTGATGCGCTTGCGCGCAGGACCTACGGGGTCTGCCGAGACCGGCGAACCCCGTGGATCAAAAAGGAAAAATCAAACAACAGCCGCCCACTCTCAGGCACCCAACGTGCCCTGATCGATCATGACGCCGGGCCCCATGGTGGAGGACACGGTGACACGCTTCAGGTACTGGCCCTTGGCCGTGGCCGGCTTGGCCTTGTGCAGATCGGCGATCAACGCGGTCAGATTCTCCTTGAGCGCATCGACCCCGAAGCTGGCCTTGCCGATGGTGCAGTGCACGATGCCCGCCTTGTCCACGCGGTAGGTCACCTGACCGGCCTTGGCGTTCTTCACCGCCGTGGCCACATCCGGCGTAACGGTGCCGACCTTGGGATTCGGCATCAGGCCGCGGGGCCCCAGGATCTGTCCGAGCTGGCCGACGATGCGCATGGCATCGGGGCTGGCGATGACCCGATCGAAGTTGATCTCGCCGGCCTTGACCTGGGCGGCAAGATCCTCGAGGCCGACGATGTCGGCGCCGGCGGCCTTGGCGAGGTCCTGGTTCTTTCCGGAGGTGAACACGGCCACACGCACCGCCTTGCCGGTGCCGTGCGGCATCACGGTCGAGCCGCGCACCTGCTGGTCGGACTTGCTGGCGTCGATGCCGAGGTTTACGGCCGCATCGACCGACTCGTCGAACTTCGCCTTGGCGAATTCCTTGACCAGCGTGAACGCCTCGTCCGCCGGATACTGCTTGCCCGGAGCCACCTTGCCCTCCCAGGCCTTCACACGCTTGCTCACCGCCATGATCAGAGCCCCTCCACGTCAACGCCCATGCTGCGCGCGCTGCCGGCGATGGTGCGCACGGCGGCATCCAGATCGGCGGCGGTGAGGTCGGGCTGCTTGGTCTTGGCGATCTCCTCGAGCTGCGCGCGGTCGATCTTGCCCACCTTGGCGGTGTTGGGCGTGCCGCTGCCCTTCTCGATGCCGATCGCCTTGCGGATCAGCACCGACGCCGGCGGCGTCTTCATGATGAATGTGAAGCTGCGGTCCGAGTAGACCGTGATCACTACCGGGATGGGCAGGCCCTTCTCGAGCTTCTGGGTCTGGGCATTGAATTGCTTGCAGAACTCCATGATGTTCACGCCCTGCTGGCCGAGCGCCGGCCCGATGGGCGGCGAGGGATTTGCGGAGCCCGCCGGCACCTGCAGCTTTACGTAACCTTGGACTTTCTTCGCCATCGATCTCTCCCGGGTTCGAGCGCCTCTTTCGAGGCTCCCCGTTTTACATGGGCGGAAATCGCCGAGGCGATTTCCGCGATACCCTACACAGTTACCGCCGGTCCTCCGAGACCCGGCCGCGCCGCGGCAACAGCCCCGGAAACGGAGCGCCCCGCAGGCCGCCGCGTCCTGCCGCCGGCGTTCCGCGCCGGCCAAAATCCGCATCCGCCTCTCGGCTAGGCCTTCTCCACCTGCGAGAAATCAAGCTCCACGGGCGTCGAGCGCCCGAGAATCTGCACCGCCACCTGCAGCCGGCTCTTTTCGTAGTTGACGCTCTCGACGACACCGTTGAAATCGTTGAACGGACCGTCGATCACACGCACCACCTCGCCCGGCTCGAACAGCACCTTCGGCCTCGGCTTGTCCGCGCCTTCCTCGACGCGGCGCAGGATCTGCATCGCCTCGCGGTCGGTGATCGGCGCGGGTTTTTCCGGCGTGCCGCCGATGAAGCCGAGCACCTTCGGCACCTCGCGCACCAGGTGCCAGGTGTCCTCGTCCATCTCCATGTGAACCAACACATAGCCCGGGTAGAACTTGCGCTCGCTGCGGCGCTTGTGGCCGTCGCGCATCTCGACCACTTCCTCGGTCGGAACCAGGATCTCGCCAAACTTCGACTCCAGCCCGGCCCGCTTGACCCGCTCCTTGAGCGACTCCGCCACCCGGTGCTCGAAATTCGAATAGGCGTGCACCACGTACCATCTCAGAGCCACTTCATCCCCCTTGTCCGGTCAGCATCTTGGTGGCCCAGGCAAGCACGACGTCGAGTCCCCAGAAAAACAGGCCGGCGACGGCGACGAACACGAACACCACCAGGGTGGTCATGCCGGTCTCATGCCGGTTCGGCCAGACGATCTTGCGCAGCTCCACGCGCGCACTGACGACGAACTGCCGAAACTCGCTCCCGTACCGCGAGAACGCCACGATGAGCGCGCCGGCTGCGAGGCCGGCGATGACACACAGCCAGCGCAGCCAGCCGGCCTGCGTGCCCAGCAGGTAATAGCCGGCAACGCCGGCGGCCGCAGCCAGCACGGCAATCCACAACTTCGCCTTGTCGGCTGCGCCAAATGCCTCGAGTTTGGTTTCGTCTGTCATGTCACCGACTGGCAGGCCAGGAGGGAATCGAACCCCCAACCTGCGGTTTTGGAGACCGCCGCTCTGCCAATTGAGCTACTGGCCTACTATTTCACTTGCGCAGATCGCCGAGGCGATTTGCGCAAGACCCTACACCTGTGCCGCGGGCGCTGCGAGTTCCGCGGTCGCTGGCGCAGATGCGCCAGGAAACGGAACGGCCCTTCGCCCGCCGGATCCTGCCGAATGCCCGAGGT
>JAJYUA010000011.1 GCA_021792755.1 Pseudomonadota bacterium
CGATCGCCCGAGGACATCGCTGCGAAGCGCGGCAAGACGGTCGAAGAGATCACGGGCTGAAGCACATGGGCAAGCAAGCAAAGGCGCTCAAGGTCACGCTGGTCAGGAGCCTGCACGGGCAGCTCGCCAATATCGCAGCCTCGGCCCGGGGTCTGGGGCTTCGTCGGATCCACCAGTGCGTCGAGGTGCCCGACACACCCGAGAATCGCGGCATGATCCAGACCGCCGTGCACCTGCTGAAAGTCGAGCAGGACGGCTGAGAGGAAACGAGAGATGCGACTGAACACACTCAAGCCCGCCGCCGGCGCCAAGCGGGCGCGGCTGCGCGTCGGACGCGGCGCTTCCGCCGGCCAGGGCAAGACCTGCGGCCGCGGCGTCAAGGGCCAGCGAGCCCGCAAGGGCGGCTACCACAAGGTCGGCTTCGAGGGCGGCCAGATGCCCATCCAGCGACGCCTGCCGAAGGTCGGCTTTCGCTCGGCCTTGTCGGCCACGCGCGCCGAGGTGCGGCTCGATGAGCTTGCCAAGCTCGGGGATGCGGTCATCGACCTCGAGGCCCTGAAGAAGGCCGGCATCGTTCCGGTGACCGCCGAGCGGGCCAAGGTCATGCTGTCGGGCAAGATCGAGAAGGCCGTGACGCTGAAGGGCGTGGCGGTCACCCGCGGGGCACGCGCGGCCATCGAGGCCGCCGGCGGCAAAATCGAGGCCTGAGGGCTGACGAGGCTCGCATAGGCTAACCCGGTAACCCTCATGGCCAATACGCTGAACAATCCCGCCATCGCACTGAGCGAAGCGGCCCGCTTCGGACAGATCCGATCGCGGGTGCTGTTTCTCGTGGGCGCCATGATCGTCTATCGCATCGGGACCTTCATTCCGGTCCCCGGCATCAATCCGGTGCAGGTGGCGCGCTTCTTCAGCGAGAAGTCCGGGACGATCCTCGGGATCGTCAACATGTTCTCCGGCGGGGCGCTCGCGCGCCTGTCGATCTTCGCCATGGGGGTGATGCCCTATATCTCGGCCTCCATCATCATCCAGATGATGTCCATGGTGGTGCCGAGCCTGATCGAGCTGCGCAAGGAAGGCCAGGCGGGCCAGCGCAAGATGACCGACTACACGCGCTGGGGAACGGTCGTGCTGGCTCTGTTCCAGTCGTTCGCGGCCGCCGGCGCCCTGGTCAAGGGCGGCATGACGCTGGTCGGCGGCTGGCAGTTCATGTTCACCGGGACGGTGACGATGACCACCGGTACAGTGTTCCTGATGTGGCTCGGTGAGCAAATCACCGAGCGTGGCATCGGCAACGGCATATCCATGATCATTCTGGCCGGCATCGTTGCCGGCCTGCCGGGAGCCATCAGCAGCACCGCCGAGGCGGTGAGCTCCGGGTCGATGCAGGGCCCCTTTGCGCTGCTGCTCATCATCCTGGTGGTCGGCACCACCGCCTTCGTGGTGTTCATGGAGCGCGCCCAGCGGCGCATCACGGTCAACTACGCGAAACGCCAGGTGGGCCGGCGCATGTACGCCGGCCAGAGCAGCCATTTGCCGTTCAAGATCAACATGTCGGGCGTCATCCCGCCGATCTTCGCCTCGAGCATCCTGCTGATGCCGGCGACGATCGCGAGTTTCCTCGGCACCGGCGCCAAGGGCGGGCTTGCCAGCGTCATGCAGGACGTCGCCGCGGCGCTCGGCTTTGGCCAGCCCCTGTACACGGTCCTCTACACCGTACTCATCATTTTCTTTACGTTTTTCTACACCGCCCTGGTGTTCAATTCGCGCGAGACGGCCGACAACCTCAAGAAGTCAGGGGCCTTCATCCCGGGTATTCGCCCTGGACTGCACACCGCCGAGTACATCGACAAGGTGCTCACCCGGCTGACGCTGTGGGGCGCGCTCTATGTGGCCGCGGTCTGCGTGCTGCCCATCCTGCTGATTGCACGCGAGGGCGTGAGCTTCAACTTCGGCGGCACCTCGCTCCTCATCGTGGTGGTGGTGGTCATGGACTTCATGGCGCAGCTGCAGGCGCACCTGATGTCGCACCACTACCCGGGCCTGCTCAAGAAAGCCAACCTGCTCGGCTATGGCCGCCAGGGGCAGGGTGGATGACGCGGCAGCCTTTTCAGCCGGCGCGGAGCGCCGCTACGTGGCGCGGGCCCCTTCCGTCCGCAGGACAGTTGCGCGCAGCGCATGGGAAATCCCTATGAAAGTCAGACCCTCGGTCAAGAAAATGTGCCGGAATTGCAAGATCGTGCGCCGCCGGCGCGTGGTTTACGTCATCTGCTCGGACCAGCGTCACAAGCAGAGGCAAGGTTGATCTTTTTCGGTTAAACTACCGCGTTTTTCGCGCGGTTTTGGTACAGCAACATGGCACGCATAGCCGGCATCAATATTCCCCTCAACAAGCACGTATGGGTCGGGCTCACGCACATCTACGGTGTGGGCCGCGCGCGCGCGCAGTCGGCCTGCCAGGCCGCGGGCATCAGCCCTGATACCAAGGTCAAGGACCTCACGGAGGCCGAGATCAATGCGATCCGGGGGCAGATCGCCAGGTACGCCGTTGAAGGCGACCTCAGGCGCGAGGTGTCCATGAACATCAAGCGTCTGATGGACCTCGGCTCCTACCGGGGCATCCGCCACCGCCGGGGATTGCCGGTCAACGGCCAGCGCACCCGCACGAATGCCCGCACGCGCAAAGGCCCGCGTAAGCAGGCCGTGAAGCTCAACGCACCCCCGGGCAAGGCATAACCGGAAGGAATTTGAAGCATGGCTGATCAGAAGCAGCAGCAAGGCGGCGGTGCCGCCGCCAAGAAGCCGAAGAAGGCGCGCAAGAACGTGCTGGATGCGATCGCGCACGTGCACGCCTCGTTCAACAACACCATCATCACCATCACCGACCGCCAGGGCAACACCCTGTCCTGGGCTACGGCCGGGGGCTGCGGCTTTCGCGGCTCGCGCAAGAGTACGCCGTTCGCCGCGCAGGTCGCGGCGGAGAAAGCCGGCGTTGCAGCGCAGGAGCACGGCGTGAAGAACGTTGAAGTGCGCGTCGGCGGCCCCGGTCCCGGCCGCGAGTCCGCCGTCCGTGCGTTGAACGGCTGCGGCCTGAAGATCACCAGCATCGCCGACGTCACGCCGATCCCGCACAACGGCTGCCGTCCCCCGAAGAAGCGCAGAGTCTGAGCGCTTCCTAGTCCGCAAGACAGCCCAGTTAAGAGAGACCATCCAGCATGGCGCGTTATCTCGGTCCCAAGTGCAAGCTCGCCCGCCGCGAGGGCACGGATCTGTTTCTGAAGAGCGGTGTCAAGCCTCTCGAGAGCAAGTGCAAGCTCAGCGTTGTGCCGGGCGGCCTGAAGGGAGAGCGGCGGCAACGGCTCTCGGACTACGGTCTGCAGCTGCGCGAGAAGCAAAAGCTGCGCCGCATGTACGGCGTGCTCGAGCGCCAGTTCGGCAACTACTACACCGAGGCGGCGCGCCGCGCTGGCTCGACAGGCGAGAACCTGCTGCGCCTGCTGGAGTGCCGTCTCGACAACGTCGTGTACCGCATGGGCTTCGCCGCCACGCGCGCCGAGGCGCGCCAGTTGGTCAGCCACAAGGGCATCAACGTCAACGGCCGCGCGGTCACCATCGCCTCCTATCAGCTCAAGGCGGGCGACAGCATCGAGGTGCGCGAGAAAGCCCGCAAGCAGCTGCGCATCCAGAATGCGCTCAACATCGCCCAGCAGGTCGGGCTTCCCGAGTGGGTGGAAGTGAACGACAAGGAGTTCCGCGGTGTGTTCAAGGCGGCCCCGGGCCGCGATGATGTCTTGCCGGATATCAACGAGAACCTGGTCGTGGAGCTCTATTCGAAGTAATCGGCTGGACCGTCCGCGGCGTTCGCCGCGGGCAGGCCAGGCCCATGTTTCGGTTTGCGCCGGCTACCGGCCGGCAAGGTGAGACTGCAATGCAGGGATCCGTCACAGAGTTCTTGAAGCCGCGCGTGGTGAAGGTGCAGCCCGTTGCCCCTCGCCAGGCACGGGTCACCATCGAGCCGTTCGAGCGGGGTTTCGGCCATACGCTCGGCAACGCGTTGCGCCGCGTGCTGCTTTCCTCCATGCCGGGCAGTGCCGTTACGGAGGTTGAGATCGATGGCGTGCTGCACGAGTACACCAGCATAGAGGGCGTGCAGGAAGACGTCGTTGACATCCTGCTCAACCTCAAGTCCGTCGCCATCCGCATGCACACGCGCGACAACGCCGAGCTGCGGCTGCACAAGAGGGGCCCGGGCCCAGTGACCGCGGGCGACATTCAGGCCGACCACGACATCGAAGTCGTCAACCCGGATCTCGTGATCGCCAACCTGACCCAGGCGGGCGAACTCAGCATGACCCTGCGTGTAGAGCGCGGCCGCGGCTACCGGCCAGCGGCTTCCCGCGCGAGCTTCGAGGAGCAGACCCGTCCGATCGGCCGGCTGCAGCTCGATGCGTCCTTCTCGCCCGTGCGCCGCGTGACCTATGCGGTCGAGGCCGCCCGTGTGGAGCAGCGCACCGACCTCGACAAGCTGGTCATCGATATCGAGACCAACGGCACTATCGACGCCGAAGAGGCCATCCGCCGCGCCGGCAGCATCCTCAAGGATCAGCTGTCGGTGTTCGTCGACCTGCAGGGCGAGGAGGAGACCGCCACCAAGGTCACGGAGATGCAGTTCGACCCCATTTTGCTGCGGCCCGTGGACGAGCTCGAGCTCACCGTGCGCAGCGCCAACTGCCTGAAGGCGGAGAACATCCACTACATCGGCGATCTGGTGCAGCGCACCGAGGTGGAGCTGCTTCGCACGCCGAATCTGGGCAAGAAGTCGCTCACCGAGATCAAGGAAGTGCTGCACAGCCACGGTCTGATGCTCGGCATGCGGCTCGACGGCTGGCCGCCGGCCAGCCTCAAGCATGCCGAAGAACACACGATCTGAGGATTTCCTGCAATGCGCCACCATTTGACTGGCCGGCAACTGTCCCGCAACAGCTCGCACCGGCACGCGCTGATGCGCAACATGAGCGTCGCGCTGCTGCGTCACGAGACCATCCGCACCACGCTGCCCAAGGCCAAGGAGCTACGGCGCGTGGTCGAGCCCCTGATCACGCTCGGTAAGAGCGACGGCGATGCCAACCGGCGGCTCGCGTTCTCGCGCCTGCGCGACAGCGCAGTGGTGGAGAAGCTGTTCACCGACCTCGGTCCCCGCTTCAAGAAGCGCCCTGGCGGGTATACACGGATCCTGCGCATGACGCCCCGTCCGGGCGACTGCGCGCCGATGGCACTGATGCAGCTGGTCGACCGGCCGATTACCGCCGAGTCTGCAGCAGCGCCCGCCGAAGAAGGCAAGAAGTAGTCCCGCCGCAAGGCTGCGGCGCAAGAGTCGGCCACCCAGCCGGCCTGCGCATCCGCGAAGGAAGGCCGGGGGAAACCCCGGCGCGTGCACTGCACTGCGCTGCGCTGGCGCTGTTTTGGGCGGTGCAGGTGCCGCGTGCCGGCCATATCCCTGACGGCGGCGCACCCAGTCCGGACGGGCGCTTGCCGGGGTGGCGCAGCTCACCCGCGAGACGCATGCCCCGCACAGCGCTTGTGAGCAAGACCAGGACGCCCATCATTGGCCGCCCGCTCGCGGAGCCGCGATGCTTCGCTGAAACACACCGCCTCGTCCTGCGGCGGCGGACACGTCCTCATGCCTATGCTTCAGGCTTCGGGGTCGCCGGGTGCAAGGGGCGATCCGCGCCCTGGCCTTTTGCCACCCGGGAACGCTTCGGCTACGCTCTCGCAACTGGTTTTTGAGGAGGGTCGTCCATGAGCCTGGTATCGGAGTTCAAGGAATTCGCGGTCAAGGGCAATATGATCGACATGGCGGTGGGCATCGTGATCGGCGCGGCATTCGGGAAGGTCGTCAGCAGCCTGGTTGCCGACATCCTCATGCCTCCGTTGGGCGTGCTGATCGGCCAGATCAGCTTCTCCAAGCTGGCGGTACAGATCGGCGCCAATTCTGCCGGCAAGCCGGTGATGCTGACGTACGGGATGTTCATCCAGGCGATCCTCGATTTCCTTCTGATCGCACTGGCGATCTTCTTTTTGGTCAAGGTGATCAATAAGCTGAAACGACCTGCGCCTGCGGCCGCGCCGCCGCCGCCCACCAAGTCCGAGGAACTGCTCGGTGAGATCCGGGACCTGCTGGCCAAGAGGTAGCTGCTAGCTTCGGGACAGCTCGGCGCGGAACGCCTCGCGGGTAAGGTTTTCGCAGCCTGTCGCAGTCACTGCCAGATCGTCCTCGATACGGATGCCGCCGAATCTGCGTAGAGCCTTCACCCGGGACCAATTGATCAGGCTCGCGCGCTTGTCCGCCCGTGCCGCCTCGAGCAGCGGGTCGATGAAGTAGAGACCCGGCTCCATGGTGACCACGAAGCCTTCCTCCAGGGTACGCGTCAGGCGCAGGTAAGGGTGTCCTTCCGGTCTGGGGATGTCGCCCCCTTCCGGGGAGCGCATGAAGCCCCCCGCATCGTGCACTTGCAGTCCCAGCAGATGACCGACGCCATGGGGTAGGAAGACGCGGGTCACTCCTGCGGCGAGGGCCTGCTCGGCGTTGCAAGTGACGATCTCCGCCTCCTGCAGCACTTCGGCCGTCAGTCTGTGCGCATGCAAGTGCACTTCGCGCCAATCCACGCCCGCCCGGACGTCCTTGCACAGAGCCTGCTGCACGGTGTCCATATGGGCAATCAACGCAGAGAAGTCTCCGTCTCCCGCCGAATATGTCCGGGTGATGTCGCTCGCGTAGCCGCCAAATTCCGCGCCGGCATCGATCAGCAGGGAGTGGCGCTCGGCGGGAGCGTGTTTTTCGAGCACTTGGTAGTGCAAGACCGACCCGCTCTCGTTCAGGGCAATGATGGGGTTGTACGGCAGCTCCTGCTCGCGCAAGCCGCAGGCCGCAAGGAAAGCGAGCTCGATGGCAAATTCCGACTCGCCTGCGGCAAAAGCCCGTTGGGCGGCCAGGTGTCCCCGGGCGCCCAGGCGGTTGGCTTCGCGCAGACAGGCGAGCTCATAGGCAGACTTGATTGCCCGGCCGAAGTCGAGATGCCGCATGAGGCGGGCAGGGTTGTGGGCCGCCACGCCCCAGGAGCCGAACTCGGCGAACGCCTCACCCAGGTAAGCGGTGGTGCCGAGGTCGAGCGGCAGTAGAGCACGGGCCGATTCCCGGTCAGCGCAGATCCGAACGTCGAAATAGCCGGTCCAGTAGCCTTCGGGCGGCGCCGGCGGCTTGTACCAGTAGTCTCCAGGCTGGCTGAACGCCAGAATGGGGCGTTGACCCGGCTGAAAGTGCACGAAGCAGTCCGGCTCGGCAAGGGGAGTCCAGACCTTGAAGGGCGCGTTGACCTCGAAAGGGTAGGTTCGATCGTCCTGGAACACGGGCAGCAGGGAGCCCGAGTGCACCAGCAGGGCCTGGTAGCCGCAGGCTCTGAGCGCCTCGGCGGAGCGGTGACAGACGGCCTCCAGATGGCGGCCGAAGAGCTTGGAGAGCTCACCTGCGGGGGAGGGTGTGGCACCAGGCATCAGATCATCCTCCGTCAACGACATCATTGAATTGTAAGTGCAGTCCATCCTTTCGGCGACCCGCGCTGTCGTTTAAGAGCGACAGCACTCTGGTTTCAAATCACAGCGTTACCCGATAGAATGCGGACCGGCGCGACCCGTGAAGGACTCGCGGAACGACTACAACTCGTTCAAATAAATGTGTTACAGTAGCTCTCACTCCACCGGGGTACCATCGATGAATATGAAAGTTGCTCTCAGCGCGCTTGCCGCCGCCATGCTGTTGACCGCATGCGCCAAGCAGCCGTCTTCTTCCACCAGCACTCCGGCCTCTTCGCCGCCGTCCAGCTCCAGCAGCAGCAGCGGCATGGGTAACGGTAGCGGCAGCGGCTCCAGCACGAGCGGCAGCGGCACCAGCAGCAGCGGCACCAGCGGCAGCGGTTCCAGCGGCAGCGGTTCCAGCGGCACGAGCGGCAGCGGCTCCAGCACGAGCGGCAGCGGCACCAGCGGCAGCGGCAGCGGCAGCGGCAGCGGCAGCGGCACCAGCGGCAGCGGCTCCAGCGGCTCCAGCGGCAGCAACCCGCCGCCGACCAACAAGAAGTAAGCGACGGATCGCTGGGGCGGGTATCCGCCCCAGCGATCTCGGTATCTGCGGCCCACCTTGATCCGCCCGTGCGGGGACGGGGGGCTTTGTCTTTTCACCGGGCACTCACCAGCGAGCGAAGGTACGCCCCGGTGTGTGAGCGCGCATTGGCCGCCACCGTCTCGGGCGTGCCGCAGGCCACGATCTCCCCGCCCCCATCGCCCCCCTCCGGTCCCAGATCGATCAGCCAGTCGGCGCTCTTGATGACATCCAGGTTGTGCTCGATGATCACGATGGTATTGCCCTGGTCCCGCAGGCGATGCAGAACTCCGAGCAGCTGGGCCACATCGTGGAAGTGCAATCCGGTGGTGGGCTCGTCCAGGATGTAGAGCGTACGGCCCTCGGACCGCTTGGCGAGCTCCCGCGAGAGCTTCACCCGCTGCGCCTCGCCGCCCGACAGCGTGCTCGCGTTCTGTCCGAGGTGCAGGTACGACAGTCCCACCTCGCACAGCGTCTTCAGCCGACTCTCCGCCGCCGGCACGTTTTGCAAGAACTGCCTCGCCTCCTCCACGGTCATTTCCAGTACGTCGTGGATGGTGCGGCCCCGGTAGCGAATCTCCAGCGTCTCGCGGTTGTAGCGTTGCCCATGACAGATATCGCATGGTACGTACACATCGGGTAGGAAGTGCATTTCAACCCGGATGACGCCGTCGCCCTGACATGCCTCGCACCGTCCGCCCTTGACGTTGAAGCTGAAACGTCCCGCGTCGTATCCCCGGGCGCGCGCGTCGGGGACGGCGGCGAACAGCTGACGCACCGTGGAGAAGAGATTGGTATAGGTGGCGGGGTTGGACCGGGGCGTGCGGCCGATCGGACTCTGGTCGATGTCAACGACCGCCTCGATCTGCTCCAGTCCTTCGATCAGCTCGCAAGGCGCCGCCTCGGTGCGCGGTACGCCATTGACGCTTGCAGACGCGTGGTTGAACAGCGTGTCGATGATCAGCGTCGATTTGCCGGAGCCGGAAACCCCGGTGACGCAGGTCAGCAGGCCCAAGGGGATTTCCGCGGTGATGTGGCGAAGGTTGTTCCCCGAGGCGCCGCGGATACGGATCTGCCGCTGCGGCGAGCGCGGCACCCGCCGCCGTGGCGCGGCGACGCGAAGCCTGCCGCTCAGATACTGTCCGGTCAGCGAGGCTTCGCTCGCCTCTATTTGCGCGGGCGTGCCGCAGGCGACGACTTGCCCGCCGTGTGCGCCGGCGCCGGGCCCGAGGTCCACCACGTAGTCCGCTTCGCGGATCGCTTCTTCGTCGTGCTCCACCACGATCACCGTGTTGCCCAGGTCCCGCAACCGCTTGAGCGTGGCGAGGAGCTTGTGATTGTCGCGAGGGTGCAGCCCGATCGAAGGCTCGTCCAGGATATACATCACTCCGGTCAGCCCCGAGCCGACCTGACTGGCGAGGCGGATGCGCTGAGCCTCGCCGCCCGAGAGCGTCTCGGCGCTGCGGTCCAGCGTCAGATATCTCAGCCCCACGTCGGCCAGAAAGCGCAGCCGCGCGGCAATCTCGCGGACGATCTGGCCGGCGACCTCGCCGCGCCAGCCGGGGACTGCGAGCGAGCCGAAGAACTGCAACGCCTGCTCCACGCTGAGCTCCGTCAGCTGCGGCAAGGTCCTTTCCCCGACGAATACCGACCGCGCGGCGCGGCCGAGGCGCTTGCCCTGACACTGCGGGCAGGGCCTCAGGCTCAGGTATCGCGACAGCTCCGTACGCACGGCGCCCGAGTCAGTCTGCCGGTAGCGCCGCTCGAGATTGGGCAGAATGCCCTCGAAGGGCTGACGCTTGACGGCAGAGCCTTGGCCACCGGCGGCACCGTAATCGAATTCGATCGCTTCCTCGCCGCTGCCCTCCAGCAGCACGTGACGCACCCGTTCCGGCAGCTCGGTCCAGGGTGTCTCGATGTCAAAGCCATAATGGCGGGCCAGTGATTGGATGAGCTGGAAGAAGTGCGGGTTGCGCCGGTCCCACCCGCGCACCGCGCCGCTGGCGAGCGACAGGTCTGGGTGCCCCACCACCCGAGTCGGGTCGAAGAACTGCTGTGTGCCGAGGCCGTCACAGGCCGGGCAGGCCCCGAACGGAGTATTGAACGAGAACAGCTTTGGCTCGAGCGCCGGTACGCTGTAGCCGCAGATCGGGCAGGCATGGCGGCTGGAGAACACCCACTCGTCGTCTTTTTTCGAGGCGCCCTCGGCCTGCTGCTCCTGCGCCTCGGCAGGCCCGTCGGGAGCTGCGGCAAGCAGAATCACCCGAGCGAGACCATCGGAAAGTCTCAGCGCTGTCTCGAACGATTCCGCCAGCCGCTGCTGCGCGTCCGGTCTCAGCCGTATCCGGTCTATCACCGCTTCGATCGTGTGCTTGCGCCTGGGATCGAGCTGCGGCAGCGCGTCGAGCTCGACAATCCGCCCATCGATGCGGGCGCGCACGAATCCCTGGCTGATCAGCATCGACAGCGCTTCGGCGTGTGCGCCCTTGCGGTCCGTCACCACAGGCGCCAGCAGCGCGACCGCCGCGCCGGCCGGCAGTTTCAGGACCTGATCGACCATCTGGCTGACCGTCTGCGCCTCCAGGTCAAGGCCGTGGTCGGGGCAGCGCGGTACGCCGGCCCGAGCGAACAGCAGCCTCAAATAGTCGTAGATCTCAGTGACCGTGCCGACCGTTGAGCGCGGATTGTGCGAGGTCGCTTTCTGCTCGATGGCGATGGCGGGCGAGAGGCCGTCGATGTGCTCCACGTCCGGTTTGTCCATCACCGAGAGGAACTGGCGCGCGTAGGCCGAAAGCGATTCCACGTAGCGGCGCTGCCCCTCGGCGTACAGGGTGTCGAAGGCGAGCGAGGACTTGCCCGAGCCGGACAGTCCCGTGATCACGACCAGCCGGTCGCGGGGCAGATCGAGATTGACCGCCTTGAGGTTGTGGGTGCGGGCGCCGCGGATCCGAATCACTTGCATGACCGGCCAGTGTACCCGCTGGCGGGGCTCGGATGCCGAGCGGCAGCGGCCAAAGGAGGGGCGGTCAGGGTGGTCTGCCGAGAAACCACCGCCCTGCCGGCGGCCTTGGCCGGCTGGCTTGTTCATTCCCGTCCGCCCAAGGACCTGCAGCGTATCGAGCGGGCTATGAGCCCGTGAGCACCTTGTCCGATGGGATCTCGACACGGAACGTCGAGCCGCGCCCGACGGATGACTGCACCGTCACCGGCAGACCCAATACGCGCGAGACCCGCCGCACGATGCCAAGCCCCAGCCCGAACCCGTCCCGTGTCGCCCGACGCGCCGCCTCGAGCCGGTGGAAGTCCTCAAAGATCCTCTTGAGATCCGTGCTCGCGATGCCGATGCCGGTGTCGGACACCTCCAGGCAAAGAGACCCTCCCGCACGCACGTGCGCACGCAGTCGCACTTCTCCAGCGAGCGTATAGCGGATCGCGTTGCTGACCAGATTGGCGAGCAGACTGCGCAGCAGGATCGCATCGGTTTGAACCACATGGCCCGCCGGCTCGCATCGAAAAGCAAGTCCCTTTGCGCGGGCCCCAGGGCTGAATTGTCGCTGCAGATACTCGAACAATTCCGAAATCCGCAGCGGCTGCTCCTCGATGCCGCCCGCTCCCGCTTCGATGCGGCAGATCTCCAGCAACATCCTGAGCAGCTCACGCATGCGAGCCACGGAGACGCGAGCAACCACAACGCTCCCGCCGGCACCCCCGGCGCCTATCGTGCGCTCGATCTCTTCGATCGCAAGCTCGAGCGCCTGCACCGGCTGAGTCAAGTCATGCACGGCCAGCCCAACGAACTCATGCACGGACCGGACACCGGCCTGCTCACTTTCAGCGGCAAAATCGTCCTGCGAGTGCTGTTGAAATCCTCCGGCCTCGCGCAGGACGGGTCCTTCGCCCGATCTCCCGCAGCGGCGCACCTGCCGTACAACCGAAACCGCCGGGACCGGCGCCCGCTCCGGCAGGGTGAAGGCATCTCGCAAATGCTTGCCTGTCATGATCACTCTCACTCCCCGAACGTCAATCGACAGCCGAAAGCTTGTAGCCGACACCCCAAACGGTCAGCAGAAGCTTCGGTCTGGAGGGGTCGCGATCGATCTTGGCGCGCAGCCGGTTGATGTGGCACTCCACCGCGTGGTCGTAGCCGTCGTGACTGTAACCCCAGACCGCATCGAGCAGCTGGGAGCGGCTGTAAACGCGTCCCGGATTGTGGGCAAACAGCAGCAGAAGATCGTACTCCTTATGTGTCAGCACCACCGGCTTGCCCCGCACCGTAACTTCGCGAGACGCCGGATCTATGGTCAATGCGTCGCCGAAGCGCAGCACCCGGCGGAGATTTCCGGCCTGCTCGGACAGTGCATCCACGCGCCGAAAAAGCGACCTCACCCGCGCCACCAGCTCCGCCGCGCTGTATGGCTTGGTCATGTAGTCATCGGCTCCCATCTCCAGCCCGAGCACCCTGTCAATCTCGCTCGTCCGCGCCGACACCATGAGCACGGGCGTATACGCCCTGCGCGTTCTGAGACGGCGGCATACCTCGAGTCCATCCAGCCCGGGAAGCATGATGTCCAGAACGATCAGGTCGAAAGGTTTCGCCTGCGCCAGACTCAAGCCGGTATCGCCGGACAGGGCCACCTCGACGTTGCAGGAGAGCTCTTCCAGCTGGCGCTTGAGAGCACCGGCCACCGCCGGCTCGTCTTCCACGATCAGAACGTTGCGCCTCGTACTCATCATGCAAACCCTCCCTCGCCTGACTTCGCCGCTCGGCCATCACACCCGGACGAGGTGCGCCGTCCACGACGGGCGCAGGGCCATTGACCACACGATGACCGCGCGGCACATTTCACGGCGGACCGGCCATGCCTGCGACATCCCCGACCTGCCTTCGCCGGATGCGCCGCACGTACGCGCTCCCTGCGCGCTCACCGCTCTAGCGCCGGCGATCCGTGCCCCGCAAGCTCGGCAGCGAAGCCTCGGACGACCGGCCGCCGCACGAACGCATCTCCATCCCCCGGCGCCAGGGTCCGGTCCGCTCCTGCCCGTCTGCACAAATCGGGCACGCCGCAGGCCGCCGGGACTTCTAGCTTCCGCAGTCCGCATAATCGGGCGTCGCACCCACGTCGTCCGGCCGCCCCGGAATCGCGATGCACAGCCTGATGACGTGCCTGGCGCAAGCCGGCATGCGGAGATAACTTGCACAGCTGGCTTCCCCGGCAATCCCGCTCAAGAAGGCCATGCGACTCTCGCCGCAGCCCCCGCACATCAGGAAACGACCTCCCGCCGGCCGGATGCGACGGTCACCGCCTGCGCATGGGGCCTCACCCAGATGTCCCAAAGACTGAGCAGGATCATGGCCGCGACGCTCAAGACGAATGTGCCGCCGCCGAGAAGCACCAGGTATACCCATCCATAATTCAGCTTGGTGAGGAACCAGCCGGAGACGTCCGCCAGAAACGCGGCAAACGGCAACACGGCCAGAGTCGCCTTCCAGCGCGGCGGAAAGCTCGAATGCACGAATATGTACCCGACCATGAAGAAGACCACCGAAAGACCCATCATGTGGATGTGCGCAAGCGACAACAGCGTCACATAGCCGACGCCGGACCCGTAATAGGTTGCGGCAATGTCATGGACCGTGAGCAGCGGGCTGCCGTTGCTGCCGATGTGGCTGAAGTCCAAGTACGTAAGTGCCATCAATATGGCAACCCCGAGAAACAACAACGTCGCCGTTACAAGCGCTTTCATTTCCACGGAAAGATCGGCTAACGGTTTCATGATCGACTCTCCAGAATCAGATGACACATGCGGCGGCTTCTGCAGCATCCGGCGCCTGCCGCTAGTTTTTCGCCTTGGTCGCGCTGACCGTGATCGGCACGGTTGAATAATAGGCCGCCACGTTTCTCAGTTGCGCCAGCGACATGGGACGGACCATCTCGTTCATCACGCCGCTTCTTCGAGTCCCTCCTTTGAAGGCAATGAGCTGCTGCACGAGGTATTCGTAGTGCTGGCCGGCGAGATTCGGCACGTCCGTCGCCACCGAGATGCCGTCGGACCCGTGACAGGTTGCGCAAATCACCGATTCGACCTTTCCGGCGGCGGGGTCGGGCTGCGCGGCACCGGCCGACGCCGCCACGAGCAAAACTGTCATGCCGGTGGCCGCAAGGCCGGCGGCGAATAGAGCGAAATGTGTACGCATGCTTGCTCAAGCTCCTCATCTCAGCGGATCCGTGCTGGATCCCTGTACAACCAAAACTGACTCGACTTCGCGGCCCGCGGCCCGCGGCCCGTCGCCGCGCGCGCGCGGCAAACGGTCAATTGTCGCGTGCTCCCTGATCTATCCATTTTGCGATCATGTTCACCTGCGAACCCG
The DNA here is from genome assembly GCA_021792755.1 of Pseudomonadota bacterium. Classification (GTDB taxonomy): domain Bacteria; phylum Pseudomonadota; class Gammaproteobacteria; order Steroidobacterales; family Steroidobacteraceae; genus 13-2-20CM-66-19. The sequence goes on from JAJYUA010000011.1 coordinate 14,523, forward strand.
GCAGCCGCCTCGCGTGCTCGGATGCGACCGCGCATTTGCGGTCCGCCGTCACCAGGTGCTTGCACATTTTCGGCATGTTCATCGACGGGTGCGCTCCGTGCCTGAGCAGCCATATGAGGTTGCTCTGCCGACTCGATCCCGGGATCACGAGCGGGCCGAATTTGCTTCCTTTCATGAGCGTGGCATAACTTTGCACACTGAATCCGCTGATTTCATAGCCAATGCCGCCCGGGCTGTGGCACACCGCACAGTTGTGCTCGAGAACAGGATGAACGTCCTGCCTGAAGCTCACCGGGTCGGAGCGACAGCCGCTGACAAGAAACGCGGCGGAAAGGGAAGCTAAGGCAATCGCTTTGGGTATGAACATGATAGTGCCTTCCAATGTGAGCAATCCGGCCATATCCGGATTTCCCGGAAAACCCTGTGCGTGATCTCCAGGAAGTCGGCGCGCTGGTTTTCACGCCGCCCGTGCAGCTTTCGCCAAAAAACGGAGCTTGCCGGCGGCAACACCGCCGCCCGCTGCGTTCGACAGGCGGTGTTTTGTGATGGCGCTCGTCGTGCCAAACAGCCAAGGCCTCGTCGGCAAGCCGAGTCAGGCCGTGTCGGCCGCAAACGGTCATCGGCGACTCCGGTCTGACCCAACAGTTCTGCGAAATCTCTTTCCATCTCGGCCATGGAGGCAGCATGGCGACTCGTTGCGCGAGGGTCCATACGAAGGAGTGCGTATGCCGTTACTCGCCGAATGCCGGATATCCAAGGGCGTGAAGGATATTTTTTTAGGGCAAAAGGTCAATTCGATTTCTCTGTCGTGTCAGGTGGCCGCACTGCCGTCCGCGCTGGGCGTGTCGCTCATCGAGCGATTCGCGACCGGCGCGTCGGTTGCGTTCACGGCAACGGCCTGCCGTAGCCGCCTCAGCCGCGGAACCTGCTGCGCACGTAACCGAGCACCAGCTTGATCTGCTGGTCGGTCAACGACGCGTCGCCGCCTCTCGCAGGCATCGCCATGGGCGCGCCCGGGGCCTGGTAACCGTGCTCGATACGCTTCAGAAGCACGGCGGCCGGCAGGCTGAGCACCCCATTTTTTTGGGTGAAATCCGGCACCCCCGGAAACGCCCCTTTGCCGTCACTGCCGTGACAAGCGCTGCAGTGCGTTTCGTAGATCGTTTGCCCGGGACTTGCCGCGAGCGCACAGCCGGCGATCGTGGACCCGAGTATCAGTGCAATAAGCCGCAACATCGACCTGTTCATGGTTGCTCCTCGCGACGTCAGTGGCTGACCAAGTCTCCAGCGCTGCAGAGATGTGCGAGAAGTTTCCCGAACAAACTCTGGTGCGTGAGAAACACTTTACTCGCCAAAGTTTCTCTAATGCCTCTCGCGCTTCCGAAGGTGTTTTGACTAATGTCAGACACGAACAAAACAGATCGACATTTGTCAGGCATTAATTTTTTTTTGTAACTCTTAACGCAAGCGCGCCGCAGACGCCGTTCTTGTGTGGAGCGCCCGCGGAGGGGCGTGGCGGCCCGAATGCAGGCCGACCGGTTATCGCCGGCAATATCGCGCGCGAGCGCGCGCTTCGCGGACAGCTCGGCCGCCTTCGGCGCCCGGCGCCAAGCATGTCCTGCAATGCTTCAGGCAGCCATAAGGAGCCGAAGAGCTGAAGACCAGAGGGCCCGGCGGCGACGTCGTGAAGGCCGAGCCCGCCGGCCGGCGGCTTGCAGCGGTACGGACCATCGGCGTTCATCGGGTCACGCAGCGCAGAGCGCGGATGCCGGCGTGCTCGTCTCGACAGCCGCAGCGCGGGTCTAGGGCATGCGCAACTTCACTGATGTAACTACGTACTTGAGGAAGGCGAAACGGGGTCGCCGTTCGGAGAAAAAGTGACGCGCATGCGCGAGCAGGGTGCGGTTGGCGCGCGGATTGAGTGGGTCGGCGGCTCGGCGTCGGGGCGGGGATGTCGCCGGCCGCGCGCAGCTGCGACCGTGGTCGCGTCGGGTGGTTGAGGCAGTTGGCTTGATTGCGGCGCCGCGATCCGCTTGGCGCGGCGTGCGCAAGCCTCTCCGGCCGCAAGAGCAGTGCTGAGAACGCAGGGTGCGAGGCGCTCGCGACCGTCACCGGCGCCGAGCGAGCCGCGGCGGCCGGCAGGCGGCACGGGGTCTCGGAGGCGATGATGCATGCACTGCCGGCATTGAGGCGGCGGTGCGCGCGAGAATTGATGCCATTCCGCGCTTAAGGTCAGTGTCTCGCTGCGATGAAATGAGCGCGGGAGTACCGGCAGAGCGGGTCACGGAACCGGTGTTCCGGGTCTTTTTTGGGAGGCGGGGTGAGGCGGCTCGAAGGCCGCTAGGGGTCGCTGGATTTGCGGTAGGATAAAATGTACGGGTGGCGGCCGGAATCAATGATCGACATTCAGATGAATATTCACACCGGAGGGCTGGCTCATGGCGCGTGGCATCAATAAGGTCATTCTCATCGGTCACTTGGGAGCCGACCCGGAGACCCGCGCCATGCCATCGGGCAGCTCGGTCGCGAACCTGCGCATCGCCACCACCGAATCCTGGCGCGACAAGCAAAGCGGCGAGCAGCAGGAGCGCACCGAGTGGCATCGCGTGGCCCTCTTCGGCCGCCTGGCCGAGATCGCCGGCGAGTATTTGCGCAAGGGGTCCCAGGTCTACATCGAAGGCAGCCTGCGTACCCGCAAGTGGCAGGACAAGCAGGGCAACGAGCGCTATAGCACCGAAATCGTCGCCAACGACATGCAGATGCTCGGCGGGCGGGGTGGCTCCGGAGCCGGCGGCTCGGGCGGCGGCTCGGGCGGCGGCGCGGGCGCGGGCGCGGGCGCGGGCGCGGGCTCTCGCGAGCCTGCCCCGGAATACGTCTCCGGCGGCTCCTCTGGCGAAGGAACTGGTGCCGACTTCGACGACGATATTCCGTTTTAGCGGGAGCCGCGTTCATCCTAGGCCCCCGGTCCGGGTCGCCTGACCGCTCGGGCTGGCGTCGAGCCATGCCCTCACGGGTATGGCGCTGCGGGCGCTTCGGCGGTCCGCCACGCCTCTGTGTTGGTGCGTCGCGCCGATGGGCCATGCGGATGCCCGAGCGCTTGCGGCCGCGACCCTGCGCCCAAGAGCGCTTCAGATGCCAGCTCGACGGGCGCGGCAAAAGCCGCGCAGTGTCCGGCTGGGAAGCAAGGATGAGGTCAAAGGCATCAGCAATCCGGCTCACCTGCGCCCCTGGCGCCGACCGACGCCCGGTCGGCCGGGTCGCCACGGGGTACGGCCGATGATGAGCTAGGCGCGAGGCGGGCCCGGGTCTGGGACGGCAGTTCGCCAAAGAGCAGCTTGTAGTTCTGCGAAAACCGGCTCCAGTGCCACACGCCGTATCGCGCGGCGATATCCCCGATCGATACCCCGTCCTTGTCACCTGACAGCAAATCGCGTCGCACGCGGTTGAGTTGGAGATTGCGTATGTAGCTGCCCGGGCCCAAGCCGAGGATCGACTGGAATATACACTCGAGAGAGCGCCGACTGGCGCCGGTGTGTCTGCAGACCTCCGCAACCGAGACTCCATCCGTGATGCGGTGATCGATGTACTCCTGTGCGATGCGAAACTGCCGCAGCGCGCGCCGTTTCGCCCCCTGCGGCACGCTCTGAGCGGCGTGCGCCGCGGTGCGCCACACGACCCGCCGCAGCGCGTCGGCTACCGAGGATTTGAATGCCGTTGCAGCCGCAGATGGCTGTTCCGGCGATTGCACACGCGCAAGGGTCGCAAGCCCGGACTCAAGGATCCCGCGCAGGCTCTGTACGCCAGGGGCGTCGTGGATGACATCGACGCCGTCGCGCTCGGTGGTCTCCTCTAGCAGGAGCTCTCGAGACACGTCCATGCAGTAGACGTTGAGTCCGGCCGGTGTCTTGCCGACGAGAGCCTCGCCTCCCGGGCACACCGCCAAATGATCCCGCGTCAGAGACGTTCCGTTTACCGTACAGGACGGGGAAGTGTCAGTCAGCAAGCAGATTCCCCACCGGTCGGCAGGCGTGGCCGCCGCCTGGGCGAGCGCTTGATTGGCGGTCTCGAGCTGAACGATGAAATCGCAGCCGAAATCGAAAGAAGTTACCCGTCCTTCAAATGCGCCCGCGCTCAACTGCCGGTATTCCTGGCCATAGCCGCGATAGTGCGCCGCCTGCGAGTCGATATCTGAAAATCGCTCCACGCATACCCAGGGTGGCGAAGTCGCCGGATCGCCGAACACGCATCGTCTCTGCGCAAAGTGGATAACGGACTCAGTCTATCGCGCGGTACCGTGCCGATCAACAGTGGAATCACAGGGGGTAAAAAATGCATCGCCTTCGGCCGGCGCTGCCGGTGGTATCAGCCTGCCTGGGCACTTTCGGCTTCATTGGCAGCGCAAGAGCGCAGTCGGTTTCGACCACTCCATCGACGGGCCTACAGCAGATCGTCATCACCGCGACCAAGCGCAGGACCACCGTGCAGACGACTGCCATCAGCATCACGGCCCTCACCGGCGCCGAGATGGCGAGCAGGGGACTGACGACACTCGATTCCATCGTCGCGACCGTGCCCGGCCTCGCCGTGCGCGACTCCGGCAGTCCGGGGACGGACGAATTTGAGATCCGGGGCCTGAATTCCCAGGGCGGCAATACCTCCATGGTGGGCCTCTACCTGGGGCCGATACCCCTTGCGGCGCCCGCCACATCGGAATTCGGCAAGGTCGCCATCGATCTGAACACCTATGACCTGAACCGGGTCGAAGTGCTGCGCGGCCCGCAGGGTACGCTGTACGGGTCGAGCTCCATGGGAGGGACCATCCGGCTGATTCCGAACCGGCCTAAGCTGAAGACTTTCGAGGCGAGCGGCGAGGAAGTGCTTTCCCATACCAGCGATGGCGGCGGCCTCAATCACCGGGAAAATGGGATGGTCAACATTCCATTGGGCAAGACCGCCGCCGTGCGCATCGTCGGCTCGTTCACGCGCGACAGCGGCTGGATCAAGCGTCTCGTGATACAGGACGGCGCAGTCGCCGTCGATTCGGGCGTCTATCCTAACGTATCGCGCCCGGCCAATTTCTATACCGCGCCGCTGCAGCAGAGCGTCCCCGGAGTCAATACGACCAACGTCGATCAGATCCGCGCGGAGCTTCTGTGGAAGCCGACAAAGAACCTCACGATCTATCCGATGTTGATGTACGAGGGAACGCGCGCCGGCGGTCCTAACGAGGTCGATGTCAATGGGGAGCCCGTCCATCCCCGGTTGCCTTCCGTCCTCGCGCATTATGAAATCTATGACACTCCGGAGCCGCAGACGGACAGCTTCGGCTTTGGCAGCCTGCACGTCGTATACGACCTGCCGTCAATCTCCTTGACGTCGGCCACCGGATTCTGGCACCAGAACTCCATACACCAGGAGGACAGCACCGAGGAGATCGCCTCCGCGATCGGTATCCCGGCGTATGACGTCGCCGCAGGCGGCATAGGTCCGAACGCATCCCCCTACGGCCAGGGCATCGCCAACCAGGACTATACCCGCCAGATCAGCGAGGAATTCCGTCTGGCCTCCATCAAGGCGATCCGCCTGCCGAAGGGGCGGCTGCAGTGGCTGCTCGGCTACTTCTACCAAAATCTGTACTCCGAGACGGATCAGGTGGTATCCGCCCCGCAGGCGACTCCGGTCATCGGCGGCACGGCGCTGTTCGCCAACCTGCAGCCTCAAGACATCGTGCAGAACGCGGTTTACGGCGATGTATCCTGGGAGATCACACGGCACTGGAAAGTCGCCGCCGGATTGCGGCATTACCGGTACAGCCTGAGCCAGACAAACAGCCAGTGGGGTTTGTTCAGCGTATATCCAACGCCTCCGTATACCCGGAAATTCAATACCGCGGCCTCGGTTGCGGCGAGCGGCACGATCCCGAGCTTTACCCTGACGTATACGATCAACGACAACGACATGGTTTATGCCAACGTCGCCGAAGGGTTTCGCCTGGGCGGGGCAAGCCAGCCCGTGCCGGTGCTCGCGGCGACCGCAGCCAACCAGGCCCTGAACGCGGTGGAGGTAAGCAACGAGTGCGCGATTCAGGCCAAGGTGCTTCTGACGACAACCTGCGATCCGAATATCCTGCTGCAGGCCCCCGCGACCTTCAAATCGGATACCGTGTGGAGCTACGAGCTCGGCGAGAAGTCGGCATTCTTCCACCGGCGAATGACGGTGGACCTCAGCGCCTATTACGAGCACTGGCTGCACCCGCAGATCGAGACCGCCATGTCGGGGTTCAATATCACGGTCACGGGCTCCGACGCCGCCATCGCCGGCCTCGACCTGCAGGTGAATGCGCTCCTGCCATGGGGCTTTCGCTTCCTGTTGAGCGGCGGCTACACGCATGCGCAGTTCCTGTCCGACAGTGCGCTCACCGGCTACCCTGCCGGATACTCGATTCCCGATACCCCGAAGATGACCGCCTCCGGCGTGCTCAGCTGGCAGCACGAGCTGTCCGACAGCCTGGCGATGTTCGGCTCGATCGAGGCGGATTATGTCGGCGACAGAAGCGAAGTGCCGCTCGTGGTCACCGCGACGCTGCAGAACATCAATCAGGTATTGATGACGCTGCCGGCGTACACCCTGGCGAGCCTGCGGTTCGGACTGAATGGTGTCACGGACAGGGGAGACTTCTGGACGGCGACCTTGTTCGTGAACAACGTCACGAGCGACCTGGCTCTGCTCGATCCGCAGCCGCAGATGGCGCTGCAGACTGAAGCGTACACCCGCTTCACGATGACTCAACCTCTCACCGCCGGTGTCGATGTGTCCTATGACTTCAACTGATGCGCCGGGCGGGCAGGAGCGACCCGCGAGCAAGACGAGCGTGCGTGGCTCACGATCCGCGCCCCTTGAATTCGACGCGCTCGAGGCGCGTCCGAGCCGAACATGAGCGGCATATCCGTGGCCGGCGCCGAAACTCGGAAGTGGCTCGGCCGGCATGGATGGCCTGCGCGCTCATCGCACAAGCGGCGGCCGATGGGCATCGGGGTGTGCGCTGCGCTTGCGCTGGTGTCGGCCGGCGCCGTGGCGGCACGGCTGTCGTACGCGAGGGACGCGCTGCCGCCCGGCTGGGTCGACACCGGCCGGCTCGAGAATGCCGCGCTTGAGCCGGGCCAATGGCTCACGGCCGGCCGGGATGCCGGTCAGACGTATTACTCGCCGCTGCATGCGCTCAACGCGAGGAATGTCGCACGGCTTGGCTTCGCCTGGCAGCACCGGCTAGGCATGCGCCGGGGGCTCGAGGCGACGTCGATCGTCGTCGATGGCGTCATGTATAGCTCGGGGCCCTGGGGGTATGTCTACGCACTCGATGCCACAAGTGGTAAGCCGTTGTGGACATTCAACCCGCACGTGCCGGGCGGGTACGCCAAATATGCGTGCTGCGATGTAGTGAATCGGGGCGTCGCGGTCTGGAAGGGCCGCGTCTATGTCGCCGGCTTGAATGGCTATCTGTTCGCCCTCGATGCACGTACGGGCCGCGTCATCTGGCGGGTGAATACCCTGCCGCCCCACGGGCCTGGGATGCACTACTACGTGACCGGAGCGCCGATTGTTGCAGGCGACGTCGTCGTCATCGGCTACGGAGGGGCGGACTTCAAGGGAACCCGCGGGTCCGTTTCGGCCTACTCGACCGCCACGGGGAAGTTTCGCTGGCGCTTTTACACGGTGCCGCGCAATCCGAAGCTGGGCCCCCAGGACCGACCGCACCTGCAGGCGGCCGTGAAAACCTGGCCGTCCGACTACGATTGGGCCATGGGCGGGGGCGCCACGGTCTGGGACGGCCTGGCCTATGATCCGAGACTCCATCTGCTCTATTTCGGCACGGCGAACGCATCGCCCTATCACGGCGGGATGAATCCGGCGAAACATGGCGACGATCTCTACGCCGCGTCGATCATCGCGGTGCATGCCGACACCGGCAAGATGGCCTGGTATTACCAGGAGGTGCCGGCCGAGGGCTGGGATTATGACTGCACGAGCCCGCTGGTGCTGACGCGGTTGATGGTTGGCGGCCGCCCTCGGCGGGTCATCATGCAGGCGAGCAAGGATGGCTTTCTGTATGTGCTCGATCGCGCCACGGGCAAGGTGCTCTCCGCCAAGACGTTCACCTACATCAACTGGACCAAGGGTCTGGACCCAAAGACCCATGAGCCGATTCCGCCCTCAATCGACTGGACCCATTCCCCGGCGCTCATCTGGCCGAGCCCTCTCGGCGGGCACAATTGGCAACCGATGTCGTTCGATCGGAAGACGGGTCTCGTCTACATCCCTGTGATCGACACGCCGATGGTGTACGTCAATACGGCCCACCGCCGGGCAGGGCTCATCAAGGGTAACTTCCACCTGGCGTTCTTCCTCCCCGACCAGTACTCGCCGAAGGCTCTGAAGAGCCTCTTCGGCTCCTTGCCGTCGCTTCGCGATCTCGCGCGGGGCGGACCGCGCCCCGTCAGTCGCGGCTTCATCAAGGCGATCGAGCCGATGACCGGCAAAGTGGTCTGGAAGCGGCAGACCGCGAGCGACTGGGACGGAGGGATTCTCTCTACAGGCGGCGGTCTGGTATTCCAAGGCGACGCCGACGGTTACCTCAACGTCTACGCCGCGAATTCGGGCAAACTCCTGAAGCGGATCGACGTTGGCACATCAATCATGGCGGCACCCATGACTTACCGCGTGGCAGGGGTGCAATACGTCTCGGTGATGGCGGGCTACGGCGGCGGGATGCTCTATGCGCCGTTTCCGAAGGCGAGTGCCGCCTATCGGTTCGGTAACGAGGACCGCATCGTCACGTTCCGTCTCGGAGGCGGGTTCACTCCGATCCCGCCGCCCTTCCGTCCGGCGCCGCTTCCGAAGCTGCCGCCGCGGACGGGGACGCCGAAGCAGATCGCCCGCGGTGGCGTGCTCTACAATCGATTTTGCTCGCGGTGCCACGTGTTTGGCCGGGGACTCCTGCCGGACCTGCGCCGCTCGCCACCGGCGTTGAGCCCGGCCATCTATGCCATCGTGTTGCACGGCGCCCTTGAGCCGAAGGGCATGGGTCGCTTCAACAACGAATTGACGCGCGCTGATGTCGCAGCCATTCAAGCCTATCTGATCGATCAGGCCTGGAAAATGCAATCGGCGCGCCGGTCACGCGCCGCCGACGCGCATGCGGGCGCCCGATGAGTCTGCGCAGGCCGTTGGAACGGCATGGGCTGGCTCGCCTCGCGCCGCTTCTTGCGCTGTTTGTGCTGGTCGGCGGCTGCGGGGCGCGGGCCGGCACCGCGGTCCCGATGGCGCGCAAGCGCTTGTGGGAGGCATTCTTCAATCGCGGTGACGCGGTCGCGGGGCTCTATGCGAGGAATGCCGAGCTCGTCCTGTCCGGGGCGGCGCCGATCCGCGGCCGTAGCACCATCCGCGCAGCCGTCGCCAAGATGGTGCGATCCGGCGTCAAAGTGCGCATCGACACGGACCGGAGTGCGGCGGTCGGCGATCTGGCGTACTTCTTCGGCCCCTACAGGGTGTTGCTCAAGCGGCGGGTCGTCGAGCACGGCACGTATCTGGAGGTCTGGCGTCGGCACGGCGGGCGCTGGCTCATCGAGCTCGACGTCAATGCAACCGGTACGCCGATTCTGCGAAGGCCGAGGCATTGGTCGTATTCCGGGCCTCCCCGTCGCCAGGCGCCTAGGTGAATGGACGGGCAGCGACGATCTGCCAGGCCCGGCGGGACCTGTCCCGGCTAATCGTTGTAAGCGCGCTCGCCGTGCTGGGACAGATCGAGGCCCTCGCGCTCCTGCTCTTCGCTGACCCGTAATCCAACGGTCACCTGCAGCAGCTTCAGGATCAAGTACGTTCCCACGGCGCACCAGAGGCCGGCTGCCACCACTCCCAGCGCCTGCGCGCCCACCTGCCGGATCATGTCCATGCCGGGAGCGTAGCCCACCCCGCCGAAGCGCGACGCCACGAACACTCCCGTGAGTACGGTGCCGATCACGCCGCCGACGCCGTGCACCGGCGAGACATCGAGCGAATCGTCGATGTGGAGGCTGCGCTTGAGGAATTGGGTCGCGAAAAAGCACACCAGGCCGGCGGTGGCGCCGATCACCACCCCGCCGAGGGGCCCGACGAACCCCGACGCCGGCGTTATGGTGCCCAGACCGGCGACCATGCCCGTGACGATGCCGAGGACGCTCGGCTTGCCGAATTTGAGCCACTCCAACGCCATCCAGGTGAGCGCGCCGGTCGCCGCCCCGAGCTGGGTCACCAGAATGGCCATGGCCGCGGAGCCGTTGGCCGCCAGCGCGCTGCCGCCGTTGAAGCCGAACCAACCGACCCAGAGCATGCCCGCGCCGAGAACGGTCAACGACATGTTGTGCGGTGGCATGGCCGTGTGGGGGAAACCCTTGCGCTCCTTGAGCACCAGTGCGCTCACCAGTGCGCCGACACCTGCGGTGACATGCACCACGATGCCGCCCGCGAAATCGAGCACGCCGCGCCTGGCGAGCCAGCCGCCGCCCCACACCCAGTGCGCCACCGGCAGATACACCACGATGAGCCAGAGAGCGGAAAACCACAGCATGGCGCTGAACTTCATGCGCTCTGCGAAGCCTCCGACCACCAACGCCGGAGTGATGATCGCGAAGGTGAGCTGGAACATCATGAAGGCCGATTCGGGCGTGTCACCCCGCAATGCGTTGCGGCCGATGTCGCCGAGCCAGCCGCCGTGCAGCGAGCCGATGAGCGCCTGCGCCGCGCCGCCGTCGCCGAACACGAGACCGTATCCGCCGGCGAGCCACAACACACTGACCAGGCACGTGATCGCGAAGCACTGCATGGCGACCGACAGCACGTTTTTGTTGCGCACGAGTCCGGAGTAGAAGGCGACCAGTCCGGGCAGGGTCATCGACAGCACGAGCGCCGTCGCGGTGAGCAGCCAGGCGGTGTCGCCCGAATTCACGGAAACGGCGGCGGGCGCGGACCGATCCACGGCGCGCGCCAGTGGGGAAGCGAGCATGAGCGCAGAAGCGGACACCGCCGCTCGCGCGGCGGAAGCAAATCGTCGCATGACCCCCCCCGAGCCGGCATGGCCGGAACGTTCCCGCCCGGTGTTGGACGGGCGCCGCATTGTCGGTGCGGCGGCGCCCAAAAATCAAGGTGGCGACGGACTGTAGAGAGGCCGGTGCGGACCTCAAACGTCGAATGGACAGAGTCCTGCCGCCGCAAGCGCAGCGCGCCCGGGAAGGAGCTGAGGTTGTCGCCGCTGCCGGCGCCCGCCGGCGGCGTCTTCAGCCGCCTCGCATTGCCGCGCCGCCGAGCAGCGCGTAGACGGCCTCGAACACCGTCTGGAGCCGCTCGATGACCTCGGCGACGGCCTTACACCATGGCTTGGTGCCCGAGCGCTTGCGGCCGTGCCCATCTGCGGACCTGATCCGAAGCGGCGGACTTCCCCCTCGGAGCCTATCCGGAACTTCACGCCGGTCCCGCCCCCCTCGATGACCAGCATGCGGTCGGCGGAGGGCCGGCTCGGGGTGCGGTGGCCGCAAGAGGCGCGAGCAGTCACCATTGCATTGCGGCTCGAAATTGCCTCAGGGCCCATGGGGATGCCGATTGACCTTGTACCGCCGCACCAGCTCCCGACGATAGCGTCCGTACGCGCGCAGGCGCTCGACGAACCGCTCGCTCGCCGCAGATCCGCCGGAGGCCCTGCACCCGACACTCGACATCTGCGCCTGCCTTTGGATCTGAGACTCGCCGAGCAGGGGAGGATTCGAGACGACGTAGCAGTGTCTGCCTACCCATGCAACCCGCTGGCCGGTGTGCGTTCGATACGATTCTCCGGCGCGGGGCCCGGAGTCAGCCGATGAGCCTTTCAAGGCTTGATAGGGGCTCGCGCCCTTCGGAAAGCCCAAGGCCCTCTTTGTCTTGCGGGCGAGGATCGTGGCGACCGCCCGCTTCGCCGCGGCGATCCAATCGATCGGGCGGGGGACCTCGATGGAAAAGGCGTTTCGCCCAGGTGAGATCATCAGAGGGGTGATGGGTGCGGTGATCGGAGCGATGAGCGGGGCTTGCTCAAGTGGCGCAGCCGCGGGGAACGCACGGGGCCGGCGTCGCATCGTGAGGAAGACCATCATCGCCGCCGCGGGCTCGGCGTACGGATGATCGGCCAACGACTGGGTCTCGATGAAGACGATGACCAGGACGATGTGCAGACCCGCCACCGCCGCCGCGAGGAGATAGCGATTCTTGTTCTCCGCCCGCGGCATCCACCCCCCGCATACCAGTCCTACGCACCCGGTATGGACATTGGGTCGCGGAGCCGGTTCCCCTGCGGTGCGGCGCATCGGCGCACCCTGCCTGGCGCAAGTGCGAAGTGCCCTGGATAGGCGTCCGGCGCCGCGAAGCCATGCTTCGTCGAAAGACACCGGATCGCCTCGTGCCGGTGCTGTGTTCTGCCAAGTCATTGATTATATTGGAGCTTAACCGTGGCGCCGGTCCGGCTGCGTTACTTCCCGTGCGGCCGTCCCTTTCAGGCCTTAAAATCCCCCATCCCTCAATCGAGCGCCATGCCCCGCCACTACTACATCAAGACCTTCGGCTGCCAGATGAATGAGTACGACTCCGCCCGCATGGCGGACGTACTGCGCGAGGGCGTTGGACTCACCCCCACCGACGATCCGGCTCAGGCGGACGTGCTGCTCATGAACACCTGCTCCGTGCGCGAGAAAGCGCAGGAGAAGGTGTTCTCGCTGCTGGGGGAGTGGCGCCGGTTCAAGACTCAGCGTCCTCGCGTGCTCATCGGTGTCGGCGGCTGTGTGGCCAGTCAAGAGGGCGAGGCCATCGCCGAGCGCGCGCCGTTCGTGGATCTGGTCTTCGGCCCTCAGACCCTGCACCGCCTGCCCGAGATGATCGATGAGCTGCGCCGCAGCGGCCGGCCCCAGGTGGACGTGAGCTTCCCCGAGATCGAGAAGTTCGACCGGCTGCCCGCCCCGCGCGTCGAGGGAGCCAATGCCTTCGTGTCCGTGATGGAGGGCTGCAGCAAGTATTGCAGCTTCTGCATCGTCCCCTACACTCGCGGCGAGGAGGTCAGCCGTCCGTTCGAATCCGTCCTCGAGGAAGTCCGCCAGCTGGCCGCCCAGGGCGTTCGGGAGATCACTCTTCTCGGTCAGAATGTCAATGCCTACGCGGGCGTCATGGCGGACGGGGCCGTGGTCGATCTCGCCACCCTCATCCACCACGTCGCCGCCCTGCCCGAGATCGAGCGCATCCGCTTCACCACTTCGCACCCCGTGGACTTCAACGACAGCCTGATCGAGGCATTCGCCCACGTCGAGAAGCTTGCCAATCATCTGCACCTGGCCGTGCAGAGCGGCTCGGACCGGGTGCTCGCGCTCATGAAGCGCGGCTACACCTCGCTCGAATTCAAGGACAAGATCCGCAGGCTTCGCGCGGTGCGCCCCGACATCAGCATCTCGTCCGACATCATCGTCGGCTTCCCCGGCGAAACCGAGCGCGACTTCGAGGCGACCCTCGCTCTGGTGCGCGAGGCCGGCTTCGATCAGTCCTTCAGCTTTCTCTACAGCCGCCGGCCCGGCACCCCCGCGGCTTCATTCCCCGACGACACGGCTCACGAGGTGAAGCAGGCGCGCCTCGCGCGGCTGCAGGCGCAGCTGGACGCGCAGGCCCGCGCCATCAGCGAGCGAATGGTCGGCACCGTGCAGCGCGTGCTGGTCGAGCGGCCATCGGTCAAGAACGGCCGCGAGCTCGCCGGCCGCACCGAGAACAACCGCTGGATCAATTTCGCGGGTCCCGTGGAGCTGATCGGACGCTTTGCACAAGTGGCCGTCACCGCCGCTCTGGCGCACAGCCTGCGCGGACGCCTGTGCCAGTGACCGCCCCCGACGTGTCGCGCGAGTTCGCTCTGCAGGCGGACAACGCGCGTCTGGCCAATTTGTGCGGTCCGCTGGACGAGAACCTGCGGCTGCTCGAGGCCCGGCTCGATGTCGAGATTCGCCGGCGCGGCGATAATTTCAGGGTGCGCGGCGCCCGCGCCGGCAGCGCGGAGGACACCCTGCGCGAGCTGTTCGCGCTCGCCAGGAGCGAGGAAGTGACGCCCGAGCGCGTGCACCTCGCCCTGCGAGAGCACGAGTCCGGCGAGGACCCCGGCGCGCGGACCGAGGACTCCGGCATCAGTCTGCCCCGGGGCGGTGTCAGGGCGCGCGGCGGTCACCAACGCCAGTACCTCGTCAACATTCGCGGCGGCGATCTGACTTTCGGCATCGGCCCGGCCGGCACCGGCAAGACCTATCTCGCCGTCGCGTGCGCCGTGCAGGCGCTGCAGGCCGAAGCGATTCGGCGCGTCGTGCTGGTGCGCCCCGCCGTGGAAGCCGGCGAGCGCCTGGGGTTCCTGCCGGGGGATCTCACCCAGAAGATCGATCCCTACCTGCGGCCCATGTACGATGCGTTGTACGAGATGCTCGGCTTCGACCGCGTGTCGCGCTTCATCGAGCGCAACGTCATCGAGGTGGCGCCGCTTGCGTTCATGCGCGGCCGCTCTCTCAATGACTCCTTTATCATTCTCGACGAGGCGCAGAACACCACCATCGAGCAGATGAAGATGTTCCTCACCCGCATCGGCTTTGGCTCCAAGGCCGTCGTGACGGGCGATGTCACGCAGACCGACCTGCCCGCCGGGCGCCAATCCGGATTGAGCCACGTGATCGACGTGTTGCGCGGCGTCGAGGGAGTGGCGTTCACTTTCTTCGACGCCCGCGACGTGGTGCGCCATCCGCTCGTGCAGCGTATCGTGCAGGCTTACGAGGCGCGCTCGGCCGGCGACCGCAGGGAAGGAGAGCCGTGACTCGCGCCGGCAAAGCATCCGGGGCTGCGAGCGCTCGATCCTCTTTGCGGGTCGAGGTGCAAAGGCGCGTGCGCAGCCGGGTGCCGCGTACGGGCGACATCGTCCTCTGGGCGAGCGGCGCGCTCGGACGGCGCGCTTCGGGCGCTGAGCTCGGCGTGCGCCTCGTCGGTCCGGCCGAAAGTCGGCGACTCAATGCCCGCTACCGCGGCAAAGACAAGCCGACCAATGTGCTGTCGTTTCCCGCGCGGTTGCCTGCCGCGCTGACCCCGGGACCCACGCCGCTCGGCGATCTGGTGATCTGCGCCCAAGTGGTGCGGGCCGAGGCGCACGCGCAGCGCAAGGAGCTGCGCGCCCACTGGGCTCACCTGGTGGTGCACGGGGCGCTGCATCTGATCGGCTACGAGCACGAGCACATTCGCGACGCCCGCCGCATGGAGCGCCGTGAGATCGCCGTGCTGCGCCGCCTTGGCTTTGCCAATCCCTACCTGAGCCGCTGATGCGCCGGCCCCAGGAGACGCGGCAGTGGATGAAGCGGCTGTGGCGGGCTTTCGGAGCCGAGCCGCGCAATCGCCAGGACCTGCTGCAATTGCTGCGCGAGGCGCGCGCCCGCGGCCTGTTCGAGGCCGACGCGCTGACCATGATCGAGGGCGTGCTGGCGGTCTCCGATCTGCATGCACGTGATGTCATGGTGCCGCGCGCGCAGATGGTGTACGTGCGGCGGGATGATCCGGTCAAGCGCATCCTGCCGACAGTGGTGGAGTCCGGGCATTCGCGTTTCCCGGTCATGGAAGAGGACCGTGACGACATCGTGGGGATCCTGCTCGCCAAGGATCTGCTGCGGCTTTGCGCCCACCCCGAGGATGAGCGGTTCGACATCCGCGAATTCATGCGCCCGGCGGTGTTCGTGCCGGAGTCCAAGCGCCTGGACGTGCTGCTCAAGGAGTTCCGCGGAAACCGCCAGCACATGGCCATCGTGGTCGACGAGTACGGCGGCGTTGGGGGCCTGATCACCATCGAGGACGTGATCGAGCAGATCGTGGGCGAGATTGACGATGAGTTCGACGTCGACGACGATCAGAACATCCGGCGGGAGGCGGACCGCCAGTACCTGGTGCGTGGGGTCACTCGCATCGAGGAGTTCAATGAGTACTTCGGCGTCCACTTCTCCGAGGAGCAAGGCTACGAGACCGTGGCGGGCCTGCTGATGCGTCAGTTCGGCCGCCTGCCCCGGCGTGGCGAGTCCCTCACCCTGGAGGGATTCGAGTTTCGCGTCATGCGCGCCGACCGGCGCCGGATCGATGCGCTGCGGGTCGTGCTTCCGGCCGGCGCAGCGGCCCCGCGCGATACGGAGTCGGCCGTATGAGCGCCGAGCGGTCGGAGCAGATCGCCTCGCGCCTCGGCCGCTCTCGGGCGGCGTTGGCGCGAGCGGCGGTCTGTTCGGGCGTACGCCGCGCCGCCTTGTCACGCTATGCGCTCGCGCTCGGCAGCGGCGCGCTGCTCTCATGCGCGTTCGCGCCGTTTCAGTGGTGGCCGCTCGCCGTTCTCTGTCCGGCGGCGCTCATGGGGCTGTGGGAAGGCGTCACGGCGCGCGCGGCGGCCGGGCTGGGGTTCTGGTTTGGTTTCGGCATGTTTGCGGCCGGCACCTACTGGCTCTACGTCGCCATCCATACGGTCGGCCACGCCCCGATCTGGCTCACCCTGGTGGTGGCGGCGGCGCTGATGGGGCTGATGGCCGCCTATCACGCGCTCACCGGCTATGTGGGGGTGCGCTTCTTTCCGGCGGGTCCGGTGCGCTGGCTGCTCGGGACACCGGCTGTGTGGCTGCTCCTCGAGTGGCTGCGGGGCTGGCTGCTGTCGGGATTCCCGTGGCTGTCGCTCGGGTATACCCAGACCGGCACGGCGCTCGCGCGCCTGGCGCCGCTCGCAGGCGTCTACGGCGTCAGCCTGGTGCTGCTGTCGGGCGCAGGCGCTCTGGTGGCGCTGGTGCGCGGTACGGCGCGGGTCCGGGTCGTTGCGGCGGCGGTGCTGGCGGCGCCGTGGCTCGCCTCGGCCGCCCTCGGTCACATCGCCTGGACCCATCCCTCGGGCGCGCCGGTGTCCGTAGCCATCGTACAGGCCGACATTCCCCAGCAGGACAAGTGGCTCGCCGCCCACTCCCAGCGGATCCTCGAGCGCTATCAGCGCATGACCGAGTCGGCGCTCGGCACGAAGCTCATCGTCTGGCCGGAGTCGGCGCTGCCGTATCCGATCAACAACTTGCTGCCCTATGTGGAGCACCTGGACCGGCAGGCGCGCGCGCGCGGCTCCTCTCTGGTGCTCGGCACGCAGCGTGTCGCCATCCACGGCGGTCACTACGACTACTACAACTCCATTCTCGCGCTCGGCAAGCGCGCCAGCTGGTACGACAAGGTTCATCTGGTGCCGCTGGTGGAATTCATTCCATTGCCGCGCTTCGTGCGCCAATGGCTGGCGCGGATGAATCTGCCGTCCTCGAGCTTCACCCCTGGGCGGGCTCACCAGCGGCCGCTGCCGGTCGGAGGGCTCGAGCTCGGGCCGACGGTGTGCTACGAGGTGGCGTACGGCGGGTACATGCTGCGCATGCTGCCGAGGGCGAACGCCCTGGTGAATGTCACCGACGACGCCTGGTTCGGTAACACCTCCGAGCTCCCCCAGCAGTTTCAGATGGCACGCATGCGCGCCCAGGAAGAGGGCCGTTACATGATTGTCGCCACCGATGACGGTGTCTCGGGTGTCATCGGCCCGCAAGGACAGGTGATCGCGCGGGCGCCTACCATGGCGCCTTACCTGCTGCGCTCGGCGGTTACGCCCATGAGGGGGATGACCCCCTTCGCCCGCGTGGGCAACGGGCTGGCCATTGGCCTCGCGGGCGCCGGTCTCGCCGCGGCGCTGACGGCGCGGCTGCTGCGGCGCCGCACCTGAGGCCCCGCACCGATGCCCGGGCGTGCGGCGCTCGTGTTATGCTAGCGGTTCAAATGCTTGCAAAGACAGGTCGGCGGATCACTGCCTTGAGCGGGTTTCCCCGGGGCGCTGCAGGTACGTCTCCGTAGCATTTCCCGGGGCCCGTCGCACTTGCGAGGGCGGCTCTCAGAGGCGCAGCGGCTCCTGCCCTCGGAGCGCCCGGGGGAAGCCCGCTCTTCGGTCGTGCTCCGGCCCGGCTGTTGGGTGGTTCGTGAATAGTTCAGGCTATAGATTCCAGGCACTTTCCTGATGGACGAGATCTACGATCCGGCCGCCGTCGAGCGCGCCGCGCAAGAGTACTGGGAACGGCATCGCACCTTCGAGGTGCGCGAGGACGCGGGACGGCAAAAATTCTATTGCCTGTCCATGCTGCCCTACCCATCGGGGCGGTTGCACATGGGGCATGTGCGCAATTATACCATCGGCGACGTACTGGCCCGCTTCATGCGCATGCAGGGCCGTAACGTGCTGCAGCCCATGGGCTGGGACGCGTTCGGCCTGCCGGCCGAGAACGCCGCCATCAGCAACGGTGTGCCGCCCGCGCGCTGGACCCGTCAGAACATCGAATATATGCGCGCGCAGCTGAAGTCGCTCGGCTTCGGCATCGATTGGAGCCGTGAGCTCGCCACCTGCGACCCGAGTTATTACCGGTGGAACCAGTGGCTGTTCCTGCGCATGCTGGAAAAGGGCATCGCCTACCGCAGGACGGGGGTCGTGAACTGGGATCCCGTCGACCAGACCGTGCTCGCCAACGAGCAGGTGATCGAGGGGCGGGGCTGGCGCACGGGGGCTCTCGTGGAAAAGCGCGAGATCCCGATGTATTACCTGCACATCACCCGCTACGCCGACGAGCTCCTCGGCGATCTTGAGAAGCTCCCGGGGTGGCCGGAGCGGGTGAAGGTCATGCAGGCCAACTGGATCGGCCGCAGCGAGGGCTGCGAAATCGCCTTCCCCTACGCCCCCGATACCCGCGAGGCGATGTCCGCGGACGGGGCGTTGAAGGTGTTCACCACGCGGGCGGACACGCTGTTCGGCGCCACCTTTCTCGCCATCGCCGCCGAGCACCCGATCGCGCTCGCCGCCGCCGCCGGCAACCCCCGGCTTGCGGCCTTCATCGACGAATGCCGCCGCGGCAGCGTGATGGAAGCCGATGCCGCCACCCAACAGAAGAAGGGCCTGCACACGGGGCTGCACGTGCTGCACCCCTTCACCGCAGAGCCCATCGGGATCTGGGTCGCCAACTACGTGCTCATGGGCTACGGCGAGGGCGCGGTCATGGGCGTGCCCGCCCACGACGAGCGCGACTTCGAGTTCGCGACGAAGAACAACTTGCGCATCGCGCCCGTGGTGCGCTCCATGACAGGGGCCTACGAGCGTGTGCAGGCGCCCTGGAATCCTGCCTACTCCGAATACGGCCTCACCGTCGACTCCGGGGAGTTCTCCGGCCTCACGTTCAAGGCCGCAGTTGACGCAATCGCCGCCGCCCTGGAAAAACGCGGACTCGGCCGCAAGCGCACCCAGTATCGCCTGCGCGACTGGGGCATCTCGCGCCAGCGCTACTGGGGTTGTCCCATCCCGCTCATCCATTGCGGCCGCTGCGGCGAGGTGCCGGTGCCCGATGAGCAACTGCCGGTGCTCTTGCCCGAGGACCTCGCGCCCGACGGCAGCGGCAACCCTCTCAACAAGTCTCCCGCCTTCCACCAATGCGCGTGCCCGAAGTGCGGCGGCGCGGCGCGGCGCGAGACCGACACCATGGACACCTTCGTCGACTCCTCCTGGTACTACATGCGCTATGCCTGCCCGGACCAGGCGCGCGCCATGGTCGATGGGCGCGTCGGCTACTGGTTGCCCGTGGACCAGTACATCGGCGGCATCGAGCACGCGATCCTGCACCTGTTGTATTCGCGCTTCTGGACCAAGGTGATGCGCGATCTCGGCCTGGTGCGCTGCGAGGAGCCCTTCACCAACCTGCTCACCCAGGGCATGGTGCTCAACCACATCTACTCCTGCGCCACCGCGGAGGGAAGACGCCGTTACTTCAATCCCGCCGACGTGCGCGCGAAGCGCGAAGACGGCGTCGAGATTTTCGAGGCCACCACGTCCGAGGGCGAGACGATCCGGGTGCAGTACGGCGGTCTCGGCAAGATGTCCAAGTCCGATAACAACGGCGTCGACCCCGAGGGATTGATTGGCCGCTACGGCGCGGATACGGCGCGCCTCTTCATCATGTTTGCCTCTCCGCCGGAGCAGACGCTGGAGTGGTCAGACGAGGGCGTGCAGGGCGCCTCACGCTTCATCCGCCGCCTGTGGAGCGCAGTATACGAGCACGTGCGCCGTGGACCGGCCGATCGTGTCAAAGGCGCGCAGTCGACGCCGCAGCGCGACCTGCGCCGTTCGGCCCAGCATGCGCTCGCCAAGGTCACCGATGACATCGGCCGCCGGCGCAACTTCAATACCGCCATCGCGGCGTGCATGGAGCTGCTCAACGCAGTCGGCCGCTTCGATGACCCCTCTCCAGGCGGGCGGGCGGTCCGGCAGGAAGCGCTGGAGATCATCACGCTCTCGCTCTCGCCCATTATTCCGCACGTGTGCCACGCGCTGTGGCAGGCGCTGGGGCACGAGCGCGCGCCGGTCGAGGAGCCCTGGCCCGCGGTCGATGAGGCGGCTCTGGCGCAGGACACTGTGGAGATCGTCGTGCAGATCAATGGCAAGCTGCGCGGGCGCGTCCACGTCGCCGCCGGCGTCGACGAGGCTGCGGTGCGCGAGGCGGCGCTGGCCGACGAGCAGGTGAGCAAATTCGTCGCCGGCAAGCCGGTGCGCAAGGTCATCGTGGTGCCGGGAAAGCTGATCAACATCGTCGTCTAGGCCGATGAGACCACATACTTCAGGGCTTGAAGCGGCGATTGGGAGCTGCGGAGCGCCTGTTGCCAGGCGTATTGCACCATTGCTCGCCGCGCTCACGATCGCGGCCACCACGCTGCTCGCCGGCTGCGGCTTTCACCTGGAGGGACGCACGCCGCTGCCGGCCGTGATGAGTCATCCGTACATCCAAACCCAGGACGAGCAGAGCGACTTCGTGCAGAGCTTGCGGCGCGACCTGCTCATCCGCGGCGCCCACCCGGTTGCAGACGCCGCTCACGCCAGCGCCGTCATCAGGATTCTGCAGGACCACGTCGCGTCCCGCGTGCTCTCGGTGTCGGCTACCAACAGGCCCACCGAGTATGAGGTGAGCTACTCCGTGCGCTTCTCGGTCAGCGCCGGCGGCAAGCAGCTGGTGCGCCCGCAGACACTCTCCGCCCTGCGCTCGTACACCTTCAATGAGAGCCTGCTGCTCGCCGATCAGCACGAGAAGACCATCCTCGAGGGCGCCATGGGCCGCGAGCTCGCCGACAACGTGATGCGCAGGCTTGCGAGTCTGTGAGCGATGAGCCGCCCGAGGGCGCCGGCGCCGATGCGCCCCCGGGCATCGCGCGGTTTACGCATTGGTTCCGAAGAAAATGATCCCCTCACCCGTCCTGAGGCTCGCCGACGTCGATCGCGTGTCAGTGGTGTCGCTGCTCGATCGCTACGGCCTGAGCCTGGTGCTGGTGGCGCCGGATGAGCAGATACCGGGGTCCTATTGGGGGGAAAGCGAGGCAGGCCTCAAGGCCAACCGCCTCTGCGCCCGGCTCGACACCCCCATTCACTCCATCCTGCACGAGAGCTGTCACTACATCTGCATGAGTTCCGAGCGGCGCGCGGGCCTCGATACCGATGCCGGCGGCGACGACCCGGAGGAATCCGCCGTGTGCTATCTGCAGATCCTGCTCGCCGACGCATTGCCCGGTGTCGGCCGCGAGCGGCTCCTCGCCGACATGGACGCCTGGGGCTACAGCTTCCGTCTCGGCAGCGCCCGCGCATGGCTCGAGCAGGACGCGCAGGACGCCCGGCTGTGGCTGCGGCGCCATGCCCTCACCGACGGCTCCGATAGGCCGACCGGCCGATGCCGGGACTGAAGGGATCCCGCGACGCAAGTGACGGCGGATTTCTCAGCGGTTCGGGGCTATTGGCCGGATTGATCCTTCGCAGCTTCCCGGCGCCCGGTGCTGCCTGTGGGCCGGCTTTGAAGGAGGCGGCCCGCGGGTCTTCGAGACTGGTCCGAGGCAGGCGCGCTGCCTGCGGCCGGCGCCGCTGCGCAAATGCCGTACTTGCCGCCCGGACTCCTCGAGGGTAAGTTGGCCCTTGCGTGCCACGGTCAGGTTGGCCCGTGGTCGCGCTCGAACTCCCAACGGGCTCACGCGAGGCTTGGCGTGTCGCACTTCCCATCCAGCCCGCCGGCGGGCGGACAGGCCGGCGCATCCGGGATCGGTGCCGCCGACGAGGTCTCGATTTCCGCAGAGGCCGTCCTCGCGGTCGTAGGCTCGCTGTACGCGGAGTTGCACCGCGGGCAGCCGCGGCGCGAGACCGTGGATCTCGCCAGCACGCTGGAGCGGGACCTGGGTTTCGACAGCCTTGCGCGGGTCGAGCTGCTGCGGCGACTCGAGGTCCGCTTCGGCCGCAAGCTGCCGGAAGCCACGCTGTCGTCCGTCGACACAGTGGGTGATCTGCTGCGGGCGTGCGGCGCGGCGGAGGTGTCGCTGCGCCTTGCGCCGTCCTCGGTGCCCGTTGCCGCCCCCGGGATTGCATTGCAGGTGACACGGACCGCCGGCGAGGCGGAGGTGCCGGTGACGGCGGCCACTCTGATCGATGTCCTGGACTGGCACGCGCAGCGGCAACCCGAGTCCGTCCACGCCGTCGTGATCGTCGACGACGTTCCAACGCCTCTGACGTACGCGGAGTTGCAGCGTGGCGCTCGCTCGATCGCCGCCGGCTTGCTGCGCACGGGCGTGCAGACCGGCGCGACGGTGGCTTTGATGCTGCCTACCGGGATCGGTTACCTGCAGGCGTTCTTCGGCGTGTTGCTCGCGGGAGCCGTGCCGGTGCCCATCTATCCGCCGACGCGGCTGTCGCAGCTGGAGGAGCACGTGCGGCGCCACGCGGGCATCCTCACGAGCGCCGGCGCCACGGCGCTGCTCACCTTTGCGCAGGCTCGCGCGGTCGGACGCCTGCTCGGCTCGATGGCGCCGAGTCTCGAGCACGTGCTGTCGCTCGAAGACCTGCGGGGCGAGGAGGGCCTGCGCGGCAGCCCGCGCAGCGTCGGGGCCGGATCGATCGCGCTGCTGCAGTACACCTCCGGCAGCACCGGAGATCCCAAGGGCGTCGTGCTGACCCACGGCGACCTCCTCGCCAACATCCGCGCCATGGGCGAGGCGGGCAAAGTGACTCGCGCCGATACGTTCGTGAGCTGGCTCCCCCTGTATCATGACATGGGACTGATTGGCGCCTGGCTGGGATCGCTGTACTTCGGCTGCTCCCTCGTCCTCATGTCGCCGATGGCGTTCCTGGCGCGGCCCGCCCGCTGGCTTCGCGCGATCCACGACTATCGGGCGACGCTGTCCGGCTCGCCCAATTTCGGCTATGAGCTGTGCGCGGCCCGGGCGCAGGAGGAGGAGTTGCGCGGCCTCGAGCTGTCTTCGCTGCGGATCGCATTCAACGGGGCCGAGCCGGTTCTTCCCCAAACCGTCGAGCGGTTCGAGCGGCGTTTTGCGCCGTACGGGTTCCGGCGCGAGGCCATGATGCCGGTGTATGGGCTGGCCGAGGCCGCCGTCGGACTGACGTTCTCACCCCTTGGCCGCGGGCCGAGGATCGACGCCATCGAACGAGCCGCGATCACGGCCGCCGCACGCGCTGTGCCGGTACCCGAGGGCGCAGCCGATGCGCTGCGCATCGTCTCCTGCGGGCGGGCGCTGCCCGGCTACCGCCTGCGCATCCTGGGGCCGGACGGCTCGGAAGAGCCGGAGCGGATCGAAGGGCGCGTGCAATTCACGGGTCCTTCCGCCACATCAGGCTACTACCGCAACGACGCCGCCACGGCGCGCCTGTGCCAGGGCGAGTGGCGGGAGACCGGGGATCGAGGCTACCTCGCGGACGGGGAGCTGTTCGTGACCGGCCGGGACAAGGACATCATCATCCGACGCGGCCGTCACATCTATCCACAGGAGATCGAGGAGGCCGTCGGGGCGATCGAGGGCGCTCGCAAGGGGTGCGTCGTCGCATTTGGGGCGAGCGGATCCTCGAGCGCGACCGAGCGGCTCGTCGTTCTGGCTGAGACCCGGTACAGCGATCCGAACCAGCGCCTCGCGCTGACCACGCGCATCAATGAACGCGTCGTCGACATCATCGGGGAGCCGCCCGAGGAGATCGTGCTCGTCCCCTCGCACACGGTGCTGAAGACCTCGAGCGGCAAGCTGCGGCGCGCCGCCACGCGCGCCGCCTACGAGGCCGGCTCCCTCGGACGGGCTCGATCCCCTCTCGCCCTGCAGGCGCTGCGGCTGAGCGTTGCGGCGGCAGTGCCGCTGCTGCGCCGGTTGCGGCGCCGCGTCGCAAGGGTTGCCTACGGCATGTTTGCCCTGCTCGCGGTCGTGACCATCGGAGCACCGGCCTGTCTGTTGTCGCTGCTCGTTCCCAGCCGGCAGCAGGTCTGGGGCCTGACGCGCCGGGCGGCAAGGTGGACGGTTCGCGCCTGCGGCATACCGTTGTCCGTCAATCCGATCATGAGCGACCTGCAGCGCCCCCACGTCATCGTCGCCAACCATTGCAGCTACGCGGACGGCCTCCTGCTTGTCGCGCTGCTCCCGACTCCCCACCGTTTCCTCGCGACGAGCTGGCTTGCACGAGTGCCCCTGCTCGGCGCGTGGCTGCGCAGATTGGGCACGGTGCTCATCGAGCGCACTGAGCCGATCGGCAGCGGCGGCGCACGGGTGAGACCGCCGCTCGATATGGCCGCCGACAGTCTGGTGGTGTTCCCCGAGGGCACGTTCACGGCTGTCACCGGGCTGCGTCCCTTCCACCTGGGCGCTTTCGAGCTCGCGGCGGCGGCGCGCGTTCCGGTCATTCCGGTGGCGGTGCAGGGCACGCGCACGGTCCTGCGCGACGGACAGGTGCTGCCGCGCCGCTGGCCGGTCAGAATCACCGTGGGTGCCCCGCTCGAGCGCGCGGGCACCGAAGATGCGTTCGCGGCGGCAGTGCGCTTGCGTGACGCCGCCCGCGACCACATTCTCCGCTACTGCGGAGAGCCGGATCTCGGCTGAGGCGTGATGTCTCGCGCAACCAGGGCGCGCCGGCGTCGAAACGTCGGCGCATCGCGCAAATGCCGCGCGCAGGGGGCAAGACCCCCGGCAAATCCACGTTCGGGCGTCAATTGGTCCGAGACCCCGCCGCATAGTTCCACTTTGTCGTGTTGAGAGGCATACGGATCAATGACTCGCGTTATGGCCTCAGAGTGGCGGCGTCGATCAGCGCCTGGCGCTGTTGGTGTCGAGCGCGCACTATGGTCATATAGCATAGGGCGTTCGCCCGAACAAACCAAGAACCACGCCGATTCGGTCACGCCGGATGCCGACAAGCGGTCAGTGCAGGCCATTGGAGATCCGGCTGGCCCCGCGGTGAGATCCTCGACAGCGAACGCGACGAGCTTCGAGCGGCGTAGGGCCACGGCATAGCCGAGGAGCAGCAGCGCCCGGTCGCGCAGCTCGCGCTCGGTTCAGCCGAGTGCGGCGGGATTGGCGCGCCAGACGGCCCAGGCGAGCGCGCAGGCAAACAGCACCCAGGCGAGGTAGGGCAGCAGCAGCACGCCTGCGACGCTGCTGACCCGCCAGAACGCGGTCACGGTGATCCCGAGCAGGGCCACGAGCAGCACGATCCAGGCGAAGGACAGCGCGCCCATGTGCAGCCGAAAAAACAGCCACGACCAGACTGCATTGACGGCGAGTTGCGCAAGAAAGAGACGCACGGGTCTGGAGTTCGTCGGCCGGACCCGCCAGACCCGCCACAGGGCCAAGGCCATCAGCAGGTACAGGATGGTCCAGACCGGTCCGAACAGCCATCCCGGCGGCGCCCACGCCGGCCGCGCCAGATGCGCATAGAACGCGCCGGCATTGATCGAGGCGATGGCGCCGAGGGCGGCAGCCGCGAAGCTCAGCGCCAGCGACATCACGAGCAGCCGCAATGCGTGGGGGCGGGCGCTGCGGCTTTCGCGGTCGGACGAGTTGGGCTTCGCCATCGGTCTAGCCTGCGGCAGTGCACGCGGCGTGGTCAAGCACGGCGGCGGTTCGACATCATCTTCGAAATCGGCCGGGGCCTTGCGTAGTGCTGGAACGATCGGCGGCTATGCCCGCGACATCTGGGGCGTCGCGCCGTGCACGCCGAGGGATCGCCCGGAATACTCCTCACGGGCGATGCGCGCCTCGGTCCAGGGACGCAGCAGGTGCCCGAGCAGTTCCAGATCGTTGGCGAGGGCGAGCGGGTCGCGCTCGAGGGCGGCACGGAGCGTGTCCTTCAGCCATTCGCTGAGCGCCGGGTGCGCCAGCGCTTGATGAATCCGCCGCTCGGTGCTGATCAGTTCGATTTCGGCAGGGCCGGGGGACATGGCATGCTCTCCTCTCAGGACGTTAGAAATAACCTTCGCGCTTTTGCTGCTCGAGCGAACCACCGGCTTCCCGATCGGCCAGTCGGCCGCTGCGTTCGGAGCGGCGTGAGCGCAGGGTCTGCGCCACGATCGCCTCGAGTGTCTCGGCGTCGGATTCTTCCGCGGCCGTCACCGGCCAGCACCCTAGGGTGCGAAAGCGCACCATGCGCTCCTCGGGAACCTCTCCCGGACTGAGCGGCATGCGCTGCGGATCGTCGACCACGATGAGCTGCCCGTCGCGCGCCACCACCGGCCGGGGGCGGGCCAGGTACAGCGGCGCCAGTTCGACGCCGCGGGCCAGGGCATGGGCGAGCACATCGAGCTCTGTCCAGTTCGAGAGCGGGAAGACGCGCGCGCTCTCGTGCGGACCGAGACGGAAGTTGAACAGGTTCCACAGCTCCGGCCGCTGACGGCGCGGCTCCCAGGTGTGATTCGGGCCGCGCACCGACACGATACGTTCCTTGGCGCGCGAGCGCTCCTCGTCACGCCGCGCGCCACCGATGATGATGTCGTAGTGAGCGGCATCGAGCGCGCTTTTCAGCGCCTCGGTGCGCATCACGGCCGTGTAGCGATCGCCGTGATCGAACGGGTTGATACCGGCGTCGCGGCCGGCTTCGTTGCAATGCACGCGCAACTCAAAGCCATGCCGGCGCGCGAAGCGATCACGGAACTGCAGCAGTTCGCGGAACTCCCAGGTCGAGTCGATGTGCAGCAGCGGCACTGGCGGGCGGGCGGGATGAAACGCGCGGCAGGCCAGATGGGCGAGTACCGTCGAGTCCTTGCCGCCGGAGAACAGCAGCACGGGATTGCGCGCCTCGGCGAGCGCCTCGCGCAGGATGTAGATCGCTTCGGATTCCAGTGCCGCGAGTGCGGTGTGCGCCAGCTCCGAGCGCGCATCGGGCGGGCGTGTCGTCGGTGCACAGGCGCCCCTCATGCCTGCACTCCGCAGGATTCCACAGCCTCGCCCGGCGATGGGGTGTGTTCAGCGCGGCTCACGCCGTGCAGGCGCTCGAGACTCTGCGCGTGCATACAGTACACATACAGCCACTCGTTTTCGATCAACTGCAACACCTCGGGCTGGCGCCGCAAGGTCCGTTCGATCCGCTCGCGCGGGGCATCGATCAACACCGTCAGGCGCAGTGGGGCGTGGCGCCAAGCGCTGCCGTCATGCACGGACTGGCGGGCCAGTCCGATGCGCAGATCGCCGCTGTGTCCCTCCAGCACCCCGATGTGCCCACCGATCACGTTGTGCAGCAGCTTGTTGCCGCTGCCGAAGCGCTCCGGATCGACGGTCGAGCCGAAGTACTGCAGGTTGATCCAGTGCGCCACGATCAGCGGGCCGGCGAGCACCTGCTCGAGCACGGCGCCGTCCGTGTCCTGCTGCCAGCGGTACTCGTGCAGGAAGACCCGCCCCTCGAGGTCGATGCCGCGCGTCCGCTCGCGCGGCGCGAGGATGAACGCGGCATTGCCGGCGAGCCCCCACTCGGGCCGCACTTCGGCCCAGTCCCGCGTGCGCCGCCGCAGGCGGCGCAGCAAGGCCGCCTCATGTCCGGCGAGGTGCGCCAGACCGAGAGCGGCGGCGCGCTCGCGGCGCACCTGGGCCCCGGCGCGCGCCAGGCTCGCGCGCAGTCGCTTCAGATCGGCCGCATGGCTCGGCGGGAGGTGCTGCGGATCGAACAGCTCGACGGTGTCCGTCACGGTGTCGTGCAGTCCGGCGATGACCACGGTGTGCTCGGGAATATCCACGCCGAGTTCGGCGAGCGCGTGCCGTACGGTCGAATCGTTCAACAGGTCGGCGAGAATCCGTGCGTTGACATCGCCGCCGTGGCCACCGCAGGCGCCGCAGGCGAGCGCTGCGGCCTGCGGATTGTTGGTGGTGCGCGCACCGTGCCCGATGAGCACGAGCAGGCGGGCCAAGGGCCGCTCGAGCGCCATGGCGCCGAGGATCCGCGCCGCCAGCCGCGCCTGTTCGGCGAGCGCTTCGGGGCCGCTACCGCTGAGATGCGGCCGCAGCGAGGCATGCACGGCGCGCGCGAGCCCTGTGCGCGTGAGGTTCTCCGGCGCCCACCCGAATGCCCGGGCGAGCAGCTTCGGCAGATAGGCGAGACCGAGGATTTCCACCGTGCTGAACGCGCCGGTGGGCATGCGCGCGAAGGGCTGCAGACTCGCGCGCTGCCGCAGTGTCCGCTGGCGCTGCTCGGCCAGGCGCTCGTCCTCGGCGGCGTTGCCGCTCGTCTCGAACGCGGTGAGTGTCGGAGCGAGCAGCGC
Organism: Pseudomonadota bacterium; assembly: GCA_021792755.1. GTDB lineage: Bacteria > Pseudomonadota > Gammaproteobacteria > Steroidobacterales > Steroidobacteraceae > 13-2-20CM-66-19. The sequence goes on from JAJYUA010000011.1 coordinate 43,196, forward strand.
CGGCAGCTGGGGTCGCTCGAGGGAGGTGCCGAGCGGCGTGTAGCGCAGCGGTAGTCCGAAGAAGCCGGCGAAGCCGTACGTACGCACGCCACGATCGACCTGCTCGAGGGCGCGGCGCATGCGCTCGGAGCGCACATCGATGCAGAAGACCAGCTGCGCGTGCGGCGGTGCGGGTGGTCCAGTCGAGTCCGCGCCGCCAGGGGCGCTCAGCGCGGCGAACAGACGCTCCTGGTAGGCGAGCTCATGCGCGCGCTGCCAGAGCAGGTCGATGGCGAGCGATCCGCGCAGCTCGCTGTCGGCCGGCACGTTCCACTGCGCAAGCCAGTCTCGCCACACCGAATGCTCATCGTGCCGCCCGTCGTGCATCAGCGCCTCCCAGGCCAGCCGGATCACCAGCAATTGCGCCAAGTGCCCGTCATCGGCGCCGGCGAGCGTTGCTTCCCAGCGCAGAAAAGCGCACCAGGCGGCCCAGCCCCCGATGCGCTGGACAATCACCTCGAGCAGATCGCACAGCTGCGTCTCGCGCATCGCCAGTCGATCGAGCGCCCAGTCGAGTGCCGCGTCGGCCGTCCCGGGCAGCGCCGTGGCACGGGGATGCAGCGGCTTGAAGCGCCGATCCTCGAGCAGCGCCGCGCGCCAGTCCGCGAACAGTCCGGGCAGGCGCTGCGGCCGCCAGTCGGCCTGCTGCCGATCGAAGTAGGCTGCGCAGAACTCGCTGATCTGCTGCGTGATGCGCACTCGCCAGGGTACGCCACCGCTGCGGCGAGGGTCGCAGTCGAGCTGGTCGCTGAGCAGCGGCAGCCCGCGCGCGGCGCCGGCGGGTTGCTCGAGGGCTCGCACCGCGGCCTGCGCGCTCGGCACGGTGGACTGTTCGCGCAGGGCCTGCTCGAGGTGGGCCGGCTGGATCTGTCCTTGCCGCCAGGCACGCAGATACTCATCGCGCGCCAGTGTCAGGGGCGCGCCGCACAGCCGCCGCAGCCGCTCGGCCGCCACACCGAAGCGCAGTGCCCGATATCCCCAGTAGGGGCTGACCGCAACCTGCCGATCGATCGGCCAGGCGGGCGCCACGGTGCGGCAGGCCGCCTCGAGCGCCGCGCGGCGCAGATCCGGGGTGCTTCGGCACGCGGCCGCTGTGTTTGCGTCGCTCAAGCCGCCCCGCCCTCGCGTTGGGCCAGCCACTGGCCGAGGCGCCCGTGCGCGCTGCGCACGCCGCGCCAGGGCCATTGCGAGGTGACCAGCCGCGTGACCGGCTCGTCGAGAAAGTACCCGGCCGCCGCCCAGGCGTACAGGCGCGAGCGATGGGCCGCGGGGCCGGCGCGCCAGGCGTGCGCCTGCGCCCAGTACAGCCCGAGCAGACAGAGCGCGCCGTACAGCGCGAGTGCCGGTGCGGGCCGCGCCGAGGCGACGGCAAGGCCGCGGCTCATCGCCACGTGCCAGAGCAGATACAACTGCACGGCAAGCGCGGCCGCCAGCAGGCTGCGAGCCCGAGTGAGCCGATCCGGCGCAGCTTCCCACAGGAGCGTCGCGACGCCGAATGTGCACAGCAGCAGTGCGATCCAGGGGAGCGCGGGGGCGTGCAGCACAGCGTGCCACAGCTGCGCCGAGGATGTGACGAGGCCGGCTGTGACTGCAAGCCCCAACAGGGGTGCGACTCGCGGGCGCGCCCCCGGCTGCGGTTGCATGCGCTCCGCGCCGCTCTCGCGCACCGCCTCCCCGGAGGAGAGGAACGCGTGCGCCTTGTAGAGCGCATGCCCGAGCAGGTGCAGCAGCGCCAGAGCGTACAGCCCCAGACCGCATTCGGTTGCCATGAGGCCCATCTGCGAGCAGGTGGACCAGGCAAGCCGCCCCTTGCGCGTCGGGCAGGTCATCAGGGTCAGTCCGGCGAGCACCGCGGTCGCGCCGCCGACGATCACCAGCAGTGCCTGGGCGGGGAGCGATGCGCTGATCAGCGGTGCGAGGCGGATCAGCACGTAGCCGCCGAGGTTGACGACGCCGGCGTGCATCAGCGCCGAGACGCTGGTCGGCGCCTCCATCACCTGCACCAGCCAGCCATGCAGCGGCAGCTGAGCGGATTTCAGCAGCACGGCTGCGGCGATCAGCAGCGCCGCGCACTGCAGGTCGGCGCCGGCGGCGCCGTGCGCGCCGGTCAGTTGCGCCAGGCGCGTCAGTTCGAGCGTATGCCAGCGCCGATAGAGCAGCAGCGCCGCGCCGAGCAGGCAGATCTCGGCGAGGCGGCTGGCGAGGAATTTCTTGCGGGCGGCGACGCGCGCTCCCGGTCGCTCGCGATAGTGCCTCAGCAGCGGATGCAGCGCGGCGCTGCTGGCGGCCCAGCCCAGCGCCAGTACCGCGAAGTTGCGTGCCGCAACCACTGCGCTGACGCCGGCGAGCGTCAGCAGCAGCGCACAGACGAAACGCTGCTCGGTGGCCTCGCCGCTGAGGTTGCCGCGTGAGTAACGGGCGATCACCCAGCCGAGAAACGCGATCAAGGTCATGACTGCGGCCGCCGGGGCGTTGTGCGGGCCGATGACACGACCTGGCACCAAGTGGCTCGCATCGCCGGCAAGCGCCGCGCCGAGCGCCCCGACCGAGGCGCACGCGAGCGCCGACCAGACCGAACGGCGGCGCACCGCCGCGCCGGCCGCCCCGAGCAGGTACAGCAACGGGACGAGCCAGGCGGTCCAGTGCGGGTGATGCGGCATGCGTACTCCGTGGGTGCTGGCGATGCGGCGCAGTATCGGCGCGGGACTGCGAGCTGTAAAATAGAAAGAACAGAATGAATCGTTCCATGAAACAGAACATGCGCAACCTTAACTTCCGTCACCTGCTGTATTTCTGGAGCGTCGCTCAGCGCGGGCATCTCACCCAGGCCGCCGAGCAGCTGCGCGTGTCGCAATCGGCATTGTCGGCCCAGATCCGCCAGCTCGAGACGTATCTCGGTCAGCCGCTGTTCGAGCGTTCCGGCCGTTCGCTGCACCTGACGGAGTTCGGTGCCGTGGTGCTCGATTACGCCGACAGCATCTTCGGGCTCGGCCAGGAGCTGATGGCGACGGTGCGCGGTGGACTCGGGCAGCGCCAGCAGCACCTCCGCGTCGGGGTAGTGGCCACGCTATCGCGCAACTTCACGGAAAATCTGCTGCGCCCCGTGTTTGGTCGTCCGGAGATCCGCCTGACGCTGCAGTCGGGCAGTCTCGCGGAGTTGCTCGAGCAGCTGCGCGTGCACAACCTCGATCTGCTGCTCTCGAACCGTCCGGTCGTGGCCGAGGCCGAGCGGCCGTGGCGCTGCATGCCGCTCTCGCGCCAGTCGGTGTGTCTGATCGGACCACCGCGCCTCGGGCGGCGGCGCTTGCGTCTGCCCGATGACCTGGTCGGCCTGCCGCTGGTGCTGCCCGGACCGAGCAGTGACGTGCGCACCCATTTCGACTTGTGGTGCGAGCGTAAGCGCATCTCGGTCGAGGTCGCCGCTGAGGTCGACGACATGGCGATGCTGCGTCTGCTGGCGCGCGATTCCGGCGCAGTCGCGGTACTGCCCGAGGTGGTCGTCCAGGACGAGTTGCGCGAGGGCCGACTGCAGCGCTACTGCGCGATTCCCGGGGTGTTCGAGCACTTCTATGCCATCACCGCGTTCCGCCACAGCCCCTCGCCGCTGGTGCAGCGGCTGCTCACGCGAGGCCATTATCGAGCTTCGGCCGGCGCGCCGGTGTAGCCCGGATTGAGGGTCGGCCCTGCAAGCGGCCGCCCAACCGTTGGATCGGTGCGCTGTGCATGCGCGGATCAGCGGCAGAACCTCGTCGATCGGGGCGTCCTTCACCACGGCGTTCCCGCAGGCTCAATCCAGGCGCGCGAGCCATTGCGAGATCGTCGCGCGCTGGCGGGCCACGAGGGCGACGCGCACCTTTTTTCCCTGAGCGGTGAGCGCACCCCGGCGGATCGGCGGGATCTCCCCGCGGTGATCTGGCCGCGGATATCCTCGCGGAAGGCCCGCAGGTAGCCGCGCGATGCGATGCGGCGCCGGGGCGTGAGCCCGCAATGACTGGCTATGTCGTCAGGGCGTCCGTCACCTGGTCCGGTTGCGCGAGTTCGTCGACGTGGGCGCCAGGAGGCGCTTCACGCGACTCCGACGGACGCCGACCTGGACGAGGCGACCCTCAAGTCCCAAACCGGCGCGACCGTCACCGTCGAGGGCACACTGAAGAGGTTTGCGCCGTCATCGCCGCGTACCAGAGGGGATCGTGGTGGGTCGCGCCAAACAGGTGAGGGCGCGCGCGAAGGTGCAGAAGATTGTCGGGGAAGGAGCGCGCCAGCGCCACCGGTTCGATCATTGAAATGAGGAAAGCAGGCTTGTTCGACAACCCGGAGATCCCGGGCGAGAGTGGCTCTGCGCTCGAGGAGCGGGGCTTGCCCTGGCGGGTGACATCCGCCTCGGGCGTCGTGCTCGTTTTGCTCAAGAAGCGAGAACTGCGAGGAAAGAAGCAGGATGGGAAGCGGGTGTATGGAAAGTAGGACAAAACGGCACGTCATACCGCATGACGTAGCGGGGCGCGCGAGACGTCGAAGGGCGCCGTCGTATCGGGCCGGCGCAGCTGCCGTAGCTATTGCAGCGGGCGCAGCGAGGTTGGCGTAGGTGGAGGATCCTGGTTCCGGCGGGCGCCGACTGCCTGGAATGTTTCAGGCACTCAGAAACCACGCGGGCGCAAAGCGGGTCGCGCAGTGGATGAAGTCAGCCCTGCCATCGCAGCGGGCGCCGCGCGAGATACGCAACTCGTGGGGGAAACCCGGTGCCAAGGATCGCTGGCTCGACGACCGATACTTTCGCCTGGCCCAAGACGGTAATGCTTCGTGCGCTTTCGGTGAGGGTGCGTGACCCTGTGTGATTTGCCCTGACCCGCTGGGCAGCGGCGGATGGGGGTGCCGCTGCCGGCGGCGACCCAGTGGGATTGGGTGAAGGCAGGCGCCGAGAAGTACGTCTCGGTGCACGAAAAGCGCATCCGCCAGGCCGCCCGGGACGCGCTCGTGCACAACGACGACACGACGATGAAGATCCTGCATCTCAAGCGCGAGCAGCGTGCGGCGGCCCTGGGGAACGACGCCGAGGAGAGCCGCACGGGGGTGTTTACCTCCGGGATCGTCACGGTCGGTGCCGGCCGCAAGATCGTGCTGTTCTGCACCGCGGTGATACACGCCGAAGAGAGCCTCGATCAAGTCCTCAAGCGCATCGCCGCTAAGTTAACTTTGGAGGAATTTCTTGGCACCGGCTATCTTATTGTATGAGGTCACGCGAGCACGGCCTGCACAGAAGCGCCGTCGCTTCCGTTTCTCCTTGCGTTTCTCCAGCAGATGATCTCTGATCCGCACGCGCAACCAGGGCGGTTCGACCCGTATCTCGGGGCGACCGATGCGGGGATGCTCCGCGTGCACCCGCTCCCATTCCCACTCGGTGCCGAACGCGAAACAGGTGGCTTTGATGTAGTGATCGACCAGGGTGGGAAGGAGCTTGTCGACCGACAACAGTTCCGGCGCGATGTCGGTGGTTGCAGCAATTTGTCCCTGCGAGACTTGCAACGTGTCGTACAGAATGGCCGTGGCGTAAATTGGGTCCTGTGGTACTGGAACTCGCAGAAGGAGACCCTCGACCGTCTCGCGCGCGAGCACCGGATCGAGGCGGCCGACAAGGCTCTGCAGGCCCTCGCCGCGCGCGTGGGCGCCCCGCGCTCGCGCCTAAAGAGCCTCGAGCAGGTCAGCGCCGCAGCGCAGAAGATCCTTCAGGAGAAGCAGGTCGAGCGCTTCATTCGCGCCGAAGTGACGCTCCTCGAGGAAGAGCGCTTCACTCAGGCTACCCGTGGCCGTCCAGGTCCTCGCACCGCCTACATCCGCCACCCGCATCAGCGTCCCGTGCTGCACTGGCAGTCCGACGCCCAGGCGCGCCTCGATGAGGCGCGCACCGATGGGGTCTTCCCCTTGGTCACCAACGACGAGAAGCTCACCTTGAAGGAGGCGCTCGAGGCCTACAAGCATCAGCCTTCGCTTGAGAAGCGCCACGAGCAGCTGAAATCCGTCCTCGACGTCAGACCCGTGATGCTGAAGAATCACCTGCGCATCGAGGCGTTCCTGTTCCTGTACTTCCTGGCGCTGATGACCGAGGCGCTCATCGAGCGCGACATCCGCGCGCGCATGCGCACCCTCGGTATCAAAAAACTGCCGCTGTACCCCGAAGAGCGCCCCTGCGCCGCTCCGACCACCGAGCGGTTGTTCGAGTTGTTCGCCGACCTACGGCGACATCGGCTCGTCGATGAGGCCGGACGCGTGCACCAGCGCTTCTACGACAAGCTCACCGAGCCGCAGCGAACCGTCTTGCGGCTCTTCAAGCTCTCAGCGCATGAATACCTCTCGGCCGCCGAGGAACCCGCCTCCGCCTGAACGGGGCCGCGGAAATTGCCGGGAAATCACGTTCGAGATGCGCGGAATATAGGGTGGAAAGCCCTGAATAATATGAATTATTCAGAACTTTCAAATACTTAAACGTGACAAGATGGAAGGAGTGAGCTGACCTGCATTCTGAGCGACGCCCGAAATGGGGCCGTGGCGCTGTCGACGCCAGCAGATGAGTTCGCCACTCTCATCATCGCCCCGGGGCGGCAAGTGCGCTCTTTAACAATCTGTAGTAGGATCACGCGTCAGATAAGACGCGGATTACCCGATGGGTTCGAAGCATGCAGGTCAGAGGCAGCGATCGCACATCGAAATACCCTGCCGTTGACAGTATCGATTGAGGAGCCTTACGATTCCGCGCACATCAGTTATGAAGCTACCGCACGCTTCATCAAAGAAGCGCGCGCAGGCCTGATCACGACAAAGCGGGGGGTGAGTTTGTTGACGATCGTCACGCGGATGTGACGGGCCGCAGCACGGCCGCTGTCGCGGGGGCTGCGGTAACGCCGAATGCGGCGGACATCGGGGCATCGAGATCTTTGCGATGCTTCGCTGTAGTGCATCTGCAGCAGGATCCTGCCCGACACCGAAATGAACCCGGACTTGCAGCTCACCGCAGCTGCGGCCGTCGGCGCGTTGCGCCGGGTGAAGTGGCAAGAGGCAAAACCATGTGCACAGACAGCAACAGGCGAACGCCGGTGACTGTCGCCACCGGATCAGGCGCGATTGCCCACATTTGGCGACGCACGTTCGACGACTCTGAGGAGCAGGCCGGGTGCGTCGAATCCCTGTTTCCGCAGCGTTACTTTCAGGTCGGCGCCGGGCGATTCTGCGGTGAAATGACGAGCATCAATCTGGACGGTGTGCGGCTTTTCCGGGAGCGCGTCAATCGGCGCCTCATCCAGGAAGGCATGATGAACGTAGCGAACATTTCCTGGATTCAGGGCCGCACGGGTCTGTTTCGCTGCAACGGCTTGGGCCTCGAGCCCGAAGGGGTCATGTCTTACGGAGCGCGCGCGGAGTTCGAGGTCGTCCTAGATGCGTGCGAGCTTATCGGCGTCGCCATCGCGCCCGAAGCGCTCACGAGCCACGGCGAGGAGGCAGCCGCGCCGTCGGCCAGGGTATCAGGCGGCCTTCGCTTTGTGTCAAGGGTCCTGGCCGCCCCCCTATGTCGAGCCGTGTCGCGGGCCCTCTTCACCGCGGATGTCAGCGGCAGTGCGCAGATGCCGTGCTGGCAGGCGCTGCGCCAGGAAATCCTCAGCTTGGCTTTGCCGATTGTCAATCTGCCAGAAGCTGCGGACCTCGGTCGTTCTCGCCAAACCCATGCGCGAGTCGTCCGCTCGGCGAAGCGCGCCATCAATTCGGATCTAACGCACGCGGCGGGAATTTCGGACCTCTGCCGCGTGATAGGCGTATCCCGCCGCAACTTGTTTTACGCATTCGATGCGGTGCTGGGCCTGTCGCCGCACCAGTACCTGAAAACGGTTCGCCTGCACGCGGCACGACACGCACTAAAGCATCTCGGACCTGACAAAGGGCGCATCAGCGATCTCGCCTGGGATTGCGGCTTCTCGAAACCCAGTCAGTTTGCCGCCGACTACAAGCGCCGTTTCGGTGAGTTGCCGTCGGAAACGACGCCGTGTTCCCCATCCTGACGCCCGACAGACCCCTCCTCGGCTGATACCGGCGCCACTGCGCATAGGGCGCCGGCGTCCGTGGCGGCGCCGTTTTGCACTTTTCGGGTACCTGCGGCGCAGGTCACTTCGTAAACTTTTCAGCTAGCCGGCAAGGCGTGGTCCAGGCGCAGGTGCACACCTGTATGGCCGCGCCCGCTTGCGCGCGCGGCACAGGAAATAGCGCCCTTCAAATTCCGGAGAAGCGGACATGTTGGATGGTTTTCTCGTCAAATCGCTGCCTCAGAATGGTGCCCCCACCGAAGAAATCCAGGAGCGTCTGACCAAGATCTCCCTCGACGAGCCGTACGCGCATTTTGCGAGGGCCTTCCGCGGACCCCAGGACGTGCAGAGGCTCGCACAGTGGGCGTTCGACCGATTTTTCGCTGACAACGGTTTTTTTTCGCTGTACGCGCCCTACATGCAACAAATCGAGCAGGAAGTCATCGCCATGGGCGTGAGTTTGCTGCATCCGGAACGCGACTCCACGGGCAACTTTACCTCTGGTGGCACGGAGAGCAATTTCTCAGCGATACACGCCGCCAAGGAATGGGCGCGTGAGCGACGGCCTGGCGTAAAAAAGCCGAATGTCGTTGCGCCCCGCACCATACATCCCAGCTTCCACAAGGGTGCCCGCTATCTCGATGTGGAGGTAGTCACGACTGACTTCGATAGCAACGGCCGCGGCATCGCGGCCAACATAGCCAACGCGATCGACGACAGCACGATCATGATTGCCGCTTCGGCACCTTCCTGGGCATACGCCAATATCGATCCGATACCCGAGATTGCAAAGGTGGCGCGCGATGCGGGGCTGTGGATGCACGTCGATGCGTGCATCGGTGGCTACCTATCGCCCTTCCTCGAGAAACTCGGCAGAAACCTTACTCCCTGGGATTTCCGCGTGCCCGGCGTGATGTCGATATCGGCCGATTTGCACAAGTTCGCTTATTGTCCGAAGCCGGCATCAAGCATTTACTGGCGGCACGCCGAGCTGCAGAAATATCACTATGTCGAGGTGAATGACCCGTTTCTCGGCCCCTACAAGTTGGCCGGGTTCTCGGGTTCAAGGTCCGCTGGGCCGATTTTCGCGGCTTGGGCGGTGATGAACCACCTCGGAGAGGACGGTTACCTGCGCCTGACGCGCCGTCTCATGGACATCCAAGCGCACATCACGCGCGAATTGCGCGCGATCGGTGGCCTGAGGGTGTGGGATGTGGATGTCATGCCTTTGCATTTCAGCTCCGACAAGCCGCCCACCGAAGCGATTTACCAGGGATTGCAGGAGAAGGGCTGGATAATGCTCGGCCGGCTGAATCCCTCGGCCATCACCCTGCCGATTGATCCTAGCCTGACAGACGAGGACCTCGAGAGGCTGCTCAGCGACCTGCGGGATATCGTCGATCGCCTCGGTCACGCGGCTGCACCCAAGGCAGGCGATATCCGCTATGGATAGCCCCCGTGCCGTGGACGCTCGGCTTCAGAGCAAGCAGGGGGCCCCGTCGGGCGCTCGACCCGCACTGCGGGTCGAGCGAACCGGGATGAGCCTTGCAATCCCGAAACAGGGCAAGTCGTGCAGGCTCGGAAGAGCCGCTGGGGTCGTGCCAAATCCGGGCACGCGCCGGCCTTGTCGTGCGGCCTGCTCCCGCGCGAAATCGATCCGGCCAATGATCGCCGGGAGCGCAACAAGGCTTCCGCCGGCATCGCTGGGAACGACGAGGCGCCCCATCAAGACCCGCGCGCGCAAGGGCGGGGACGCCGGCTCCCCGGGCGATTTCCGGGCACTGGACCATGGGCGCACGAACGAGCGGCTGACGCGCCGAAAGGGCGCAAGCACGAACGAAATATGAGGCAAACAATCATGTCGCCAGGCTATGAAGCGAGTTTGAGACACGAGTCCGGTTTTCCGGCGGTACTCGTGTTGACCGTCATTGCGGCCGGTCTTGGGTGCTGCCCTGTGCGGGCACACGCCGCGAAAACGGGCGGCCCGGCGCCGCTCGGTGTGCAACAATCCGATCGGCTCCATACCGTCGTCGTGACCGCGGAGCACTGGCACGAGAAATTGCAGGCAGTGCCGATCGCCGTAACGGCATTGACCGCAAGCGCCCTCAGACACTCCGGCATCGAGAGCACGCTCGGGCTGCAGCAGGCAATTCCGGATTTCGTGATGACAACAAACGCGACGATGGGACAGATCTATCTGCGCGGCGTCGGCACGGACATCATAAATGAGGGCACCGACCCAAGCATCGCGGTCTATCAGGACGGGGTGTATCAGGCACGGGCAGCGGACTCTATTGCCGAACTGTACGACGTCAAACGTGTCGAGGTAGTTCTCGGACCGCAGGGCACGTTGTACGGACTCAATGCGGCGGCGGGCGCCATCAGAATCATCACCAATGATCCCACCGACCGTTTTCAGGCCGACGCGAGCGCGCAATTCGGCAATTACAACCACGTTCGCACGACGGCCATGGCGAACCTTCCGGTGTCCCGACGCGTCGCCCTCCGTGTTGCAGGCTTTTACGATTATCACGAGGGATTTTCGAAGTACCAGTACATTGTCGGCAAGAGGGACGACGGCGTGGATGCCTGGGGTGCCAGAGCGAAGCTGAGCATCAGGCCGACACGAAACGTGAGGTTCATTCTCACGGGCGAGCATACGGACGACCGGAGCACGCGGAACATGGCGCCGGTGGTGGATCCAAGCCTGTTCTCCCCCGCCATTGACGTGTTCGGTGCAAAACCGTACATCAATCCACGGGATGCCCAGAACAACCTTGCGGACGCCGCCGACGTGACACAGTCGAAAATCTACGGGACTCTCGTGTGGGAAGGAAACGACGTCGAATTGAAGTCTCTGACCTCGTATGAACCGACTGTAAACAACATAATCCGGCTTGATGTGGACGCCACAAACGTCAATTTTCTGTGGGATTCGCTGTACGAACGCTCGGACGCCTTTACGCAGAAGTTGCAGCTGAGGTCGACCGCGCATCGGGCGCTGCACTGGGTCGTAGGCCTGTTTTATTTGCATGAAGCCGCATCGCAGATATTTCCGATCCGGGTAAACATACCGGTCATTCCCGGACCGAAGCCCGACGCACTCATGAGCTACGACACGGCGATCTTTACGCACGCCTATGCGGCCTACGGACAGACGTCCTATCGCATCGGCAAGATTCGCCTGACCGCCGGCGTGCGCTATAACTATGAGCGAAAAAAGTCGGGGTTCCATGAGGCGATCATCGATCCGTACAAGTTGCTGTCGCCCTACGGCAGCGCAATCGTGAACAACCCGCAAAGCAGGGGCTGGGGCGCATGGACGCCGCGGTTCGTTATCGGCTATTCCGTCAGGCGCGACATCATGCTGTACGTAAGCGCATCGCGCGGTTTCAAGAGTGGCGGGATGAATCTGGAAGGCTCCGGAGAGGTCTTCCAGCCGGAGACGCTGTGGGATTACGAGGGCGGAATCAAGGCGACATGGTTCGATGACCGGCTGCGCACCAACCTGGACGCGTTCTACTATGATTACCGGAATCTTCAGGTCAGCGTTTTCAATGGCGCGGCGTCGGTGGTCACCAATGTGCCAAAATCGCGCATCAGGGGATTTGAGGCGAATCTGACCGGATTGCCAATGCCGGATCTGCTGCTTGATCTGCACTTGGCTCTGCTCGATGCCCGCATCGGCAGATTCAGTACGCCTAACCCGAATACGGGTTTGGTGCAGAATGTGAGCAATAACACGCTGCCGCGCGCTCCGAAGACCGCGCTGACCGCCGGAGTTCAATACACCGTGCCGTGGGTTCATACGGGGCGGCTCACGATGCGCGCCGACATGAAATATCAGTCCAGGATCTATTTCACCTATTGGGACAGTCCGGGAGTTGATCAAGGAGGCTATTCGCTGTTCAATTCACGCTTGAGCTACCGGATCGGCAACGGCTCGTGGTCCGTGGCGTTGTACGGCAACAATCTCAGCAACAAGCTGTATCGGGCGAGCGTCGTGCAGTCGCAGTCGCAGATCGGCACGCTGCTGTTTTGGGGCCCGCCGCGGACATTCGGCGTGGAATTCCGATGGCGCCATGTCCGCGGTGAGTGAGAATCGACCCCTGGGACGGACGGTCAACGGGATCGGGCGGCTGCTCCAGGGACGAAAACGAAGATCGAAGTCGTGCGGGCTCGTGGTGGTAGATCATCTGGTGCAGCCGCGCCTGCAGCGCGATTCGCGCCTGCGCCGTCGCGCTGGCCCATGCTCGAGCCCGAGTGTGCCGCAGCTTTTTCTGTCTGGTTCCGGCTGTGCCGGCTTGGGAGACGGGTATGAAGCTCTGTGAATATGCGAGCTATGACGCGCTGGGCCTGGCCGAGCTAGTCAGGAGCGGCGCAGTGAGCGCCGAGGAATTGCGCGATGCGGCGCTGCTCGCCGTCGAGCAGGTCAATAGTGAGCTCAACGCGGTGATCGGCCTCGCGCCGGAGGAGGCGGAGCGGGCTCTGCGCGGGCGCGACCGCGCAGTGCCATTTTCCGGGGTGCCTTTCCTGCTCAAGGACATCGGCGCCCATATGGCCAATGTGCGGAGCGAGCTCGGCTCGCGCTTCGCCAAGGGGTTGACTCCGCCGACTGACACCGAGCTCGCGGCGCGCTTCAAGAAAGCAGGACTAGTGACCGTGGGGAGGACCAACGTGCCAGAGTTCGGCAACAATGTCTCGACCGAGTCGCTGCTTTACGGGCCCGCGCACAATCCGTGGAATCTTTTACGAAGCACCGGCGGCTCGAGCGGCGGCGCCGCGGCCGCCGTGGCGGCCGGCATCGTGCCCATGGCCCATGGCAACGACGGGGGCGGGTCGATCCGCGTGCCGGCGGCCTGCTGCGGCGTGTTCGGCATGAAGCCCAGCCGCGGACGCAATCCGGCCGGACCGCAGTACGAGGATCTGATTTTCGGCCTCGGAGTGGAGCATGTGCTGACACGGACCGTGCGCGACAGCGCCGCGATGCTGGATGCCACTCATGGCGCCGATGCAGGGGCGCGCTACCTGCTGCCGGGTCCCGAAACCACCTATCTGGCGGCCTGCGAGCGGGACCCGAAGCCGCTGCGCATCGCGTTTTCCGTGAAGCCGCTTGAAGGCGCGCCCGAGATCGATGCGCTTTGCCGGGAGGCCGTGCTCGAGACGGCCAGACTCTGTGAGAGCCTGGGCCACCACGTGTTCGAGGGTGCGCCGCTTATCGACCATGACGAGGTCTGCGCCGTCTTTCGTGACGTTGCCGCGCCGTTTATGACCGCATCGTTGAAAACGCTAGCCGAGGCCCTGGACAAGGAGGTCACGGCGGATGAGCTTGAGTCCACGACCTGGGCAATCTTTATTCATGGCGCTCGGATGAGCGCCGCTGAATTTGCCGGCGCCATCGGAAATGTCAACGCCGTGAGTCGCAAGCTCGGGCAGTTCTTCACAAGCTGCGATCTGTGGCTCTCGCCCGTTCTGAGCAGGCCGACGGTGAAGCTCGGGGTGCTAGATGCTAATGAAAAGGGTCTCGATGCGTTCCAATGGGTGAGGAAGATGATGGATTACGCGCCGTTCTGCGCGATGTTCAACGGTTCGGGGCAGCCGGCGATGTCGGTGCCTCTGCACCAGACACCCGACGGACTGCCTGTCGGGGTGCAGTTTGCAGCGCGATTCGGGGATGAAAGCACGTTATTTTCGCTGGCGGGTCAACTGGAGCGTGCGCGTCCCTGGGCTGAGCGCCACCCGGAGGTCTTCGTGCGGTAGGTCGCCGGCGAGGACGCGCATCTGCTCAAATGCCGTGTGGGAGGAATCTACGCGGAGTAGAACTTGAATACGCGATGGCCGGAAAGCGAGCCGACCGTGGTTCAGTGGAGAGCACGGAGATCTAATTGGCACTGCGTCTTCGCCGATGCCGCGCGCTGAGTGAAATCTGCCGCTGGCAGCCCGTTCACGCCGCCTACCGGACCGCAAACGGGAAGTGGGGTTCAGCACCACCGGCTCGGCGGCCGGCAAGAGGGAATGGGTTCACCGAATATTTACAAATAGGCTGACGGGAGTGGCATCATGAAAAGCGCGGCAAGCGCAAGTGTCGCAAGTGCGGACTCGTTGCGCGGATGAGGGCTTGTTCGACGGCGGGCGCATGAATTGCACGACACAATTCGTAAAGGTGCGCGACAGCCTGCTGCGGTTCAGGCAGGATCTGGCGGCGGCGCAGCGCGAGTTCGGGTGGCGGGCATTGGAGGAGTTCAATTGGGGGCGGGACTGCTTCGACGCCAGGGGCGCCATCGGCGCGGATGACGATCGGATGCCGTTGCGCGTGGTGGACGACGCCGGCGGCGACGAGGCGCTTGCTTTTGCTGACCTCCGCTACTGCGGAGAGCCGGATCTCGGCTGAGGCGTGATGTCTCGCGCAACCAGGGCGCGCCGGCGCTTAGGCTCGGCTCAGTCCCACAGCGATACGCCGGTCGGCCGCCGGCAATGCGGCGCAGCCAAGGTCGAGCTGTGGTGGCCGCGCGTAGCAAAGAACCCTCCATCCGTCAATTGGTCCGACGAACAGCCGTAATGGGCCGAGCCGGTGGCATCATGACCGGTGTGCGGGATGTCACTTGGCATCAACAAGGAACGCGGTTCTGCGATAGGGGGGCGTCATGAGCGCCACGAAGCGATTCATCGAGACACGAGACCGGCTGTTGCGGTTGCGGGAGGATCTGGCCGCGGCGCGGCAGGAATTCGAGTGGCCGCAATTCGATGAGTTCAATTGGGCGAGAGATTACTTCGATGTGATTGCCCGCGACAACGACCGGCCGGCGCTGAGGGTCGTGGATGACGGGGGCCATGGCGAGACGCTTTCCTTTGAGCATCTCGCCCGCCGCTCCTCGCAGGTGGCCAACTGGCTGTCCGGGCTCGGTGTGGGGCACGGCGACCCTATCCTCGTCATGCTCGGGAACGTGACGGCGTTGTGGGAGACGATGCTTGCGGCAATCAAGATCGGCGCGGTGATCGTTCCGGCGACCACGCTGCTCGAGCACGGGGACCTGGCCGATCGCATCGCGCGGGGTGGTGTCAAGGCGGTCGTGACGCACTCACGATTGACGGGCCGGCTGGACGGCATGGATGGAGCGCCGATTCGGATAGCGGTCGGGGAAAAGGTGCCGGGATGGCTCGACTATGCGACCTCCGGGCAGGCCGAGCGGCGGTTCGTCCCCTCGGTCAACACCAAGGCAGACGATCTGCTGTTTCTTTACTTCACCTCCGGAACCACCGCCCGTCCGAAGCTGGTCGCCCACACCCAGGCGAGCTATCCCGTCGGACATCTTTCGACCATGTACTGGCTGGGTTTGAAGCCCGGCGACGTCCATCTCAACTTGAGCTCACCGGGCTGGGCCAAGCATGCCTGGTCGTGTTTTTTCGCTCCCTGGAGCGCGCAGGCCTGTGTGTTGGCCTACCAGTACGAGCGGTTCGATCCCCAGAGGTTGTTGGATCAGCTCGTCCGCAGCCGCGTGACGACTTTCTGCGCGCCTCCTACGGTCTGGCGCATGCTGATCCAGCAGGACCTGCGGCGCTGGCCCGTGGCCTTGCGCGAGGCGGTCAGCGCCGGTGAGCCGCTCAACCCGGAGGTCATCGAGCAGGTTCAACGGGCCTGGGGCCTGACGATCCGCGACGGCTATGGTCAGACCGAGACTACCGCTCAGATCGGCAACTCCCCCTGTCAGCCCGTCAAGGCCGGCTCCATGGGCCGGCCTCTGCCGGGCTATGAGATCGTGCTGCGCGACCCGGAGGGGCGAATCGGGGAGGAGGGCGAGATTTGCATCGACCTCTCTCGGCGCCCCGCGAGTCTCATGTGCGGATACCTGGACGATCCGGAGCGCACCGTCGAGGTGATGCGCGACGGGTACTACCATACGGGCGATGTGGCCTCGCGGGATGCCGACGGCTATCTGTCCTACGTCGGCCGGATGGACGATGTGTTCAAGTCGTCCGATTACCGGATCAGTCCCTTCGAGCTCGAGAGCGTCCTGGTCGAGCATGCGGCGGTTGTGGAAGCCGCCGTCGTACCGAGCCCCGACGCGCTGCGCCTGGCCGTACCCAAGGCATTCGTGACACTTGGGGTCGGACACCTTGCCGATGCGGATACGGCGCGCTCTATATTCGAGCACGTCCGCGCGCGTGTCTCTGCCTACAAGCGAATCCGGCGGCTGGAGTTCAAGGCGCTTCCCAAGACCATATCCGGCAAAATCCGCCGCGTGGAGCTGCGTAACGCCGAGCTGGCGCGCGCCTGCGGTGGGCGCAATGCCAACGAGTTCTGGGAAGAGGATTTCTCGGAGTTCTCGGCCGGAACGAGGCGTTAGTCCGGCAGACGCCCGGGTGACGATCGGCTCGGCATCGGTGGTCAAAATGAGCGTGCGGCGGCAAGACCCGGAATCCATCGTGCTGATCAGCACGGAGGCCGCCGGCGAGCAGGCTGCGGCAGCGGCCATTGCCACGCAGCTGCCAGGCGGGCAGGACGGCTTCACGACCCTGTTCTGCGGCGGCCGGTACGATCTGGGTAGGCTCGGCCACGGTTTGAGCGCCGCAGGTCATGACCGCGTGGTCGCGGCAGCCTCCAGCCGCGCGATCGGGCCCGCCGGATTCCTCGCCAACGGCATCACGGGATTCCATCTGCCGGCCGGTCGTTTCAAGGTGGCGGATGCGCTCATCGAAAATGTCGCCGAATTCGGCCTGCCTGACGCACGGCACGTGGTCCGCTCGCTGCTGCGCCGCCTGAGACGCGCCACGAACGCCGAGTGGCCTCATCTGTTCGCCATGGTTCTAGTGGATGCCGAGCCGAGGTGCGAGGAGCGGCTCGTCGCCGCGCTCGGCACCGAGCTGGGGGGCGTGCCCCTGGTCGGCGGCTCGGCGGGAGATGTCTACTTCAATCCTTTGGGGCAGATCACGACCGCAACCCGTGTGCTGCATCAGCGCCGCGCTGTCCGCGGAGGGGCCGTGTTCTGCATCGTCGCCGGGCGCGATCCGGTGCTGGCGCTCAGCCATCACAATTTCGTGCCGGGCCGGCGGCGGCTCGTGGTGACCGACGCCGATCCGGACAGGCGGCTCGTGCGCGAGATCGACGGACGAAGCGCCCTGAAGGTGTACGCCGCGGCATGCGGCCTGAAATCCGTGCCGAAGGACGCGGGCGTTTTTGCCCCCTTCCCCCTGATGATCAAGGTCGGCGGCCAATACTTCCCTCGCGGGATGCAACGCATCTATGAGGACGGATCCATGGAATTCGCCTGCGCGATGGAGCCGGGGCTCGTGGTCGCCGTTGCGAAGCCGGTGGACATGCTTGAGCGGTTGACCGGGGCCTTTGATACCCTGAGCAAAGCGCTCGGCACCCCGGAGCTCGTCATAGGCTTCGATTGCGCGGCGCGCACGGGGAGCATGGAACGGCACGGTCTGTCAACGGCCGTCTCTGGCCTGTTCGAAAAGCACCGGGTCGTCGGCTTCTCCACACTGGGAGAGCAATTCAATACCATTCACGTGAACAACTCCTTCACTTGCCTGGGCGTGGCGCAGAGAAAATAGCGGCGGGCGAATCATGTCCATCTTGGCCACACGCCGACATTCCAAACGTTCGGATCTCGAAAGGCGGCTCGCGCGGCTCAAGGAACAAAATCGGGCACTCCGCAAGACCGTTCAAGCCCTGATGGCGCGCGTCGAGCGGGAGGTGGACGCGCAAGGTACGTCGTTTTCCTGGTTCCAGGCCGCGGCAAAGCTCGAGGAGGCCATCCGCCAGCGCACCGAGCAGTACGAGATCCTCAACGCGCGGCTCTCGCGGGAGCTCGAGTCGCGTCGCGACATCGAGCTCGCCTTGAAGCAGGCGAAGCAGCGGGCCGAGCTTGCCGATCAGAGCAAGACCCGCTTTCTTGCGGCGGCGAGCCATGATCTACGTCAGCCGCTCAATTCAGCGGTCCTGTTTCTCGAGTCCATCGACGATGACGCCCTGTCGAGCGGCGACCGCGCCATGGTACATCGCTCGCGACTGGCGCTCGCCTCGCTGAACAACCTGTTGGCAACTCTGCTGGACGTGGCGCGGCTCGACTCGGGAGGGATCGAGCCGCAACTGACCGATTTTCCGGTCTCGGCGCTGCTCGACCGGCTGGGCCCGGAATTCCAGGCGGTGGCGCGCGCGGCCGGGATCGAGCTGCGCATCATCGCCAGTCACGCACGGGTGCATACGGACCTGCGCTTGCTGGAAACCGTATTGCGCAACTTGATCAGCAACGCCATCCGCTACACTCCTCGCGGCCGGGTGCTGGTGGGATGCCGGCGCCGTCCGGACGGCCTCATGATCTGTGTGTACGACACGGGAGTCGGGATCGAGCGCGAGCACCTCAATGCGATCTTCGACCCGTACTACCAAGTCCCGCACAGCGCCCGGCCCGATGGCGTCGGGATCGGGCTCGGTCTGTCGATCGTCAGCAGGATCTGCCAGATGCTCTGCCTGCGGCGGGTGCTGCGCTCACGGCCGGGCAAGGGGTCGCTCTTTGCCGTAATCGTTCCCTACGGGGCGGCTTCGGCGGACTCGCCGGAGGATCTTGCTTGGCCGGGCGTGCGGCGGGCCAAGCTTGGCTCGCGTCCGCCGACCGTGGTCGTCATCGACGACAGCGCCGAGGCCCTGCTCGGCATGTCGGCGGTGCTCGAGAAGTGGGGCTGCCGGCCGGTCACGGCGGCCACCGCAAGCGACGCCGTGGTGCAGCTCATATCGGCCGATCTTGAGCCTGACCTGGTGATCAGCGACTATCATCTTGCCGGCCGTCTCAAGGGCGATGCGGCGATCGCGCAAATTCGCCGGGAATTCGACCGCTCGCCGGCGTCACTGATCATGACCAGCGATCCGGATCCAGCGCTGCGCGAACGGCTTCAGAGGCGGGGATTCCGGGTGCTCGACAAACCGCTCAACGTCGCAAAGCTGCGGGCCTTCATTGAGCGCCTGACCGGCTGAGATGCCCGTCAGGGCGACCGGCGGGTTTCGCGCCCGGGCGCAAACGCCCTAGTCGCTTAGGAGCCTGCGGGCCGCATTGGCCGCCTGCGTTCGGTTCGATACCCCGAGCTTTCTGAAGATCGCCGACACATGCGCCTTGACCGTGATCTCACTGATCTCGAGGTCGCGCGCGATCTGTTTGTTGGACAACCCCTGGGTCAGCAATCTGAGCACCCGTAACTGCCGCGAGGTGAGCGGCTCGCCGATCGGATCGGCGGGGGCCGAGCCGAGTGACATCGAATGGCGTAGCGCCGTCGCCGCGGGCAGGTAGGTTCCGCCGGCCATGACGAGGCGAATGGCCTGCACGAGGACATCGCCGGGCGCTGATTTGGGAACATAGCCCGCGGCGCCGGCCAGACGCGCTTCGCTCATCGTCGCGGGGTCGTCATTGCCCGAGACGACGATGATGGGAGTCAAAGGCGCGGCGTCGTGAACGTATCGCAGGCAGGACAGGCCGGTCGCCCCCGGAAGGTTCAGGTCGAGCACGATCAAATCAAAATCCGAATCGGACGCGACTTGGTTCATCACCTCGTCCTGGCAGGCAGCCTCGGCTACCTGGGCTCCGCTGCAGGCCCGCGGCAGGATCGTCTGCAGGGCCGCCCGGTACAGCGGATGGTCGTCCGCAATCAAAACCCGTTTTGCCTGGTCGGTGAGCATCGCGCTGCCGTCTGTCATGGACGCACGGGACAACAAAGGCTATGAACCTTTGACATCATACCAAAGTATCCCCTGCCACCGCCCAATGGGTGATGGCTACGGCCGCCAGCCCGGGGATACTGCGGTGTACAGGCACACGAACGCTTGGCAGATCCGATCGATGGCATCGCGCGAACCAAGCGCGGCCTGTGATCGCGGACACCCATCTGCGCCGACCGAATTGGGGGATGAATGATAAGCATGGCACGGCCTCGTTTGCGCCCGACCTGGGCGATCCTCGGCATGGCCCTGGGAACGTCTCTCCGTACCGGGCGCTTACAGGCACAACCGGCGCGGCCGCAGGCGCGACAGCCGGCTGCGGCGGCCGTCGATGCGGACCCGCCGGCCGTGCAAGCGACTGCATCGGTCAGCGTCCCGAGTGGCGCTTTGCAGGAGGTCGTGGTCACGGCCGAGCGGGTCGCTCAAAACATTCAGCGGGTGCCGGCCTCCATGAATGTGCTGACCTCGAGTAGCCTGAGCCACCTGCAAATCACTACGCCCCAGGATCTCATGACGTATATCCCCCAGCTTCAGGCGAACGGCATCGCCGGAGAAGCGACGCCCATGTATTCGATTCGCGGCGTCTCGATGATGGATTACAGCGTCGGCCAGCAGGGGCCGGTGGAGGAGTACCTGGATCAGGTTCCGCTCGAGACCCGCGCGCTCAGCGGCGGCGTCAACCTCTTCGACATGCAGCGCATCGACGTTCTGCTCGGCCCGCAGGGCACCCTTTACGGACACAACGCGACCGCCGGCGCGATCAACTTCGTCACCCAGCCGCCGAAATTCCACGATTCAGGGTACATCACCCTCGGCGCCGGCAATTACCGCTTCCGCGAGGGAAATGCAGCCCGGTTATGCAATGATTGGGTCTACTTTGCACTTTTTCGGTATCCGGGTCTTCCACCCTTCCGTAGACTTGCGTTGAATCGCGTCACGTTCCACGTGGGGAGGGGAGCGGCGCAATCCGTGCGCCTGTTGCGCACGGGCTGCCTTCCCACCGCTCGCCTGCCCACGAAGGACACATGCTCGACGGGTTCATTGCCAAATCGCTGGCCCGAACGGGCGGTCCCCTTTGTTACATCCTTGGTCAGACCAAGGAACACCTCGGCAAGATTTCACTTCGCGAACCGTACGCCCATCTCGCACGCCCGTTCCGGGGGCCGCAGGGCGTGCAGGATCTGGGCAAGTGGGCATTCACGCAATTTCTGTCCGACAACGGCTTTTTCTCTCTGCATGCGTCCTACAGGCAGCAAATCAAATGGGAACGCCTCGTCATGGGCGTGAGCCCGATCCACCCTGAAAAGAACTTCAGGGAAAACTTCATCTCGGGTGGAACGGAAAGCAACTTTTTGGCTGTACGCGCCGCAAAGAAATGGGCGCGCGAGCACAAGCCGAATGTCGGAAAACCCAATATCGTTGCGCCGCTCACCATACATCCGAGCTTCGACAAAGGCCTCCGCTGTTTGGACCTAGAAATCATCACCACCGACCAGAACGAAAATAGGCAAGGAATCGTCGCGAACTTCGCGAACGCGACCAACGACGACACCATCATGATCGGGGCGTCGGCGCCCTCCACGCCGTACGCGAACATCGACCCCATACCTCAGATCGCCGCCGTGGCCAGGGAAGCCAGCCTATGGATGCGCGTCTACGCGTACGTGGGAGGGTATATTTCACCATTTCTCGAGAAGCTCGGCACTACGCCAACTCCATGTGACATCCCTGTCCCCGGAGTCATGTCAATATCCGCCGATCTGCACAAGGTCGGGTACTCCGAAGCCGGAGTCAACCACTTTCTGGCGACATGCCGATCCGCAGAACTACCACTACGAACAAGTTTGTCACGAGCGTCTTCGGCCTTTTCTTCGAACAACTTCTACATTGACTCAATAAGCCGCACGCACGCCACGGCAACCTATTGGAGTTCAAAATGAGCACCCTCTCTCTGGTATCCACGCATTTCAAGTCTGACTACTTTCTTCCGGAGAAAGGGCTGTCCCGAGACGCCGTGCGGCTACATATAGACCGAATGATCGAGCTAGATCCGCCGGAACGTTCCGGGCTGATGTCTATATATTGCAACAGGGGTTTGGATGAAGGCCACGAGGTCATGCTTGAGGCTTTCTCGAAGGTCTACAAAAAAAATAGCCTCGTCACTGCGCTCATGCCCGGAATGAAGCAAATCGAGGAGGAACTGCTTTCCATGTCCGCCAATCTCCTCTCGGGCGGCGAAAGCGGAATCGTCGCCAACATTACCGCGGGAGGCAGCGAAAGTATCTTCTGCGCGATCAATACTGCGCGTGAATGGGCCAAAGCAACCAAGCCCCAAGTCACCGCGCCGGAATTCGTGACCCCATATTCTGCGCACGCAGCTCTTAATAAAGCTGGTCATTATCTAGGCGTTAAGATCAAGCGCGTGCCGGTCGGGGCCGATTACCGATCCGATATGGAGGCCATCAAATCAGCGATTGGACCTAATACCATCGGCTTATACGCCTCTGCCCCGAACTGGCCGTACGGCACTTACGACCACATTTCCGAGTTTGGGAAATTGGCCTTGCGTCACGACCTCTGGCTGCACGTGGACGCGTGTGTCGGCGGCTTTGTCGCGCCGTTTGTAAAGAAGCTTGGATACCACGTTCCGCCGTGGGATTTCTCCGTACCGGGCGTCACATCGATTTCGGCCGACTTGCACAAATTCGACAACGCCAAGAAGCCCGCATCGGTCGTCGCCTACCGTAATCTCGAACTGCAGCAAGAATACCATTATGTGAAGGTGACTGAGTGGCCAACGATAGAGTACTCGTCGCAGAGCGTTCTAGGATCGCGCTCGGCGGGACCTGTCGCTGCCGCGTGGGCCATGATGCATTTCTTGGGAGAAGAGGGATATTTGCGTCTTGCGAAACAGGTGATGGAAGAAAAAAGGCGCCTTGCAAAAGGAATAAGCGCCATTGGCGGCTTGAAGGTCATCGACACAGAGCTGATCCTACTTTCCTACGTATCGGAAGACGATAAGGTTTCCGTCATGGAGATTGTCGCAGGCATGGAACAGCTCGGATGGGTGCATTTTGGAACCCTCCAGCCGCCGATGATCCAACTTGTCATGGAATCGAAGGCGGAGCCGTATATAGAGGCTTACCTGAAAGATCTCTCCGACATTGTCGGGCGGATCCGGCGAGGCGAGAGTTTCGGTGAGGGTGATCTCCACTACAGCCGATGAGTTACATATATAGCACGGTAATTGCTGCGCCGCCGCAACCAGTTTTTCAATGACTGCCCCCATAATCGGCGCTGGCAAGTTCCGGCACCGCTCCGCGCAGTTCACATTAAGAAAGCCGTGATAACACCTGCATCTTCGCTTCAGAGCCGTGGACTGAGACAGGCGGTCCAATGACGGCTGTTCAGGACGGCACAACGCTACGCTTTCTGCGGCGTCAGCGGTATGACGGACCTTCCTCTTTCAACCCGAGAAATCGAGGATCCTACCGATGGCATTCACCATAAAGTCACGCACTGGCGCTCTGAGGTATCTGGCACCGGCACCAGTCGTTGTCGTCGCGCTCATGGAAGGTGCGCTGGCGGCGCAGCCGGCCGCTCAGGGGCCTGTTATGCTGCAGACGATCACCGTCACAGCAACCCGGGAACGAACCACGGTTCAGACGACTCCAATCAGCATCACAGCAGTCACTGCGGCCCAGATCGCCTCCAGGGGCCTCGTAAGCCTAAATGGCCTGGTGCGCTCCGTACCTGGGCTCGCGATCCGCGACACCGGTGGCCCCGGGGAGGAAGAGTACGAAATCCGCGGCCTGAACTCCCAGGGCGGTAACTCCTCCATGGTGGGTGTCTACTTCGGCGAGATACCGTTATCCACAGCAATGGGTTCTCAGCTCGGCAAGAACATCATGAGTCTTGGCCTGTACGACGTCCGTAGGGTGGAGGTGCTGCGCGGACCACAGGGAACGCTTTACGGCTCGAGTTCCATGGGTGGGACCATCCGGGTGCTTCCCGAACTGCCGCGACTGAACAGCTTTTTGGCCAGTACCGAAGAAGTACTTTCCGGCACGGCGTCCGGCGGGAGTATCAATCATCAGGAAAACGGTATGGTGAACATTCCGTTGGGTCATACAGCCGCCGTGCGACTGGTGGGCAGTTTCAGTGACGACAGTGGCTGGATCCAGCGCCGAGTCGTACAGGATGGTGCAGTCGGCGTAGACTCCGGTCCGTTTCCGGACGTGAGTCGTCCTGACAATTTCTATGCCGCACCGCTGCAGGAGACTCTAAAGGGCGTGAACACTACCCGAATCGACTCGACTCGTGTCGAGCTGCTCTGGAAACCGATGCAAAATCTCACGATTGAACCCACCGCGATGTATCAGTTGGTAAAGCAGGGAGCCCCACCCGCTGTTGATGTGAACGGCAGTCCGACTCACCCGACGACGCCCCGGATTTTGGCCCACTGGGAAATCTACGACGCGCCGGAACCACAGACGGACAGCTTGAGCTTCGGCAGCTTAAAGGTTGTCTATCAGTTTCCTGCGATGTCGGCGACGGTTGCAAGCGGATTCTGGCACCGCAATTTTACTGATTTGCAGGATGCCACAGAACAAGTCGCCTCCGCGATCGGAATTCCGGTCTACGACGCCGCCGCCGGCGGCATAGGTCCGGTTATGAACATTGCTGGCACCGGAACCTACGAACAGGACTACACCAGGCAGGTCTCGCAGGAGTTTCGCCTCAACTCGACAGCTCCCGGGTCCCTGCAATGGGTTGCCGGTTATTTCTATCAGGACTTGTATTCTGCGAACAATATCTCCTCGCTTGCCCCACAGGCGACCTCGATATTGGGCGGTCCCAATTTGTTCGTCGCCGCGATGCCCGAGGTCCTTGTTCAGAACGCGTTCTACGGACATATATCATGGCGGATCTACCGTCACCTGGTGGTAGCCGCCGGTTTTCGTCACTACCACTACAGCCTTAGCGGTCGATCGGGCCAGATCGGAGCCTTCACTGTTTCCGCTGCGCAAGGGAATGATGTCCCATACAACCACGCGGCCTCGTTTGCGGCGAGCGGAACTGCTCCGAGTTTTACCCTGACGTATGATATTGACCCCGAGCATATGGTGTATCTGAGGGTAGACAAGGGGTTTCGGCTCGGGGGGCCAGACCCGGCGCCGATTCCGGTAGTCGCCGCGAGCAATACGAACCCGCTCCTGGGAGCCCAGGTCGCCAACGAATGCGCGCTCCAGGCGAAATTGCTGGCTGCGACGACTTGCAGCGCAAACATATTTCTCCAGGTACCAACGACTTTCGGCTCTGACTGGCTGTGGAGCTATGAACTCGGCGAGAAGTCCTCATTTTTTCACCGCCGGTTAATTGCCAATCTTGACGCATACTTGGAGGACTGGAACCATCCTCAGATGGCCACTGACATCGCCGGAAACTTCTTGATGGCCAATGGCGGCGACGCTCGCATCAAAGGCATTGAGGGTCAGCTGGAGACCCTTCTCCCTGCGGGACTCGAACTGGCATTGAATGCCAGTTATATTGATGCAAAATTCGTTCAAAGCAGCGCAATCACGGGATTTTCCGCCGGCACGCAGATCCCCGATACCCCGAAGGTGTCCGGATCTGTGGTGCTGAATTGGACTCATTACTTTGGAAATGACCTCACATTATTCAGCTCGATCGAGGACGATTACACTGGTGCGAGGTCCGATTTGCCCTACGGCGTGACTGCCACGCTGCAAAACATGAATCAGGTTCTGGTTCATCTTACGTCGTACAACATTGCAAACGTCCGGCTAGGTATTCGCGGGAAGCGCCGTGGCGGCGATCGGTGGACCGTTGCGGTTTTCGCGAATAACTTCATGAACAATATCGTGCTGCTAGACCCGCAGCCGCAGATTACTCTGCAGACGGGGGCGTTTACGCGCTATGTCGTCAGTCAACCTCTTACTGCTGGCATTGATGTCGGCTATCAATTCCACTGAATCGCGGCGCGGTGTCTGCGCATTTCGGCGTCAGACTCATCGCCGCTAAGTTAATTTCATGTACAACATGATCAAAGAGGTGTAACATATTGTTTTCAAGACAACAGGAACTCCTCTTTGAGTCGACGCAAGCTGGAGCTGGCGGTCGAGGAGGTACGGTCGGCGAAATATTTGTCGATCGTATGGGAGTACCTGACCGAGTCGCTGTGTCGGGAGGTGTTTGCGGCCACACGAGAGCGCGAGCGACAACGGAAGTGGACGCTCTATGCGCTGGTGTGGTTTTGGATTGCGCTGCTGCAGAGCCGCTATGGCAGCCAGACGCGTGCGCTGCTGGAGGCACGGGCGGGCTCGGCGCTGTTCCGGCCGGTCGATGCCAGCCCGGAAGCCTTCTTTCAGAAGGTTCAGAACGTCCGCCCGGCGTTCTTCCAGAACGTTTTCCGTGCCTATACCGCTCGGCTGAAAGCCGAGGCGCCCGCGACGTTCGAGCGGGAGCTGCCGCTTGATTCGAAGCTCTTTCCCGAGGTGTATGCCGTGGATGGCTCGCGGCTGGAGAAGGTGGCGCGCATGCTGAAAGTCGCGCGCAAGACCACGAAGGCCATCATTCCCGGCAGCCTGGAGGCGGTCTACGACCTGCTGCGCGGGCTGCTGCACGAGTTGCACTTCGATCCGGACGGCTGCGTCGGGGAGATCACGATGTTCGAGCAGGTGCTGCCGTCGATCCCGCGCGGTGCACTGATTCTCAACGACCGCTACTACGCGAAGCCGAAGATCTGGCAGCAAGTCGCCGCGCAGGGGGTGTGGATGATCAGCCGCCACAACCGCACGGTGAAGAAGCGTCGTCTGGCGGTGAACGCGCAGTTTCGCAGCTCCGCCCCGTCCTACGACGACTGGTTGGTCGAGATGGGCGGCAGCCAGGCGGGCACCTCCCGCGTACAGCTTCGCTGGGTACGGATCTGGGGCCCAGGATTCGATCGGACTCTCATTACCAACGTGCTCGAGCCTGAGCGCTTGACGCCCGAGCAGTTGATGGCCGCGTATCGGCGCCGCTGGAGCGTGGAGCGCATGTATCTGGCGATGAAAGAGGTTCTCGAGCTCAATCACCTGTACAACTGCTCGCCCGCTGCCGTCGGCCAGCAAGTCTACGCCACGGCCATTCTGTACAACACCTTGCGGACCTCGCAGGCGCAAATCGCCGCCACCGCCGGGGTGGCGCCGGAGATCTTGTCGGTCGACAAACTCTTCCCCACCTTGATCGACCACTACATCAAGGCGACCTGCGTCGCCCTGGGCTCCGAGGTCGAGTGGGAGCGAGTGCACGCAGAGCATCCCCGCATCACTCGCCCGGAGGCGCTGCTCGATCCACCCTGGCTGCGCGTTCGAATCAGAGATAATCTATTGGAGAAACGCAAGGAGGAACGTAAACGACGGCGCTTCTGTGCAGGTCGTGCTCGCGCGACATCATACAAGTTGATACCGGGCGCCAAGAAATTACTCCACAGTTAACTTGGCGGCAATGCTGATTAGAGGCCAACCTATGATGTTCTTTTCCCTGCATGATAAGGTAGCCGTCGTTACTGGCGGAGGCTCTGGAATCGGCTTGGCAACGGCACGCCGCTTTGCTGCAGCCGGCGCGAAGGTTGTCATCGGCAATCGAAGCGATGATTCATCTGTCGCAGAAGGCTTCGGTGCCACCTACGTACGAACTGACGTTGTTCGAGAAGAAGACATCGCACATTTGATGAAGTGGACCGTAGACCACCATGGGAAAATTGACGTGCTCGTCAACAATGCTGGATTTGGGCAGGTTGGTCCGACGGTATCGGAGTGGACGAAAGAGGACCTCAATGCGCATTTGCAGCCAAACGTTCTTGGCGTGGCCTACGGGATGAAACATGCGGTACCGCACATGCACCGCGGAGGGTCCATCATTAATGTGTCTTCCCTTGGCGGCCTGATGGGACTGCCCGGCTATGGCGCGTATGTGGCTTCAAAATTTGCCGTAATTGGCTTGACCAAAACGGCCGCCATCGAACTCGGACCGCAGGGGATACGCGTGAACTGCATCTGTCCGGGAACCATTGACACACCCATGAATCAGCGCGGTGGCGCGGACGCGGAACTGGAGGCCGTAAAGATCGCCGCCCCGCTGGGTCGGATCGGCAAACCGGATGAGGTTGCGGCGCTGATGCATTTCCTCGCTGCAGACGATTGTGGGTACGTGAGCGGAGAGGCGATCACTATTGATGGTGGTTGGCTCGCCGGACCTTCGATTGCCCTTTTCGAACGTCTGGTCTCCAGTTCCGGTCAATAGCATCACGGCAGGACATCCGCACGGTTCCCCGCAGATCTTGCGCGAACGTCAAAATGTATTTTCCTTGGATCGCACAAATTGGCACAATCTCCGAAAAATCGCCCGGGACCTACCGCACTATTCTCATTGATGTGCCACCGTACTTGAACCGCAGATCCTCACGAGGTTCTGTGTTACCCAACCCCCATCATGCCGTGAGTGACCGGAACGCTGATCGACTTGGCCCTCGTATGGCAGGGGCCGGACGCCTAGCGGCCGGCGCTGTCCGTTGAGCGAGCTCGGAGGTCCGCGACGTGTCACCGACTAAGAAGAACCCCTGGGTGCTGATCAGCGTTCTGTGCCTCGCGGCGGGCGTCTCGAACGTTGACATATTCGGCATCAGCTACGTCACCCCGTTTATCGAGAAAAGCTTGAGCTTCGACAATACCCAGATCGGACTGCTGCTGTCAGGCTTCTGGCTGACGTTCGCGATTTCGAATTACGTCACCGGAGCGGTGGCCGACCGCCACAGGAACCACAAGGCAATCCTGCTCGTCATGCTGTTGCTGTTTGCCTGCTTCTCGGTTTTGCCGGCGTTGACGTCGATGTTTTCGACCTTGCTCGCCACGCGCCTGTTGATGGGCGTTTTTGATGCGGGAGTCTACCAGTTACCGCAATCCATCGTGGTCCTGGAAACACCCGCCGAGCGCCACGGCCTCAACATGGGCATCGTGCAGAACCTGGGCGGCGCCTTTCTGGGCGTGGTGGTTGCGCCGCTCTTGCTGGTGAGGCTCGCACAAGCCTTCGGCTGGCGCTCGGCCTTCCTCGTGGTGGCGCTCCCGGGACTGGTGTGCGCGGCGCTCGTGGCTCGAGTCGTGCCCGGGCGGCGGGCTCGGCCGGACAGCCCGCTGCCGGTGGCTCTGGACCCGGACCGCGGTGAGGCTTTGGGCCTTGCCCAGGTTCTCCGGATCCGCAACGTCTGGTTGAGCATGGTAATTTCCTGTTTCATCGTCGGCTACATGACCATCGGCTTCGGGTTCCTGCCGCTGTATCTCATGAAAATCGATCATTTTGCGGCCGCGCGCATGAGTATCGTCATCAGCATCATGGGGCTCGCTGGTGCGGTGCTGGGCGTGGCCCTTCCGGCTGCATCGGACCGCATTGGCCGCAAACCAGTCATGATCGTCTCGAGCGTACTGGGGATGGGCGCGCCCCTGGCCGCGCTGTATTACACCGGTCCGCTCGCCGTGCTCGGCGCGTTCATGTTTATCGGCGCTGCCCTCATCGGGGCAGCGCCGCTCACCTATGCGACGATCCCCTGCGAGAGTGCGCCAGCCGAAACCACATCGACCGTGATTGGCGTCATTCTAGCCGTCAGCGCCATCGTGGGAGGCGTTGCAGGGCCTTCGGTCGCGGGCTGGAGCGCCGATCGCTGGGGACTCGCCGCGCCGCTCTATCTGGCAGTCGTGTGCTGCGCGGCCTCCACCGTGCTGTGCACTGCCTTGAAGGAAAGCACTCCTCGGAAGAACAGCCGAGAGAAGATCGCGGGCGCACCGGCGGGAACTGAAGGCCGGTGTGACGCCTCGAGCCGCGCAGCTTCATCGGGTGTCCCATCCCGAGGTCCTCGATCAGCTGCGGCCACTGCAGCTGCAGCATCCACGGCGGGTCAGCCCGCTCGGGCAGGTGCGCCGGGGAGCCCTTGAGCCCATCGCGGATCTCCCGCACGGTGGTACGCGAGCAGCCCAGTGCCCGGGCAATCTCCCGGGACCCCTCGGCCCTCAGCCAGAGGTCTTTGGATCTCTTCGTATCGAGCCACGGTCGGTCTCCCGTGCTTCATCCTCTCGACCCCCCGCGTTGCCGTAAACGGCAAGGATACCGGGTCAGTGCGGGAGGCTCGTTTTGCCCAGAACCGCCGCCAGAGAGTAAGCAATGGGATGGACGCCCCCACCCCTTAACGGCATCTGATGTGCCAAAGTGGGAGCGCAGAGCAACCACCGGAACGGAGCGGGAGCGTCCACCATGAAGATTACGACAGTCGGCATTGATTTGGCGAAGAACGTCTTTCAGGTTCACGGCGTGGATGAGCGCGGTAAGGCGGTACTGAAGAAGCAGCTCAAGCGCCACCAGGTGCTGGTGTTGTTCAGCAACATGCCGCCGTGTCTGATCGGCATGGAAGCGTGCGGCGGAGCGCACTTCTGGGCCCGGCGGCTGCAGGCCCAGGGCCACACCGTGCGCCTCATGGCGCCACAGTTCGTCAAGCCGTACGTGAAGAGCAACAAGAACGATGCAGCCGATGCGGAGGCGATTTGTGAGGCGGTGGGCTGACCGAACATGCGAATTCTGAGCTTGAGCCTGTTTGAGAAAACTTCGCTCGATCAACTGCTTACGCTCTCCGTAGAGGCTCCAAACCAACGCGGAAGCGCCAACCAGTTGATTTTGTCCGAATAGTGTTGGGCGGTAGTGGAGGTCAATTTGGAGTCGTTGGGATATAATTACCGGCATATCGGGGAGCCCAGGATGTACGGCGGAGATGTGACGTATCGGTTCTGAGAGGCGGGAGAGTTGTGGCGGGCGCTCGCGGTGCGGAAATCACCATATTGGGCAGCGGTCCGGCCGCTGTGGCGACGGCCTGTGGATTGCGCCGGCTCGGACACGAGGTATCGTTGATCGGAGTTCCCGGCAATACGGCCTTCGAAGGGGTGTCGGAACGTACCCTGGCGCTTTTGCACCAATGGGGGCTTGCCGCTGCGGCGGACAGCCTCGGCGGCGCGGGTGAACGGCTGGGATCCTGGGCTGGTCGCGATCTGGCCGGCAACAGGGAATACGTGGTGGATCGGGCGCACTTCGATGCTGCGCTGGTGACTGACGCCGCTTCCAGCGGGGTGACAATTGTCAGCGATCGGGTGATCGGCTATGCACGCGGGGCGGGTCACTGGCGGGTACGGACCCGGCACGCAAGCATCGATTGTCGCGTCGTGATCGATGCGCGCGGACGGCGTGTGCGCCGGGCGTTGCGCAAGGGACCCGACCTCATTGCGGTATGTCAACGATTCCGCACGCGACACGCTGCGAAAGTGCTGACCCGAATAGAGGCCCTTCCCCAAGGCTGGTGCTGGCTGGCCACGAACGGTCGCGGCATGAGCTGGCTGCAAGCAGTGTGCTCGCGTAACGAGCGCTCGCTGCGCTTTGGACTTGAGCGGCATTTGGGTAGTATTCTCGCTGCGGCGCCGCAAACCGCCGCGGCATTGGCCGGGGCCACGTCCGAGGGAGTTGCGCTGGCACGTGCCGCAACGGCCTCTCTTTCCGTGCGGCAGGACGTTGGGGGTGTGTTTTGCACCGGCGATGCGTTGGTGGCGTTCGATCCGCTTTCGGGTCAGGGGATATATGAAGCACTGCGATCGGCGGCGGTGACGGTGGCGGCGGCGCACAGCTACTGCTCGGCAGGTGAATGGGGTCCGGTTGCCCGCTTCGTGCGCGAACGGGCGTGCGATTTGTGGGGCCGGAGGAGCGAGTCGGCCGCCCTCTTTTACGAGCAGCAGGCCGGGCAGATGCCGTCGGCTTTTTGGGTCCGGTCGGCCGCGGCGTACGCGGACTGCCAACTCGCCGATCGGTTCGCTGTCGCGGGTGAGCCCCGAATCGAGCGCCGGCCTGTGCTCGATGGCTCGCTGATCGAGCTGCGGCGGGTGGTGGTCACTGCGCAATCCCCGCGGGGCGTGTGGCAGGTCGATGGGATCGATCTGGCCGAGTTGGTCGATTTCCTGCGCGCGGCGCACACCACGGACGTCGAGCGGATCGCGCTGCGATTTTCTTGTTCGCCCAAGGCGGTTGCGCATGCGATGCAGTGGCTGAGGGCACACGGGCTTTTGGGGGCCGGCTGCAAGTACGGCGCCGGGAGCGACGGCGGTGTAAAGTCAAGCGGATCGAGTCGCGAATGACGAAGTCACGGGGGTAATGCTCATGCACTGGAGAGTCTCGTCGCTCATTTCATGCGGGGTGGCGGCGGTAGCCGCGCTGCTCGGTACAGTGGATGCGGCGCACGCGGCGATGATGCCCCCCGCGCCGGCGCGAGCAGGATTGACCGCTGTGCAGGCGCATTGTTCCGCGTGCCACCGAGAGACGGCGCCGGGGCATTTCGATCGCATCAGCGAGGAGCGCAAGACCCCCGAAGGCTGGGCGATGACGATTTTCCGGATGCAGAACGTGCATGGCGTGAGGCTGACCCAGAAACAATTGCGCACCATCATCCGGTATCTGAGCGACGTGCAGGGCCTTGCGCCGTCGGAGATACGCGCCGGCCGTTTCGCACTGGAGCGTCGTCCCAACCATCCGATCCTCAAATTGCCCTACAACCTGCCGGTCATGTGCGGGCGATGCCACAGCCTGGCGCGCGTGGCGCTGACGCGGCAGCCCGCGTCCGAATGGCGCAAGCTGATCAATTTCCACGTTGGCCAATTTCCGTTTCTCGAGTACCAGGATGGCAGCCGCGACATCCGCTGGTGGAAGATCGCCAGCACGCAGCTGCCGGCCGAACTGGCCAAGCTCTTTCCGCTGCATAGCGCGGCGTGGCGGCAGTGGAGGAATCGCCCGCGCGCGGATCTGGCGGGGGAGTGGATCGTGCACGGCGACACGCCGGGCCGGGGGGATTATTACGGAACGGCGCTCATCAAGCGCAAAAGCTGGGACCGGTACGGGGCGCGTTACGTGCTGCATTACGCGAACGGCGCTGCGTTTGACGGCTCCTCGGACGCGATCGTGTACACGGGGTTTCAGTGGCGCGGCACGGGCACGCTCGGCGGCAAGTCCGTACACGAGGTGTACTTCGCCTCTGCCAACGGCGCACGCATCGGCGGCCGGTGGTTTCTGGACGGTCACGCCGAGATTGGCGGGGACTGGGACGCCGCCCGCATCGCGGGAGCGGCAAAGGTCATGGCCGTGATCCCCGGTGCCCTGAAAGCGGGAACCAGGCAGCGGGTGATCGTGGTCGGCAGAGGACTGCGCGGCGGCGTTGACCTTGGGCCGGGGACGACAGCCAGGATTGTGGCGCGCCGCCCCTATGGACTCATCCTCAGTGTACGCGTGAACGCCCATGCGGCACCCGGGTACCGTACGGTACGCGTCGGCGGCGTGTGGAAAAGCGATCTGCTGGCCGTTTACCGGCGCGTGGAGCGCCTGGAGGTCCAGCCGGCCTTTGCGATCGCCCGCCTGGGCGGTGGCACGCTCGCCCCGGTGGATGCGCAATTCCAGGCGATCGGCTACACGAATGTGGTCGGCGCGCACGGGAAGGTCAGCGCCGTGCGCCTCGGTGCAATGCCGGTGACCTGGAGCGTGGAGCCGTTCAACGCCGAAGCCGCCAAGCGCGAGGATGTCCGCTTCGCGGGCACGCTGAATCAGGACGGACTGTTCCTGCCGGCCGAAGGCGGACCGGATCCGAAGCGCCGGTTTTCCGCCGACAATACCGGCGATCTTTATGTCGTGGCGACTCGCAAGACGGGCAAAACCGCCGTCGTGGGTAAAGCGCACCTGATCGTGACCGTGCAGCGCTGGATCCATCCCCCGATCTATTGACGGAGCAGGCTTCATGATCTTCGATTCCGCCAATGCTCACCTCGTTCCGCTCGCCGGCCGGGCGATGCTATTGCACGTCCCGACGACGGCGCTGTTCGAGCTCGATGAGTTGGGGATGGAGGTGCTGAGGCTCGTGCAGGCCGACCGGAGCCTGGACGCCGAGCGAATCCGCGCGCGACTCTCGAGCCGTTTTGCAGGCGAGGCGGTCGGCGCGCTCATCGAGCAGCTGATCCGGCTGCAGGTCCTGCGGCCCGAGGGAGAAAGCCGGCCGATCAACCCCTCTTACGTCCACGTCGAAGCCTATCCGCTGAGCACCATCGTTCTCAATGTCAACACCGGCTGCAATCTCGCCTGCCGCTACTGCTACAAGGAAGATTTGGACGTACCCGTCGCGGGACGGCGCATGGGGTTCGACGTGGCGGCGCGCAGTGTCGATATGCTGTTCTCGCAGGGGCAGGAGCGACGGAGGCTGGGGATCGTGTTCTTCGGCGGCGAGCCCCTCTCCAACATGCCGCTGATCCGCCAGGTGGTGGACTACGCCGAGGCGCGGGCGAACGGGCTCGGCAAGACGGTGGATTTCTCTCTCACGACCAACGCCACGCTGCTCACGGAGGAGCTCATCGGCTACTTCGATGCGCACCGCTTCGGGCTTTCGGTCAGCATCGACGGGCCCCGGGTCGTGCACGACCGCAACCGCCTCACGGTGGGCGGGCGCGGCACTTATGAGGTGGTGGCTCGCAAAGCGCGCTTGCTGCTGGGGCGGTACCGCTCCAAACCGGTGGGCGCGCGCGTGACGTTGACCGCCGGCACGACCGAGGTTGAGGCCATCCACGAGCATCTGCGCGACCGGCTCGGCTTTCACGAGGTCGGTTATGCCCCCGTGACCGCCGCCGAGGGGGCCGGCCATGCACTCTCGGAAGAGGAGCTGACCGAGGTGTATGCGGGGTTCGAGCGCCTCGGCGGTCAATATCTGACCGCGGCGCTCGCGGGAGCGAACACCGGGTTTTCCAACCTGCACCAGCTGATGACGGACCTGCACGAAGGACGGCGTAAGACGCTGCCGTGCGGGGCCGGGGTGGGCCTGCTCGCCGTCGATCACCAGGGCGGCCTGAACTTGTGTCATCGGTTCACCGGCTCTGAATTGCCGACCTTCGGCAGCGTCGAGCAGGGCATCGCGGCCGAGCGGCTCGGGGCTTTTCTCGAGCGCGCCGCGGATCGCAGCGGCACGCATTGTGCGACGTGTCACATTCGCAATCTGTGCGCCGGCGGCTGCTATCACGAGTCCTGGATCCGCTACGGCGATCCCCATCATCGCACGTATCACTACTGTAACCTGTTGAGGCGTTGGGTCGATTTCGGCATCCGCGTCTATGCCGACATCAATGCCCGTAATCCGAAGTTCTTCAGCGCTCACATCGAGTCGAGGAGAGCCGCATGAGTGGACTGAAATCCGTCAATCACAAGGCCGATCTGCTGCTCGAGGCGGCCGAATCGGGGCACGTGGAGGAAGTCACCGCCATGGAGACCGTCGCCGGATGCGTCACCACCTTCGATCCGGGCTGGGAGGTGGACCCCTTCGGTGGCGTAGCCTCGCTGTGCCAGCCGATGGAGGCGGATCTGTACGGATGTTCCGACCCGTGCTGGTGGCCTGCGCAGGTGCCGGACACCATGAACACCTACCCGAACTGGCAGGAAGGCAAGCCTTCGGCGCAGCACGACTGGCGCGAGCTCGATCCCGTGTACCCCGATACCAATGCCGTGTTTCCCAAGAAATGAGGCGTAAGCCGGCTGCAGAGGGTTGATATGAACCTGAAATTCGTTCTGCCGGTGCTGCTCGCCGGCCTGCTGGCGGGCTGCGGCTCCGTGCTCTCGCCGGGACATGCGAGGCGCGATTTCCTCGTGACCGGCGCAGCTCCGGATCATCTTTTTGTCATCAATCCTCGCACGCAGAAAGTCGTGTCGGACTTTACGATACCCGGCGCGCATGATTACGTGAGCGTCATCGTCCCTTCGCCGAGCGGAAAGGTGGCGTACGTTCTCGTCAACCGGACGCGCAGCATCGCCGGGATCAACCTGCGTACCGGAAAGGAAGTCTTTCGCGCGAACCTCGAACAGCCCGGCGAGCGCGTGACGTGCATGTATGCGTTCGATGTCACGCCGAACGGAAAGGAGCTCATCGTCTACGTGTACCGCACGCGCTTGGAAATCGATCAGTACAGGGTTCAAGCGCCGCGGTTCCTCATATTCAGCACCACCGCCGGTCTGCATGCCAAGCCGCTGCGGGAGTTTCCGGCGCCCCGCAGGGTCCAGATGATCCTCGCGAAGCACGATGGCCGCAGCTTCTTTGCGATCGGCTTCAATCTGTACGAATACGATCTGAGGACCGGACGACTCATCGAGAGGCGCGGCATCCTCAACTGGCACCGCCCGCATCACTTGCGGCCGGACATGCTGGCGTTCTGGCCGGTCACCGAGCCGACGGGCATCTTCTCCAGCCCCATCTATTCGACCCTGGTCGGTCCGGGAACCCCTCCGGGAGGGGTTCCGGAAACGTCCTTGCTGACCCTGAATCTGCATGACGGTCACCTCGCCTATCACGACATCGGCAGGACGAACGCTTTGATCTTCTCCACCGTCATCGGTCCCGACCGGAGGTGGGCGTACGGTGCCTACACGCAGCTCACCAAAATCAAGATGGACGGCACGCACTGGCGGGTCGCCGACCGGGTGACGCTGCCGCATACGTATTATTCGGTTAACATCTCTCCGAACGGCAAGGAAGTCTATGTGGGCGGGACGATGTGCGACGTCATCATCTATGATGCGAGGACCATGCGCGAGAAGGGCGACGTCCAACTACCCGGATGCGCTGATCAGGCGACGGCGACGCTGCGCGTCATTGAGCGGCGGTAAGCGCAGGTTAGCCCGCGCGGGAAGGTGTACGTGAGCTTCGCGTGGTTGTGGCCGTACGTCCGGCGTCACCGGAGTGCGATCCTGGCGGTGATGGCCCTGGCGGCTCTCACGTCGGCGCTCTCGGCCGTGCAGCCGTATTTATCGAAGCTGATCATCGACGATGGTCTGCTCGGAAGGCACTTTCACCTCCTCGCCGAGCTTTGCGCCGCAATCGTCGCGCTGGCGGGCTGTGGGTTCGCCTTGGGAGCTTTGAACCGGCTGCTGTATGTCCGTGTCTCGGGGAATATTCTGTTTGCCATCCGCGAGGACGTCTACGCCCACATCCTGAGGCTTCCGCCCGCCTTCTTCCGCGTCCGTCCGGTCGGGGATATCGTTACCCGCCTCGACGGCGATGTCGCCGAGATCCAGCGCTTCAGCACCGACTCGGTGCTGGCGGTCGTCAACGGTGTGCTGCTGCTGATCTTCTCCGCCGCCATCATGGCGGCGATGAGCCCCGATCTGACGCTGATCGCGGCGTGCATACTGCCATTGCATCTGCTCTTGCGGCATCGGGCGCGGCGGCAGGTCTCCGAGAGCACCCGAGAGGTTCGGGAATGGCGAGGCGTCATCACGCATTTCCTGGTCGAGACGCTCGGGGCGGCGAAGGCGGTGCAGAGTGCGGGCGCCGAGCGCTGGGAGCGGGATCGCCTGGGCGGCTTGAACCAGGGGTTGCTGCGCCGGGTCGTCCGTCAGCAACTCGTCGGGTACACGATCGGTGCGCTGTCGAGCCTGCTGTCCCATTTGACCACCGCCGTCGTGTTCATCATCGGCGGGTGGGAGGTGATCCACGGCTCGCTCACGGTGGGCACCCTGGTGGCCTTTACGGCCTACCTGGCGCGCGGCACGGGCTCCGCCACCTCGCTGATGGGGCTCTACACCGCGTATCAGCGCGCCGGCGTGAGTCTGAAGCGTGTGCAGGAATTGAGGGACGTCGAGCCCATGCGTGCCGGCGGTGGCGGCGCGCGTGTCCTGGCGGCGCGCTCCGGTCCCATCCGATTCCAGGCTGTGAGCTTCCGGTACCCGGACAGCGAGCGGGCACTGTTCGAGGGTCTTACGCTGGACATCGCCGCCGGATCCAAGGTGGTGCTGTTCGGCGACTCGGGGGCGGGCAAATCCACACTGATCGATTTGCTGCGCGGATTCGTCCAGCCCGACTGTGGGCGGATTCTCCTCGATGGAGCGGATCTGTCGGATTACGATCTGCAGTCGGTCCGGTGCCGTATTCCGGTGCTGGAAACCGATCCAGTGCTGTTTCGCGGCAGCATCCTGGACAATCTCCGCTACGGGCATTTCGATGCGCCGGCGGAGCGGGTGTTTGAAGCGGCCAGGCAGACCGGGGTAGAGCCGTTCGTGTTGGCGCTGCCGGAAGGGTACGCCACCGAACTTGGCTCCCGCGGGGCGGGCCTGTCCACGGGTCAGCGGCAGAGGGTTGCCGTCGCCCGGGCGCTGCTCGGCTCGCCCTTTGCGCTGGTGCTCGATGAGGCAACCAGCAACCTCGATGCAGCCGCAGCCCGTGCCATGCACGCGCTGATCGACCGGTATTTCCCGCAACAGACTCGCATCGTGATCACCCACTCCCCGGATGCGGTGCCGAGAGCGGACCGCATTTTGGCGTTGCGCGACGGTCGGGTCATCGACGGGGAGCTTGCACGCGCGTATGCCTGAGCGTGCGTGGACAGTCGCAGTCGTGGATAGCGGGATCGGACCGCTGCCGGCGCATGCCGTGATACGGATCAAGCGGTTCGTGGACGAGGGTGATCAGATCCTCGAGCGTCCACCGGTCGAAGATCCCATAGGCCACGGCACGGTGGTCGCCGGCATCATCGCCTCCTCGCGGCGGCCGGTGCGGCTGCTGATCGCACAGGTGCTGAATGAGCGGGGACGCTCCACGGCGGCGGCGCTCGCCGCGGCGGTCGATTGGGCGGTGCAGCACCGGGCGCAGCTGTTGCATTTGAGCCTGGGGCTGGCCTGCGACCGCGCGGTTCTGAGGGCCGCAATCGGCAGGGCGGTTGCGGCGGAAGTGCTCGTGGTCGCGTCGGCGCCCGCTCGCGGAGCGGCTACGTACCCCGCATCTTATCGCGGGGTGATCCGGGCGACAGGGGATGCGCGGTGCGACGGGGACCAGATTGCATACCTCGGCACCGCCGCGGCGGATTTCGGAGCCTGTCCCGTGCACCACTCACAGTCGGGGAAGGTTGCTCGCGGTGCCAGCGTCGGCGCGGCGCACTTTTCACGGTACATTGTCAATCACGTTGCGGCCGGACTTGCGGTCCAGAAGACTCATGAGGCGCTGCGGCAGGTTGCGACCTTCCATGGACCGGAAAGACATCAACCGGCGGCACGGACTTGACTGACGGGCCGGTGACCGTGGATCGTGTACCTGAGGGGAGCGCGTGGCGCTTCGGCTTACGGGCCGCAAACGACGCGGTGACGGTGCAATGGACGCTGTCATTTACCGAGCCGGAGTCGCTGGTGCGCTGCGTCCGCGGGCTGTGCGATGCGGCGACGGATTGGCCCGGCCTGTTTGGGCTCGACTGCCCGGAGTGGGCCTCGCTGCTCGATCGCCAGCGGGTCGCGCGCATCCATTTTGGCAACGAATTCTGCCAACGACTGTTACCGTCGGTCAGGACGTTGCAGACGGTCCTCGGCGCAACGGCCGCTTCCGGTCTCGGATTCGGGCTCGCGCTTCCCATGCTGACCGACGACAGTCTCGAAGAAGCGGACGCGCTGCTGGCCATGCTGCCCGAGGGCACCGAGGTCACGGTGAACGATTGGGGCTCGATGCGGCGCCTCACGCGGCGATTCCCCGGTTTGAGGCCGACCGCGGGCAGACTCCTGTGCAGGATGCTGAAGGAGCCGCGCGCGCCTTCGGCGGCCTTTTTGGAATTGGGGGGACATGGATTCATGACGCCGGGGCTCGAGAGCCTGCTCGAGCGCTTCGGAGTGAGCCGCCTCGAAATCGACGTGCCGCCGTTTGCCCGCGGCACGGATCTGCACGCGCAGCGAGGGCGGATTTCCGTGCACGCGCCCTTCGGTTTCGCGACCACCGGGCGCATTTGCCGCATCGGCAACCTGCACCGGCCGATGGCGCGCAAGTTCGAAACCGGGCACATCTGCGCGCGCGAATGCCTGACATACTGGTGCGAGCTGACGGCCAGGGGCGATCCGCACGGCGGTAGGATGAGACTCTTCCAACGTGGCAACACGATCTTCTATCGCCACACTGTGACGATGACGCAGGCGCTTGCCGAGGCGGTCGCGGCGGGCTCGGTCGATCGTGTGGTGATATCGGGGGACTGGAATGCGGCTGGTCGCACCGATTTCGGCACCTGAGGACATACCGGTCCTGGCCGGGGCCGGTGCCGATGAGTTTTATTGCGGGCTGGTGCCGCGGGAGTGGCAGGCGCGTTTCGGGCGATCCACGTTGAATCGCAGGATGAGTGGCAACCTGCGCAGCTTCGAGGAGTTGGCGCGCGCGGCCGCCCTGGCGCACGAGCTCGGCAAGCGCGTGTCGGTCGCCTTCAACGCGCAGAGCTATTCGGCGGACCGATGGGAGGATCTGCTCGCGATGCTCGAACGGGTTGCCGGGAGCGGCGCCGACGGGTTGATCGTCGGCGACCTCGCGCTGCTGGCAGCGCTGGGCGAGCGCGGCTTGCCACTGCGCCTGCACCTGAGCTCGGTGGCCTCGTGTCACAACGCCGAGACGGCACAACTGGCGGCCGAGCTTGGTGCGACGCGGGTTATCCTGCCGCGTCACGTGACGCTGAGCGAGGTCCGCGCGATGTGCCACGCCCTGCCGGCGCTCGAAATCGAAGCCTTCATCCTCAACGACGGCTGCGTGTTCGAAGAGGGCTCGTGCCACACGCTGCACCTGCCCGGGCCGCTCGGCGGACCGATCTGTCTCGAGCGTTTTCGTCACGAATATCACCGCGGTGACGGCAAAACGCTTTGCGAGTCCGAGCTTGAACGACTTCAATCCAACGACGAAGCCTGGAAAAAATGGCTTTGGTACGTGTTTTCATGCGGTTTCACGGTCACGGCGGAGGGGTTGCCGTACGGTCCGTGCGGGCTATGCGCGATCCCACCGCTTGCGGCCGCCGGCGTCGCCGCCGTCAAGATCGCCGGACGCGAAGGCCCGCTCGAGCGTCGGCTGAAGAGTGTCGAGATGGCGCGGGCCGTACTCGGACGCCATGGCGGCGATGACGAGCGGAATGTGACCGCCTACGCCCGAGGGCTGCGCGGCAATCGCGAACTCTGCCAGAGCGGCCTGATGTGCTATTACCGCGAGGTCAGCCCCTCATCCGCGTAATACCAAAGTATCCCTTCCATCCGCCCAAAGGCTCATGGCAACTTGCTCGAGGATACCGATACTCACCATGGCTGGTTTCTGAATACCCGGCGGGTCCGGCGAGTTGATTTCCGGGTGCGGGATGACGGGGGAGGGGTGCTTCATGCAGGTGACCACGCGAAAGAGTCCGAGCGCGGTGTCCTCGGGGTTGGGCAATGATCTGTCCGGGATTTCGCCGTCCAATGCCGCATTTCTCGGCAAGCCCCGCCGACTGCTCATAGACGGCGTCTGGATCGATGCGATCAGCGGCCGGACCTTCGAGGTGCGCGATCCCTCGAGTGACCGCGTCATCGCGAGCGCCGCTCTCGGCGAGGCTGCCGACATCGACCGGGCGGTGGCCGCCGCGCGGCGCGCCTTCGAGGACTCCGACTGGTCGCGCATGAAGCCTGGGGATCGCGAGCGTGTCCTGCATCGGATCGCCGATCTCGTTGAGCGCCATGCCGACGAGCTGGCCGAGCTCGAGGCCATCGATAACGGCAAGTCGATCGTGATGGCCCGTCACGTGGATCTGAAGCATGCCATCGAAGTCTGGCGGTATATGGCCGGCTGGCCCACCAAGCTCGAGGGGCAAACACTGCCGGTCTCCGGAACGCTCGTCCCCGGCCAGGAGTATGCCGCATTCTCGCTGCGCGAGCCCGTGGGGGTGATCGGCGCCATCATCGCCTGGAACTTCCCGTTCTTGCTCGCAACGTGGAAGGTCGCGCCGGCACTCGCCGCCGGTTGCACCGTGGTCTTGAAGCCGGCAGAGGAGACGCCGCTCACCGCTTTGCGACTCGGTGAGATCGTCCTCGAGGCGGGGCTGCCCAAGGGGGTGCTGAACGTCGTCACCGGCATGGGCGCCACCGCCGGTGCGGCGTTGGCGGAACATCCGGGCGTCGACAAAATCACCTTCACCGGATCCACCGAGGTGGGAAGGCTCGTCGTACGCGCCGCCTCGGGCAACCTGAAAAAAGTCACGGTCGAGCTGGGAGGAAAGTCGCCCGCGATCGTGCTCGATGACGCGGATCTCGACAACGCCATCCCGGGAGTGACCTCTGGGATATTCTTCAATCAGGGTCAGGTGTGCTGCGCCGGCTCGCGCCTGTATGTCGCCAAGCGCCACTTCGATCGTGTCGTCGAGGGCGTGGCGAGGCGGGCGAAGGCCATGAAGCTTGGGCCCGGCTTGGACTCGAGCGCCGAGATTGGACCATTGGTCTCTTCCGTGCAGCGGGAGCGTGTCATGAGCTACATCGACCAAGGGCTTGCGGCGGGCGCCTCCGCGGTCGCAGGGGGACGGCGGGTTGAATCGCCGGGGTATTACGTCGAACCGACGATATTCACGGCCGTCTCAGACGACATGACGATCACGCGGGAGGAAATCTTCGGGCCCGTCCTGGTGGTGCAGCCATTCGAAAACCTGGGAGAAATCGCGCGGCTGGCCAATGAGTCGATTTATGGTCTGGCGGCCAGCATCTGGACGCGCGACGTGAAAAAGCTCTTCACCCTGGCGCCGAAGATCCGCGCCGGTACGGTGTGGGTCAACTGTCACAATGTGCTGGATGCCGCCATGCCATTCGGAGGGTACAAACAATCCGGGTGGGGCCGGGAGCTGGGGCGCGAGGCGGTCTACGCATGCCTGGAGAGCAAGTCCTTGTGCATCAATTATGCGATGTAGCGGCGTAGGATAGGTGCAGCTCGGCCCGGGGCGGGCTGGAAAACAGTCGAAAGCCGCGGCGCGTCGCGGGCGGGTGGGGGTTCGTGTGCGTGAGCCAAGCTACGTCTGTGGGCGGACCGATTCGCCGCTGCTCTACCGGACGGTGGGGGAGGTACTGCGACTGGCCGCCGAGCAGTGGCCGGAGCGCGAGGCGCTGGTGGTCTGTCATCAAAAAGTGCGGCTGACCTACGCTGGGCTCTACGACAGCGCCAAGGAGCTGGCCGGGGCACTGCTCGCGTTGGGATTGCAGCCGGGTGACCGGGTGGGCATCTGGTCGCCGAACAACTGCGAATGGGTGCTCACCCAGTTCGCGACGGCGCTGGCGGGTCTCATTCTTGTCAACATCAATCCGGCCTACCGGACGGCCGAGTTGGACTATGCGCTTCGCGCGGTCGGTTGCAGGGCGCTCGTGCTGGCGCCCGCATTCAAATCGAGCGATTACGTCGGCATGGCGAGATCCCTGCTTGCGCAAGGGGATTGGGCGGGCGAGGGCAGGGTGCGCTGCAGAGAATATCCTGCGCTGCAGTTTCTTATTCAGTTGGGCGCCGGTCCGCGACGGGGGTTCATGTCCTTCGGTGCGCTGTGCGAGGCGGGACGGGCCGCCAACCCGAATCCGCTCGAAGCCGTTGCGGCAGGCCTCGATCCGGACCAGCCGATCAATATCCAATTCACGAGCGGCACGACGGGGCTGCCCAAGGGCGCCACGCTGACGCATTTCAACATCGTCAACAACGGGTTTTTCGTCGGCGAGGGCATGCGG
Source organism: Pseudomonadota bacterium (assembly GCA_021792755.1). Lineage (GTDB taxonomy): Bacteria > Pseudomonadota > Gammaproteobacteria > Steroidobacterales > Steroidobacteraceae > 13-2-20CM-66-19. The sequence goes on from JAJYUA010000011.1 coordinate 86,615, forward strand.
TTCAGCCCGCAGGACCGACTTTGCATACCGGTGCCCTTGTATCACTGCTTCGGCATGGTTCTGGGCGTGCTCGCCGCGGTGACGCACGGGGCGACGATGGTGTTTCCGTCGGAAACCTTTGATGCCGAGGCTACCCTGCAGGCGGTCGCCACGGAGCGCTGTACGGCCTTGCACGGCGTGCCGACGATGTTCATCGCGGAGCTTGGCCATCCCCGCTTCACGGAATTCGATCTGTCGCTGTTGCGCACGGGGATCATGGCAGGGGCACCGTGCCCGATCGCCGTCATGCGCAGGGTCATCGATGAGATGCACATGCGCGAGGTCACGATCTGCTACGGCATGACCGAAACCAGCCCGGTGAGCTTCCAGTCGGACGTGCACGACCCGATCGACAAACGGGTCTCGACCGTCGGAAGGGTGCACCCGCACGTGCAGGTGAAAATCATAGATGGCGAGAACGCAGTCGTGCCGAGAGGCACGCCCGGTCAGCTCTGTACGCGGGGCTACAGCGTCATGCGCGGTTACTGGGAGGACGCCGAGCGTACCGCGGAAGCGGTGGACGAGGCGGGCTGGATGCACACCGGTGACCTGGCGGTTCTCGACGGCGGCGGTTATTGCAACATCGTGGGAAGGGTCAAGGACATGATCATCCGTGGCGGCGAGAACATCTATCCCCGGGAAATCGAAGAGTTTCTATACCGGCATCCGAAAGTGCTCGATGTGGCCGTCGTGGGGATCGCCGATCAGAAGTACGGCGAAGAGGTCTGCGCGGTCATCCGCCTGCACGAGGGCGCGAGCGCCGATCCGCAGGAGATCATCGAGTTCTGCCGCGGGCAGATCGCCCACTACAAAGTGCCCCGTTACGTGTATTTCGTCAGGGAGTTTCCCATGACGGTGACCGGAAAGGTGCAAAAGTACCTGATCCGGCAGCAGCTCGAGCAGGAGCTCGGGGTGCAGCGCGAGCGCACCGCGTAACGGGGCGGCCGATGCACTGGGAGCGGCGAGCACGGACGGCAGCCATTCTGGGCAACTCGATGCGGGCTGTGACGCGCCGCTCCGGAAAGCCGCCGGCGCCGCCTCCCCGCAATGGGGAAGTCCCCTGTTCCTATTAAGAAGCGCTGGATCGGGGCATCGTGCCCCGCCCAGCGCCGTTGAGCCAAAAAGCGTGGTTTTTGGCTCAACGTCCGCCACCTGCGGCGGCGGGGCACACTGCCTGTGCCTGGGCGGGCGCTCGTGATGCTTCATGGCTCGGGATCGACCGCCGGTCGGTGGGAAACGACTCTGCAAGCTTCGCAACCGGCCAGAGCGTGGTTGGGCTTTCCTCGGCGGCATCCTTCTCCCGCAGACCCGCCTCGGCGCGGGCGCGCCGGCCTCTTGGGCCTTTCCGGCCGCCTTCCCGAGAGCCTCGGCCGATGGCCAAGGCGACCGAGCCCTGCAGGGCGGTTTGCCTGGATGCGCCGGCGCAAGATGTGACTTTGAGGGGTGCGCAGCCTCAGCGCAGCTGCATGACCGCCACGGTGCAGCCGACGGCGAATATGGGGATGGGCACGTAGCACCACAGCTCCCCGGTGCATCCTTCGGTCGCGCCCGCGACCGCGATGAAGGTGCGGATCTCGAATCCCCCCTGGCCGCCTTCGCGCCACACATCCTCGTCCCGATAGGCGAGGAGCGAGTCCCGGCGGTTGTGCAGGAGCTTGTCGAGAAATTCCCGGTCCCAGGCCTCATTGATGCGCCCGGAGTCCGGCGTCGCCGGCCAATGCGAGATTCCCCCGGTGCCGATCACGGCGATGCGCTCGGGCCGCGCATCACAGGCGCGCCGCAGCGAGCGCCCGAACTCATAGGCGCGTTTGAGCGGAATCAGCGGCGGACCCTGGCAATTGATGTTGACGGGGATGACCGGCAGGTCGTAGCGCGGAGTGAGGAAGTGCAGTGGCACCATGATGCCGTGGTCGAATTTCCACTCCTCGGCGTACGCAAGGTCGATGTCGTTCATGACCTCCTGGATCAGCACGCGCGAGAGTGACTTGTTCCCCGGGATGCGGTGCCGCTCGATGCCGAGCCATTTCTCGTCCTCGATCGGCCCCTCGTAATGCTCGGCCATGCCGACGCAGATGGCCGGCATGTTGTTCATGAAGAAATTGGCGAAGTGCTCCGCGGCAATCACCACCAGCACGTCGGGCCGGCAGGCTTCGATCGCGTCCCGCATGCGTCCCATCGCCGCATAGAAAGTGTCGCGGGCCTGCGGGTCGGCACGCCCGGCGCGCCCGGTGATACCGGGCGCGTGAGAGCAGACGCCCGCGAAAACCAATGCCATGATCAAACCCCTGTGGAAACAGCTCGGCGGATGCTCAGCGTGAATCCGCTCGCGTATACAAGCCGGTTTTCACCGGGCCGTAGCTGCGCTCGCCCTCGCGCATGGCCTCGAGGTACGCATTCCACTCGTACCCGCGCAGAGCCGCGTAGTGCATGAGGATCTGGCCGTTGACGCCCATCACGTAGAGCAGGCCGATGTCGGGCTTGCGCAGCGCATCGCGCTCCTCCCGCGTCAGCTCGTATTCTGCGAGCAGCCCCTCGAAGTCCTGCTCGAATCGGCGGCGGGTCGCGGGATCTCGATTGAGCTGGTAGAGCAGCTTTTGCGTGTAGTACAGGCTCATGGTGAGGGCTTTCGCCTGCGGACACGGGCCGGATCGGATTCGAGCTCCCCGGCGAGCTCCCCGAGCGAGGTCTCCAGGTCGTGCAGCCGCTGCAGAAGCTGCACGAGTTTCTCCGTGCCGAAGCGCTTGGCGATACGCGCGTACACCTGCTCGGAGTAGGGCGCATGCTCGGCGATGAGCCGCAGACCCTCCGTCTGAAGGCTCACCACCGAACGGCGCAGATCGGTGTCCACCGGGCGGCGGCCGATGAGCCGGCGCTGCTCGAGGTCGGGCAGAATGCGCGAGAGACTGGGAGCGAGGAGGAAGGTTGCTTCGGCGAGCTCGGTGACCTCCATCGGGCCCTGGTGGGCCAGCGCCCGCAGGATCCGCCACTGCTGCTCGGTCACCCCGCGACTGCGCAGTCCGGGGCGAAAGAGCCGCATGACCGCCTCGCGGGTCCGCAGCAACGCCATGGGGAGCGATTCGGAGAACGGGCGCATGGGGAGCGAGCGCTGCGCGAGCGTCGGACGTCTAGAGCTCATCGATCACCTCGCTGGTGAGCACTCCCACGCGCGGGATCTCGATTTGCACCCGGTCCCCCGGCACGAGGTAGCGCGGCGGATCGAGCCGCGCTCCGGCGCCGCTCGGCGTGCCGGTCAGGATGAGATCTCCCGGCTCCAGCGTGCAGAAGCGCGAGAGGTAGCTGATGAGGTACGGGATCGGAAAAATCATCCGGTCACTGGTATCGTCCTGCCGGACCTCGCCATTGACCCGCGTGATGACGCGCAGCGGGTCCGCGCCCACCTCGTCGGCCGTCGCGATATGCGGTCCGAGCGAGCCGGAACGATCGAAGTTCTTGCCTTGCGTCACATTGAACTTGGCGTGCCGCAGCCAGTCGCGCACCGTTCCCTCGTTGGCGCAGGTGTAGCCGAATACGTGCTCGAGCGCATGCTCCTGCGGGATACGCCGCCCGCCCCGGCCGATCACGAGCGCGATCTCCCCCTCGTAGTCAAGCTGCGCGGATTCGCGCGGACGCACGATGGGCTCGCCGGGCGCGGAGAAGGAGCTGTGCGAGCGCATGAAGAGGCTCGGGTACTTGGGTTTGTCCGATCCGTCCCTGTACTCTTCGTTGCGCTCCGGATAGTTGACGCCGATGCAGAAGTAGCGCGTGCAGCGGCCCGCGGGATTGAGCAGGCGTACCTCTTGCGTGGCATAGTCGTACCGGGCGGACGCGACGCTTTCGCGGGCCCGCTCGATGAGATCGGCGCGCAGGAGAGAGAGCACATCCTGCGCCCGGTTTCCAACTCGTGCGCCGAGGTCGATTACGCCGCCGGGGCCCAGCGCCCCGCAGGAAACCCGGCCGCCGATCTGAAAGTTGATCAGCCTCAAGCCGACGCCTCCCGCAGCAGGCCCGCGCGCTCGAGCACCCCATCCAGGCGCCGCTCGAGCTCCGGGGTCGCGCTCATCATGGGCAGGCGGTGCTCATTGCGCGCGAGCAGCTCGAGCCGCCGCATCATATACTTCAACGGGATGGGGTTGGTGTCGAAAAACACCGCCTGGTTGATCTCGAACAGCCGGTGGTGCAGCGCCTGGGCGTCAGCAAGATCGCCTCGCCACACGGCCTCGCAGAGGCTGGTGAGGATGCGGGGGCGGAGATTCCCCACGGCATTCATGAGGCCGCAGGCGCCCACCGCCATCATCGGGAAGCTGAGTTCCTCCAGCCCGACGAAGATCTTGAATTCCGCGCCGAGCACGGCGTGGCATTCCGACACCAGCGCCAGATCGTTCACTGCGTGCTTCATGCCGACGAACGAGGGCGAACGCTCGCGCAGCGTCTTAAGTGTTTCGATGGTCACGCCGACCGCGGCGCGCCCGGGAATGTGATAGACCATCCACGGCAGGTCGGTGAGCGAGGCAAGCTCCAGGTAATAGGCGATGAGGCCCCGCTGGGGCGGCCGGATGTAGTAGGGCGTGACGATGAGCAGCGCCTCGGCGCCGGCTTTGGCGGCGTGCTCGGTGAGCTCGCGCGTCTCGCGCAGCGACTGCGAACCGGTGGCCGCGACCACCGGGATTCGTCCCGCAGCGACTTGCACCGCGACGTCGACGAGGCGGTTGCGCTCCTCGACCGAGAGGGTCGACGGCTCGGCGGTGGTGCCGTTCACCAGCACGCCATGCGAGCCGTTCTTGATGTGGAAATCGACCAGGCGCGCATAGGCGTCGTAGTCGACCTCGCCGTCGCGGAACGGCGTGACCAGCGGCGGGATGGAGCCTTTGAGTCTATCGAGTCGGGCCACCGTGAGTCTCCTGTCTCGCATTAGGCCCCGAGCCGCGGCACGCGATGGGTGCCGAAGGCGAGGCAGATGTTCTTGGTTTCCATGTAGAAGTCGAAGCTGTACTCGCCGCCGTCGCGGCCGATGCCGCTCGCCTTCATGCCGCCGAAGGGCGAGGGAAGGTGGCGGTTGTTCTCGGAGTTCACCCAGACCATCCCGGCCTCGAGGCCGTGCGCCATGCGCAGCGCCCGTCCGGTGTCGGACGTCCAGACATACGCGGTCAGGCCGTACGGCGTATCGTTGGCCATTTTCAGCGCCTGCTCCTCGTCGTCGAAGGCAATGGCGGTCAACACCGGACCAAAGATCTCCTCGCGGGCCACCCGCATGGTGTTGCTCGCGTGCGAGAAGAGCGTGGGTTGCACGTACAGCCCGGGCTTCAGTGCCTGCACGCGATCGCCGCCAACCTTGATCTCGGCGCCGTCTTCGCGCGCGATGCGGAAGTAACTCAGGACTTTATCCAGATGACGGGCGTGGATGAGCGGGCCGATCTCCGTTGCCGGATCCAGCGGGTGGCCCACCTTCAGCTTCGCCACGCGCTCGGCGACGCGCTCGATGAAGCGGTCGTAGATGGAGCGCTGCACCAGCAGGCGGCTGGAGGAGGTGCAGCGCTCGCCGTTCAGGCTGTAGATCATGAACACTACGGCGTCGAGCGCGCGCTCCAGGTCGGCATCCTCGAATACGATCACCGGGTTCTTGCCGCCGAGCTCGAGGTGCACGCGCTTCAGCGTCGGGGCGCCCTGGCTCATGATGAGGCTCCCGGTCTTGGATTCGCCGATGAAGGCGGTGGCGCGGATGGCGGGGTGCTCGGTGAGCAGCTTTCCGGCGCGCTCACCGACACCGTTGACCACGTTCACCACCCCGGGCGGCACGCCGGCTTCGGTCATGATTTCGGCCAGCATCGTGGCCGAAAGCGGACTCCACTCCGCCGGCTTGTGCACCACGGTGCAGCCGGCGGCGAGCGCCGGCGCGATCTTCCAGGTGGACAGCATGAACGGCGTATTCCACGGCGTGATCACGGCCACCGGGCCGATCGCCTGGCGGACCGTGTAGTTCATGTGCTCGGCCGCGGGCAGCGCCAGGCCGTTGCAGGCCTGCGCAGCGCGGTCGGCGAAGAAGCGGAAGTTCTCCGCACCGCGCAGCGCCGCACCGCTCATGAAGCGCAGCGCCTGGCCCGTGTCCATGCACTCGACGAGGGCGATCTCCTCGCGGCGCGCCTCGATGGCGTCGGCGACCTTGTGCAGGATGGCCCGCCGCTGCTCGCCGGTGCTGGCCCGCCAGGCGGGCAGGGCGGCCTCGGCGGCGGTGGCCGCCGCGTGCACATCGTGCTCGTCGCCCGAGACGACCTGGTTGAGCCGCTGGCCGTCCACCGGAGAGAGGTTATCCAGCAGCTCGAGGCTCGAGCCGCGCTGTGCCCGGCCGGCGATGAAGTGTCCGAGCGGCTGGGCGCGAAAGCGCCTCAGCAGCGCCTCCGCCTTGGCAAGATTCGATTCGAGCGCGCTCATGCGGCGCCGCCTTTGCTTGCACGCCTTTCAACGTACTCGTGCAGGTTGTTTTGCCGGCATCGCAGCACCGGATCGATGTCCTGCATGTCGAGCGAAATGCCGAGCGGCAGCGCCTCGTAAAGCGGTGCCAGATGCTGCCGCACCGCCGCAAAGATCGTCTCGCAGGCGCGTTTGCGCGTATCGAGATCCCGTCCCGGGCCGATCCTGAGACCGACATGTACGAAGGTGTTGTCGGGGTGTCCGTCGGCGATCACGTAATGCTCGGCGGCATAGGCCCGGGTGCGGATGCCGCCGGCCGGGAACACTCCGGTATCCAGCGCCGCGCTATGCACGGTCGCAAGAAATGCCGGCAGATCCAGCCGGCCCCGCAGGTTCGCGGAATACTCGATCACGATGTGCGGCATCGCCGCTCCTTCGTCGGGAAAGTAATTAACATCATAATTATCTCCGGAGCGCCGTTTGTCAAGCCGGGACCGCCGCAGCGCTGCGCTGCCCCGTCCTCGCACACCACTCAAGGTCCATAGAACACCTGCGCGGGCTCATCCTGCGCAGTGAGGTCCGGCGCCGGTTCACCCGGGGTAAAGTCCACCCCGTGGTAGCGGCCCCGGAAGAAAAGCAGCGGCCGATGCGGCGCAATCCCGATGTGTGCCTTCCTCACCCGGCCGATGACCAGCCAGTGATCGCCCGCTTCCACCATCCGCTCCCGCTCACAGTCGAGCGAGGCGAGGGTGCCCTCGAGCCGCGGCGCGGCGCGCCAGGGCACGAAGCGGAACGGCGGCGGCGGCTCCCGCCAGCCGCCGGCGAAGTAGGTCGAGAGCGCCTGCTGATCGTGGCGCAGGAAATTGATGGTGAAGTCCGGCATCGCATCAAGCCGCTGCGCGAACCTCGAGCGGCTGCCGGGACAGAACAGCACCATCATGGGCTCAAGCGACAGCGAGCTGACCGCGTTCACCGTCATCGCCAGCACCTCGTCCTCCGCCCGGCCGATGATGACTGCGATGCCCGTGGCGAGCAGACCCATGGTGTCGCGGAATTGCCGCGGATCGGGCGAAGAGGTGTCCATGGCCGTCAACTGCCTGCGGTCGCGAACGCCTCGTCGCGGTTCTGCTTCACGAAGCTCATGACCTTGTCGGCGTATTCCTTGATCTGCGCCCCGTGGCCGGTCACCAACGCGCCGGCCATGCGCACCGGGTCGCCGAAGAAGAACCGCTCGTAGAGCACCTGTCGGGAGGCGAAGGCCGAGAGCGCTGCGTCCCAGGCGAGCCGAAACATCGGGATGCGATCGAAGGCTTCGGCCCGTGCCGCCTGGTAGTACTTGCGAATGTCGTCGGCCAGCGGACCTTTGAGGTCGGCCTCCGTCGGCATGGCGACGAGTCCACTGGCACCGATCTGCTGGATGATTTCCACCATGCGCGGATACAGCCGCGGAAACAAGTTGCGGGCCGCATCGAGCGGGTTCCATGCCGGGCGCATGACGCCCCACTCGTCCAGTGCCGCGTCCGCCTCGGCGGTGCGCAGGAATGCCTTCATGGTCTCCGAAGCCACCCACAGCTCGGCAAGCTTCTCGTGAATGTGCTGGAACACCTCGGCGCCGATGGTGTTGACCATGAGCGAGGCCAACCCCAGGATGAACTCACTTTTCGCAATGTTTTTCACGACGACCTGGTGCGTCATGTGAACCACGGCGCCGGTGCGCGCGTAAGCCTCGTTGCAGCGCTTGACGTCCCGATGCAGCAGCACCCGCTCCCACGGGACGAGCACATCGTCGAACACCACCAATGCGTCCATTTCCTCGAAGCGCGAGCCAAGCGGGTGATCGAAGTGCGAGCGGCCGTAATCGACGCTCTCGCGGCAGATGAAGCGCAGGCCGGGCGTGTCGTTCGGGATGCAGAACCCGAAGGCGTACGGGGCATCCTCGTCGGCGCTTTTGAGGAGCGTCGAGGGAAACACCATGATCTCGTCGGACAGCGGCAGGGTCGCGAGCATGCGGCAGCCACGAATAACGAGTCCCGCGTCCGTCTCTTCCTTGATGCGGGCGGAGAGGTAGGGATCTGACTGCTTCGCCTGGATTGCCGCACGGTTGATCTGCGGCGGGATCAGCGTGTGCGTGAGGCACAGATCGTTCTCGCGCAGGTATTCATAGCAGCGCACTGCGTTCTCGCCGAAGCGCGGATCGGCCTGCGCAAGGAAGGGCGCGCCCGCGGCATAGCCGGTCATGGCGCGGTTCAGGTAATCCGGCACCCTTCCCATCATCCCGAAGGTGTAGTCCTCCCAGACCTTCATCGCCTTGCTGATGCTCGCGAGCTCCGCGTGGGTCTTCGGCATCATGAAGGAGCGCGCCACCTTGTTGCCGCTGGTGGGCGAGTCGTACAGGGTGATGTCCTGCCGTTCCCACTGCAGATCGTAAAGCCGCGCCAGCGTGTGCACGCCGCCCTGCAGCGCGGGGTGCGTGGTGACGTCCTTCACCAGCTCGCCCCGATACCAGAGGGTGGGTGGCCGCTCGCGCAGCCGCTGCAGAACCTGACGCCCGTTTCTGGCCCCCTGGCCCCGTGTCTCGATCATGTGAGCTTCTCCGCAGCGACGTGGAAGTTTCGAACTGATTAACGAGTTAATTTTATCGTAATCACTTGCATTGATCTTCGTCAAGCCTTAGCTTCGCGTCATGACGCGCAAGCGCAAGCCCCGGCAGGGCATTCAGTCGATCGAGGTGGGCGGCACGCTTCTCTCGGCGCTGACCAGGGCGCGGCGGCCGCAGATGCTGCGCGACCTCGCACAGGCAGCGGGCATGCCCGCCGCCAAGGCTCACCGGTATCTGGTAAGCTTCGCCAGGGTGGGGCTCGTCGAGCAGCACGCGGAAACCGGCCTCTACGACCTGGGTGCGTTTGCGTTGCAGCTGGGCTTGAGCGCCTTGGCGCGCCTCGACCAGGTGACGATCGCTGCCGCGGCGCTGCCGGAGTTGTCGCGGCAGATCGGCCAGACCGTGGCGCTGGCGGTGTGGGCCAGCCAGGGTCCGACCATCGTGCGCTGGCTCGGCGCCGACACGCCGGTGGCCGCCAGCCTGCGGGTCGGCTCGGTCATGCCGCTCACCCGATCGGCCACCGGAAGGGCGTATCTCGCCTTCCTGCCGAGGCAGATGACTCGGGCGGCGGTGAGGAAGGAGCTTGCAGACAACCAGCGCAAGGGCCTCGCGCCGACCACGCAGGAGGCCGTCGCGGATTTCGTCCGGCAGACACGCACACAGGGCTTCGCGCACACCATGGACTTCATTCCCGGCATCGGCGGTATGGCCGCCCCGGTGTTCGATCACACCGGCGCCATGACGCTGGCGATCGTGGCGCTCGGCTACAGCAAGCCGTTCGAGACCGACTTTACCCGCATCTGCGCGGCGGTCATGCGCAGCGCAACGCGCCTGTCCGAGCGGTTCGGAGCGAAGTCGAGGTCTGGCCGAGGCTGTGCACCCGAGGAGCCGTGCTGACTTGCGCCATGTGATCCGTGCAAGCGCGCGCGCCGGCGCGCGGCTCTCGCGGGAGGTGGCACGAAGGGACAATTCCACGGCAAAGGGAAGCAAGCCGGTCATTGCCACCGGGACTAGTATCCGCGCCAGCGCCGCATTCCGGGCGTGCGGCGCGGGGATCGCGCGTCGCAGCAGGGGCGATGAGCCCCGGCAAACTCATCGGGAGCATACCGCATGTCATCCTTCGCACTGACCATCGGCGGCAAGGCCGTTACCACCACACGGCAGTTCGATGTCCTCAATCCATTCGACGAGTCGCTCGCCGGCCGCTGTCCGGAGGCGACGATCGATCACGTGGACCAGGCTGTGCGCTGTGCGCGCGAGGCGCTGCCGGGTTGGTCCTCCACGCCCGATGCGCAACGCGCAGCGAAGCTGATGGACATCGCCGCGCTCATCGAGCGCGAACAGGCGCAGCTCGCGAGGCTCGTCACGCTCGAGCAAGGCAAGCCGCAGAGCGGACCTGGCGCCAATTTCGAGGTGGCGGGGGCTGCCGGCTGGACGCGGGCGACTGCGTCGCTGGAGCTGCCCGAAGAGACGATCCAGAACGACAACGTCGCCCGCATCGTGATCCGGCGCAAGCCGGTCGGCGTCGTGGGGTCCGTTACCCCTTGGAACTGGCCGCTGCTGATTGCCACCTGGCATGTCATGCCCGCCATACGCGTCGGCTGCACGGTCGTGATCAAGCCGTCGCCGTTCACGCCCCTCTCGACATTGCGGCTCATCGAGCTGATGAACGAAATACTGCCCCCTGGCGTGATAAACGTGGTGACCGGTGGCCCGGAAGTCGGTGCCCGGCTCACGGGCCACCCGGGCGTTGACAAGCTCGTGTTCACTGGATCGATCGCCACGGGGAAGAAGGTCATGGAGAGCGCGTCGCACTCTTTGAAGCGCGTCACGCTCGAGCTCGGTGGAAACGATGCGGGCATCATCCTGCCCGCAACGGACGTCGAGCCGCTGCTCGAGAAGCTGTTCTGGGGTTGTTTCATCAATGCCGGCCAGACCTGCGCGGCGCTGAAGCGCCTGTACGTGCACGAATCGCAGTACTCCGAGGTCGTGGAGCGGTTCGCGGCGTACGTCGACAAGATACCGGTGGGCAACGGTCTGGATCCGCAGACGCTCATCGGCCCGGTCTCGAACCGGATGCAGCTGGATAAGGTCATGGACCTGGTCGCGGAAGCCCGCTCGCGCGGGGCGCGCATCGTGAGGGGTGGAAAGAAGCCCGAGGGCCGCGGATTCCTCTACCCCCTCACGGTGATCGCGGACGCAACAGACGAGATGCGGGTCGTGAAAGAGGAGCAGTTCGGCCCCGTCATTCCGATCATCCGCTATGGCACGATCGAGGAAGCGATCCGGCGGGCCAACTCACTGGAAGTCGGCCTCGGAGGATCGGTCTGGGGAGACGATCCCGAGGCGGCGGCTCGCTACGCCGGACAGCTCGAATGCGGCACCGCGTGGGTCAACCAGCACGGCGCGATCAATCCGATGACGCCGTTCGGCGGCGTCAAATGCTCGGGTATCGGCGTGGAGTTCGGCGTGGACGGACTCAAGGAGTACACCACGGTCCAAGCGCTCAACGTCGCGCGCTGAAGGCGGCTTGGCGACACCGCATATCAGGGCAGCGCGGCATGACAGGCCCGCGGCGGCGGAATGCGGACACTCCGGGGCCGTCGCGGCCGGAATGGGAGCGGCGAGCTGCTGCGCGCGAGAGCGGCCGCGGGCGGCCGTTGAAGCGACCTTGCACTGAGGTCACGCCTTGAAAAAACCGAGCGACGGCTCCGAAGCTGCGGCCGATGCGAGGTGGATCGCGGTCGGCGAGCTCGGCGAAGCCTTCGGGTCCGGGGCCGACACCCACACTCTTGCGCCGTCGCCCGGGCTGGCCGGAAAGCGCATGCGGCTGAGTTTCGAGGACGGCAGCGTGGTGGACTACCACTTTCGCTGCGCATCGCAGCTGATGCGTGGGCGCGGCAAGGTGGAGCCCTATCGCGCCGCGCAGATCCGTCCCGGCATCCTGTTCGTCGATTTCATCGCCGGCGATCGGCGCGCTTCGGCGATCAGCCTCGTGCTCGACCTCGGTCGTGGCCTCTGCACGGCGATCGAGGCTGAGCTGCCCACCGAAGCCGACGCCAAGGCGTCCCTCATCGAACGTGTCGAGCGGGGCGGTGAGCTCACGGCTGTCACGGCAAGGTTCCTGAGCGGGGCGATCGATGCCCCCTTCGGCCACACCATCGACCGGCACACGGATACGCATGATCTGATCGGCAGGCGGATCGAATACACCTACAGCCGATCGGAGCGCTACGAGCACATCTATCTCAACGAGAGATTCTTCACGTGGCACTGCCTCGCGGGCTCCGAGCAGGGCCTGGCGGACACGGATCGATGCCGCTACCTGAGAGTCGCGGACCGGCTCTATCTGTTCGTGTGGCGCGAGAAGATCGTGCCGACGCTCGGCGCCGTTCTCGTGGACCTCGAGCAGATGAAGACGACCGGCAAGATATTCGGGTATCGCGGCTTTGACTTCGGGGCGGTCATGAACTTCCCAGTCGGTGCCCGCGCGAGGCTGGTGAGCGACGAGCGCGGCATGATCGCCGCGACGGCGTATGGAGGGGACGTTTCGTGAGCCTATCGGCTCGATCGGTCCTCATCACCGGCGGCGGCACGGGCATCGGCGCCGCTTGCGCGCGCCGCCTCGCCGCGGAGGGCATGCGGGTCGCCGTCCTAGGGCGGCGCAAGGAGCCGCTGGAGCGAGTCGCCGGGCAGATCGGCGGGGTTGCAATCGCCGCGGACGCTTCCCGGACCGAGGATATGCGTGCGGCTGTTGCGCTCATTGCCGAGCGTTTCGGGGGCCTCGATGCGCTTATCGCCAACGCGGGCGGTCACGGCGTCGGCGCGGCGCTCGAAACGGACGACGCGGCTTGGCGCGAGGCACGCCTCGCCAACCTCGATTCGGCCTTCGTCGCGGCTCGCGAAGCGCTGCCGTTGCTGCTCGAGCAGCGCGGCTCGATCGTGCTCGTGTCCTCGATTGCTGCGCTGGGCGCACCGCCGGAGGTCTGCGGCTACACGACCTTCAAACACGCAGTCATCGGCCTCACGCGCGCGCTCGCCCGAGACTACGGACCCAGGGGCGTGCGCGTGAACGCCGTGTGTCCGGGCTGGGTGCGAACGCCGATGTCGGACGAGGAAATGCGGCCCCTCATGCGCGAGCGCGGCATTACCCTCGATCAGGCCTACGAGCACGTGACGGCGGACGCGCCGCTGCGCCGTCCTGCATCCGCCGAGGAGATCGCGTCCGTTTGCCGCTTTCTGATCTCGCCCGAAGCCTCGATCGTCACCGGCGCCGTCATCGTGGCCGACGGGGGCTCGACGAGCGTCGACGTGGGCACCCTAGCCTTCAGCCGGTGACCGCGACGTGAACGAAACGACGCTTTCTGCGGCACGCCTGCCGCTCGATCTCTGCGGGCGCAAATGCATCGTGACGGGCGCGGCCCGCGGGATCGGCCGTGCGATTGCCGTCGCGTTTGCAGCTCACGGCGCGAGTGTCGTGATCGTCGATCGCGCGACCGCCGAGAGCGAGGCGACCCGTGACGAGATCGTGCGCGGCGGTGGACGCGCTGAGGCGATTGCAGCCGATCTTGCCGATCGCGGACAGATCGAGCGGGCAATGGCGGCCGCAATCAACGACCTCCGCGGCCTGGATGTCCTCGTTCACAACGCGGCGCATTATCCGCTGCGATCGCTGGCGGACATTGACGCGGCGCTGCTTCAGCGCACGCTCGCCGTGAATCTCGAGGCGGCCTTCTGGCTGACTCAGGCCGCGCTGGCGGCGCTGCGCCATTCGGGCCGGGGCCGCATCCTGATCACCTCGTCCGTGACCGGACCTCGGGTCGCCTATCCGGGTCTTGCTCACTACGCCGCCTCGAAGGCCGGGCTCAACGGATTCATCCGCTCGGCCGCGCTCGAGCTGGCCGCAGAGCGCATCACGGTCAATGGCGTCGAGCCCGGGATGATCGCCACGCCGGCCGCCGCAAATCTGGGCGGCGATGCGCATCAGCAATGGCTTGCGCGGCGAGTGCCGCTCGGACGGTTGGGCCGTCCCGAGGACATCGCGTTCGCCATGCTATTCCTCGCTTCGGATGCCGCGGCGTATATCACAGGCCAGACTCTGGTGGTGGACGGCGGCGCGCTGCTGCCCGAATGCGGCTGGCTCGGCCCCCCCCAGGAAGCGCCCTCTGCCCCAGGGTGACCGAGCGCGGTGGCCGATGCACCGCCTCTGTGCGCCGGGTGGGGCGCGTGCCATCAATCCGCTTCGAGGCCGTGCGATTCCGGTGTGCGGGGTCGGACAATCGCGTAACCCGGCGCCTCGGTGTTTCGATAGGGCAGGACCGCCGGCAGATAGGTGGCGAGATAGGCCGAGGCGGCCCGATCCGCCTCACGACACATCTCCTTCGTCAGCGAGCCCTGCTCGAGCATCGACAGGCAGAACATCAGGTCGGCGATCTCGATGGCGCGGTAGAACAGGCGCGAGCGATTCGCGATCCTCGGCAGCTCGAACACGCTCGCGATGTGCTCTTCGTAGAGCCGCGCGATCGCGGTGTCGCTGTGGCGGTCGTACAGCTTGAGCGCCGGAGGCGTCTTCGGCCCTATCTGCAGCTGACGCGCGGCGACATTTTCCATGTAGAACGCGGCGCCCCGCTTCGTCAAGGTCGTGACGACGTCTTGCCAGGCTGCAAAACGTCCGCGCAGGGGTTGCGACAGCACCTGAATGAGCTCCTTCTGCACCAGGACGAGCAGCGCGGCGTACAGGGCCTGCATGTCCGCATAGAAGTGATAGGCCGAGCTCTTGGGAACACCTGCCCTTGCGGCGACATCCCCGAGGCTCAGCTGATCAAGATCGCGCTCGGCGAGAAGAGCGCGCGCCGCCTCGAGCAGTAGCCCGCGCCGCTGGATGCCGCGCGCATGCCACGAGTGCTTGCGAGTTCCGATCAGTGCCACCTGCAGCCCTCCGATCTGCGGCCGAACGATGGCCGCCGCTGCGCCGCATTGCAAGCGGGTGATTTTATTGAAGCCATTGAGCCCTTCCCGATGCGATGCCGGATCGATGCGCCAGGCGCGTCGGCAGCCGGCAAGGCGCAACCGATCGACCGAGTCCCGCGCATTGCGATTGACACGAGCTCACGCGGGATTATACTCGACCAAAATCGAGTATTGAATCGATAAGTGAAAGGCTGTCCGACGACGGCCTCGGGGGCGCGGAGGCGGGTTATGCGCAACATCCTGGCTGCCGGTGTCAATAACGAACGTATCTTCGTCAGCTTCGAGGCGTGTAATGAAGCGCTCCGGCGCATCTGTGGCGCGTACCAGGTCGCCGCGGAGCGCTGGCCGGATTTCCGCGGAAGGATCGAGACGCGCCGGGCGGGCTCGCTCGAGTTCGCCACTGTGGCGTTCTCCGGCGGCCGGGTCATGCGTGACAGGGATGACCGGTACTATCGGGGCGATCAATTCTTCCTGGTTTTGCAGGCGTCCGGGAGCGCCCGCATGCGACAGCGCGGCTCGGAGGCTGCGCTGAAGCCCGGGGACTGCACGCTCATCGATTCCCGCTTCCCTTCTGTGTTCGAGATCGGGCCCGGATTCCAGCAGTACTCGTTTCATCTGCCGGCACCGCTCGTGACGGAGCGTTTCGGGGATCGCGCCTTGCCGCTCGCCAGGACGATCCGCTGCGATTGCGGCGCGGGCGCGCTGCTTTCCCAGCTGCTCGGCGCTGTCGCGGGCAACGCCGCCACGATCGGCGACGTCGATTTGACTGGCGTGACCCTCGAGCTGCTCGCGGCCGCGCTTGGCCTGAACGCCGGGCGCGGACCGCAGCTTCCGGAGAGCCGGCGCGCGATGAGCCTGTGCGACATCACTCACTTCATCGATGCGCACATGGACAGCCCCGATCTGTCACCGACGTCGATCGCGGCCCATTTCAATACCTCCGTGCGCCGGCTGTATCGGCTGGTGAGATCGGGCGGCTGGACCCCGGCATCGCTCATCTGGTCGCGGCGTCTCGCGCGGGCGCGCGAGTTGCTCGTGCAGAATGCGCACCACACACCGATCATCGAGGTTGCGCTCGCGTGCGGATTCAAGGATGGCGCGCATTTCTCGCGCGCCTACCGCAAGGCGTTTGGCCACCCTCCGAAGGCGGAGCGCCAGCTGCAAACCGCCGCTTAGATCGCCGCGCGCGAGGCCGTGTGGGCAAGCCGCTGTGACCGTCGCATCGGGCGTGCGGTCCGCTGCGCTGCGGGCGGGTCATGTGATATGGAACACGCGTGCGGCATTTCCCCCGTAGACCTTCGCCTTCACGGCATCGCTCAGTGGAGCCGTATCCATGAATTGCACGGCCGGGGCCATCGGCTGATAGGGGTAGTCTATGGCCCACATCACGTTATCTTCGCCAAGCACGTCGATGGAGTATTTCAGAGCCAGGTGGTTTTCCTGTCCACTCGTCGTGATGACGAAGTTGCGCTTCAGATACTCCGACGGTTTGAGCTGCAGGCGCGGCGCCGCGCCCACCACCACGGCCTCATCGTGCATGAAGTCCAGCCGCGTGACCCAGAAAGGCAGTCCCTCGCCCATGTGCCCGAGCACGATCTTCAATCCGGGAAACCGGTCGAACAGGCCGCAAAAGATCAAACGCAGCGCGTGAGTGCTGGTCTCGACCCCATAGCCCCACAATGCCGCCTCCATCCAGTACTTGTCGAGGGGGCGGTCCAGGCCGGCCATCGGGGCGCGCGGATGCAGGTAGATGGCCGCATCGAGGGCCTCGGCGGCCTCGAAAAACGGAAAGTACTTCTCGTCGTCGTAGTACTGATCGTTGGTATGTGAGTTGACGATCAGTCCATTCAAGCGCAGCGAGCCGATGGCACGCTCGATCTCCTTCGCCGCCCGCTTCGGCGAGTGAGGCGCAAAGCACGCCAGCGCCGCATAGCGCCGCGGATGCCGTGCGACGATCTCGGCCAGTCGATCGTTGACGATGCTGGCGTACTCGGTAGCCGTATCGGCGTCGAACATCTGAACGCCCGGGACGGTGATGGAAAGGACGTGCATGTCTATGCCGAGCTCATCCATCTGCTTGAGCCGCATGTCATCCACGTCGAGCAGCTTCGGAACGAACTGCGCATTGTATCCCGTGACGCCGTCGCCGTAGAGCGCCCGGATGAGAATCAGGTCCTTTGACGTGCCGCCCGCCTTCGCGATCTTGTTGAGCTCACGTGCGATCTCCGGGATGTTGAAGGCTTCCTCGCAGGCAATTCTGTTCATTTTCATGACGGCCCCAGTTTGTTACAGTCGCCCGATCCGTTCAAATCCCCCGCCTGCCCGGGCCGGCCCCTCAACACGATGCCTGCGCGGTTTGCCACGCGCCCGCTTCGGCGCCGCGATCGGCTGCGGGCGCGCAACGGGCTGTTGCGCTTCAAGCCGCCGCGAGAATGGCAAGCACCCGGTCGAGGGCGCCGAAGAGGTGGCGGCGCGCAATGGTGAGGGAGGGCATCAGGCGCAGCACGTTGCCGTTGCGGCCGCAAGGCACCATGATGATGCCGCTTTTCAGGCTGTCCATCACGACTCGGCCGACCCTCTCCGGCGCAAGCGGCGCTTTCGAGGCCCGATCCTCGACGAGCTCGATGCCGATCATCAGTCCCCGGCCGCGCGCTTCGCCGATGAGCGGGCAGTCCGCGGTGCGCACTCTGTCCAGGATCTCGAGTCCGAGCCGGTGGGCGCGCTCGATGAGGGCGAGCTTCGGGTCGGTGAGCAGCCCGATGTTGGCCAGGCACACCGCCGCCGAAAGCGCGTTCGCCGCGAAGGTCCCGGGCTGGGAGCCCGGGGGGATGTGCTTGGCGAGATCGGCGCGCATGGCGACGCCGGCCATCGGCAGATCACCCCCCATGCCCTTGCCGAAGGTGAGCAGGTCCGGCTCGACCTCGGCATGCTCGATCGACCACATCTTGCCGGTGCGGCCCGCCCCCGCCTGCACCTCATCGGCGATCAGCAGCGCGCCGGCCCGGTCGCACGCCTTGCGCAGCAACCGCAGAAACTGCGGCCCCGGCGCGACGTAACCGCCTTCACCCTGAACGGGCTCGACGATCACGGCCGCAACGTCGTCCGCGCCGGTGTAGCGGGAGTTGAGCAGATGGTCGACGTACTCTCCGGCGACCTGCTCGGCGCTTTTCGCCGAGGTGTCGAACGGGAAGCGGTAGGCGTAAGGGTAGGGCGCATGAATGACCCCGCCCATGAACGGACCGTAGCCGGAGCGATATTGGTTGCCCGTGGTCAGAGCATTCGAGGCGTTCCAGATGCCGTGGTAGGCGCCGTGAAACGCCAGAATCTGCTGCCGGCCCGTCACGCGCTTGGCGAATTTCACGGCCGCCTCGACCGCATCGCTGCCGCTCTGGGTGAAATACGTGACGCAGTTCTCGCGCAGCCCCTGCGGCATGATCTCGGCGATCTTCGCGGCAAGCTCGATGCGCTTGGAGTTGGTGGTGTCCGAGGCATGCATCAGGTGATGCGACTGCGCCTGAATCGCCTGCACCACCGCGGGGTGGCAGCGGCCAACGCTGTTCACTCCGACGCCCGCGGACAGATCGATGTACAGATTGCCGTCGGGGTCCTTGACGGTGACACCGAAGCCCTGCTCGAAGACCATCGGGAACTCCCCGCCGCCGCGGGCAAGGGATTCGCGGCGCGCCGAGCGCTCTAGGGCCTGGCGCGCCAGCGGACCGGGCACCGCTTCGGTTCTCATCTGCGGCGCGTCCGGCCAGGACAGCTTTTCGAGCTCTGCTTCAGTGATCATGGCATGCGGCTTCGTCAGGTTGGATGGATATCGCTCATGCTACCCGAGCCCCTGCGGCCCGGTCTTGCCCGGCTGCGCCAAGTGCTTGCCCGCGAATGCCAGTGCGAGCGCGGACTGCAGGCGCCGGACAGGAATCTTTGGCGGCGAAAATGCGTGACTTTCCGGCAACAGTCATTTTGACAATGCGCAAGGAGACCAACCCTCGCCGTCACAACCCGGCGCGTCCTTGCTCGCGATTGCCCGCGGGATGGGCCGATTGGCAGCGCCAGACAAGAAACCTCGTCAGTCCCGGAGTAGCGTCAGCGGCATGCGACATGCGTCAATGCTCCTGTCCACGATCGCCGAGTCAACGCCGACGGCCGGCGCCGCACATCGACCATGGACCAAGACCCGCCAGGGAGTCTGTATTTTCGGCGGCCTGCCCCGGTGCGCGGGGACCGGCCGATCGCCATCCATGCTCGGTGCCGCATACGCCCAAGTTCCTCGCCGCACGGCGCGCCGTCATCCCTTCAATCCCTGAAACCGAGGTTCTCGCCGATGGCACTCACCCTGAAGTCCCACTATGGCGCGCTCCGGCTCGTTGCCGCGGCGCGGCGCGAGAGTGACAGGTCCTTATCAGCACATTTTCGGGGAGCGGTGTACATGATGCGCAGAACTCAACTGGCCCTGGCGGTGGCGGCAGCCCTTGGGATTGCCGGCACGAGCGCCACGTATGCGGCTCAACCGGGCGCCGCGCCGCCGAGTGAGCTCGGGGAGATCGTCGTCACGGCGACCCGGGAGCGGACCACGGTTCAGACGACCCCGATCAGCATCACGGCGGTCAC
>JAJYUA010000043.1 GCA_021792755.1 Pseudomonadota bacterium
TGGAGGCGCCGGCGCGCAGCTTCTTGATCGTTGTTTCTTTGTTGCCGAAGGCTTCGAGGAAGGAGTACGGAAAGTTCGTGCGGTCGAACGGCTGCTCCGCAAGGTCAGTAATTGCCTGTTCTATCTCGACGGCGTTCAATTATTCACCTGCTGTGTCGGGCACTTGCTAAATTGCGTCGGGCGCGCAAGCGACTCTGAATGCTGGTGGCTCAGGTCTCGCGGGCCCGTCGACCGCCTTCGCGGTCTAGCGTCCCGAAGATCATTCGTTCTCGGCATTGGGGGCTGACGTCCTGTGCTCGTGCTTGATCCGCTCATAGATTTCTTCCCGGTGCACGGGGACATGGCACGGCGCCTCGATGCCGACGCGCACTTGGTTGCCTTTGACGCCGAGTACCGTGATTTTGACGTCATCCCCGATCATGACGGTCTCAGCCACGCGCCTGGTCAGGATCAGCATGATGTCCCCTTCCTTTCGGTAGTTCTGCCCGATACCTGGGCTCTCCGGCCCCTGGGATCCGGATTCTAATGCGGAATTCTAGCTCAGCGTCAGCCTGGGGGCGCGGGTTCGCTCGGGAGCGGCGCGACAGTGGCAAAAGGGCTATTGGTTTGCCTCGGGAAGGTCGGCGGCCTGCTCCGCCAGTCGCACGGACAGTTCTGCGGCCCGATCCCGCTGCCGGCGGCCGAGGCGGCGGGAGGACGCCAGGATCTTTGTCGCCGCCTCGAGATCTGCGCCGTCCGCGCCGGGAATCCCGCCCGCGAGGAGTTCGATGGCCGCGGCCCGCTCGCGGGGGTCGAGGGACCATCCGCAAGCAAGGTGGCGGAGGCACCAGGAAATTGCGTGAAGCGCCTCGACGGCCGCATTAGCCTCGCGGTCCTCCCGTGCGCTCATCGTCCGAGGTCCTCGCTGGTGCGTTGCTCCGACGGCGCGGCAGAACCATCCAGGCCGGCGATGGATAGCGTCTCGAGTGGGACGGTCCATCCCGCCTCGAGCGCCGCCTCGGCCCACGAGCGGCACTCGGCCCGGACCGTTTCCAGATCATCTGAGCAGGCCCGGACCCACTCGCCGTCCGAACACGCATAGTCCCCGCTGCCCACCATGTCGCGGATGAGCAGCTGAGTGAGGCGCTGCGCCTGCGCAAGCTCCCGAGTTCGGCGGTCTCGCTCCGCGGCCTGCCGTCCCTGCGGCGGCTCTCCCCGGCGCATGCGCGCCTGCTCGTCCGCCACGATGTCGGCGAGATCGGCATCGACCACTCGGATGCCTTCCCGTGCCGCCGCTCGCGCGGCGCGTTCACGAAACTCGCTCGACCCGGAAATCTGCACGCGACCCCACTTTGCCTGCGCGAGTTGCAACGCCCCGATCATCGCGTCGTCCTCTCGGCTCGATGTCATGTCTATGGTGCGGCCGGCGTCGATGAACGCGAGGCGCCGGTCCGCGTTGCGCCGATATTCCACGCTGCTGCCCACCGCGTGGCTCGAAAATGCCCGGATGTCTCGCGGGACGGCGGGCTGGTCTTCGCCGACGAGCCGTGGGGCAATCCACCGCGCGTAGGCGTCGGCCTGCTGGCCGCGCCCCTGTTGGCGCAACCAGTCCTCGTAACTCTTGGCGGATTTCTTCGCCCGCGCGGCCCGCTGACGAGCCTGCCGATCGCGCAGATCGAGGCGCTCGCGGGCATCCTGAGCGGCGAGCTGGCTACGGATCGCATTGAGTTCCGCGCCGCGCCCCCGCCAGTTGCCGGCGGTGGCTGCGCGCCGCCGCTCTCTCTGCGCGGACTGGAGCGCTGCGCGCTCCTGCCGGTGCCGGGCGGTGAGGGCTGCACGATCCGCGCGCCCCTCGGCTTGCCGCTCGCGGCGGGCACGCTGATACTCGTTCCAGTTCGAGCGGTCCGCCGATTCTGCTGCCCGCTCCGTCGGTTCGGGCCCGGGCGCGTGCGCGCGGGCCTGCTCGGCCTGTTCGAGGGTCGCGGGCTGATACGGTCCGAGGTGCTTCGTGAGTTTGGCAAAGCTCGCGTCCCTCGATACGTCACTGGCCTTCACCGGGGTCTCGCCCACGTAGAGCAGCGCGCCACTGCCCTTGCGCTCATACCGCAGTCCGCGGGCGGCGAGCGCGGCATGCAGTTCGGCCCATGTCCGCGCCCCGATCGCGGGGTCGAACAGCTCCCCGGCGCGCTCGCGCGCGATCTCCACCGCCGACCGCTCGCCGTGCCGGTGAGCGCCATCCCTAGCACGGTCACTGCCGCGCGGCCGCTCCTGAGCGCGCTCCCGCCGCCGTTCCTCCCGGCTCGTCTTGCCGCGGCGATCAGCCTCGGCCGCCTCGCGTTCGGCAGCGGGTGTTGCCACCTGTTGCCATCCCTGTGCTATTTCGATTCGCGAAACCGACTGCAGGAGCGCCCGTCGGTCCCACCCTCCGCCGGCTCGGATTACACGCTCGGTTTCGGGATGGACGCGATTCACCACCAAGTGCACATGGTCATTGTTGGTGTCCCTGTGCAGGGCATATATGGTCTGGTGATCGCGCAGACCGAGCTCCTCGAGCACGATGTGGACCATCTCGTCCACCTGCCCGCAGCTCGGGTGTTCGCCCTCGGCCCATGAAATGACGTAGTGACAGACAGGGTCGGCACTCTGCGGGGCAGCGAGTGCCAGCGCGGCCATTTCCGCCCGCCACCCGCCGGGATCGGTGGAGATGAAACCTACCGCCCCGGAGTAGACGCACTTCTCCGGGCTCAGTTCTTCGGGCCGGTCTGGGTCGGAGCGCCCGACGCCAGGGTCGGTGACGTAGGCGATCAAGTCGCCGATGCGCGCGACCTTGCCACCAGTCCCGCGCGCAGGGATTTTCTTGCCGATCATTTCTCGTCCCCTGCCGCGATGCGAGCGATTGCCCGGCGCACGTCGGCGAGCGCAGCCGCAGTCGAGGCGCTGTAAGCCCCCCTGGACTCTGTGTGGACGAGCTTCAGTAGCCCTCCGAGCCGGCGTAGCTCGTTGACGGTCGCCAAATCGGTCCGAGACGTCACCACCCTCCCCAGAATGAGCGAGCGGCAATAGCTCGAGACGGTCAGCCCGCACGCACGAGCTTGCTCGAGCACCGCTTTGCGCTCGGTGGCAGCGACGTGAATGTTTAGCACCGCGCGGCGGGGTGTGGTGGATTTGCGCATCGCTTCATCCTCGTGGCTCGTCCTGTCTTCTCCGCCGCGCGGGCCTAGATGTGAGAAGCGAAGCGCCGAACATCACCGAACGTGAGAAGGCCGCAGGCCGCCGAACGTAATGCACCCTCACGCATCGACCGCAGAGCGGCGATGTGTGCAGGGTGCCGTCTTGTGGGTCTTACTCCGGACACGTTGGGCGCAACGTGAACTCCCCTGGTGGTGTCTCGCTTTCCCATCTCACGCCGTAGGTGGCCCGGACACAGACATCCATCTGTGGCACCAGGTTGACCAGAGCTGACCCCATACCTCCTAGCTCAAGGGACCGCCGCGCCGAGGATGGGCAGTGGCGGGCGATTGGCCCCCGATGAACTGGAGAAGGGCATGGCCGCGAAGCCAAGAGAGACGTATGACATCGCCGAGACCGCGGCCGAATGGGGAGCCGCGCTCGACAGACTGAGGGCCGAGCAAAAGCCCGGTGTGAAATCTGGACGGGGTGGCAAGGCAGCAGTCCTGCAGGCAGTGAGGGATCGGCTGAAGGCCCTCGCCAGCGACGGGTATACGACCGGTCAGATCGCCGATGCGCTGCGTGAGGTGAGTCCGCGTATGGTCCGCGCGGCGCTCCGTGAGGCAGAAAAACCGACCAAGCGGCGCACCGCGCGGGGAACCCGCGCAGGGACTGCCGGGAGCGATGACTCTCCCCCTACGGGGTCGATCACGGAGACGGCAGCAGCCGGCGCAATGCCCGCCGTAGCACGCAGTGACGCGCCGCCTGCAAATGCATCTCCAGCCCAACTCGGACCCGTCAGCGTTCCAGCCGGCGGCGCATCTGCAGGCCCGTTCACCCCCGACCAGCGTGCCCAGTACCAGATCCCCCCGTGGGCGGACGGCTCGGACCTGCGGCCCGGCGAGACGCTCGACCGATATGCCATCCGCAAGCGCGTCGCCGGGCCCCCAAAAGGTGCAGATGAACTTCGCAAATTTATCGGCGAGGGTCGCCGCCGTGACCCATGACCGGGGCCCGCGCGGCGGAGAATAGGCATGGGCACAGGCATAGACACCGTAGTGGTCACATCGTCTGACTCTGACGAGCGGCCCTGGTATCGGCGATCGCGTCTGTACGACCGCGAGGTGGAGATTCGTCGGCTGCAGGCAGAGGGTTATTCACTCGCGCAAATCATCCGTCGGCTCGATCTGTGCGTGTCCCGCTCCTATCTGTGGCGCTGGTTGCGGCGTCAGCGCGCCGCTGCTGTTCGTCCCGCAGCCGAGCCTGCGCCCACCGCGACCCCGGCTGCGCCGAGCGGCGCGGCATCCGAAGTAGCCGCCGCCGAGGACGCGGCGGCCGAGGCGCTGCTCAGTGCCGCCGAGTTCACTCCACCCCCCAAAAGGAAATCCCGATGACCCACCTGAGCTATGTCGCCCTATCGGGCGGCGGAAATTTCGGCAAGACAACCCTCTGCCGCCACGTGCTGGCACCGGGCAGCGGCGCAGCGATTGTCACCCGTGAGACACGCACGCCCGATGGTGCCGAGAGCGCACCTCTCGACCCCGGCGCGCTGGCAGCGCGCCTGTTCGCCCCGCCCGCCGAAGGTATCGTTGTCGACGTCGGGGTGGGCGACGTACATGAGGCGCTCCAGGCGTTGGCGCTGGTGTCGAGGCAGGACTCTGGCCTGCCAGATCGCCTGCGGATTGTGACGCCGCTGCTCAACGACGCGAAATCAGTCGCCGGCCTGCGGTGGCTACTCGCCCAGCTTCCGGACGCGCTGTGTCCCGTCGTCCGCGCGATTTGGAACCGGGTGCGACCCGAGGAAGAGTCGGCGCGGAAGGACAGCGAGCTCGTGCGCGCGGCGCGATCGGTCGCCCGCCAGGCCGGCGCTCAGCTCTGTTCTACACCGCTCTATGAGTCGGCGTTATACGACCCCGGACACCCACTGGTGCGTCGGCACGGCAGCGTCGCGGCTCTCGCCGGCCTGTCCGATGCAACTATTCGCGAAGCTGCGCTCGGCGAGATGTCGATGCTCCTCGCCGCGCGCGACGCGGCGCAGCGTGCGCAGACAAATTGCCGCGAAGTCTACACGGCCCTCACGGAGTGATCGCGCCCGTCACTACCACCAGGAGATAGACCTATGCGTCATCACATTCCCCTCCGGTGCGCCGCCGCAGTCGCGGCGGCCACCCTCATCTTCACGGCCGCCGCGCCGCCCGCCCGGGCGGTGTCGGAGGTGGCCGGCGCCACGTTCCCTGAGCAGGTGGTGCAGGAGGTCACGGCCGTCGAGCAGGACGAGCAGGCCGTCATGCAGACCGAGCAGCAGATCTCGATGCTCGCGGACCAGGCGGTAAACCTCGGCTCGATGCCGATCCAGTTCTGGTCCCAACTCACGCAGCCGGTCATGCAGATGCAGGAAATCATCGGGCAGGCCCAGGGCATCTCGGCGAGCGTGCAGGACACGGCCGCCGCCACCGCGCAGCAGTATGGGGATCCGACCGGCTCACTCGGCTATGCCGGCGGCACGCTCGCGCAGTGGACTCAAGGATTCAATCAGCAGATCTCGGGCGTGCTGCATGAGTACCACCTCTCCCGGCAGCAATTCGCCACTTCCGCCGCGACGGAACAGACCTTGCAGGCCGCATCGCAGACGGCGCAGGGGCGCAATCAGATGCTGCAGGCGAGCAATGCGATGTCCGGGGTGCTCTCGACCGAGCTCTCCCAACTCGACACCGACACCCGCACCGCGAACACCGCGATCCTCACCGACATGGGGAATCAGGCGAACGCCAGGGTCGCCAAGCAAAAGATCCTCGGCTCCTGGCTCACGGCGCCCGTAAAACTCCCGCCATATTGAGGGCCTCATCATGCGAAATCGAAATCGACATCGACTCATCCTCCTCGCCGCGCTCGCCGCGGTGCTCTTGCCCGCACTCGCACAGGCTGCGGTAAGCACGTGCGCGCCCGGCGTCACCGGCGCGCCCTCGACGTGTCTCACGAACGGGTTTTTCGACACCATTCTCGGCATGGTGCAGAACGCGACGGCGAATTGGGTGTCGGTCGGCGCGGGGAAGACCGGCGTCGGGTGGATGATTTTCACTTTTCTCGCAACCCTCGAGATGCTCTGGTGGGGCATCACCAATGCGCTGAAGAAGAATGACCTCGGCGAGTGGTTTTCGAGCCTGTTCTTGAAGATGCTCGAGATCTCCTTCTTCGGCTTCATCGTCGCGACCGCGCCGACCTGGATGCCCTATATCCCGCAGCAATTCGAGTCGATCGGACAGAAGTTCCTCGCCGCCTCGCAGTTTGGCACGCCCGCCGGTGCCGCCACCGTGCCGCTCACCCCCTCCGGCATCATGACGGAGGCGGGGATTGTTGAAAAAACATTGTGGCACGGCGGCAACCCTACCCGAGTGGCGGGCGGCGGTAATCCCACTACCGCCTGCGGCACGCTCGCGGTGGGGTGCAAGGTCCGCCAGGCCGCGGAGAACGCCCTGGAGGGGATGGTCGCATCCCTGGCGACGGTCGTGACCTCGCTCCTCTTGTACTTGGGCTTTGGCCTCGTGGCGCTGCAACTGATGATGACGCTGATGGAGATGTACATGGTGCTCGGGATCGGGAGCGTCATGTTGGGATTCCTGGGCTCGCGATGGACCGTGCAGTTCGGCGAGCGCTATGCAAGTTATGCCGCCTCGGTCGGCGTGAAGCTCCTCACGACCTATGGGGTCAGTGCCGTCATGGTGCACATGGCGCAGCAGGATGCGTCCTGGCTTCAGCAGTTGGTCGCGGGGCAAGTATTGTCGATGCCCGCGATGATGGCATTGGGCACGAGTGGACTGCTCGGCGGGATCATGGCGCTCACGATTCCCTCCGTCGCCGGCAGCATCATGGGCGGCGCGGCGAGCCTCGGGCTCTCGCACCTCACCGCCGCCGGCGGCGGGATCGCCTCTGCGGGGGCTGCCGCAGGTCTCGGCGCCGCGGCTGGAGTGGCCGGCAGCAAGTCCGCGGGCGCCGCGCTGGCGCGCATCGCCGGGCTCACGTCCGCGCCGGGGGGGTCGGCCGGCGGGGCCGGGTCATCCGTCGGCGGGTTCAAGGGCGGAGCCGGCGCGATCGCGGCCACTCCGCCGCCGCCTGGCGGCGCGGGCAGCGCGGCGGGCACCGGCATGGGCATGGGTGGGAAAGCCGCGGGAGCCGGCGTCAGTGCCGCCGGAAAGGCCGCAGGGGCTGCGATCAGCGCGGTGCCGGGGCTTCAGCCCGTGGGGGCGGCGGTCTCCGCCGCGGGACAAGCGGCGGGCCAGGGCGTCGAGGCCGCGGGCAAGGCCGCCGAGCAGGCGACGCGCGCGGCCGGAAAGGCCGCAGGAGCGGCAGGCCAAGCGGCTGGGAAGGCGGCGGGTGGTGGTGCCCCTGCGGGGAGCACTCCCTTCAGCGGCAGTGCCCGTAGCACCGCTGGGCCGGATCAGCTTTCCGCCCCGAGCTCCACTGGGGGCGGCCCTGCGGGCGGCACCGTCGGGGCGGGCGAAGGCGAGAAGAAAGAACCGTCCGCAGCGGGAAAACTCTGGCAGCAGGCGCAGCAGCATGCGGGGCAGGCGCACCGCGGCCTGCCGCACGAGGGAGGCGTCAGCGCCCCTGGGATTCGTTTCGGACACTCCGAGGACTGAGATATGACGATGCACGCAATCCGACGATCATTTCTGCGCGCCGCGCGGCGGCAGGCGCGCACCGCCGAACTCGGCCACCCGATTCTGCGGCTCATTTTGGGCGGGGCCCTCGCGCTCGATTTCATGGCCGGCCACCCCCTGTGGCCGACGGTGGCGATCGTCGTGGCTATCGCCGCGGTGTTTGTCCGCGGCGCGCGTGAAATACGCCGCGCGGCGACACCGTCGCCCGGGGCGGAGGGCCCGCGCGGCGGAGAATAACTGGCTACCGCGCTTCTCTCCTGGGCGCTCCGGCCGGGACGTGGTGGGGTTCATGACGAGCGCCCCACGTCCCATCTCCAGGAGAAACAGGAGATCTCACCATGTCAGTGTTATCCCGGCCCGTGTCCGGCTTCCGCCGGTTTCTCTCGCCTTCCATGGCCGTCCCGCGCCTGCGCGTGTGCTACTACACCACGCTCGCGATCCTCGTCGGAACACTTGTGCTCGCGCACCGCCTCGTAGTGCGCGAACATCGCGATGTGCGCCTGCTCACGGTCGCGGCCAACGCCTGTCAGCTCCCCACCGCACTGCCGGTCATCTTCGTTCGCGTGCCGCCCGTCGGACGGGCGGCAATGAAGAACAAACCAAACATCCACCGCGCCGCCGCGGCGGTGAAGGAGAAATAACATGGGTGCAGGTGAGGCAATCCTATACATCTCCGTCCTGCTCGCTCTCGCGATCATGTTGCCGAGCGTGGTCGGGATGCAGCACCAGGCATTCACCGACCAGGTCGCGCAGGTCGAGGCGGGGCAGCTCGCGACCATCACGGATGCGGCGCTGCAGTACGAGTATGGCTACGTGGCCTCGCTATCCGCGCCGGGCAGCACGCACACGGTGTCCATCCAGACCCTGATTCAGCAGGGCTATCTGCCGGCCGGCACCTCGGCCGTCGATGCGATGGGGGATCCGATCTCCATCGAGTACCAGGCGGACTCGAGCGGCAATGTGACCGGTTACGTGGTCGCGCAGGGCAACTATCGCTATCCGGACCCCGATGCCGGGGAGATCCTGCTCGATTTGGGCGACCGCGGCGGCTATGTGCCGAAGGTGACGCTGCCCGGGCAGGTGGCCGGTACCATCTACGGCACGGGTCACACCTGGCAGTCCCCGGCGCCGGCCGGCATCGGGCCGGGGAGCATCGACGTGAAGGTCGAGAGCAATGCCGCACAGCAGGCCGATGACTCGCGCTTCTTGTGGCGCGTGCCGGCGCCCACCGCGGCGGGCAATACCATGTCCACGCCGCTGATCCTGGGGGCTGTGGAGACGCCGGGCGCGTCCTGCGCCAATACAGGGGCGATCGCCCAGGACGGCACTGGGGCGCTCGTGAGCTGCCAGAGCGGGCAGTGGATCGCCGTCGGCGGCGGGCACTGGCGTGCCCCGGTGTCAACCTATGCCGCACTGCCGGCGACCGGAAACCAGAACGGCGATGTGCGGCTGACGCTCGATACGGACCGGGCCTTCGCGTGGAATGGCGGATCGTGGGTGGCTTTGGCCGTTGATCAGAACGGCGACCTGACCGTGCCGCGACACTTGAGCGCGGAGAACGGCGGCGTGACCACGTCGACCGGCTGTTCCGGTCAGGGTTCGCTGACCGCGGGCGACATCACGATGACGACGGACAATGGCTGTGGCGTCAGCGGCTCGGCGATCCAGATGGGCAGTCCCGTGACCGGTCAGGCATACGCGATCGTCGATTCTCAGGATGGGTCATTGGACTTCTGGAATTCGAGCGCCGGCCACTCTGCAATGCAGATCCAGCCGAACGGCGAGTGGGACCTGAACCCCTATGACAACGGTAACGCGGATTTCGTGGTCCCGGGTGAGGGGAACGATTCCGTCGAAGGCAATACCTGGTGGGGTCTTCAGCCACGATGGTCCAATGGCTGGTCGCTGGTGACCAGCGAGCATGGCTACTTGAATGCCAACCCTCAGGCCGCGAACGGCTCGGTCGACGTGAACGACATCGATGTGCGCTCCGGCGGCGCGTACCCGTGGTATTCGCAGTTGTCGAACCAGACCTACCAGAATACGCAGGCGATCTCGAATTTGCAGTCCACCGTGTCGCAGCAGGGCAATCAGATCAACAGCAACACGAGCAGCATCGGGACGATCAACAACAACCTGAACCAAGGGCCTTGCTCGACGGGCTACAACTCGATTGCGACGCTGTGCAACGAGTTCAATTCCGCGATGGGCAGCGTGGCTAACCTCGGCAAGCCGGAATATTGCGCCGGGTCGGCTGCCGGGAAGCCTGCGCCCAGCCCGCAGAGCTGCACCCAGGGACCGGCGGCCTACTCCTATTGGGGCTGGTGTGGCGGTCGCTTCTATCGGTACCGATGCATCCAGTACGGTACCAGCCCGCCGACAGTCAATCTACCGACCGAGAGCTATCCTCAACTGGTGGTCGCCGTCGCGTCGGCCGGCATCGGCCAGGGCGGCTGCGGGTCGGGTGCCGCCAACACGGGCATCCTCACGCTGTCGGCCACTTCCGGCGGAGCGACGCTCGCGCAAAGCGCGCAGTACGCGAAGGGCGGCAGCAATTACAACCCGACCGATATGTACTTTCCGTTCTCGATCACCTTCGTCCTGCCGGCGGGGCAGGGCGGACAGATCCAGCTATCTGGCGGGAATAACGGTCTCGGGTGCGGGAGCTTCATGTATTCAATGGATGCGCTGTGACGGCGCGCTCAGCGCCCCATCGCGAATTGAGATGACGTCCCGCTGCTGCACCTCGGTCCGGCATGTGGTGATCTTCGAGGGTGCCCTGTAGAGTTTCACGGCGTTTGGATCATTCCGTCCGGCAAAGCCTCGCCGATGATTATCACTTCGAGGATACGTAGGTCTGGACCAACGGAGGGGGGCTCGCGGAGTACGATTTTCGACAGCTCAGAACCCATCACGAACACGTAGTCACCGTTCTCTTTCGATGCGAAATGCAACATGCTCTTCGCCTGCTCCAAGTGCCCGTGAACTACAAAGACCAGGGGCACTTGACGATCGAGATTTATGAACAGCCAACGGGTGCAAGTCTTGAAATGCTTGCTTAAATAGTCCTTCAGATGTGGGAGCCACTTCTGATTCCAAGCTCGCATGATGTCGGCGATGTTCGTATCCGAATGCTTGTTTACGAAGAGCGACCCTGTCGTCCCGTGATACGTTGAGTTGATGCATACTGTACCTTCCCGTGCATGGACCGAAATTATCCCCTCAATAGATTTAAAGCCGTCTCGGTGCTGGACAATAACTAGATCGTCGGGCCAGATCGTCTTGCCCCGCTGAACCCGCAGTCCACATACAACACCACCGATATATTGGGCAATCAGGTCCTCGTGCTTACTCAACGATATTACAAAGGCCATCCCAGCTAACAGCATCGCCTCCTTGCTCGGCTTCTGGTGCTGGTCTGATACTAGTCGCAGAAAAAGGTCGGCCATCCGATTTGCATGCTCTCTTGCTAACGATCCTATGTAAGCCCATCGAGCAGCGTCCTCTCGGTTGCCTTGAGTGTCCCATTTCGTAATGGCACACTCTCCATCCTCTGTTCCATGGATCAGTAGGATCTCCACGACGCGCGTCGGATCGAAAGGGCCAAGACTCGCATCAACCATTGAAAACACATCGGTGGCCCTTTCAACCCGGTCGATATTGTCTTGCATAAAGTCCGTTATCGCGTGCGCAAGTTGTACGTTCCCGGCGATCGCGACAACTATGCCATCCTTCAATTCTCTGATCTTGAGCTGTCTCTCTTGGACAAATTTGTCCTGGCCCAATTGTCGATGGGGTTCGCCCGTACTGGTAGTAGATGGGCCAGCAGGGATGCGTTGAGTCACGAGCGTATCCGCGAGCAAGCACACCGCGTCCTGATACCTCCAGGCAAAACAGTAGGTCATAGTGCAGTCCTCGATGCGATGGAGGAGTGCCGAATTATTGATGAGCTCAGGGAGCGCACTTCCTGGACACCGAGCACCGTGATGGTCACTTCGTCTCCGATCGTCACGGACTCACCTCGCCTGCTCAGGATCAGCATAGTGCCCCTTCCTCGCACAGGGCTATCGTCTCTTGAAGCCGCGTCGTCGGCAAATTCTAGCGCAGTGTCACTGCGCTGGCGTCCTTTGTGGAGGAGTAGAAATCTCGACGGTCTGGGTGCGAGTCCGAGTCACAAGGCGACGGGATGCCGCAGGCACGGTACGGGGAATGGACTGGCAGGGAGGGGGCGGGCGTCCGGCCCGCCGCCTGCGGCTCATCCCTGAGCCCCGGAGAGGTCTGTTCATTCCATCAATTCCCGTCGTCAGGATAGGTGTCACATACCATCAGCCCATAATTCGCGCGCAGCGGAATACCCTCATTTTCCGCTGGCGGGATACTCCGCCAGGGCGGCGGACGACCGCCCCGGCTACTGCTTGGTCACTGCCACGTCGCGCCGTTCGTGACGCCGACGGGCAGCGGAATTGGGCCACTATTTGCGGCCGTCTCGAGGATGTACATGCCTGTGAAGGGTGCGGACGAGGCCGTGATCGTGAACTCGATAGTGTCGCCGTTGTTGATTCCCGTCGCGTTCGGTCGCGTGAGGTTCTTGATGGGGCTGACGGTGATCCTCGGCTGTCCAGATTCCTGGCTCGTCACGCCGCCGGCGTTGATGTAGGACATGACGCCGACGCTTGCTGCGATGTCCTGCACGGGCGCGGTGGTGAACACTTGTGCCTGCACGGTGACCGACTTCCCGGGCGCGATCACGATCGCCTGATCGGTCCGTGAGACCCCACCGAGGGTTCCGGTGACGGACGTCGTGCCCTCAGCCACCACGCCGACGAAGGGTGTACTGGGGTCGGACAGTGTGACTTGCGTATTGCCGTTGAGTTCCGTTGCGGCGGGCTGGCAGGGATTGCGACCGGCGTTGGCATCGGACTGGGACCAAATGGGGATGATGTCACCCATGGAGATATCCGTAGCCTGAAGCGGGCCACTCAGACCGAGGCACACGGTGCCGATTCCGATGTTCGTGGAGCCGCCATTGAATTGGCCGTCCACGCCTCCTGCGTAATCGACGCTCGTTCCGAGCCACAGGTCCGGGCTCGCGCTCATCCAGGCGTAGCCCTTGTCATCGGCGTTCGTCACGACATTGACCAGGTTCGCCTCGGTCTCCCAGTAGACGCTGTCCACTGGGACGTAGCTGCCGCCCTGCGTGTTGTCATCCGTGACCAAGGCATAGGGGACGTTCATGCCGCCCTGCACCACCGTGCCGGTATAGCCGGTGCCGCCATTGACCACCGGATTGACCGCCACCGTCGGAGGCAAATAGACCACCAGCACCGAGCTCGACGTGAGCGTGAGGCCCTGGGCCGCGACGCCCTGCACGATGGCGCTGAGGTCAGCACTCGTGACGGTGTGGTACTGAGACCAGGCGCCGGGGTTCACGGTCACGGCCGCATCGATTGTGGCCGCCCCGACGCCGTACCGCGTGAGCAGTCCCCACTCCTGCGAGTTCACGAGCTGGTTGAGGAACGTCGCGTCGTTCGACTCGTTGCCGGTGGCCAGGCTGCCCGTCGAGATATAGACGGGCACGATGGTGGGCGAGGCGATCACCTGTGCCGTGCCACTCACGCCCGGCATGGTCGTGACGCTCGGGATCTGTGGCTTTACCGCCGGATACTTCGAGCACAGTGCGGTCATTGCGTACGGGGTGGTCGTGGCGGTGCCGCCCGACAGCGAGCACGTAGCGCCCCCGGTGCTGGCCGTGATGGAGAAGGTCGCGGACGGAGGCACTACACCGCCGTTCTGCGTCCCGTTCTTGAGGGTCGGGAAATCGAAGGTCCCGTTGCTGCTCTCGGTCAGCGTATTGGTGCCATCGGACACGGCGACAGACTGCCTACTCGCGAGACCCGTCACGGTGAGGCAGGGCGCAACGCCCTGGTCGACCGCATCGTTGTAGGAGGTGGTGGTGCAGCTCGCAAGCTGAGTGGTGCCCCCGGCGCCTGTCGAGCCTCCTCCGCCGGCCGTGGCGCCCGAGGACCCGCCCCCGCCGCCACACGCGGCAAGGGAGAGGGTCGCCAGGGCGGCGAGGAGGAGGGAGAGGATGCGCTTCGTGTGCGTGTTCATGGTCGTGGTCCTTTCAGTCCTGGGTTGCCGGTTTCCCGCCGACGGCTGCCAAAGCGGTGCGGAGTTTCTCGATGGCGAAGCCGAGGGTGACCGCCTCGGGGCTATTTCCTTCGGCACACAATGAGTTCATCGCAGTGGTGACGAGCGCCTCGGCGTCCTGGAGCGCGTCGGTCGCGGTCACGAGTGCGGCGGGAGTCGGAGCCACGGCAGCGGTCGCGATGGACGGGGTGCGGGTCTTTCGGATCTGGGTCACTGACATTGGGGATCTCCGGGTGTGAGGACGTGAGAGAGTCAAAGTGGGGGCATCGCGGCAGCTTTCTCCTGCCGCGCTTTGTGCTGCGCCGCGCGTGCGCGCAGGGCGGCTGGCGAGAGCGGATGTCCGCGCGTCATCGTTTCGGAACCAAAGGGGCTGTCCACGATCAGGTCGCCGCTCCGGGCCGTGATGACAGCCAACCCGTCCGTCAGGTCGCCCTGGCGGTCCAGGTGGTAATAGTCGACCTCGGCGTGTCCCTGCTGCCGGGCCTCAAAAATGCCGCCATGACGGGAGATGACCGCTACGTTGCCGTGTGGACCGACCCACGCGCCCACATATGCACTGCCGGGGCGCGAGCAGGCCGCGAGCGAAATGGCCGCTATGATGGCGAGGACGGTCGAGGAGATGATGCGAGGCTTGTTCATAGTGGAGTCCTATGGGGATTTCGTGTACGATAGAGTACCATCGACAGCAAGTAGGAGCAAGTAGTTTATGGGGAATTTTTTATGGTGAGCAAAGACAAGGGGAAGCAGAAGCAGGTCACGACCTACTACGATCCGGAGGCTACCGAGCAGCTCCGACGGCTCTCGGACGTCACGCGCGTGCCCCAAGCGGTCTACCTGAGGGAGGCATTGGAGGATCTCTTGAAAAAGTACGCATCGGTCCTCCGTCAGGCGGGCCGCAAGTAGGCGGCGGGCCGCCCGCGCGCCCTCCGAGCGCCTGGATAGCGCGCAGGGCGCGGAGCGCCCGAGACTCCCCCCCCCCATGACCAGCCCTCGACTGTGCGCCGTGCCTGCGTCTCCTGATGCGCTCTGGTGTGCGCCATCATTCGCCTCGCCGAACCTTCTCGATCACCGCGCGGATCGAGCTGACGGCGCAGAAGCGCAGGTATGCGTCCTCGGTCGTGGCCCTTCCGGGTCCCCACAGTGCTTCCGCGCTGTCCATCCAGTACGTCCGCTCGGCCTCGGGGAGGCCGGTCCACCACCCTTCGGCGGCCTGCTGTAGCGGAGATTTCTCAGCGGGCAGGTTGTCTTCACTCATGTTGGTACTTCCACGACCAGCGTCGGATCGAAGTCTGGATTGAGCTCGTCCGGGGAATAGCCCCTCGGATTGCAGATCACCCGTGTATCGCACTCCACGTAGTCGTAGAACTGATGCATATGCCCATGAATCCACACCGCCGGGGTCACCGGCGCGGGGATCGCATCGGTCTTGACCGGCGGCACGCGCGGTAAGCCCATGAGGCGGGTGAGGTCGCTCGCGAAGCTCGGTGTGAGATGCGATCCTTCGAATTGCCGCGCCACGCTGCGCGGACTCGGTGCGTGATGCGTGACGACGACCGTCGGCCCCGGAAATTCAGCGGCGAGACGCTGTTCGAGCCACGCGACTTGGTGCCGATGGATGGCTAGCAGGTTATTCGGATGCAGCGCGCGGGGGAATCCATACGAGATCACCTGGAAGTCCTCCATGCCCCGGCAGGCCGCGTAGATCGCCCGGATGACGGCAGGTCCGTCGCCGTAGAGCGCATAGTCGGTCCAGGAGGTCGCCCCGAGAAAGCGCACGCCACCGATCACGATCTCGTCACCGTCGAGCACGTCGACACCGTGTTTTCGCCCTGACGCGCGCATTGCCGCGAGGTGCTCGATGAGATCGCGATCGTAGTACTCGTGATTGCCGGGCACGTAAATGACGGGACGGTCGCGGAAGTACTTGCGCGCCCAGGCGATCCCCTGCAGGCCGGTGTGGATGTCGCCGGCCAGCACGACCACATCGGCGTCGACCTCTGGGGGTCGCCAGGTGGCAAACTCGAGGTGCAGGTCGGAGAGGACGCGGATTTTCACGCCGGTCCCTCGGTCGGCAGATCCGCGTGCCGCACGCGGACGAGTTGCGCGGATTCCCGCCCGATCTCGCGGGCCTCGGCAGCGAGCGCCGCGAGTGTCGGGGCGGTGAGGCGCCACCGGGCGTGATCGGCGAGGAGGAGCACGCCCTCGAGATTTCCGATCTCCGTGCCGCGTTCATCGATGGGGTCCGGTGGCGCGTACAGCAGCAGTGGGACGGGCTCTTGCACACGGCGGCGCTCGTGGGCCGCGCAGCGGGTGTGGGGTCCGACACCGCCGATCCAGCGACCGGACGCGCCGCAGAGCTCGCAGGTTCGCCTCGAGAGTGCGCCGGTCATCCAGATCATTCCCTGCTGCTCGGCCCGCGGTGGATCGCAGGGCTCCGCGGGGTCATACAGCGGACTCACGTGGATCCGGAGTTCGGCGTATTTTTCTTTGATCTGCTGCATGACGAGCTGCGGTCCCCGGTTGTTGTCGCTCCACCATTGCAACCGTTCACAAAGCGCATCGACCAAAGCGAACCATCCGTTGCCGACGCCCGAGCGCGGCGGAAGATCGCCGGCAGGGAAGATCAACGGGTAGCGGGTGACCAGTAGACGCACGAGTTCAGGATCCATGGGAAACGTCAGATGAAACCAATCCGTTGCCGAGTTGGCACTCGCCGCGGTGGGGCGAGGATGATGCGGTCGGACTCGGCCGCTAGCGCCTCGGCGAAGCCGAAACGCGCCAAGCGCAACAGCGCGCGCACATCGAGGTCCGGTGCGACGAGTGCCGCCTCGGCACTTGCCGCATCCAGCCCGATGCCGGCCGGACACTCATGCGACTTGATGAGCTGCGCGAGATAGCCCTCGAGGAGGCACCGCCGCTGCTCGGCGCTCGGTGCAGCGACGCGAAACTCGGTGAGGCGCGAGAGCAGCGGGGCTGTGATGTGCTCACGCTCATTTGCCGTGCACACGACGATCATCCGGCTCGCATCCATCTCCAGTTGCAGCGACATGTCCCGATAGCGGCGAGCGGAGTCTGGTTCGAGGAGGTCCAATAGAATGTTGACCGGCGTGTCACGGCTGCCCGTGGATTCCTGCGCGAACTTGTCGAGTTCATCCACGACGAGCACTGGTGCGGCGGAGTCGCCGCCCGCGAGCGCGTCGAAGACCATACCAGTGCGGCAATTCGACCATCGTGCATCGCTGCCGCAGAGCTGCATGGCATCCTGCGCGCCGCCGGCCGAAAACACGGACATGTTCACGCCGATCAGGTCCGCGAGGTCCGCCGCGAAATGTGACTTTCCAACACCGGGCGGACCGAGAAGCAAAATCGGGTCGATCCGTGCTTCCGCTGCGCAACGGGCGCGGCGCGCCAGCGTCCACGCCGTGCGCAGGTGCTCGATCACCTCGCGGAAGTTTTCGAGCTCGGGGCCGAGGCCCCCGAAGGGGTCCGCATTGGCCTCGGGACCCGCCCAGGGTAGCGATCGCCAGCCGGCATCGCGGATCGCACGGTCAAGCGCCGCGGAGCTGCGCGCGAGCGCGGCAGCCTCCCGCTTGCTGTCGGCCTTGCCGGCCGACGTGCCTAACAACTCGCGGGCCTCATCGATCGCAGCGCGACGGAATACGCGCGCCATGTACCGCGTGGGGTCGGGCGTGGGGGCCGCATCGGTGCTCTCAGGCGCAGGAGGTGCTTCGGACTCGGCCGGCGAGGCGACCGCCGGCTCGGGATCGGGCGGCGGGGTCTCGGGAGCGCGCGTGACGGTGATGCTGGTGCTGCCCAGTAGCAGGTGCTGATGGCGCGCGTAGTACCGCCCCATTGGGTCCAGGTTCGCGCGCCAGGCGCGCTCTTGCTCGAGGCGCATGGTCATGGGCGGGACTCCCCAGAGCGGTGCCGAACGCAACGTGTGCGGTAATACCCGTCAGTGTTGAGCCGACCGGTCTCGCCGCAGACCTCGCAGACGCTCGCGCTCATGCGCTCCGCTGCCGCGATCACCTGGTACTGCGCTGGAGTTGCCGAGCGCGGGTAAAAGCGCAGCGTCCCGAATTTTTCTTTGACCTGCGCAGCCACGATCTGTGGCTCGCCGCGACGCTCCGTCCCGGCCTTGAGTGTGGAGCAGAGCGTGTCGAGGAGACGAAACCACCCGTCGCCGGGGAAACCCCAACACATGCAGGTTTCGCGGGGCGACAGGTCGCGCTCCGCAAAAATCAGCGGGTAGCGCGCGCAGAGCAGGCGGTCGAGTTCGGGTGTCATGCACGTGTCTCCCACAAAGAGACCGTGATCGAACTGCGGCCCCACGAGCCCGACGTGCGCCAGTGGCTCGTCGCGCGGGTGATGGTCCATTCGCGAAGGGCGGCGTAGCGACGGAGGCTGATGCGGTGGCGGCGAGCGGTGCGCCCCCGCCGCTCGACGGTCACGATGGCTCCGCCAGTGCGGCGGTAGGCGCGGATGGAGGCGAGGGGGACGGCGGAGCGCGCGGCGGTAATCATGACGGGCCTCAAGTCAGTAAACCAAGAACGCCCGCAACCGTCAGGTTACGGCGGAGTTCAGTCGTTTACTGCTCGGCCCAGCGAGCGCACCCCTCAAGGGGGTGTTGTGGAAGGCATCGTCGTCCTTGACCTGAGGAGAACCTTTTTGCGACTTGACGAATTGGTCGGCTGAAGTCCTTCACCTCGAGCGTGCTCTGCTTCTTCGGCTCCGCCGCATTTGCAGAACAAACTCCTCGCTCGATACTTTTCAGCATCCCAAGCATAAGGCACCTTGGGAGCAGGTGTAAAGAGTGCCTTACGCTTATGTTATATCTACTCGCGGCGGCGAGCGGGACTGATCGGACGATGCGAGCCAGGTGGGCTCGATGCCATTCATCTCGCATCGACGGGCGAATTAAGCCAGGATTGTGCTCAGTTCGCCGACGATCTCGTGCCAGTCAATCGTTGGGCGATGAGATCAGAGCGCCGGCGAGCTTCCTACTGCGCAACGGGGCGACGCTACTTGTGGGGCGGTCGAAACGGCTGCGCCGTCCGATCGCAGGTGCGTGTGTGCCGGGGGCATCGCTCAGTCCATCGAGCGATCCCCGCATCAAACTGCTGACCACAAGGAGATCTCGGAAACAAGGCCGGGCACCTCCGTCGGTGCTCGGCCTTGTAGACGTGGTCTTATTCGCTCCGTTGCTGCGCCATCAGATCATTCTTGACGACGATCGTGTGCAAGCCGGCCCAGTGTGGCCGACTCTTGCCGATCGCATTGGGATTGCGTCCAAGCTCGTCGCTTTTCTGTTTGGTCGCAGTCAGGAGCTCCTTCGCGTCGCGCTCGCGAAATGCTTTCACAATCTCATTGAACGGCACGCGCCAGCGAAATTTCTTGGTCTTCGGGTCGACCTCAACGTACCAGCGATACGCCGCAAGGATCGGATAGAGCGCCCCGTCGAATAACCTCTTGTCACTCTTTTGCTGCGAGAAGTGGAAATGAAACGGACGCCGACTGTTCTCACGGTACTCGACCCAGGATAGCCGGCCGGCCCTTCCGCCAGTTAGATGATTCCAAATCTCGGGACCCTCCTTAGAAATTAGGTCGTAGAGCTTGAGGATGTCCTTAAGGATCGGTCGCATCCCGCTGAACGAGTCGTGTTCCTCAAATGCCTTCAACGCTAGAAACTTCTTTTCGTAGGCAGCCACTGGGTGACCGCTTCCCGAGTCGTTGGAGAACAGCATCACGTTAAACGCATAGAGCAAACTGATGATATCGCGAGCGTCGTATTCACCGTCATCGTTCTCTGACCAAGCAATCTGGTCATAGTACGGCTCACCTCTGAGATCTTCCATCATCCAGTCGAACAGACCACGCAGACGATCCAGGCTCATCTCTTGCACCTGAACAGACGTGTTCAATCCCTGGGCGAGATCAGGGATCCAGGCTTCTGGAATGCCCACTCGCACCTCAACGTTTACATACTGTTCCTGTGGCAGCTCCGGATTGCTGAGGTTGTCACAGATGATCTTATACGTATGACCACCGTCGACGATGCCTTCGCCTGGCGCAAGGTGGACCGCGAACCGATCGCCCGCTTTTGATTCAACGCGGCTAGCGACGATAGTGATGCCCTTGTTCTTGAGGTGGAATGTGCCTGGTTCCCCTTCCTGGTTGAGCAGACTCCGCTCTACCAGCTGATACACGCGCCGATTGGTGTTCGGCCGGCGGGCGTTCGGGTCATCTGGGATGTCAATCGGCATCGCCTTTACGGGGACGACGAAGAGGTGCCGCTCGGTGCCGTGGACGTTCTTGAAAAGAGGGTCAGGGATTCGCCGAGAAAAGGGCGAGTGGAAGGTATACACCTTCGTGGTAGCTTTCATAACAGCTCCAATGCTTCCATCCGGAAGCTTGATGTTGCGATCTGCTGATGAGGCATCCGCCTCCCAGCATTGCGGCAATTCTCGCATCCGGAGGATGCGCAACGCAAGCTGCTCGATGACATCCGGGTAGCACCTCCCGCCAGAGCGTATGCCCGGACTGGCGTGGCTACGCCGCCGGGTCGGTCGTGCCGCCCCTTCCGGATCGCGCGGCGGCATGGAAGTAGTCCACCACTTGAGAGCTGGCGGATGCGCGGGGAGTCGGCGCCGCGCCGGCTTTTGACCGGCATCAAAAGTTGAGATTTGGACTGCTGCGCCGATCAAGCGATCGTTGTCGCGCCCCCTGGCCGGCGACTGGGCGCAGCTCGAATTCGAGGGTACAGCGGTGCGGGGCCCGCCGAGCGGAGAAGGGTCATGACCTCTCTGCTACGAATTTCGGGCCTCACGCCCGCCGAGCGCGAGCAATACGTTGCGCTTTGCGAACGCATGGACGAGGACGAGGCGCTGGAGTCGATCGCCACCGAGCGGGACGCAGATTGCCGTGAGCGAGCAGGAGGTGTGCAAGATCGAAGGGACGCGGTTACGAACGCGCGTGACGCTGCTGGGCGCGATGCGGTGGGGCGGCCCGAGCCACTTGCGCCGGCCCTGCGGGCATTGATCCGCATAGTGGCGCGCTCAGCAATGCGCCCCAGGTTGCCCCAACCGCCAGCGGTGCCGCAGAATCCTCAATCGAGGTAGACCATGCGAGCAATCATCTACGCGCGCTATTCGACGGATCGGCAGACCGAAGCCTCGATCGCCGATCAGGTGCGGGTGTGCCGCGAACATGCCGAGCGGAACGGCTGGCCAGTGATGTCCGTCCATCAGGATCAGGGCATCAGCGGTGCGGCATTGGGCAATCGGCCGGGCGTCCAAACGGTGCTCGGAACGCTCGAGGCCGGTGATGTGCTCCTGGTGATGGAACTGTCGCGGCTCTCGCGTTCGCAAGACCTCGCGCCGCTGCTGCTGCGATTGCGCCATCGTGGCGCGCGAGTGATCGGCGTGCAGGATGGCTATGACTCCGAGTCCCGCACCGCGCGCATGCAGGCGGGTCTCTCCGGCATCATGTCCGAGGAGTTCCGCACGATGGTTGCCGACCGCACGCGCTCGGCGCTTGAAATGCGGGCGCGCGCGGGCAAGCCGACGGGTGGCAAAGCGTATGAGAACGCGGAGATCGTCTGCGAGATCTTCACGCGCTTTGCCGACGGTGAATCACTGAAGACCATTGCCTCCGATCTTAACCGTCGGGCAGTTCCTTCACCGGGGGCGGACTGGAAGCCTCGGGCGCGCCCTCGAGGCCGCTGGCTGGTTTCGACCATTCACGAAATGCTGCGCAACGAGCGGTATATCGGGCGGCTGGTGTGGAACCGTTCGCAATGGGTGAAGGACCCTGACACGGGCAAGCGCATCCGGCGTGAGCGCCCCGAGTCCGAATGGGTCGTGCGCGAGTGTGAGCGCATCATCGACGAGGGGACGTGGCGGCGGGTACAGGCTCGCTTTCACACCCACTTGCATCGCGGCGCGCAGCCAAAGTGGCTGCTGTCCGGCATCCTCGAGTGCGCCGAGTGCGGCGGCAAGATGATCATCATGGGCGGTGGCCAGCGCCGCTACGTCTGCGGTACCTACCATGCCGGTGGACGTCACGCATGCGCGAACGGCTCCACGTTCCCACGCGCTATCGCAGAGCGGCTCATCCTCGCGCCGATCATCGACGATTTGCTCTCGCCCGCAGCGGTGGCCGAGGGCGTGCGCGCGATGCGCGAGCAACGAGCCGCACCGAGGCGGAGTCAGGCCGAAGCGCCAGACCGTGAGGTCGCGGAGCTTGAACGGCTTGTAAGCCTCGGTGTGCTGAGCCCGGACGTGGCTGCGCCGGCTATTGAGACTGCGCGGCGGAAGGCGCAGCAACGCCAGGCGGAGGACGAGCCGACTCAGGTCTTGCCTTGGCCGAGCGAGCGTGCTTGGCGTGAGGCGGTGACCCATATGCGTGATGTTCTGCAGGGAGACGACATCGTGGCCGCGCGGGACGTGCTGCGAGACCTGATTGGGCCCGTGCGCTGCCATCCGGCCCAGGATGGCTTTGTGGTGGCGGAACTCGGTGCCAGTAGCATCCAATTGGCCACGGCACTGGCGAAGACCGGTACAGATCCAGGGAGCGTCGGGATCGGTATACGAAATGGTAGCGGGGGCAGGATTTGAACCTGCGACCTTCGGGTTATGAGCCCGACGAGCTGCCAGACTGCTCCACCCCGCACCAGGAGGGGGCGCATTGTACGGAGCGAATGGCATTCCGGCAAGTGATTT
>JAJYUA010000044.1 GCA_021792755.1 Pseudomonadota bacterium
CTAGGCAACCCGTCCCCTTGCGACTGTGGTGGGGCCACGGCTGGAACGACGCATTTTCGGCCACTAGGCAACCCGTCCCCTTGCGACTGTGGTGGGGCCACGGCTGGAACGACGCATTTTCGGCCACTAGGCAACCCGTCCCCTTGCGACTGTGGTGGGGCCACGGCTGGAACGACGCATTTTCGGCCACTAGGCAACCCGTCCCCTTGCGACTGTGGTGGGGCCACGGCTGGAACGACGCATTTTCGGCCACCGATGCATCCCGGCGTATTGTTCTTGATTTAATGAGCCTGACACTCTACCACTCGGCGCCCTGACCTGCCTGCGAATGTGGTGGAGCTTTCCCTCGAGGGCCGCGCTTGCGATCCCCCTGGCCGCTAGCCGGAGCGATCGACGCCGATGCAGAAGAAAGCCCCGATCCGTGAGGATCGGGGCGAAGGCGGACCTCTACGAGGGGTATACAGTCCGCCAGGGGGGACACGGGAGCCGGGTGATTGAGCCTCGCGGCGGTCCAATCATGGGCCTTCTGCTCCTCAGTGCAGGCGCGCCCAGTGCAGGATCAGTATGTCTTCCGAATCCATATTGAAGTTCAGCGCGAGCAGCAAGCGCAGCTGGCGTACTTCCCGGGTACTCTCGAGCGGATGGTGCAGCTCTACCACGCCGCTCCACTCGTGCATCGCTCCTGCGGCCGGCGCCTTTACCCCGCCAGTGAGAAAGTGGGTGTAATACTTGGTAGCCACGTTCCAAGCCTATGACCGGTAAAATGAACCTTCCGTGAAGCCGTGCTCAGAACAGTCGCAATTTTGCGTCACCGGGACGGCACTAGAATTCCGCCTGTGACCCGCTACCGACCACCTCCTCCGGCCTCTTCGAAATACATCACACCGGGAGGCGCAAAACGGCTGCGCGAAGAGCTCGATCGGCTCTGGCGCATCGAGCGCCCGCAGGTCACCCAGGCCGTCGCAGAGGCCGCAGCACAGGGCGACCGCTCGGAGAACGCTGAATACCTCTACGGCAAACGCCGCTTGCGTGAAATCGACCGGCGTGTGCGCCACTTGCGCAAACGCCTCGAGGGTATGACCGTGGTCGATCAGCCCCCCGCGGATCCGCGACGGGTGTATTTCGGCGCCTGGGTGACGGTGGAGGCTCAGGATGGCGGGGAGGCACGTTATCGCATCGTCGG
This sequence comes from Pseudomonadota bacterium, assembly GCA_021792755.1. Classification (GTDB taxonomy): domain Bacteria; phylum Pseudomonadota; class Gammaproteobacteria; order Steroidobacterales; family Steroidobacteraceae; genus 13-2-20CM-66-19. Next base: position 1,184 of record JAJYUA010000044.1, read on the forward strand.
GCCCGACGAGATCGACCGTGAGCCCCGCTATATCAGCATGGATTCGCCATTGGCACGGGCGTTACTCGGACGGCGCCTCGATGACGAAGTCATGGTCGAGCTGCCGGCAGGCAACGAGCGCTTCGTCATTGTGGACATCGAGTACGAGCCGCCTGCCGCCAGGTAGCGCGTGCACGAAATTGCCTGCGCTCGGGCGGCGGGATGTCTACCGCTAGGCGGAGCAACTTCCTTGCGTTTGTGGTAATGCCTGCGCCCGGGCGGCGGGATGTCTACCGCTAGGCGGAGCAACTTCCTTGCGTTTGTGGTAATGCCTGCGCCCGGGCGGCGGGATGTCTACCACGTCACCCGCACGTTCTTGAACTGCCATGGATCGGTCACATCGACATCCTCCGGGAACAGCCGCCCGCGCTCGTGCAGGGGTGTCCAGTCGGTGTAATGCCCGACCACTTGCCCCAGATACGGCATGCAGATCGCAAGGTTGCGCCGGAAATCCATCTCGTCGGCCTCGACGATGCCGCGGTTGGGGTTCTCCATTGCCCAGATGACGCCCGAAAGCACCGCCACGGTAACCTGCAGGCTGGTGGCGTTGTTGAACGGAGCGAGCCGGCGGGCATCCTCGATCGAAAGCTGCGAGCCATACCAGTACGCGTTCCTTTTGTGTCCGGCGAGCAGCACGCCGAGCTCGTCCATGCCGCCGGTGATGTCGTCCATCAGGATGCGTTGGCGCTCCTGCTGCACGTAGTTGCGCCCGGCGAACTCGTGCACCGACATCACTGCGGCATCGCAAGGATGATAGGCGTAGTGCACGGTCGGGCGATACACCGCCTGCGAGCCCTCTCGCACCGTCAGGTAGTCGGCGATCGAGATCGACTCGCCGTGGGTGATGCAGAACCCGTGAAAATGGCCGGCGAGCGGCGTCCAGGTGCGCACGCGCGTGCCGGCGCCCGGCTGCATGAGGTAAATCGCGCACAGGCTCCCGGACTCGTGGCGTTTGCCGTCGCGCGGAAAGTTGCGCTCGTGCGTGCCCCACCCCATCTCGCTCGGCTGCGAGCCTTCGCTCACGAAGCCGTCGATCGACCAGGTGTTGACGAACTCCCCGGGCCGCTTCGGCAGGCTGGAAACCTGGGTGTCGCGCTCGGCGATGTGGATCACCTTGACGCCGAGGCGGTGCGCCAGATCGGCCCAGTCGGCACGCGAGGCCGGGGTGCCGGTTTCGAGCCCGGTATCGGCCGCGATATCCAGCAGCGCCTGTTTGACGAGATGCGACACTAGACCGGGGTTGGCGCCATGAGTCAGCACCGCGGTCGGGGCGCGCTCGTTGCCCTGCCGCAGCGCCAGCGCCTCCTCGCGCAGCGCGTAGTTGGTGCGCCGGCCGGCCGGTACCGTCGGGTCGGTGTAGCCGCCCGGCCAGGGCTCGATGCACGTATCGAGGTACATGGCGCCCTTTTCCCAGCACAGCCTCACCAGCGCCAGGCTCGACACATCCACCGAAACGTTGACGAGAAAGTCGCCGCGGCCGAGCAGCGGTCCGAGCACCCGCCGATGGTTCTCGCGCGTGAGCCGCTCCTGGATGAAGCGCACGCCGTAGCGCTCCGCCTCCGACCGACCCTTGTCCTGCGCCGTCACGATGGTTATACGCTCGGGAGGAATGCCGATGTGGCGCAGAATCAGAGGCAGGACGCCCTGCCCTATGCTGCCGAAGCCGACTAGAAGAATACGGCCGGGAAATTCGACGTGAATATTGTGCTCGCTCATGATACCTGGAGACGCTCAAACAAAACCCGGAGCGGCGGCGGCGCGCCCCTCCCCGAGGGCGCAGGGTACCACAAGCCTGGCGATCGGCTTTGGCGCGCGCCGCCTCAACCCCAGTGCGGCGGATAGGTTCGCTGGTAGCCGGGAAGCTGCTCGATGCGCGCGAGCCACCGTCCAAGGGCCGGATAGTTGACCTCCACGGGCATGAAGCGCGAGGCGAGCTCGGCGGCCGAGGGCCGCTCGAGCGCGCGTTTCACCAGCTGAATGCCGGGAAATATCACCATGTCGACCGCCGAGAATCGCTCCCCGACCACCCAGTCGGACTTCGACAGGCGCCCCTCGATGGTGCGCGCCTCGCTTGCCAACGCGTGCATGGCTCGGGTGATCTCCTCGCTGTGCAGGTCCGCGCTTCCCCCGAACACCGCGCGAGTGATCGTCGAGACGTGCGGTTCGATGTAGGCCTGGTACTCGCAGATCACACGCATGATGGTGCCCGCTTCCTCGGCGTTGCCGCCGAAGATGGGCGGATCGGGATACTTCAGATCGAGGTAGTACAGGATGGCGAGCGACTCGAAGCAGACGTACTCGCCGTCCCTCAGGACGGGCAGCCGCCCGCGGGGATTCATCTGCAGCATCTGCGGAGACTTGTGCTCCTGCCGCGAGAACTCCAGCAGATGGCCGATGTACGGCAGGCGCTTGTACTCGAGCGCAAGCAGGACTCGCCACGCGTAGGGGCTCCCGCTGCCCCAGTAGACCTCGATCGCCATCGCCGCCTCGTAGAGGGTATGCTGCGATTGTACCCATTGGAGGAGCGCGGCGCGGACTCCTGTCGCGCCCCCGCGCCGGCGGCGGGCACTTGCCGTGCCCGCGCGGGTCGCATGCAGGCGATGGGCAACGACTGGGGGAGGATCGGGATGTTCGATACGCTGATCGCGCCGAGCCGGCTGGCGCCCCTCCTCGGCACGCCAGGCCTGGTCGTCATCGATTGTCGCTTCGATCTGGAGCGGCCCGGCTGGGGCGAGGAGGAATATTCCCGCGCGCGCCTTCCGCACGCGCGCTACGCACATCTGGATCGGGATCTGTCCGCAGCGGTTTCCGCCTCGACGGGCCGGCATCCTCTGCCCCCGGCCGATCGGCTCGCCGAACGATGCGGGCAATGGGGCATCGATGCGCGCTCGCAGGTGGTGGCCTATGACCAGGGAGCGGGCGCCTATGCCGCCAGGCTGTGGTGGCTGCTGCGCTGGCTGGGCCACCGGCAGGTGGCGGTGCTCGATGGCGGACTCGCCGCCTGGCAGGCGGGGCGGCTGCCGATGGAGCAGGGACCGGCGAGTGCCGCAGGCGAGCCCCGGGCGCATTTCGAAGGCCGCCCCAACGGCGGCATGGTGGCCGGGACCGCCGAGGTCGAGCACGCTGTCAACTCAGGCGAGCTCGCCCGCGGCCGGTGGGTGTTGGTCGATGCGCGCCCCGCCGACCGCTTCGCCGGCCGCAACGAGACGCTCGATCCGGTGGCGGGCCACGTGCCGGGCGCGTGCAATCTTCCGTTCACGGACAATCTGAGCGAGGGCCGATTCCTTGCGCCCGAGAGACTGCGCGAGCGTTTCACACGCGCTCTCCGCGGGCAGCCGCCCGAGGCGCTCGTGTGCATGTGCGGCTCGGGCGTGACCGCCTGCCACAATCTGCTCGCCCTGGAGGCGGCGGGCTTGAGCGGGGCAAGGTTGTACGCCGGCTCGTGGAGCGAGTGGATCCGCGACCCCCGGCGGCCGGTCGCGCGCGGCGGCTGAGGATGGCCCGCGGCCCGGGTACGGTGCGTCAGGGCGAAACGGGCGGAAAAAATAATGGGGTAAGGACTTTCACTGTCATGCGATTTTGATATCTTGCGCGCCCATGAGCCTGACCGACTCAGGGTCGCCGTCGCCAAGGCGGGTCGCAGAGCAACGAGCGCCCGCGCACGATGCGCAGATCCGCAGCGAGCGGCGACCGCGAAGGCGGAACCGGCGCGGTGCATCGGCGCCTGCCGGCAGGGAAGGCCGGTGCGAGGCGCCTGAGGCGCCCCGCACGGAGGGCCGCGGCAGACGGCCCTCGGTCGAACAGGCTCCCTGAGCTCACCCAGCGTCGCAGCGGAACCGTCCCCCGTGGCCGTAGACCCCAAAACCCTCGCCAATCATCCGCTTCATCCCGCCTCACCGTGGCGGATCGATGACTCCCTGGATCTTTACCACGTCAACGCGTGGGGCAAGGGATATTTCGGCATCAACGAGGCCGGACATGTGGTGGTGCGGCCCGACACCCGGCCGGAGCGCGACATCGACCTCTACGAGGTGATCGAGGGCCTGCAGGCGCGCGACCTGACCACACCGGTGGTGGTGCGCTTCTCCGACATCCTGGCACATCGTCTGAAGCATCTGCACGATGCGTTCGCGCAAGCCATCGCCGAGAACGACTACCGGAACCGCTATGCCGCGGTCTTTCCGATCAAGGTGAACCAGCAGCGCCTCGTGGTCGAAGAGGTGTACCGCTACGGCGCGCAGTTCGGCTTCGGCCTCGAGGTCGGCTCCAAGCCCGAGCTGCTCGCGGTCATGGCGATGACCGAGAACGCTCCGGACCGGCTGATCGTCTGCAACGGCTTCAAGGACGACAGCTACATCGAGGCGGTGACGCTCGCGACCAAGCTCGGGCGCACCATCATCCCGGTGGTGGAGAACTTCGAGGAGCTCTCGCTCATCCTCAAGCATGCGGACAAATACCACGTGCGGCCGCGGATCGGCGTACGGGTGAAGCTGACGACCGAAGGCTCGGGCAAGTGGCGTGACTCGACGGGCGAGAAGTCGAAGTTCGGCCTGTTCATCACCGAGATCCTCGAGCTCGTGCAGGTGCTCAAGGCGCGCGACATGCTCGATTGCCTGCAGCTCGTGCACTGCCATCCCGGCAGCCAGCTGCAGGACATCCGCCGCGTGAAAGACGCCATCAACGAGCTCGCCCACGTCTACGCGGAGCTCAAGCGCCTGGGCGCCGGCCTCCAATACATCGACGTGGGCGGCGGCCTAGGCGTCGACTATGACGGCAGCGGGACGAATTTCACCTCCTCGATGAACTACACGCTGAACGAGTACGCGAGCGACGTCGTTTACCGGATCGCGAGCGTCTGCAACGCGCGCGACGTGCCGCACCCCATGATCATCAGCGAATCCGGACGGGCGGTGGCGGCTTACCACAGCGTATTGGTCTTCGATGTGCTCGGGTCTTCGGCGCTCGACAAGTTCCAGGTCACCGGCCGGGAGAAGCAGGATTACGATGGGCAGGAAGAGCTGCCGCAGCCGGTCCGAGACTTGTTCGTGGCGTTTCGCGCCGTCAGCCGGCGTCGCCTGGTGGAGTGCTACCACGATGCGCTGACGGCGCGCGATCAGGCGCTGCAGATGTTCAGCCTGGGGCTGCTGTCGCTCGAGCTGCGGGGCCTCATGGAGCGGCTGTTCTGGGCGACCTGCGCCAAGATCCGTGACGTCTACCGCCGCATCGAGCGGCGGCCCGAGGAGCTCGAGGGCCTGGAATCGATCCTCTCCGACACCTATTTCTGCAATTTCTCGGTATTTCAGTCGCTGCCGGACAGCTGGGCCATCGATCAGCTCTTTCCCATCATGCCCATCCACCGCCTGAACGAGCGGCCCTCGCGCACGGGTGTGCTGGCGGACATCACCTGCGACTCCGACGGCAAGATCGATCATTTCGTCTCGCTGCGGGACGACAAACGCACCCTGGAGCTGCACGAGGTCAAAGCCGGCGAGAAATACTACCTGGCGGCCTTTCTCGTCGGGGCGTACCAGGAGACCCTCGGCGACCTGCATAACCTCTTCGGCGACACTCACGTGGTCCATGTCAGACACTACGACGAGGGTGGATGGTGGATCGAGGAAGTCGTCAAAGGCGACACCGCCAACAGGGTGCTGGAATACATGGAATACGACGTCGCCGAGCTGTCCCCCGCTCTGACCCGGGATTGCGAGCGCGCCATACGCGATGGACGCATGAGCATCGCCGAGAGCCAGGTTCTCAAGCGCTTCTACGAGAGCGAGCTCGATGGCTATTCCTACCTGGAGCCTCCGGCCAACTGACTGTTGCATGATTGCAACAATTTTGCCTGCGGATGCCTCACCGCCCAGTCCGAGTACACTGGCCGCGAGCGCGAGATTGTTTGCTTCCCGCAAAAGCCGGGAGTAGCATCCTTGCCGTATTCCGTCAGCGGATCGATCACGTTTGAATTTCCGGTTTCTTCCGTCCCTCCTCCACGCACACTCCCGAATGATCCCGCGGTACCGGCGGGCGGGTCATGCCGTCCGTTGGCCGCACTGCCAAGAGAGACCTCCGGATGACGACGATTTACGTAGGCAACCTGCCTTTCTCCGCCACCGAGCAGGACGTGAAGGCGCTGTTCGAGCGTCATGGCAAGGTGGAATCGGTCAAGCTCATCAATGACCGGGAAACCGGCAAGCCGCGCGGCTTCGGCTTCGTGGAGATGTCACCGGGCGAGGCTCAGGGGGCGATCCAGGCGCTGAACGGCTTTCAGCTGAACGGTCGGGCATTGCGGGTCAACGAAGCCCAGGAACGTGCACCCCGCCCCCGTTCCGGCGGCGGACCGTTTCGCCGCTGAGGCTCGTGCCGCCGGCCGTGGGTGGGCCGGCGATAGCGACGAGCGCCCGGCAGGGATAGCCGGGCCGGACACGACGTGCCGGGACGGTGCTTGCCCAAGAGCCGACCGGGGGGCGGGCGAGGGGTGCGTTTGCGCAAACAGCGCCGCAGGGGGCACCGGGCGGGCCGTGCCGGTCGAAGCCGCCGCTGCAGCGGGGTTTTTTTTGCTCGTGCGGCCGTCCACAATGGCCGCTCATGCGAGCGCCCCTGACAGCGGCGAAAGCCGCCGCAGCCACCCTGATGGCCCTGACCTTGCTCTCCGGGTGTGCCACCACCGCCGGCCCTCGGGCCACGGCCCGTGCCCTGGACGCGATCCTCGCCAAATCCCGGCCCGAGGCCGACCGCAAGCAGGACCGCTATCGCCACCCGGTGCGGACGCTGCTGTTCTTCGGCATCCGCCCCCAGTCCCGGGTACTGCTGGTCTGGCCCTCCTCGGGCTATTACACGCGGATCATTGCGCCCCTGGTGCGCCGTCGCGGGCGACTGTATGCCGGGTTGATCGCTCCCGGGCACAGCGCGTTCCTGGCCGCGCGCCGCGCGCGCTATCGCAGACTGCTCGCGTCCCGGCCGCACCTCTACAACCGCGTTCGCGTCGTGACCTTTCCTCTCGACGGCGGTCAGGTGCTGCCGCCGGGCTCGGTCGACATGGTGTTGACTTTCCGCGATCTTCACCGGTGGATGGCGCTCGGAGTTGCCCGGCAGGCCTTTGCGACGATCTACCGGGCGCTCGCGCCGGGCGGGGTGCTCGGCGTGGTGGACAATCGCGGCAACCCCTCGGTGGCGCAGGATCCGTGCGCCAGAAACGGCTATGTCCGGCAGGATTATGCGATCAGACTGATCGAGTCTGCCGGCTTCAGGCTGGTGGCGACCTCCGAGGTCAACGCCAACCCGCGCGACACGCGCAATTACCCCGCCGGCGTGTGGACATTGCCGCCCACATACCGGCTGGGTCGGATCGGCCGCGCGCGCTACGCCGCCATCGGCGAAAGCGACCGCTTCACCCTGAAGTTCATCAAGCCCCGAGCCGCGGCTTCCCGGCCCGCTCGATGGCGCGGCGGCGAGCGCGCGCCGATGAGGCCCCGGGTGAATGCTTCCTGCTCTACCACATCTGTTTCAGGCGCTCACCCACATCGAGCGAAGCGCCCTGTGCGCCGTCCTCCCCGGCCTCGCCGCAAGAGCCCGGTACCGGCATCGCAACGCTCTCCAGGCACTCGAGCACCGCGTCGGTGAGGAACCGGCTGCGCCCGCCGTACACGTGCGCATCGCCATAGCGGTGCTGCGCCGTCACGTGAAACTTCAGCGGCTCGAGCAGCATCAGGTCATTGCGCGCGCGAGTCACGCCCACGTAAAGCAGCCGCCGTTCCTCCTCGATCAATTCCGGCTTGCCGGTCGCGAATTCCGACGGAAAGGTGCCATCGACGAGGTTCAGCAGGTACACCGTGTCCCACTCCATGCCCTTGGCGGAGTGGATGGTCGAGAGCACCAGGTAGTCCTCGTCGAGCACGGGCCGGCCTGCCCGGTCGCTGGTGGCCGCGGGCGGATCGAGGGTGAGATCGGTGAGGAAGCGCTCCCGCGACGAGTAGCGCTCGCAGAGCAGCTCGAGCTGCTCGAGATCGCCGAGGCGCGTGTGGAAGGGCTCGTACAGGCGCTCCAGATGCGGCCGGTACCACTGGCGCGCCAGGCTCACCTGCCCCCCCGGCCAGGGTTGGCGGGGATCGGCGAGCGCGCGCAGCAGCTCGAGCAGCCGGGGCCAGTCCCCGGCCGAGGCCGCGGGTGCACTGAAGCTCTGCAGCGCATCGAACGACCGGCCCCGCGTCTCGAAATGCTCGATGGCGCGCCGGGCATTGGCCGGCCCCATGCCGGGCAGCAGCTGCAGCGTGCGGAACGCGGCGATGGTATTGCGGGGATTGTCGGCCCAGCGCAGGATGCCGAGCAGGTCCTTGACGTGACCGGCATCGAGAAAGCGCAGGCCGCCGTACTTGACGAAGGGGATGCCGCGCCGCCCGAGCTCGATCTCGAGCAGGTCGCTGTGGCTCGAGGAGCGAAACAGCACGGCTTGGCGCCTCAAGGGCACGTTGGCCTCGCGGTGGCGCAGAATCTCCCCGCACACGTACTCGGCCTGGCTTTGCAGGTCCGGGACGGTCACGAGCCGCGGCCGCGCGCCCTGCCCGCGCGATGTGCGCAGCGCCTTGCGATATTGGCGGGGCGCCTCGGCCATCAGGACGTTGGCGAGATCCAACACCCGCTGGGTGGAGCGGAAGTTGCGGGTCAGGGTGATCACCTTCGCGCGCGGCGTGAACCGATCCGGAAAGCCGAGGATGTTCTCGACCGCCGCGGCGCGGAACGAGTAGATCGCCTGCGCATCATCGCCCACCACCGCCACTCCGGCGCCATCGGGCTTCAGCGCATGCAGGATGTCCGCCTGCAGCCTGTTGGTATCCTGGTATTCGTCGACCAGCACGTGCTCGAACTGCGCCCCCACCCGCGCGGCGAGCCCGGGCTCCGTCATCATGATGTGCCAGTAGAGCAGCAGATCGTCGTAGTCAAGGAGGCTCTCGCGCCGCTTGCGCTCGACATACGCCCGGTACAGGCGGGTGAGGTCCTCCTGCCATTGGGCGCACCAGGGAAACCCGCTCTCGAGACACTCCTTCAGCGGCCGCTGCGCGTTGACCCGGTGCGAGTAGATCTGCAGGCAGGTGTCCTTGCGCGGGAAGCGCTGCTGCTTGCGCGCAAGCCCGAGCTCCTGGCGCAGCACATCGAGCAGGTCCGCCGCATCGGCGCGGTCGAGCACGCTGAACTGCGGATCGAGCCGCAGCTCGCGCGCGTGCCGGCGCAAAAGACGGTTGCCCACCGAATGAAAGGTGCCCGCCCAGGTCATGCGCCGGGCGACGTCCTCGCCCGCGCCGGCGCTCTCACCGAGGGCGGCGCGGACCAGGTCGTGCGCTCGACGGCGCATCTCGGAGGCGGCGCGCCGCGTGAATGTCAGCATCAGGATGCGCGCCGGATCGACACCGTGAATGACCAGGTGCGCCACCCGATGCGCCAGCGTATCGGTCTTGCCGGTGCCGGCGCCCGCCACGATGAGCAGCGGCCCGGATCGGAACCCCTTCCCGGGCAGCGCCTCTCCGTAGGCCGCCGCTCCGCGCTGCGCATCGTCGAGGCGGGCCAGATGAGGAACGGTCGACATCAGCTGCGAATATACGGAATGGCTCGGCCCGCTGCCACGGTGCGCGGCGTCCATACAGTCGCGGCGATGGTGAAATACTGGATGAGCGCCGCACGAGTCAACACGGTCCGGCTGCGCCAGCGCAAAGCGAGGCGAGCCGGCGGGCGGCTCGCGCATGCGCAAGACGGGTGCTACGCTGCGCGGATGAAGCCGGAGCGACAGACCGTTCACTTCCGCGGACGCATCGTCACGCTCACCACCGATGAGGTGACCCTGCCCAATGGACATGTCGCGGCCCTGGAAGTCGTCCATCACCCGGGGGGCGCCGTGGCGGCGGCCGTCGACGATCAGGAGCGGGTCTGCCTGCTGCGCCAGTACCGCTACGTGGCGGGCGGTTGGCTGTGGGAGCTGCCGGCGGGAAAGCTCGAGCCCGGCGAGCCTCCGCTTGCCACCGCGCAGCGGGAGCTGATCGAGGAAGCCGGTGTGCGCGCGCGCGAGTGGCGCAGTCTCGGCTCCTACCTCAGCTCCCCCGGAGTGTTCTCGGAGGTCTTGCATCTGTTCCTCGCGACCGGGTTGGAGCCGGCCCCCACCGCGCACGAGCAGGCGGAGGTGATCGAGGTGCACTGGATACCGTTCGCGCAGGCGTACGAGTGGGCGGTCGGCGGCGAGATCCGCGACGGCAAGACGGCCCTCGGCCTGGTGCGGGCCCGGCACCTGCTCGAGCACGCCGCAGCCTCCTGACTAGCCCGTCGAGTCGATGTGCGCCAGCTTGCGCGCGCCCGGCAGACGGTAGAAACGCCGCAGCCGCGCCAGCACCGCCTGCTCGGCATCGATGCGCGCGCCGCGCAATTGCCGCTCGAGCCCGCGGCAGAATTTTTCGGCGTAGCCGCTGGCCCGCCGGTACAAAGCCTCGCGGCCGTCGGCGAGATCCGCATCGATGCGGGCACGATCGAACAGCAGCCGCCGCAGCTCCGCCGGGAAGCGCCGCGGGGACTGCCGTTGAAGCAGCAGGCAGCTGACCACGTACTTGTCCACTTCGGCCTGCATCTCGAGCTCGAGGATCGATACGGGCCGGTCGTGATCGGCGTGCCAGGCGACACACAGGAAGTGGCTCACTCCCTCGAGCGCGGCCCAGCAATCGGCCACGTTGCCGCCATGCAGGCGCTCCAGGGGATCCTCCCGGGCGAGCCTGTCGATCAACGCCGGATCGAGATACAAAGACACCTGTATCTCAGGCGGCTCAGCCTCCCCGGCCGGCGGCGGCCCGCCGCCCGGCTGGGCGATGATGAGGTCCTCCTCGCAGCGGCGATGACGGACCTGCGACGGCAGCCCTCCTCGATCGGTGACCAGAAAGTCATAGACGTCATAGTCGACGCCGAGGTCATATATGCCACCGAGAAGGGTCTGCAGGCGAGAAAGGATCATGGCAGCGGCACCGGGCCCTCAGTGAGGGCGCATGGCCGCCTCGGGCCCGGCGCCGGCCGCGCCGCGCGCCACCGGCTCGATGCCGAGGCGGTGCAGGAGCCGGAAGCTGCGGCGGCTGCCGGTCTTCAGCCACAGCTCGTAGAGCCTGAGGATGTCGCGGTCGGAATGGGTGTAGGCGCTCTCGCTGAGCTCGTTGAGCGCATCGACCATCACCTGGAATTTCTCCGCCAGCTCGGCGAACACGAGCCCGAGCGCCCTGCCCCTGCGGGGGGCGCGCACGCCGCCCGACAGCGCCTCGGCCAGCGTGCCGTAGGCGCGGCCGCCCATCGCGATGTGATAATCGATGTCGATGAGCTTGCGCGCGAAGCCCTGCGCGAAGAAGCCGCCTATGAAAAGTGACACATCACCCAGGCGCTGCAGGCCGCGGTTGCGCTCGTCGCGCGTGCGCGCCTCCATCGCCTCCGACAGCAGGACCACGAGCGGCTTCAGCCGCGGCCCCTCGGGAGCGGAATCGAACAGCGCCTCCGAGCGGGCAAACAGGGTGAGCAGGTTCACGACGTAGTGCTCGGTCTCACCCTCCACCGACAGGCGCTGATTCACCAGCGCCGCGTGCAGCGCGTCCTTGAAGTATTCCTTCAGGTTGGCGACCGGCTGGACTTTGGCTTCAGGCATCTCTGCAACACCTCGCGCGTGGCTCTTTCAATAACATGAAACGGCGTTCATTTGACAGAGCCGAGCCCGCGGAGTTGTGACGCCCGTCGAACTCCCGGCCGTCGCCGTCGGCCAGGCCACGGCCGACGCTGGCAGCCTGCCACAGGGAGTGCTGACACACGCCGCGCGGTCGCGACAGGTTGGCTGCAGCGGCGCTCGCCGCGCCCGCAGGCGAGGAAACGTCCGCCTGCCCCGCGCGGGCGCGCGCCGGGCGGGCTCAAACTCCGCGTTGCGCGGTTCGCCGCCTGGCGAGCCGAGATCGGCAATCGCAACAGAGCCTGCCGCGCCGGCCGGACCGCGACGACCGCTCACGGCGCGCATCCGGCCGCAACGGCGCAGGACCGGCCGGATGGAAGATGAGGCCCTCGCCCGCCGCGGCGAGCCTCAGCGCCATTGCGCCCGGTAGGAGAGCCCGAGCGACATCAGCCGCTCGAGCAGATCCGGGTAGGCGATCCCGGCGGCGCGCGCCGATTCGGCGAAGTCCTCTGTCGCCTCGAGATTGGGGTTGGCGTTCGCCTCGAGCACGTATACCCGGCCGTCGGCGGTCACGCGAAAATCCATCCGGGCATAGCCGGAGAGACCGAGCACGCGATAGATGCGGCGCGAGAGCTTGTCGAGCTGGGCGAGCACGGCCGCGGGAAGCTCCTCGGCCGCGCGCGTGATGATGTCGTATTTTCCCCGGTACTCCTTGTCCCACTTCACCTTGCGCGTGGCGATTCCGGCAAGCGAGGCCGGCATGGTGCCGAAGACCATCTCCCACACGGGCAGGCGGGTGAGGCGCCCGTTGCCCATGACGCCGACATACAGCTCGCGGCCCTCGATGAACTCCTCGACCAGCGCATCGGAGCCGATCTGCTCGTGCATGAAGGCAACACGCTCCTTGAGGTGCGCGGCATCCTCGACGATCGATGCCTGGGCGATGCCGAGGGAGGCGTCCTCGGTGGCCGACTTGACGAACAGGGGGAAGTGCAGCTTGCGCGGGACGTGCGCGCGCGTGCCGCGGCGGATCACCGCGAAGCGCGGGGTTGGAATCCGGTGATAGGCGAGCAGCTGCTTGCTGAGCGGCTTGTCGCGCGAGAGCATCAGTCCGCGGGGGTTGCAGCCCGTGTAGGGCTGGCGCAGCAGCTCGAGATAGGCGACCACGTGCTGGTCGTAGGTGACGATGCCGTTGAACTCCTCGAGCAGGTTGAAGACGATGTCGGGCTTCCACTCCTTGATGGCCAGGCGCATTTCCGTGAGGCTGTCCAGCACGCCGAGGCAGCGCACATCGTGGCCGCTGCGGCGCAGGGTCGTGGTGACGTCGTACTCGGTCCGCCACTCCGCGATGTCCTTGTCGGCGCGGCCCTCGAGGCTTTCCGGCGGCACGAGGCTCGCATGCACCACGACCAGGGTGCGCAGTTTTTTCATAGCGGCAGGTGCGGCGTCTTACCCTGAGAGTACAGGTCCGCCAGCCGCTCCAGCAGCCAACGGGAGTTGCGGAGCGCATCACGACGAGGGCCGCGGACGTACAGGTTCAACGTGTCGCTGCGCTCTATCAGCATACGCATGATCTGCTGCACACTATAGCGCGCCAGGCCGAGCTCGCGCGAGACCGAAGCGATCAGCGCCTTCTGATGGGTGCGCAGCAACGTCGCGGCACGCATCGCATCGCGCCGCGGGCGTTGCGCGCTGAACAACCATTGCAACAGCGCATCGGCGAGCCCGCGACGGTAGCGCCGGTAGCGCGCGAGCTTGCGCCGATAGTATTGGCCCAGGGTGCGCGTGTTGGATTCCAGCGGCTCGATCCGCGCGCGATTGCGCACCGGGGGCGGCCGGCCGCGCACCTCGGCCATCAGCTCATCGACCGCCTGCAGCTTGCGAAAGGCGGGCCAGTCGGCGTAGCTCTTGCGCCATCCGGAGCGCGGGGCGAGCCAGACGGCGAACGTCTCGGCGAAGTCCTCCGTCGGATGCGCCTGCGCATACCACTCGCTCAGATGGTGCACGTAGCGCCGGCTCCCAGGCCGCGCCTTGTAACGGGCCGGATATTGCAGCGAGGCCGGACCAAACACCTCGCGCCAGCGCTTGCGCCGGCGCAGCCGATAGGCGTTGTCGAGCGCATGCCCGGCCTCGTGGCGCAGGATGCGCATGAGCTCGCGCGAATTGCCGCCCTCGGCCTCGTGCATGACGTGCCGCTCGAGCCGCCTCAGCCGCGGGTGGGCCAGATAGAACGGAACGGCGATGCCCGGCACCCCATCGGGGGTGAACCATTCCTCCGACAGCCAGATGTGCGGGCGGAAACGGATGCCGCGGCCTTCCAGCTCGCGATACAGCCGCTGAACGGCGCGCCGGATGTTGGCCGCGCGCACGGTCAGGCCAAGATCGCGGAAGCGCAGCTCGAGCAGCGCCTGGTCCGAGAGAGCGGGCCAGGACGGGCGGCGGCGTGAGCTGGCGCGCTGCGAGGTCACGAGCAACGGCTTGCGGCAGAAGCAGGGACGGGCAGCTTAGCGCAGCGCCGCCCCGCCGTGCGCTCGCAACCGCGCCGGCAAGGTCACTCGCTCATCCGGGTCAGGACGTGGGCGAGGAGCCGGTCGGCGTACATCTCGATCAGCGACCGGCGCAGAAGGCTCGCCCGCCATGCGGCCGGGATGGCATTGATACCGTAATGCGCTCCGGCGAGCTGTCCACATACCGTCGAGGTGACGTCCGAGTCCTCACCCAGGTTGGCCGCGTGCAGCACCGCCTCACGGAAGCTCGCCGTGGCGGCGAATGCCTCGATCGCCCCCGCCAGCGCCCGGCCCACCCCCCTCGCCACCCCCTGAGGCAGGGCGACCGAGGCCTTGGCGAGAATCGCACTCTTCGGCGCGCCAGCCAGTGCCGGTGCCAGGATACGAGCCAGGTCCCGGCAGGCCGCAAGCACCGCGGCGGCCTGGGAGGTGGTGCGCGCCGCCTCGCCGGCCAGGGACACGGCCTGCTCCGGGGTCGCGAAAAAGTACATCGCCACCGGCGCGACCCGGGAGAGCGGCTCTGGATCGAGCTGCAGGGGATCGTGGGAGCCCGAGAAAGGCTGGCGCCGCCATTGGGCCGTGGACAGGGCACGGGCCGTTGCGGCCGTGATCCCCAGGCATCGGCCCGTCGCGGACAGGTACCCCTCGCGCTGCCAGCGCCGGTAGCGGGCCACCTGGTCGGCCGGATCGAAGCCGTTGCACTCGAGCAGGCTCTCGGTGAGGCACAGCGCCATGGCGGTATCGTCGCTCCAGCCCCCGGGCGGCAGGCCGAAGGGGCCGCCGCCGATCAGGTCCGCCACGGGAGCGAACGAGCCGGGACGGCGGAATTGCGTCGCCGCGGCGATCGCATCTCCGATGGCAAGCCCGATCAGCGCGCCGAGGAAACGCTCTCTGAGCGCCCGTGCCGCCACCAGGGCGGCAGGCTGCAGCAAAGGGTCCGTCCCCGCTTCCTGCGGGCCTTGCGGTCGCGGCGCCTCGAGGCCGGAGGGCGCAATGGCCCGCCCGGGGCTGCTCGCAGTCCACAGCCGGACGTATTCGATCTGAGCCCGGGTCTCGGGAACGCTTTCCCAGTCGCTCGAGCGGGCGGACTGCCGCCACAGCCGATTGAGCACGGCGAGCGCCTGCTCCCCGCCGTGCTCCTCGGCCAGCAGGCACCCAACCACCGTGCCGGTGCGCCCGATCCCGGCGCGGCAGTGCAGGTAGACCGGCTTGCTCTCGCGCAGCGCATCCCGCAGCCAGTCCAGGATCTCGATCATGTGCTCGCGCCGCTGCGGCACTCCGTGATCCGCAATGGGCTTGCGCTGGTACTCGATGGAAAGCGGCAGGGTGCCGTCGTAGGCAGCGGCCTCGGCAGGCTCGGTCAGATCGAGAAAGCAGCGGATGCCGGCGGCAAGGAGCGCCTCGAGGCGCTCGCGGGTGGCCTCCTCGGTAGGGCCCGCGGGGTGCTCGCCGGCGAGCAGTCGGCCCGGAAAAACCCAGTAGGAGTTCGGAAGAGGGGCAGGCTCCATCGCGCTCATTCCAAGCCAGGGGGGCCTGCGGCTAGCCGGCAATCGCCTGCAGGCGATCTTCCTCGTCCATCGACATGCGGCAGATGCGCCGCGCCTCGAGACCGGCGAAGTCGAAGTGGCGGGGATCGGCCAGGGTGTCGGGCTCGAGGTGGCGCAGCGCCGAGAAGATGCTCTCGGTGCGCCCGGGCCAGGCGCGCTCCCACTGCGCGAGCATGCTCTTGATGGTCCTGCGCTGCAGGTTGTCCTGCGAGCCGCACAGCTTGCAGGGAATGATGGGAAAGTTGCGTCCGCGCGCATAACGCTCGATGTCCCGCTCGGCCACGTAGGCAAGGGGCCGGATCACGACGTGACGGCCGTCCTCGGACAGCAGCTTCGGAGCCATCGCCTTCAGCCTGCCGCCGAAGAACAGGTTCAGAAACAGCGTCTCGACGATGTCCTCACGATGGTGGCCGAGGGCAATCTTGGTGATGCCGTTGCCGGCGGCGAAGCGATACAGCGCGCCGCGGCGCAGCCGCGAGCACAGGCCGCACATCGTGCGCCCTTGCGGCACGACCCGCCGGACCACGCTGTAGGTGTCCTGCTCGATGACATGGAAGGGCACACCGAGGGCCGCGAGGTACTCGGGCAGAACGTGCGCGGGGAAGCCGGGCTGCTTCTGGTCGAGGTTGACGGCAACGAGGTCGAAGTCGACCGGCGCGCTGCGCTTGAGCGAGAGCAGAATGTCGAGCAGGGTGTAGGAATCCTTCCCCCCCGAGAGGCACACCATCACCCGGTCGCCCGGGCCGATCATCCGGAAGTCCTCGATCGCCTTGCCGACCTCGCCCCGCAGCCTCGCCTGCAGGCGCGTGAGCGTCCGCGACTGTGTGGCTCGCTGCCTCACCTACGCCGCCTCGCTGGCCGCCGTTTCCAGGTACTTGGCCTCGACGTAGCGGATGAAAGCGGCGGCCGACAGCGCCTTGCCGGTCGCGGCGCGCAGCAGATCCTGCACCGGCACCTTGGCCCCGAGGCCGTGCACGTGCTCGCGCAACCAGCCGAGCAGCCCCGAGAACTCCCCGTGGGCGAGTTGCTCATCGAGTGCCGGGACGTCGTTGCGCAGGCTCTCGTAAAGTTGGCCCGCGATCACCGCGCCGAGCGCGTACGAGGGGAAATAGCCGAACGAGCCGACGGCCCAATGAACGTCCTGCAGGCAGCCCTCGGCGTCATTGGTCGGGCGGATCCCCAGCCGCTCCTCCATGCCGTCGTTCCAGGCCTGCGGCAGATCGCGCACCGCCAGCTCCCCGCTCAGCAGGTGCTTTTCCAATTCATAGCGCAGCATGATGTGCAGCGGGTAGGTGAGCTCATCCGCATCCACTCGGATCAGACTGCGCTGCACCCGCGTCAGGCGGGCATAAATGTTCTCGACGTCCCACTCCGGGCCGCCCACCCCGAAGTGCTTTGCGAGCAGCGGCTGCACATAGCGCACGAAGGGCCGGCTGCGGCAGACGATCATCTCGGTCAGCAGCGACTGGCTCTCCTCGAGCGCCATGCCGCGGTCGCGCCCCACGGGCTGGTCGCGCCAGTCCTGCGGCAGACCGAGGTCATACAGGGCGTGGCCGGTCTCATGCAGCGCGCCCAGCAGGCCGGTGAACGGATCGTTGGGATCGAGGCGCGTGGTCACCCGGATGTCCCCGGGAACCCCCTCGGTGAACGGATGCTCGCTCTCGTCGAGCCGGCCTCGATCGAAGGGGAAGCCGATCTGCTTCATGACCTCCACGATGAGCGCGCGCTGCTTGGCGAGCGGGAACTTGCCGGTGAGCGGCCGGAGGGGGCGGCTCTCCTGAGCCACGACGGCCTCGCGGATCAGCGACGGCAGGCGCCGGGAGAGCGCCTTGAACATGGCGTCGATATCGGCCGTGGTGATGCCGGGGCTGAACTCATCGACCAGCGCGTCGTACGGCGAGAGATTCAGCGCCTGGCCGAGCAGGGCGGCCTTGTCCCGCACCAGGTGAACCACCTCGGTCAGCATCGGCGCGAACAGCTCGAACCGGCCCTGCGCGCGCGCCTCGAGCCAGCAGACCTCGGCGCGGGCGACCGTCTTGGCCAGGCGCGAGACGAGCGAGGCCGGGGTGGCGATCGCATGGTCGCGCTGGCGGCGCATCTCGCGCAGGTTGGCGACCTGCCAGTCCTGCAGCCCCTGGGTATTGGCCTGCGCGCGGTCGAGCAGCCGGCTGATCCGCGGCACGGTGAGCATGGCGTGGTACTCGGTCTCGAGCGCCGCCAGCTGCTCGCCGCGAACATCCGCGCTGCCGCGCGGCATCATGATCGCCGCATCCCAGCGCAGCACCGACATCGCCCCGAGGAAGGCATGAAGCTTCTTGAATTCCTGTTCGAGCTGTTGGTAGGGGGAGGTGGACATGGAGCTGACCATGGGCTTGCGGGTGCGGAACCGAAGGTGGGTCCTCGAGAAACACCCGGAAAACCCTCCGCAGGACAGCCATTCTAGCAGGGGGCGCCGATCCGCCCGGCCACGCCGAACATAATATCCAGTATTATCAATAAGTTAAGACATCGCCGAAGGAGTTGACACCGAACTGCGCCGGGCGTGCGCGGCCGCCGGCGCGGCGGCGGCCGCCCCCCGGTCCGGGGCCTCATCGCTTGCCGGCGCCGCGTGCGGCTTCCGGTAAACTGCGCCGCTCATCGCCGGGCACCTCAGTCCTCCGTGCGCGCGTGGCGGAGGCTGCGGTAACGCGGCGCGCTCACCACCCCAACGGCCAGCGGGCCACGGCGAACCCGATCCCGATCGAGACCCCCACCAGCAACACGAGCACAAGCGCAATCAGAAAATGACGCATCCTCACCATGATAAACCGGACGCGGGCGCCATGAAGCCGGGCATCGCCCTGCTCGCCTCGGAAGTCGCCCCGCTGTCGAAGACCGGGGGCCTGGCGGATGTGGCCGGCGCCCTCACCCAGTGTCTGCACGCGGCCGGCCACGATACGCGGCTGTTCACACCGCTTTACGGCGCGATCGACCGCTGGCGCTTCGCGCCGCAGCCGCTCGAGGGCCTGCAGCGGATCGCGCTGCAGGTGGGACCCCATCACTACGAGTTCTCGGTTGCCCGCACGCTGCTGCCCGATGGCGGCGCGCCGGTGTACCTGATCGACTGCCCGGCGCTTTACGACCGCCCGACGCTGTACACCGCCGATCCGGACGAGCACCTGCGGTTCCTCGCCTTCACCCGCGCCGCGCTCCTCACCTGCCAGCGGATGGGATGGGCGCCGCGGATCCTGCACTGCAACGACTGGCACACCGCGTTCGGACCGCTGTTTTTGAAAACGCATCTGCAGCGCGAGCCGTTGTTCGCGCGCACCCGCTCGGTGCTGACCATCCACAACATCGGCTACCAGGGGATCTTCGACGCCCGCGCGATCGCCGATCTGGAGCTCGGCAGCCGGACCCATCTGCTGCACCAGGAGGATCTGCGCGCCGGGCGGATCAATCCGCTGCGCCAGGGCATTCTATACGCCGATGCCCTCACCACGGTCAGCCCCACCCACGCGCAGGAGATCTGCACCGCCGAGTACGGCATGGGCCTGCAGGACTCGCTGCGCATGCGCCAGGATGTCCTCACCGGCATCCTCAATGGGGTTGACTATGCCGTCTGGGACCCTCGTACCGATCGGCACCTGCCCAAGCACTTCGATCCGGACCGCCTGCAGGTGAAGACGGATCTGAAGCGCGCCTTCCTCGATCGCATGGGCTTTCGGGTGCCGGTGACCACGGCGCTGGCGGGCATCGTCAGCCGGCTCGCCGCCCAGAAGGGCATCGATCTGATGTTCGGGACGCTGCCGCGGGTGCTCTCGGCTCGCGATCTCGCGCTGGTCGTGCTCGGCACGGGCGATGCGCCGTACGAGCGGTTCTTCGCCGAGCTGGCCGGACAGTTCCCGGGCCGTGTGGTCTTTCAGCAGGCGTACGACGACGAGCTGGCACACTGGATCGAGGCGGCATCCGATCTGTTCCTCATGCCGTCGCGGTACGAGCCGTGCGGACTCAACCAGATGTACAGCCTGCGCTATGGCACGGTGCCCGTCGTGCGCCGCACCGGCGGCCTCGCCGACTCGGTCGAGCACTACGACCGCGCCACGGGGCGCGGAACGGGCATTGTGTTCAACGACTTCGACCCGCCCGCGCTCGAGTGGGCCCTGAACAGCGCGCTCGACCTCTACGCCGAGCCCGCCGAGTGGCGGCGCATGATGCACAACGGCATGACGAGGGATTTCTCCTGGGGACGGCAGGCGGAGAAATACGTGGAGGTCTACCAGCGGCTGGCCGGATGAGGCGCGCGCCGCACGCGCCGCTGATGGAGAGTCGGAATTTTACACGAGCCAATCAGACCTCGTCCGGCGCCGATGCTCCCTGCCGCGTGTTGGTTGTCTGCGAGCACCGGCCGCGAGGGCGTGCGCCGGTCTGGCACCCCTGAAACGCCCGATGCCCCCAGGCGGCCAGGGTCTCGAGACAAGGCAGCGGCGACAGCGCGCCTGCCCGCTGTCAGCTCCCACCCGGTAGCGCACAGGGTGTCAACGCGACGACGGCTCATCCGTTTTCATCCGGATAGACGCGAGGCCCCTCACCCGGCACGGATCGCCGCCGCGATGCGTGTCCCCGAGCGGGCGGACTCGGAATTCGGCATCACTCGCCTCACGAGGAGCTCATCTTGGCAAACGGCGCATACCGCTTCCTCCCGGTGCTGGGCGCGCTTCTGATCGCGCCGCTCTCGCCTCCCGCCCACGCGGCCACGGATCTGCTCAATGTGTACGTCGGCGCGGCTCTGGGACACGCGAGCCTTCGGGCGAGGGATTCCCGCCTGATCCCCGCCATTCCCGGCTCGCTCGGCGGCTTCGATCGCGGCGACACCGCCTATCAGTTCATGGCCGGCGTGCGCGGCCTGTATCTGCTCGGGGCCGAGGTCGACTACTTTCACCTGGGCAGCGGCGGCGTATCGCCGTCCTGGTCCGGACTCGGCGCCCTCGGCAGCGCACACCTCTCGCAGCAGGGGGAGGCGGCCTTCGGCCTGCTCTACCTGCCCATCCCCGTGCCCATGCTCGATGTGTATGTGAAGGCCGGCGTCGCCCGCCTCACCTCGGACCTCAGCGCCTCCGGCAGCGCCTGCTCGTCCGGCTCGGCATGCCTCCCGCTTTGCCCCATCCGTGGTTGTCCCAACGGCAGGTTCAGCGGCCGGCTCTCCACGACCGAGACGACATTCGCCGCCGGCGCCGGCGTGCAATGGAGTTTCGGCAACTGGGCGGTGCGCGGGGAATACGAGCGTTTCGATGCCCTCGGCGAGCATCCGGACCTGCTGTCGGTGGGCATGACCTGGACGATCCTGTAGG